>DATJZB010000014.1:0-27041 GCA_035499335.1 Rhizomicrobium sp. | reverse complement strand
CCGCTTCGAGGCGCGCGTACAGGGCGCGCAGGACCGTTGCCGCGCGTTCTCGTTTTTCCGGCGTACCTTCGATGGCCACGAGGTTCCCGCGCATCGCAATTCGGACGTCGAGTTTCTGCTCGACGCGGACGAAATTCTTCTGATGAGATCCGGAAAGACCCGCCAGCAGCGCATTGTCCGGAAATTCCAGCGTCACCTGTTCCCGGGTGGTGCGTTTGGACTTGGACGCGCTCAAAGCGGCACCGCCTCTTGGCGTGCGGGGACGAGCGTTCCCTTCAGGCTGTTGGGAAAGATCGCGTCGATGCGGACCCGCTGGACGGTGCCGATGAGCGATTGCGCGCCGTCCGCATGGACGGGCTGCTGATACGGGCTTCGGCCTGTCGCCTGCCCCGGACGGCGACCCGGTTTTTCGAACAGCACGTCCATCGTCCTGCCTTTGCAGGATTCGTCGAAGGCGAGGCGCTGCTCCAGCAGCAGCGTCTGCAGCACTTGCAGTCGCGCCGCCTTGGTCTCTTCCGAGAGCTGTTTGCGCGCGGCCGCGGCGGGCGTTCCGGGACGCTTGCTGTATTTGAAGGAATAGGATTGGGCGAAGCCAACGTCGCGCACGAGCGAGAGCGTCGCCTCGAAATCCTTGTCGCTCTCGCCCGGAAAGCCCACGATGAAATCCGAAGAGAGCGCAATATCCGGCCGCGCCTTGCGGATTCGTTCGACCAATCTGCGATACGCGTCGGCGGTGTGGCCGCGATTCATGGCGTCGAGAACGGCATCGGAGCCGGACTGCACCGGCAGGTGCAGATAGGGCATGAGTTGCGCGAGATCGCCATGGGCGGCGATCAGGTCGTCAGCCATGTCGCGCGGATGACTTGTCGTGTAGCGCAGCCGTTCCAGACCGTCGATCGTCGCGAGCCGATGGAGCAGGCGTGCCAGCGACCAGGCCGATCCGTCTGGTCCTTCGCCGCGATAGGCGTTCACGTTCTGGCCGAGCAGCGTGATTTCGCATGCGCCGCGCGCCACCAGACGGCGCGCTTCGCTTTCGATCTGCGCCACGGGGCGCGAGAATTCGCTGCCCCTTGTGTAGGGAACGACGCAGAAGGTGCAGAATTTATCGCAGCCTTCCTGCACGGTGAGAAATTCGCTTGAGCTGCCCCGCGACGTGTCCTGCGGCAGAACGTCGAATTTTTCGAGCTCGGGAAAATCGGTCTCCAGAGCGTGTCCGCCGGAGCGCGCGACGCGCGCGATCATTTCCGGCAGCCGGTGGTAGGATTGCGGCCCGACGACGATGTCGACCTGCGGCGCGCGCGCGATGATCTCCTCGCCCTCCGCCTGCGCGACGCATCCGGCCACGGCAATCGTCGTGCCGCGCGCATCCTTGAGCTCCTTCAGCCTGCCGAGCTCGGAGTACATTTTCTCCGCCGCTTTCTCGCGGATGTGGCAGGTGTTGAGCACGATCATGTCCGCGTCTTCCGGAGCATCCGTCGGACCGTAGCCGATCGGCGCCAGCAATTCCGCCATGCGTGCGGAATCGTAGACGTTCATCTGGCAGCCATAGGTTTTGATGAAAAGCTTTTTCATGGGCGCGCGTCGCCGATATGCGAGGGCGCACGGGACGGCGTGCGGCGCATCATGCGATCGCCTGGGCGAGCGGGGCTTCGGCGGCCTTTGGCGCAGCTCCGGATGCGGCGACCGTCGGTCCGCTCAACCCTGCAAGCGCCCGCATCTGGCCGCGGCGCACGACCGTTTCGGCGAGCGCGGCGAGCGCTTTTCGGCCGCCGACATGGTCGACGTCCATCGGTGGATGGAACTCGACGACGACATCGATGGGCCCCGTCTTCAGCGCTTCGTAAAGGTGAGGCACCAGCTCCATATCGCCATACCAGGCGAAGAGGGGCCGGTTTTCGCGGCCCATTGGAATTCCGTGCAGGCTGACATAGGCCGTCGAGACGGGTTGGACGCAGACGGCGCGCTGCCCGCCCCTGCCGTCATTGACGCGCGCTTCCACCGCGCCCATCAGCGCGCTCTTGAACGGCAGCACGGCGTTGCCGTCGTTCGAGGTCCCTTCCGGAAACAAAACGAGCGTATCGCCGGCCAGCAACCGTTCGCGGATCTGGTCGCGCGCCTGGCCGGTCGCGTGCCGGCGCGTGCGCTCGACGAAAACCGTTTCCTGTAATTTTGCGAGCGTCGAAAAAAGCGGCCAGGTGGCGACTTCGGACTTGGCCACGAAGGAGACATGCCCCACGGCGGAAAAAACGACGATGTCCAGCCACGATGTGTGGTTGGCCACGATCAGGACGCCCTGGCCCGTCACGGGCTTGCCGATCGTTTTGATCCGGATTCCGAAGAGCCTCGCCATGAAGCGATGATAGGCATTGGGAAATGTTTTGCGGCGTTTCCAGCCGAAACGCAGCGCGGCGCTCTGATAGGGAATGAGGGCGAGCGTCACGGTCAGAAAGACAATGATGATCGCCCAGGCACGCAGCGTCTGCATCAGCGCGGCTTCTTGCTGCCTTTTGGAACACCGTACAGCTCCAGACGGTGATCGACGAGTTCGAAGCCGAGTTCTTCGGCGACGCGGCGCTGAAGTTTCTCGATGTCTTCGTTGCGGAACTCGATGACGCTTCCCGTCTGGATGTCGATCAGGTGATCGTGATGCGATTCCGGCGCCTCTTCGTAGCGCGAACGCCCGTCGCGGAAATCGTGGCGCTCGAGAATCCCGGCGTCCTCGAACAGTTTGACGGTGCGGTACACCGTGGCGATGGAGATATGCGGATCGACCGCGGACGCACGCCGGTACAATTCTTCGGCATCGGGATGATCCGCAGCATCCGACAGCACGCGCGCGATGACCCGCCGCTGCTCGGTCATCCGCAACCCCTTCTCGACGCAGAGCGCCTCGATCCGCGTCAAATCCATCTCCGCGTCCACTTCTTCATTTCGAGGATTTTAGCCAGAGGCGGGCGGAATCCCAAGGCCTGAAAGAGGCAGAATACTGCGCAAGATCAATGCATCTTCGAATTTTCCCTGTCCCAGGGCGTAGTAGCCCTTGCGCCGGCCCACTTCGGCGAAGCCGAGCGCCCCATAGAGACCCCGGGCCGCCGTGTTGCCGATCGCCACTTCGAGGAACATCTGCACCGCCCCCAGTTCCGCCGCGCGGCCGGCGGTGAAGCGAACGAGCGCCGTTGCAGCACCCTTGCGGCGCTGCGCCGGAAGGACCGCAAGGGTCAGGATCTCAGCCTCTCCGCCGGCGACGCGCGCGACGATGAAACCTTCCGGGACAATACAAGCAAACGTGCCGGGAACCGTCAGCAAGTCGGCGATCGCAGTGGCGTTCCAGGAATCCGAAAAACACGCGGCGTGGATTTTTGCGAGCGCCGCGAGATCGCCGCCGGGAGCGAGCAGCTTGGGTGTCACTTTCGCACCGGCAGCTTCGCGTCGGGAGGACGAAGGTAGAGCGGTTTCGGCGGCGTCGCGGGCGCCGGCAGGTTGCGTGCCAGCCGGCCCACCCAGAGCGCATCGGGCTGGCGCACGCCGGACAATGCAGCTTGCCGCAGCCGTTCGAGCGCGCGCGGCGCGGCGGTGCCGGCGAGAACGAACGGGCTGGCGATCGACTCGAGGTGTCGCACCGCGGCGTCGAACGACAGAAGACAGGCAGCCAGCGTGCTGTCACCCGCAACCTCGAGATACACCTCGTCGCGGCGCGCGTCGTGGATGGCAGCGCCGGTCTTATGTCCCGTTTCCGCCATCGCCTGCGCGGCCATCGCGGACAGGGTCGTTACGCCGACGAGCGGCACGTTGAGCGCGATGCGCAATCCGCGCATGAAGGAGAGACCGACGCGCTGCCCCGTGAAGGTTCCGGGACCGGTCGTCACGGCGAGCCGCTGGATGCTTGCGAATTCGAACGCGGCCTTCTTCATGACGGCTTCGACCATCGGTGCGAGAGCCTCTGCGTGGCCGCGCGCCATCACGGCGAAATCGCGGGCGAGCGGCGTGTCATCATCGAGGATTGCGACGGAACAGGCGCCGAGCGCAGTGTCGACGGCCAATATCCTCACGGCCGCTCAGACAATCTTGCAGGCTTCGTCGAAGCTGAGGCGCGGGCTGCGTTCGAACAGTCCCGCCGGATCGCCGTGGCCGACGCTGCAGATGAAGTTCGATTTGACGCGCGTGCCCGCGAAGAAGTCCTTGTCGACGGCGTCATTGTTGAAGCCGGACATGGGACCGCAGTCGAGGCCCAGCGAACGCGCGGCGACGATGAAGTAGGCGCCCTGCAGGGATCCGTTGCGAAACGCGGTCACCTGCTCGACCGCCGGATTCGTGAACCAGTTCCTGGCGTCCGGATTGTGGGGAAAGAGAACGGGCAGGCGCGCGGCGAAGTCGAGATCGTATCCGATGATCGCCGTGGCCGGCGCGCTTCGCACTTTCGGCGCGTTCGCAGGCGAGCAGTGAGCCGCAAGTTTCTCCTTCGCCTCTTTCGTCGTGGCGAAGACAATGCGCGCCGGCGAGCAATTCGCGCTGGTGGGACCCATGCGCATGAGGTCGTAGACGGCCATGAGCAGCGCGTTGCTGACGGGTTTGTCGAGCCACTTGTTCTGCGTGCGCGCGCTTCGAAATATCGTGTCGAGCGCTTCGTCGTTGACGGCGTGATGATCCATGGCGGGCTCCGGAACGGACGGTCGCGGGCGAGGTGTCGAATCGAGACGAAGCTTACACCGCTTCGACGGCGTTCACTTCCGGAACGTAGTGGCGCAGCATGTTCTCGATGCCGTTCTTCAGGGTCATCGTCGACGACGGGCACCCTGCGCAGGAGCCTTGCAGGTGGAGGAAAACGATGCCCGCGCCGCCGTCGAATCCCTTGAAGATGATGTCGCCGCCGTCCTGCGCGACCGCGGGACGCACGCGCGTGTCGATGAGTTCCTTGATCTGGGCGACGATTTCCGGATCGCCCTCGCCATAGTCTTCATCGTCCCGCTCTTCCGCCGAGCCTTCGATCAGCGGCAGGCCGCGGGTGAAATGTTCCATGATGGTGCCGAGGATTGCCGGCTTGATGTGTTTCCAGTCGCCTTCGCGCTTGGTGACAGAAATGAAATCGGCGCCGAAGAAGACGCGCGAAACCTCCGGCGTCTCGAACAGCGCGCGCGCCAGCGGCGAGCGGGTCCCCGATTCCCTGGTCGGAAAATCTGCGACCTGACCCTCGCCCATGACCTCCCGTCCGGGCAGGAACTTCAGGGTCGCCGGGTTCGGCGTGGATTCGGTCTGGATGAACATGATGGCGTCCGTGTCGGCCCGTCCCGGGCCACTCCGAACCCTTACATGGACCCTGCCCCGGCCGGGATCAAGGCCCGCCAAAAGGCCTAGAAATCAGAGGTTATTCCCTTCTTTTCCCAGTCTCCGTAGCGTGTCGGTTCGGGGCCGGACTGGCCGCCGATCTCCTTGGGCAGATGGGGGTCTGCCGCCGCCCGACGCCGCTCCTCGGCCTCCGCCTTGGCGCGTTCGCCCGCCGCACGGATTCGGGCGGCGATTTCGGCCTTGGTCGGCTTCTTGCTTCGTTTGACGGGAGGCATCGGTCGCTCGTCCGCTTGACGCTGGGCATGGCCAGCTTACATCACCAGGGCATGAATATAGTACGCACCGGATTGCTTATGGCGGCGCTGACCGCCCTTTTCCTCTTCGTCGGATTTCTGATCGGCGGCGAGGCGGGAATGATGATCGCCCTGCTGATCGCAACGGGCACCAATCTGTTCGCCTATTGGAACTCGGACAAAGCGCTGCTGCGCATGTACGGCGCGACACAGGTCGACGCGGCGAGCGCGCCGGACCTGGTGCACATCGTCGGACAGCTCGCCGAACAGGCAGGCGTTCCGATACCCAAGGTCTACATCGTTGAGAACGATCAGCCGAATGCGTTCGCGACGGGTCGCAATCCCGAACACGCGGCGGTGTGCGTGACGACCGGGCTTCTGCGGCGCGTCTCGACGGAAGAGCTGGCGGGCGTCCTCGCCCACGAGCTGAGCCATGTTCGCAATCGCGACACGCTCACCATGACGATCGTCGCGACGATCGCGGGGGCCGTCTCGATGCTGGCAAATTTCGCGTTCTTCTTCGGCGGCGGCGATCGCAGAAATCCGCTGGGCTTCGTCGGCGTGATCCTCGTTGCAATCCTCGCGCCCATAGCGGCCGTGCTGGTGCAGATGGCGGTCAGCCGGACCCGTGAGTTCGAAGCCGACCGCATGGGAGCGGAGATATCCGGCCGGCCGCTATGGCTGGCCTCCGCGTTGCAAAAAATTGAACGGGTCGCCGCCGTGACGGACAATCCGGAGGCCGAGGCGCATCCCGCGACGGCCCACATGTTTATCGTCAATCCGCTGCATGGCGGCATGCTTGCCGGACTGTTCTCCAGCCATCCATCGACCGAGGAACGCATCGCGCGCCTGCGTGCGATGGCCGAACAGCCGCCGCTGCAGGCAGGTCCCTGGGCGTGAGCGGAGGTTTACCGGCGCGCCTTGCCGCCCAGGCCATTCTCTCGGACGTCCTGCGCAAGCGTCGTCCGTTGGATGCGGCGCTCGACGGAATCGGCCCCATGCCGCCGCGCGATGCCGGCTTCGCGCGCGCCATCGCCAGCGAGACGTTGCGGCGTTTCGGACAGATCGAAGCGCTGGTGCGCGGCTTCGTTCCCAACGCGCCGCCGCCGCACAAGGCGGGATCGACGCTCGAGATTCTCTTCGCCGGCGCGTGCGAGCTGATGTTTCTCGGCGTCGCTGCGCACGCCGCCGTCGATGCCGCGAACCGGCTGGCGCTGGCCGACGCCAAGGCCAAACACTTCAAACCGCTGATCAACGCCGTGCTGCGACGGATTTCGCGCGAGGGCGAGGCCATTCTCGCGGCCCAGGATGCGCCGCGCCTGAACACGCCCGACTGGCTGTGGTCGCGCTGGTGCGACACCTATGGCGAGGACGTCGCGCGCGCCATCGCGTCGGCGCATGCCCGGCCGGCGCCTATCGATCTGGTGCTCAAAGACGCGTCGTTTGCGGAACGGCTCGGCGGCGCCGTCTTGTTCGACAATCTTGTTCGTCTCCCGGAACCCGCGCGCGTCGACCAGCTACCCGGATTCACGGAAGGCGCGTGGTGGGTGCAGGACGCGGCGGCGTCCTTGCCCGCGCGCCTTTTGGGCGACGTGGCCGGCGAGACGGTCATCGACCTGTGCGCCGCGCCCGGCGGAAAGACCATGCAGCTCGCGGCGCGTGGGGCGCGCGTGATCGCTGTCGAACGCGAAGCGGACCGGCTCCGTCGGCTCCAGGACAATCTCGAGCGGACACGCCTCTCCGCAGAGACGGTCTGTGCCGATGCGCGCGACTTCACGCCCGCCCGACCGGCGTCTTACGTCCTGCTCGACGCGCCCTGCACGGCGACCGGCACGATCCGCCGCCATCCCGACTTGCCGTGGATCAAGAGCGCGTCGGACGTGACCTATTGCGAGCAGGCCGCGTCCGAGCTGCTTTCCGCCGCCGCTGACCTGGTCGCGCCGGGCGGTCTGCTCGTATTCGCCGTCTGTTCGCTGGAGCGCGAGGAGGGAATCGAGCAAGTCGAAAATTTTCTGCGCCAGCGGAGCGACTTTGCGCGCGAAGCCGTGACCCCCGCCATGCTTTTCGGCTATCGCGAATGGATCAGCGCCGAAGGCGACCTGCGAACGCTTCCCTGCCATCTGCCGCAGGAAGGCGGCATGGATGGCTTTTACGCTGCGCGGCTGCGCCGCCTATAGGCGCCCGAGCGCGTAAGCGACGGCCAGATAGATCTTGCCGGTGTCGGCGCTCAGCATCGTCGAAGTGAGGAGCCCGCCGCCGTCGCCTTCCTTGGCGCGCGCCAGCAGGGTTTCGAACTCCATCAGATACGCGTTCGCCGCGTCGCGGAATTTCGCATCTTCCCGATAAAGCGTGGCGACGCGGTTGACGGTATCGTCGTCGATGGCGTCGGCAAGGCGCCGCGCGAACACCGTGCGATCGCCGGCGAGGTAACGCCGCCATTCGTCTTCGCCGGGCGCCGGATCGGTCGAGATCGAGCTGAGATCGACGGCGAGGTCGGCAAGCGCGACTTCCAGCGCACCGAGCGCGGCGGCGCTCGTCGGCTTGAGGTCCTTGTCGTTGCCGCTCTCGACGGCGGCGAGGAGCGTGCGCATTTCCCAGCCCTTGGCGTCGCCGCTGGGTTCCGGCGATTTCCGGCGCGGCCGCTGCGTCAGACGTTTGGCCATGCCGAGCAGGGTTTCGGGTTCGGGCTGCTCCGGCACCACGGGCTCCGCCGCCTTGCGTTGCGGCAGCCGCGGTGCGGTGCGCGCGTGGATGGTGGAGAGCGTGCGGGCGGACAGATCCAGAATCTCCTCGGTCTCTGTGCGCACCATGTCGCGGACGCGGCGCGCTTCCTGCTGCGCCACGCCCGGCAGGGTCAGCAGGTGCTGCTGGACTTCCTCGACCGCCTTGGCGAGCGAAGTGCGGATCGACGCCGCTTCGGCCGACAGCTCGCCGGACGTGCGCAGAAGCCGTTCGCATTCCGCCATCGCCTCGCCCACCAGCGCGCGTGCGTTGACCTTGGCTTCGGACGCAGTCTCTCCGATCAGCGTCTGCGCGCCGGCATTCGCCTCCTGAAGCGCGTTGATCATGTTGGCGAGCGTGGTGTTCGCGGAATCGCTCGCTTCCTTGAGCTTCTCGGCTTCGCGCATGAAGTTCGCCGTCAACTGCGAAGCCCGGGCCGAGGCATTCGACATGATGAGTTCGAGATGTCGCTCGGCATCGCCCGTGACATGTTCGAATTTCTGCGCCTCGCCGCCCAGCGACTGGATGGCCTGCTCGATGGAAGTGCGCTCCTTGGAAAGGGCGACTTCGAAACTGGCGCTTTCGTCCTTGAGACGCTGCATCAGCTCGTTCATCGCCGCGCGGTGGCGTTCCTGGCGGCCGAGGACGAATTCGGCGCGCGCCATCGCAGCATCGGCGACGGATTCGATTCTCTTGGCCTGCCGATCCAATTCGACCGCCGCGGCATGGGGCGCGTCGGCCGCGGCGCCGGCAGCGGCGCGGAACGTCGCCGCCTGGGTGTCGAGCGTCGTGCCCGCATTCTTGAGCGTCCCCTCCGCGCTCTCGATCGACGCCTTGAGCTGCGCCGTTCGGCCGGCGACGGTCTCGGCCGCGCGCGACGCGGACTCGCTGAGCGTGCCGGCGACGGCTTCGATCCGTTCGCGCTCTGCCGTGAGGCGCGACGCCACCGCCTCGCCCCGGACCTCGGCGCGCGCGCCGGCTTCGTCGAGAGCCGCGATCTGATTTTCCAGAACCGATTCCAGCGCGCGCAGACGCGAGAACGCGCCGTCGAGACCGGCATTCAGGGCGTCGAGTTCGCGGCGCACGGCACGGCCGAGCCGGGCCGCGGTGCGGGCCGCGGTTTCGTCCGCGGAAAAGAGGCGATCGGTGGCATCGGCGAGCGCGGTCGCCGCGAGACCCATCTGCTGCGCGCGCGCGAGTGCCCAGGCACTGGCGAGGAACAGAAGCGGCGGGATCAGGGTCGCGGCCACGAAGATGGCGAGTTCCTGGATGTCGAGTCCGGAGAGCCCCCGCGGTCCGAAATAGCCCCACAGATAGGCCGCCGCCGCGCCGGCCCAGAACGCCGCCAGCACACCCGCGAAGACGATGGCGGCGACGCCGAACTTGGGTTCGGGACGTTGTGCGTGGCGTGCTTCCGCTTCGCCGATGGGTTCGGCGGTCTGCAGAACGACGGGTTGGCTCGATCCGTTGGTTGCCATCTCGGCCTCGGCAAATTGCACTGTCGCAAGAGTAGTTTAACCATCGAATCAGGCGCAGTGCGAGGCCTTTAGTCCCATCGGATTTGTTCGCGGGGCCGTTCGGGTCTAGGTTTAGTCTGTCGAATCAATGGGATGGCTCCCATGACCCTCTTGATTGCCGCCGCGCTCGTCTTCCTAGGCATTCACCTGCTCATCGCGGGCACGACGGTGCGGGACGCGATCACGGGCGCGATCGGGGAGGGACCTTATCTTGGCCTCTTCTCGCTCGCGTCGTTGGGCGCGATCGTCTGGCTGGCGATGGCGTACGGCGCAGCACATGTGAGCGCCGGAAACCCGATTCTATTTCACGCGCCGCAATTCGTGCGCGACCTGGCCATTCCGGTCATCCTTGTCGCCTTCCTGATCGGCATTCCAGGGCTGATGACCCCCAACCCGACATCGGTCGGTCAGGCCGCGGCGGCGTCCAAGGAAGAGACGGTCCGCGGCATCCTGCGCGTCACGCGCCATCCTTTTCTGTGGGGCGTCGCGCTTTGGGCGCTGTTCCATCTGAGCGCCAATGGCGATCTCGCATCGACCATTTTCTTCGGCGCCTTTCTGGCGCTCTCGATCCTGGGAACGTTTTCGATCGACGCCAAGCGACGCCGCAAGATGGGTGACGCGTGGAGCGCGTTCGCGAACCGCACGTCGAACGTTCCGTTCGGCGCCATCGCGGCAGGGCGCAACAGTTTCGCGTTGGGAGAATATCTCGACTGGCGCTTCCTGACGGCCGTCGCGATTTTCATGGCGGTGCTGTTCGCGCATGCGCGCGTGTTCGGCGCGTCGCCGTTCCCGGGCGGCTGGGTGCCGTTGTAGCTCACTCGTCCTGCAGCGACTTTAGTGGCGGCGCCGTTCCGGGCGGAACGCCGACATGGGCGACGTTCAGCGTCATCGAGACGAGATCGTAGTAGCCGTTGACGGCGATGAGATCGATAACTCCCTTTTCGCCAAATCGTCTGACCGCGTCCGCATAGACGCGATCGTCGACGTTGCCCGTCGCATGCAGCTCGGTCGAGAAATCGTAGACCGTCGCCACGTCCTCGGACATGTGGCGCGGACGCTCGCCAAGGGCGATATCGGCTGCAATCGACGGATCTAATCCGGCCTGCACCGCGAGCGGGTAGTGCGCGTACCACTCGAACTGCGAGGTCCAGTGGCGCGCGGTGATCAGGATCGCGAACTCGTTGAGTTGGCGCGGCAGCGATGCGTGAAAGCGGATCTGCTCGCCGAGCTTCTGCAATCGATCCGCCAGCTCCGGATCGCGCAGCCAGGCGTCGAACGGTCCGCTCATGCTGCCCCTTGTGGCGACGATCGCGGCGGCAATCGCCTTCTGTTCCGGCGACAGCTGATCGGGGGCCAGGGGGGCGAACCGGTCCTGCGCAAGAGCCGAAAGCGGAACGAGTCCCAAGCCGAGGATCAGTAGGGCGGCCTTCATGTCTGCGACTCCGGCGCGAAATAGTGGAGACAACGATAACCGTCGCGAAACCCGGCGCGGGCGTAAAGCGCGCGCCCGGCGGAGTTGCTCTCGTCGACCTGCAGATAGAGCCCCTTTGCGCCCTGGCTTCGGGCCCAACCCGCAATCCCCTTGAGCACGCGACGGCCAAATCCCCGGCGCCGGCGCGAGAGCTGCGTGCGCATGACATAGACACTCGCCCAGTCGCCGGTAACGGCCGAGGCGCCGCAGGAAACGGCTTCCCCGCCGTCCAGCGCCACGACAAAAACCTTGGGCGACGTCAGCCGCGCCAGGGTCGCCAATCTCTCGCGTCCATCGTCGGGCGAGTGGGAACCTTCGAGCGTCAGTCTGACGAAATCTGAATCGGCGCGTTCGCCGACGCGGATATCGTCGACGGGGGCGGCGACCGCAGCGGTTTCGCCCACCATGATCATGGTCGACGGTTTGTGTTTGTAGCCGCGCGCGATGAGGGCCTGTTCGAGACCGTCGGGTTTCGAGGCGGGCGAGACCTGGAACAGCGGCGGAAGTCCCCGCCTTCGATAGGCGTCCTCGACCGCATCGATCGCGCCGTCGAGATGGCCCTCGAAAGCGAGTGTCGAGACGGAATTGCTGCGCGATGAAAACCCGTCGCTGAAGCGCAAAAGCCAGCCCTGGAGCGTCAACGTTTCACGTGCCGGCCAGGACTCGACGGCATGCGGCTCGACGACCCGCGCCAATTCGTTAACGGAGTGTTGAGTATTCGCGTTCATTGTCACGCATCGGTTTTGAGGGCCCGCCATGTCCGACGTTATCGATATGGATCATCTTGCCCGTTACACCGGCGGCGATGCCACATTGAACGCCGAGATTCTTCGGCTGTTCGAGGCACAGGCCAACGAGCTTGTCGGCAAGCTGCGCGCGATCCTGGAAGCGCGCGATGCCAAGTCGTGGAAGGAAGTCACACACACGATCAAAGGTGCAGCGCGCGGTGTCGGGGCCTTTGCGCTCGCCGATGCGGCGGCCGCCTGCGAGAAACTCGATGTCGGCGATCCCGGCACGGCGAGCCGCGCGATCGACGATCTCAAGACGCACACGGACGCCGTCCAGGGCTTCATCCGGTCCCGCCTGACGGCCTGATCCGACTCGATTTTCGGCGCTTGGCGCCAGAACCGCGGCGTTTCTGCGCGCCGATCCCCCTTGGACTATTTGCTGCGCTGCGTCACATTGCGGCCCCTCGTCTTGAAAGGGTTGTTGGCCGACCCATTTTTACATATGAAGAGCGCCTCTTTCTCAAGTCATACACTAAACGATTGTGGAATAACGCATGAGCACGCCAATCGAGACGGACGTCATCATTGTGGGAGCCGGCCCCATCGGACTCTTCGCCGTCTTCGAGCTAGGACTGCTCGACCTTAAAGCCCATCTCGTCGACATACTCGACCGGCCCGGCGGGCAATGCACCGAGCTCTATCCCGAAAAGCCGATCTACGACATTCCGGGCCTGCCCATCGTCACGGGACAGGAACTGACCGACAAGCTGCTGGAGCAGATCAAGCCGTTCAACGCGCAATATCACTTCGGCGAAATGGCCTCGGCGCTGGAGAAGCAGGGCGACGGAAAATGGCGACTGACGACCGATGCGGGCACCGTTCTGGTCGCGCCCGTGGTCGTGATCGCGGCCGGCGGCGGCAGTTTCGTCCCCAAGCGCCCGCCGGTGCCGAACATCGAATCCTATGAGAATGCCGGCGACGGGGTCGGCGTCCACTATGCCGTTCGCAAGATGGAATCCTATCGCGGCAAGAACATCCTGATCGCAGGCGGCGGCGACAGCGCGCTCGACTGGACGATCAATCTCGCGCCGCTCGCCAAGTCCCTTACCCTCGTCCACCACCGCGACGGGTTCCGCGCCGCGCAGCACAGCGTCAACCAGATGCGCGAGCTGGAAAAGGACGGCAAAGTGAAGTTCCACGTCGCCAGCGTCAAACAGCTCCACGGCGACAACGGCAAACTGAGCGCGGTGACCTTGTCGGGCGCGGACAAGAAGGAATGGCAGCTCGACGTCGACACGTTCCTGCCCTTCTTCGGACTGACCATCAAGCTCGGCCCTATCGCAGATTTCGGGCTGCATCTGCACGAGAATCTCATCCCCGTCGACACGGCCAAGTTCGAGAGCCAGACACCGGGCATATTCGCCATCGGCGACATCAACACCTATCCGGGCAAGCTCAAGCTCATCCTGTCGGGCTTTCACGAAGCCGCGCTCATGGCGCAGGCGGCGTTTCATATCTGCAAGCCGACGGAAAAATTGCGTTTCCAGTACACGACATCCTCGTCCAGCCTGCAGAAGAAGCTGGGCGTGCATTGAAGGTCTTGCGACCGGCTCACGAAGAAGGCTTTGGACATGAAAATCATCGCCACCGACCGCAAGGGGGCAGAGCACATCGTCGAAGGGCGAAACGGCTGGAGCGTGATGGAGATCTTGCGCGACGCCGGATTGCCGATCGCCGCCGAATGCGGCGGGGCGTGCGCCTGCGCGACGTGCCACGTCTATGTGAATGACGATTGGTACGAAAAGCTACCCAAGCCGTCCGATGCCGAAGTCGACATGCTCGACATGGCATTGGCGGTCGAGCCGAATTCGCGCCTTTCCTGCCAGATAACCTGCTCGGACGAGCTGGACGGCATCAAGGTGACTATCGCGCCGGAATAGAGTCGCTATGCTTCTCCCGGTCAGGGAGAAGGACGAATGGGTTTTTACGACAAGTACATCCTGCCGCGGTTCCTCAACGCCGCGATGAGCGCCAAGCCGATTTCCTACCAACGCAAGAAGGTCGTGCCGCGTGCCGAGGGCCGCGTCCTCGAGATCGGTTTCGGTGCCGGGCATAATCTCCCCTACTACGACGCCGCCAAGGTCGAGCGGATCTGGGCGCTCGAACCTTCCGCCGAAATGCGCGAGCGTTCGGCCGAGCGGCGCGCGGCAAGCAGCATCGCGCTCGAGTTCATCGACCTGCCGAGCGAGAAGATCCCGCTGGAATCCGACAGCGCCGACACGGTCCTCGTCACCTATACGCTTTGCACGATACCCGACGTGATGGCGGCTCTCGGCGAGATGCGCCGCGTGATGAAACCGACCGGACGGATGATTTTCTGCGAGCATGGCGAGGCGCCGGACGAGTCGGTGCGCCGTTGGCAGAGGCGGATCACACCGGCCTGGAAGGCGATCGGCGGCGGATGCCATGTCGGCCGGCAGATCCCCAAGCTGATACGGGATTCGGGCTTCAAGATCGGCGATCTGGAGACCATGTATCTGCCGGGCACGCCGCGCTTCGCGGGATTCAACTATTGGGGCAGCGCAACGAAGGCCTGATCTCTCACTTTGTTTCGCGACGCGCGATTCTTCGGCAATGGAATTGTTGGTCGATTTTTCGCGTTTCGGTGTCGGGTCCCCCTCCTGAGTTTCACTTAGCACGTAAACGTGAACGCACTCACGGCCTGTTCAATTGTTGCGCCTCACTTGCCCGCCAATAGTCGGCCGGCAAACACGTGGCGGGGGCTCCATGCTTAATCGTCGAACGCTTCTGAATTCCGGCGCAGCGGGCGCCGCCGTGCTGGCGCTCGGCGCGCGGGCCTCGGCGCAAGGCTCGGGCAGCGCCGCGCTGAATGCCTTGTTCGACACGTTCGTCAACGAAAATCTCGACCAGTCGCCGACCACCGTGTCCGCGATCGGCCTCGACAGCGGCGCGCGCTCCTATCAGAAGCGGCTGCTGGACGAAGCATCGCTCGCCGCCGTCGCCAAGGCCGAGAAGCTGGTGGCGAGTCAGCGTGCGCGCCTGGAAGCGTTCGATCGCGCCTCGGTGGGCGCCGACGACCAGGCGAGCTACGACGTCGTGCACTTCAGTCTGAAAGTGCAGGACGACGACTTCCGGCGGTACGCCTATGGCGGCGCAGGCGGTGCCGGCATTCCCTACGTCATCAGCCAGTTCAACGGCCTCTACAACGGCACGCCTTCCTTCCTGGACAATCAGCACACGATAGAGACGAAGGACGATGCCGACGCCTATCTCGCGCGGCTGGAGCAGTTCGCGCTGCGAATGGACGAGGAACGCGAAGTCGTCGACCATGATGTCGGCCTCGGCGTGATCCCGCCTGATTTCGCGCTCGACGGCGCGCTGACGCAGATGCGCGCCTTGCGCAATCAGCCTGCAGAGACGG
Source organism: Rhizomicrobium sp. (assembly GCA_035499335.1). Lineage (GTDB taxonomy): Bacteria > Pseudomonadota > Alphaproteobacteria > Micropepsales > Micropepsaceae > Rhizomicrobium. The sequence continues at coordinate 11,586 of DATJZB010000014.1, read as the reverse complement.
CGTCCATGACGATGTCCGTGGTGCGGCGCACGAAGGACAAAGGGATCGGCGGCGACTGGCAGGCCCCGGCCGCCAAGCTTCTGAGCGAGAAGGTCTATCCGGCGCTCGACCGGCAGATCGCGCTCGTCTCGGACATGCGCAAGCGCGCGACGCACGATGCCGGCGTCTGGAAGCTGCCGGACGGCGAGGCCTACTACCGCGACAGCGTCCTGACATGGACGACGTCGGCCAAAACGCCGGATGAAATCCACCGAATCGGACTGGAGATCGTCAAGGACCACACCGCCCGGATCGACGCCATCATGCAGACCCAGGGCATGACGCGCGGCACGGTCGGCGAAAGACTGCGCGCGATGTTCGACGACCCGAAAATGCTCTATCCGAACACCGACGCCGGAAAGGCCGATCTGATTTCGGATCTGAACCGCAAGATCGACGCCGTCCGCGCCCGGCTGCCCGACTATTTCGATGTGCTGCCGAAGGCAAATGTCGTGATCAAACGGGTCCCTAAGGAGATCGAGGCGGGACAGGCGGGCGGCTATTACAATGCGCCGTCGCTCGACGGCAAGGTTCCGGGAATCTACTGGATCAACCTGCGCAACACCGCAGAGCAGCCGCGCTGGCTCCTGCCCACGCTGACCTACCATGAATCGATTCCGGGCCATCATCTGCAGCTCTCGATCCAGCGCGAAGCCAGGATGCCGCTGATCCGCAAGCTGACATTCTTCTCCGGCTACATCGAAGGATGGGCTCTTTACGCCGAACAGCTCGCGGACGAGATGGGCATGTACGACGACGATCCGCTCGGGCGCATCGGCTTTCTGCACGATTCGATGTTCCGCGCCGTGCGCCTTGTCGTCGACAGCGGCATCCATGCGATGAAATGGTCGCGCGAGCAGGCGGTCAAATATTTCGTCGACACGCTGGGCGACCAGGACAGCGGCGCGATCACCGAGGTCGAACGCTATTGCGTCTGGCCGGGGCAAGCCTGCGCCTACATGCTCGGCAAGCTCGCCTTCCTCGATGCGCGGCGCAAGGCACGCGAAGCGCTCGGCACGAAGTTCGACATCCGGACTTTCCACGACGCCATGCTGGTCGGCGGCGCGGTGCCGCTCGCCATGATCGACGAGCTCAACGACCGCTACATCGCGGGCCGCAAGGGCTAACGCGGAAACGTCACCGCTTCGATCTTGTTGCCGTCCGGATCGAAGACGAACGCGCCGTAATAGGTCGTCATCGCGGCCTGGCGCGGACCCGGGCCGCCGGCGTCCGCGCCGCCCAGCGTCAGCGCGGCCGCATGAAATGCGCGCACGCCGGCTTCGTCGCGCGTTCGCAGGCAGATATGCACGCCCGTCGCGCGCGGTACGGCCGGCAGGCCGGTACGTAGGTTGATCCAGAACTCCGGATAGGTCTTGCCGAACCCGATCGTGGCGTCGCGTGTCACGAGCCTGGCCAGGCCGAGCGGCGCCAGAACCGCGTCGTAGAAGGCGCCGCTGCGGGCGAGGTCGGAGACCGCGACCGAGACGTGATCGATCAAGCTAGCGGCTCATCAGCGCGTATTCGCCGCCTTTTTCGATCCCGCGCTTATAGGCCGGCCGCGCATGCATCGCGGCGCGGTAGCGGACGAGCTCGGGATAGGGTTCGAGCCGGGCGCCGGCGGCCTCGAGCACGAAGAGAAGCTGGATGTCGGCGCCGGTGAGATCGTTGCCGACGAAGAAATTGCGGCCCTTCATGGCGGCTTCCAGGTAGGAGAGATTGTTCGCGATCTCGCCGTCGACGCGCGGCTTGAGCATCGCGGCAGCATCGCCGAGCATGCCGGTATAGAGCGCCATGAGCAGCGGCAGCATCGCCGAGCCTTCGGCGTAGTGAATCCACTCGATATATTTCCAGTAATCGTCCGTGCCCGCCTTTGGCTTGAACCTGCCCTTGCCGTAGGTGTCGATGAGATATTCGACGATGGCGCCGGACTCCGCGATCGTTTTGCCGTTGTCCGTGATGACCGGCGACTTGCCGAGCGGGTGCACTTTCTTCAGCTCCGGCGGCGCGTAGGGCACCGGCGTGCCGCGCTGGTACTTGACGATCTCGTAGGGCGTGCCGAGTTCCTCGAGCAGCCACAGGATGCGCTGCGAGCGCGAATTGTTGAGATGGTGCACCTGGATCATGAACGTCTCCCGCCTTTTGCGGGCGCCAGAGGATCAGGTCCGCGGTTCGGCCGCAACGGGTGGCACGAAATCGTCATCGAGCATGCGGGCGGGATGGTGGGCGGTGACCATCCCCATGAACGGGGGCCAGATCGAATAGCCGAGCAATTCCTGCACCCTCGGGGACATGGTCTTCACGACGGCGCGCGGGACGGCGAGAAAGAAATTCTCCTGCTGGCGCAGCCAGCCCTCGCAATATTGATAGGTCAGGGCGAGCCGCGGCGCAGTGCTGCGATTGGCGCCGCCGCCATGGATCAGCGTGCCCGGAAAGACGATGCACGACCCGGCCTTCATGATCAGCGGACGCTTTTCGGCGAGCGCCCTGGGCAGCGACGCCTGGTCGGCCGCGCCCCAGAGATGACTGCCCGGAACGATCACGGTACTGCCGTTTTCCGCCGTGAAATCGTCGATCGCGCAGATCATGCTGACGCTGAGCGGAGGGCGCGGCCGCGGCACCTTGTAAAAGCTGTCGTCGAAGTGGAGGCCTTGCTCGGCCTCGCCTGGGAAGATGCAGATGGCCTGCGACGCGCTGAGCAGGAATTGCGGCGCGAGGAAGCGCGCGATGAGCGCCAGCAGCCGCGGTTCCTCCGCGATACTTTCAAACACGGCGCCGCGGGCGACGAGCGTATAGATGCGCTCCGTGGCGAAGCCTTCGAAACTGTTGCGTCCGCGATAGTGGCCGAGATGCGGTTTGACCCCGGCGCGGACGGCGGCGAGCGCGGTCTCGCTCAGAAAATCCTCGATGATCGTGTAACCGTCGCGCTGCATGCGCGCGGCGTGCGCGTCCAGGTCGAAACCTTCGACTCCTTTGGTGCGAGCGTCCATCCTAGGCGTCGCGCTCCATCGCCATCCGGCGCCCGACTCACCGATTGAGTTCGCGCATCGCCTTGTCGAGACCGCCGAGCGTCAAGGGGAACATGCGGCCGTTCATGAGCTGCTGCATCAGGCCGATGGACGGCGTGTAGTCCCAATGCTTTTCGGCCACGGGATTGAGCCACACCGCATGCTCGAACATCGAGGTCACGCGGTCGAGCCAGACGGCGCCCGGTTCTTCGTTCCAATGCTCGACGCTGCCGCCGGGATAGGTGACCTCATACGGACTCATGGTGGCGTCGCCGACGAAGATCACCTTGTAGTCCTTGGGATATTTGTGCAGCACGTCCCACGTATCGAGCTTTTCGTTGTGGCGGCGGCGATTGTCCTTCCACACCGCCTCGTAGAGGCAGTTGTGGAAAAAGAAGAAGTCCAAGTGCTTGAACTCGGTCTTGGCGGCGCTGAACAGCTCCTCGCAGAGCTTGATGTGCGCGTCCATCGAGCCGCCGATATCGAAGAACAGAAGCACCTTCACCGTGTTGTGGCGCTCCGGTATCAGCCGCAGGTCGAGATAGCCCTTGTTCGCCGTGTCCGAGATCGTTCCCGGCACGTCGAGCTCCGTCTCCGCGCCCTGGCGCGCCCATTTGCGCAGACGGCGCAGCGCCACCTTGATGTTGCGGGTGCCGAGTTCGACCGAATCGTCGAGGTTCTTGTATTCGCGCTTGTCCCAGACCTTGATCGCCTTGCCGTGGCGCGACTTGTCCTGTCCGATGCGCACGCCTTCGGGATTGTAGCCGCCATTGCCGTAGGGCGAGGTGCCGCCCGTGCCGATGGCCTTGTTGCCTTTTTCGTGGCGCTTCTTCTGCTCCTCGATCTGGGCTTTGAGCTGTTCCATCAGCTTGTCCCAGCCGCCGGCCTTCTCGATCATCTTCTTCTCCTCTTCGGAGAGGAATTTCTCGGTCAGCGCCTTCAGCCATTCTTCTGGGATCTGTGCGATCAGCGAGCCGTCCAGGCCCTCCAGGCCCTTGAAGACGTGTCCGAAGACCTGGTCGAACTTGTCGAGGTTCCGTTCGTCCTTCACCAGCGCGGTGCGCGAGAGGTAATAGAACTCCTCGATCTTCATATCGATGATGTCCTTGTCCATGGCGGACATCAGCGCGAGATATTCCTTGAGCGTGACCGGAATCCGGGCGGCGCGCAGCTCGTCGAAGAATTGGAAGAACATGAGTCAGTGACCTTCGTCGGTAGGCGAATGGCGATAGGGCAAGTCTAGCGCGGCTTTGCCGCTCCGGCCAGCGGGGCGGACAGGGCCGGCGTGACCTGATTCGGCGAGGTAATCATCGGTCCCTGCGGCGGGGCGACCTTGGCGATGTGTACCAGAGCCTCGGTGTAGACCGCGTTGAGAAAGTCCCTCAGTTTTTCGTCGTCCCGGGGCGTGGCGAACTCGACCGTTGCCTCGATGGCCCAGTCGCCAACCGTGCCGGTCGAGAACAGGATGCGGTAGTGGAGAGTCTCCAGGGCCGCCGTCTCATAGGTCCGGCTGTACACCGAGATCGGCGACGAACCGCCGCCGAGCTTGACGGTGCTTTCGCCGACGATCTTGCCGCCGATGCCTTCCTGCTCGGTGAACTCCTGCGCCAGCGCGGTCTTGGGATCGTAGGCGGCCTTCAGCGGCGTCAGCGTGATCGTGCCGTAAACGCCGTCGAGGGAAGAATAGGCGCAGAAATCCGATCCCTGCATCGGCGCACGCTCGCCGAACGCATCGCGCTCGAAATGTCCGATGAAGAGCGGGCAGACGAAGGCCGATGCCGTGTGCACCTTGGATTCGTCCGGCCCATCCTTGAACGCGTCGATGTTCGTCGTCTGCGCGATGGCGGGCGAAACCGCCAGCCATCCGATCACGGCAAGGGTGAAACGGCGCAAGCGCACTAGTTTCTCGGCTCTCTCCGCGCCAGGAACGCCAGCCGCTCGAACAGATGCACGTCCTGCTCGTTCTTGAGCAGTGCGCCGTGCAGCGGCGGGATCAGCTTGGTCGGATCCCGTTCCTTCAGCGCCTCCGGCGGAATGTCTTCGTTCATCAGCAGCTTCAGCCAGTCCAGGAGTTCCGAGGTGGAGGGCTTCTTCTTGAGGCCGGGCACGTCGCGGATCTGGTAAAAGACGTTCAGCGCCTCGCTCACGAGCTTCTGCTTGATGTTGGGATAGTGCACGTCGACGATCTTCTGCATCGTGTCGCGCTCGGGGAATTTGATGTAGTGGAAGAAGCAACGGCGCAGGAACGCGTCGGGCAACTCCTTCTCGTTGTTCGAGGTGATGAGGATGATCGGGCGCTGCTGCGCCTTGATCGTCTCGCCCGTCTCGTAAACGAAGAATTCCATGCGGTCGAGTTCGAGCAGGAGGTCGTTGGGGAACTCGATGTCGGCCTTGTCGATTTCGTCGATCAGCAGCACCGGTCGGCCTTTCATCTCGAAGGCCTCCCAAAGTTTTCCCTTCTTGATGTAGTTCTTGACGTCCTTGACGCGCTCGTCGCCCAGCTGGCTGTCGCGCAGACGGGTGACGGCGTCATACTCGTAGAGACCCTGCATGGCCTTGGTCGTCGACTTCACGTGCCACGTGATCAGCGGCGCCTTCAGAAAGTCCGCGACCTGGAATGCGAGCTCGGTCTTTCCGGTTCCCGGTTCGCCCTTGATCAGAAGCGGCCGCTCCAACGCGATGGACGCGTTTACGGCGATCCGCAAATCTTCGGTCGCGATGTACTTGTCTGTTCCCTGGAAACGCTGAACGGCCATTTGTGTCTCTCTTTTGGGTAATAGCGTGGGTTAAAGCGTAAGTGGACAGGGGAGCACAAGCAAGGGCGCGAAACGCGGCGGTTTCCCGCGAAACGCACGCTCAACCGTCGCCTTCAGCACGACGCTGCGTTAATCTGACCGCGCGGGAGGCTCAGATGAACTGGCTGTGGGTCGCGGGCGTATTCGGTGCAGGGACGTTGGGGGCGTTCACCGACTGGCTCTTCATGGGCCTGTTGTTCCACGAATCGTACAATCGCTATCCGGAGGTGTGGTGGCCCGGCGTTCGGGAGGGCAAGGAGAACAGCCCGATCATCTGGTCCTCTGCGATCGGGTACGTCATGACCGCGGCGATCTTCCTGCTCTGCGGCATCGGCGGCGTGCACAGCGTCCGCGCCGGCCTGCTGACGGCGGCCCTCGCGTTCCTCGCCGGGCCGCTCGCCATCGTGATCATCAACGGACTGTTCATCCGCACCGATCCGCGCATCGTGTTTTCCCACGCTCTCGGCTATTTCGCGCGCTTCGCCATCGCGGGCGCAACCGCAGGATATCTCTTCGCCACAGCATGACCGTTGCGCACGTTTTCACCGTTGCGTTCCAGGGTATCGAAGCGCGCGAGGTGGATGTGCAGATCCATGTCGGCGAAGGCGGCGGCACGGGCGTGTTCAACATCGTCGGTCTTGCCGACAAGGCGGTGGCTGAGAGCAAGGAACGTGTGCGGGCCGCACTGTCGGCGATCGGCCTCGCCTTGCCCTATCAGCGCATCACCGTGAACCTGGCGCCGGCCGATCTCCCCAAGGAAGGCAGCCATTACGATCTGCCGATTGCGCTGGGGCTTCTCGCGGCCATGGGCGTCCTGCCGGCCAGCGAGATGGCGAACTATGTCGCGCTCGGCGAACTGTCGCTCGATGCCCAGGTGACGGCGGTCGCCGGTGTTCTTCCCGCGGCGCTGGCGGCGAGCGAGCAGAGACGCGGGCTGATTTGTCCCGCCGCCTGCGGCCCCGAAGCGGCCTGGGCCGGCGGCGTCGCGATCATCGCCACGCCATCGCTCATCGCGCTCGTCAATCACGTCAAAGGCGTGCAGGTCCTGAATGCGCCCATCCCCAGGCTTGCCGAAGACAGCGCCGCGGCGCCGGATCTGCGCGACGTGAAGGGACAGGAGACGGCGAAGCGCGCACTCGAAATCGCGGCGGCGGGCGGTCACAACATGTTGATGATCGGCCCGCCGGGCTCCGGCAAATCCATGCTCGCCCAGCGTCTTCCGGGACTCCTTCCGCCGCTCGACGCGCGCGAGGCGCTCGAACTCTCGATGGTGCAGTCTCTCGCCGGCGAATTGGCGGGCGGCGCCATTTCGCGCAGGCGGCCGTTCCGCAATCCGCATCACTCCGCCTCCATGGCGGCGCTCACCGGCGGGGGACTGCGCGTGAAACCCGGCGAGGTCTCTCTCGCGCAGCTCGGCGTGCTGTTCCTCGACGAGCTGCCGGAGTTTCAGCGCGCCGTTCTGGATTCGCTGCGCCAGCCCATCGAAAGCGGCGAAGCCGTGGTCGCGCGGGCGAACGCCCATGTGCGCTATCCGGCACGCTTCCAGTTGGTCGCCGCGATGAACCCGTGCCGCTGCGGCTATCTTTCCGATCCGTCCCGGACCTGCGGCCGGGCGCCCAAATGCGCGCTCGACTACCAGGCGCGCATCTCCGGACCCCTGTACGACCGCATCGACATCCATGTCGAAGTATCGAGCGTGTCGGCGGCCGATCTCGCCTTGCCGCCGCCAGCCGAGAGCAGCGCCGACGTCGCCGCGCGCGTGGCGCGGGCGCGCGACATCCAGCGCGCGCGCTTCGAGGGCACGGCCGTCAGGCTCAACGCGCAGGCCGAAGGCGAGCTGCTCGACGCGATCGCCGCGCCCGACGCGGCCGGGCGAAGACTTCTGACCGAGGCGGCCGATGCGTTGAAGCTCACCGCGCGCGGCTATCATCGCGTCTTGCGCGTGGCGCGTACGATCGCCGATCTCGCCGGTTCGGACGCGCTGCATCGTGCACATCTTGCAGAGGCGCTGTCGTACCGGCGCGTCGCGAACCCGCTCTAGCCGCTTGCGCGTTCCCCGTCGCGTCCGCTGTTTCGCCGCGTCTGGACTCGTGATATTCGTTGGGATATCACGTCGCGCCTGATCGGGGGTCTCGCATGCTGAAGCGTCTTTTCGGAGCCGGACTGGTTGCGGCCGTCCTGGCGATCTCTCCGGCGACCGCCGCGGGCGTCACGGTGTTCGCTGCTGCATCGCTGTCCGATGCCCTTGGCGACGTGGCCAAGGCTTACCAGTCCAAGACGGGTACCCTGCCGACGTTGTCGTTCGCGGCGTCCTCGGTGCTCGCCCGCCAGATCGAGGCTTCGGGCGGCGCCGACATCTTCATCTCGGCCGACGCGGACTGGATGGACTATCTCGACAGCCGCGGTTTCATCGCGCACGACTCGCGCAAGGACCTGCTGGGCAACAGCCTCGTCCTCATCGCGCCCGCCGATGCAGCCGTTTCGATAAAGATCGCGCCGCACTTCGACCTGCTCGGCGCGCTTAAGGGCGGCCGGCTCTCGCTTGCCGATCCGGACAGCGTGCCGGCCGGAAAATACGCCCGCACCGCGCTCACGACGCTCGGCGTCTGGAACAGCGTCGTCGACCACATCGTGAACGCGGAAAATGTGCGCGTCGCGTTGGCGTATGTGGCACGCGGCGAGGCACCGCTCGGCATCGTCTACGCGACCGATGCGTTGAGCGAAAAACGTGTCCATGTGGTCGGGACATTTCCGGCGGGCAGCCACGCCCCCATCGTCTATCCGGCTGCGTTGACGCGCGACGCCGGGCCGGACGCGAGGGCGTTTCTCGATTTTCTGAGCAGTCAGGATGCGCGCGCGATTTTTGAAAAAGACGGATTCATCGTCCTGGGAGCCCGCCCGTGAGAATTCGCACACCACGTCCCGGCGGAGCGTGACGCCAGCCGAAGGACAGTTTTCGTTCCCAATCCGCGGACTTGGACAATGCGATCGTCGACCCTTTGTGCGGCGCCGCACAGGTTGCGTCGCGCGCAAGGCGGCGATCTTGCGGGACGCGATCAATGCCGCAATCATCGCTGCCGATTCGCGGGGGCTGCTGGTGGCAAACGATCGTAAGCGCAAAATATTTCAGCCGCTTTATCTCCTGCTCCTCATTCCCTATCTCGCCATGATGTGGGTGCCGTCTTACAACCGGATCGAGCCCTCACTCTTCGGCATTCCCTTCTTCTACTGGTATCAGATGCTCTGGATCGTGCTGGGCGCGGCGGTCATGTTGCCGATCTATCTTCGCGAAGAGCGCCGCACGTGACGCAACCGAACACGCCGGCCGTTGCGATCTTTGCCGGTCTCTTCGTCTTCGTGACCGTGCTGGGTTTCTTCGCCGCGCGCTGGCGCCGCGGCGATCTCAATCTCTTGAGCGAATGGGGCTTGGGCGGACGGCGGTTCGGAACGGTCGTCACCTGGTTCCTGCTCGGCGGCGATCTCTATACCGCTTACACCTTCATCGCCGTTCCGGCCGTCCTGTTCGGCGCAGGCGCATCGGGATTCTTCGCCGTGCCCTACACGATCCTGGTCTATCCGCTGCTGTTCATCGTCTATCCGCGACTTTGGTCCGTCGCCAAGGCGAAAGGCTACGTCACGGCCGCCGATTTCGTTCGCGGGCGGTTCGGCAACGGCACGCTGGCGCTCGCCATCGCGGTGACCGGCATCGTCGCAACCATGCCCTACATCGCGCTGCAACTCGTCGGCATGGAAGTCGTGATCGCCGGCCTCGGCATCGACATGAGCCCGACATTGCCCCTCGTCGGGACGGTCCATGACTTCCCGCTGCTCGTCGCCTTCACGGTGCTCGCGCTCTATACCTACTCGAGCGGCTTGCGCGCGCCGGCGATGATCGCGGTCGTCAAGGACGTGCTGCTCTACGCGACCGTGATCGCCGCCGTCATCGTCATTCCCACGGAGCTCGGCGGTTTCGGCAAGATCTTCGCCGCGGCTGACCCCAAGACGCTGATCCTGGCGCCGGCGACGGCCGCCAATCTCGGACCGCAATCGGCCTATGCGACGCTGGCGCTCGGCTCGACCCTGGCCCTGTTCCTCTATCCGCACGCGGTGACGGGCCTGCTGAGTTCGTCGAGCCGCCACGTCGTGCGGCGCAACGCGGTGGCCTTGCCCGCCTATTCCTTCGCGCTCGGACTGATCGCCCTCCTCGGCACCATGGCGGTCGCCGCGGGCGTGAAGACCATGCCGGAGTTCGCCGCCGGCTTTCGGACGTACGGCAATCAGTTCGCCGTTCCGGCGCTGTTCCTCAAGATGTTTCCGGGCTGGTTCGTCGGCGTCGCTTTCGCGGCCATCGCCATCGGCGCGCTGGTGCCGGCCGCGATCATGTCCATCGCCTGCGCCAACCTGTTCACGCGCAACATCTATCGGGAGTATCTGAACCCGAATTGCTCGCCCGCAGGCGAGGCCCAGGTGGCCAAGATCGTTTCGCTGGTGGTCAAGCTCGGTGCGCTGGTTTTCGTGCTCGCGCTGCCGACGGCCTATGCGATCCAGTTCCAGCTTCTCGGCGGCATCATCATCATCCAGACGGCGCCCGCCGTACTGCTGGGGCTCTACACGAGCAAGCTCAATCCCTGGGCGCTGTTGATGGGCTGGATGGCGGGAATGGCGAGCGGCACCTGGATGGCGTGGGCCAACGCCTTCAAGGTTTCGATCTATCCGCTGCACATACTGGGCGTGATCGTGCCGTGCTATGCGGCGGTTTCGTCCCTGGTCGTGAACCTGATCGTCAGCCTCGCCTTCAGCTGGCTGTTCAACGCCGTGCTGCGCACGCCGCCGAGCGACGCCACGCTCGAAGCCGACTATGTCTGAGCGCCGCTAGCCGAACCGGCCGGTGATGTACTGCTCCGTCTGCTTCTTGTCGGGCGCCGTGAAGATCTTCTCCGTCGGACCGAACTCGACCAGTTCGCCGAGATACATGAAGGCGGTGTGATCGGAGGTACGGGACGCCTGTTGCATATTGTGCGTGACGATCACGATCGTGTACTCGGCCGAAAGTTCGTCGATCAGCTCTTCGATCTTGGCCGTCGAGATCGGATCGAGCGCCGAACACGGCTCGTCGAGCAGGATGACCTCCGGCCGGGTCGCGACCGTGCGGGCGATGCACAGGCGCTGCTGCTGGCCGCCCGACAGGCTGAGGCCCGATTCCTTCAGCTTATCCTTGACCTCGGTCCACAGCGCCGCGCGCTGCAGCGCGCTTTCGATGCGGCCATCCAGCTCGGAGCGCGGCATGCGCTCGTACAGCCTTATGCCAAACGCGACATTGTCGTAGATGGTCATGGGAAACGGCGTCGGCTTCTGAAAGACCATGCCCACCCGGCTGCGCAGCAGGTTCGTGTCGAGCCGGGAACCGAGAATGTTCTCGCCGTCGAGCACGACTTCTCCCTCGGCCCGCTGGTTCGGGTAGAGTTCGTAGATGCGGTTGAGGATGCGGAGGAGAGTCGACTTGCCGCAGCCCGACGGACCGATGAAGGCGGTCACCTGGCGGTCGTAGAGCGGCAGCGACACGTTTTTCAGCGCTTTGGTGCCGCCATAGTAAAAGCTCAGGTCGCGGATATCGACCTTGATGTTCGTACCGGCGACGCTTGCGGGGGTCTTTGCGTCCATCAGTGGCTCCGCTTCGGTTGCAGCACGCGCGCGATGATGCTGAGCGTCAGCACGGTGGCCGTGATCAGGAGTGCGCCCGCCCAGGC
>DATJZB010000013.1:0-2007 GCA_035499335.1 Rhizomicrobium sp. | reverse complement strand
GAGAGATTGCCCTCGCTGTCGGTGAACGGCTCATAGAGCTGTACCGGGAAGGAATGGGCGAGATAGTCGAGCACGTACTCGCGCGGCGTGATATCGACTTGGACGTCGCCCCAATCCTCGGTCGGGATATCCGCGAGCCGGCGCTCCATCAGCGCTTCGCCGGTCGAGACGAGCTGGATGACAGCCGCATGGCCAGCCTCGAGATCGCGCTCGATCGAGCGGATCAGCGAGGGCGTCTTCATCGACGTGAGCAGATGACCGAAAAAGCGCTGCTTGGCGCTCTCGAAAGCGGAGCGCGCGGCGGACTTCGCCTGGGCGTTCAGCGTGCCGGTCTCGCCCGTGATGTTGGCGGCGCGCATCGCCGCGTCGAGATTGTTATGGATGATCGAGAAGGCACCAGCATAGGCATCGTAGATGCGGATTTGCTCTGGCGTGAGCTGGTGCTCGACCAGCTCGTACTCAACACCTTCGTAGGATAGCGAGCGGGCCGCATAGAGGCCAAGCGCCTTGAGATCACGCGCCAGCACCTCCATGGCGGCGACACCACCGTCCTCGATCGCCTCGACGAACTCGGCCCGCGTGGCGAAGGGGAAATCCTCGCCGCCCCACAGACCGAGGCGCTGGGCGTAAGCGAGATTGTGGACCGTCGTGGCGCCGGTCGCGGAGACATAGACGATGCGAGCGTTCGGCAGGGCGTGCTGGAGCCGGAGGCCCGCGCGTCCCTGCTGCGACGGCGCCTGCTCGCCGCGCTCGCCCTTGCCGCCGACGGCGTTCTGCATGGCGTGGGATTCGTCGAAAATGATCACTCCGTCAAAATCGGAGCCCAACCATTCGACGATCTGCCGGACGCGCGAAAGCTTCTCGCCGCGTTCGTCGGTGCGCAGCGTGGCGTAGGTTGCAAATAGGATGCCTTCGCTAAGCCGGATCGGCGTGCCCTGGCGAAAACGGGAGAGCGGCGTCACGAGGAGCCGCTCCATGCCGAGCGCCGACCAGTCGCGCTGCGCGTCCTCGATCAGCTTGTCGGACTTGCTGATCCAGACGGCGCGCCGCCGGCCCTTCAGCCAGTTGTCGAGCAGGATGCCAGCGACCTGGCGGCCCTTGCCGGCGCCGGTGCCGTCCCCGAGAAACCAACCGCGGCGAAAGCGGACCGCGTTCTCCGCATCATCGCGCGCGGCGGTGACGAGGTCGAAGGTCTCATCGACTGTCCACGACCCCGCGAGGAAATCGGAATGGGCCTCGCCAGCATAGATGACGCTTTCGAGCTGCGCGTCCGACAGTCCGCCGTCTGTGATGAGGTTTGCCGAGAGATGCGGCCGGTAGGAGGGCTTTGGCGGTGCGACCGAGGCCATCGCCGCGGATTGCACGAGCTTCGTCGGATGCGCCTGAGAGCCGGGAATACGGATCGACTGAAGGACGTATTCTTCATAAAGCGCATCCGTGAGACGGCTGCCATCGGGAGGTGTCCATTCGACTGCGCCGTAGGCGAGCTCCACACCTTCCGGCTCTGCGATCGCGGTGGCCGGCTGACGCGAGGCGGTGCGCGCGAGATAGCCGCGAACGGTTCTCGGCACGACGAGACCGCCGGCCGTCTGCGCGGCGACCGGGCGTCGGGGCGGAACGCGCCCGCCGACCCAGCCGAGCAGCGTCGCCACGTCGGGAGCGACACCTGCGGAAGGCGGAAACTGCGTTGGGTCGGGCGCCGCCACGCGATCGATGACCGTCAGCCGCGTCTCGATCGTCGTGCCATGCTTGGCATAGACCGCGCCATCGATCGCCGCGGTGAAGACGACGGTGCCACGCTCCTGCAGGCGGACAAAGGCATCGCGCCAAGCCAGCGCCTCGGGGCCGAAATTGGCGCCGGTGATCGCGACCAGCCGCCCGCCGTCGACGAGACGCGCCAGCGCCGAGGCGACATGGCGATAGGCTGCGTCGGCCATGCGGCGGTCGACATTCGCTACTGCGGAGAATGGCGGGTTCATCAGCACGACGCTCGGCGTGATCGCAGCG
>DATJZB010000012.1:0-55519 GCA_035499335.1 Rhizomicrobium sp. | reverse complement strand
AAGCAAGCCGATACGACCTTCGTCGAGGTCGGATTCGACAAATCCGGAACGCGGTGGATCGGCTTCGACACCGCGGGACTGGTGTGGAACTGATGCGGGCTTTGCGCAATTCGCGGCGACGGCAGAGGGACGCATGACCATCCGCAACTACACCGATCACGCGGCCAACGAGCGGACGTTTCTCGCCTGGGTGAGGACCGGCATCGCGGTGATCGCTTTCGGCTTCCTCGTCGAGCGATTCGATCTTTTTCTTTCCTACCTCGCGCGCGTGACGCCGCACGGCAGGGCAGCGCCGCCCGGAACCTCGCTCGCGAATATCGCCGGCCTGACGCTGATCGTGCTCGGCATGATCATCATCGCGGTTTCGGCGGTGCGTTTCCGTCGCACTTCGCGCGAGATCGACGCGCCCGACGTGATGCCCGGCGTGAGCGACCGCTTCGACCTGGCGCTGGCGCTCCTGCTGGTGCTGCTGAGCGGCGGACTGTTGTTCTATCTCGCCCAGACGCTGGCGACGGGCTCATGAGCGGCACACCTCCGACGGGAAAGATGACCGTGCCCAGCGGCACCGAAGCCGCGCGCGCCTTTCTTCCGGCGCGGGATTTCGAACGGAGCAAGGCTTTCTACGAGGCGCTCGGCTTCACCAAGCTGCTCGACGGCGACGTCGCCATCTTCTCCGTCGGCTCGAGCGCCTTCATCCTGCAGCGGCACTATGTGCAGGCATGGGCCGAAAACTGCATGATGCAGCTCATGGTCGACGATCTCGACTCCTGGTGGGCGCATGTCGAGTCTCTCGATCTGGCAGCCGCCTTCGGCGTTCAGCCGCCGCGCGCGCCGGCGATGCAGCCCTGGGGTCTGCGCGTCCTGTACATCTTCGACCCCTCGGGCGTGCTCTGGCACGTCGCGCAGCGCCGCACGGATGCGCCCGCGGACTAGTCCTCGACGCCGCCGCATCGCAGGGGCGCGGTCTCAAGGCTTTGCCCACGCTCCTTGATGGCGCGGACCGGGCAAAAGCTGTATGCATGAAGGGCCGAGTCCAAAGTCGGGGATGACAATGATCTGGGCAGTGCTGATCTTGGGTCTGGTTTTGCTCGCCTGGGGGGCCTATCGCGAATATTTCGCCGAAGACGAAGAGACCGAAGGCGAAGGTTCCCTGCTTACCAACGGGTTGTTCATCGGGGGCGTGGCGCTTCTGGCCTGCGTCGGGATGTACGGGCTGTATCGCGCACTCTTTCTCTGAACGGCCGCGCCGCCGCGATGCGTCCGGCGCGCGTCCCTGTTTGGCACAGGGTCGGCGTGCGCGATGAACCGGCGATGAACGGACGCTTCACAGCGAGTTCAACGGCGACTGCCGATCATTTTCTCGCATGAACATCGCGAGAGGATGACGCGGCATGACGACGAGGATCCATGCATTGAACGGCGGCTATGAGAGCCCTAAGCATTTGCGCTTTGCGCGCAACCAGGCCGAAGCGGGAATATCGCACCTTCCCTGGGAAGAGCGGCTCGCGCCGTTGCGCCCGCTTTCGCGCGACGTGGCGGTGGCGCTGGGGCTGGTCTCGACCATGGCGGCGGCCTGCCTGCTGATCTGACGACGTTGCAAAAGCGACGCCGTGCTTACCCTTCGAGTGCATATACATTGCCGTCCATGCTGCCGAAATACACCGCACGGCCGTCGGCGACGGGGGACGAAAGCACGGCGCCGGTCGACATCAGCTTGTCCACCGCGACGACGAGCGCGTCGTAGAAATTCTCGCTCTGCGCCGCCGCGTAGTTCGGCGTTCCGTCCGGGTTCGTATACGCCGCGAGGTTCGCTTTCGCGCCGTCCGTGTCGAACGACCATGACAGGCTCTGCCGCTTCAGGTCGAAGGCGAGGAGCTTACCCATGTGCGAGCCGATATAGGCGACGTCACCGGCGAGCGCGGGCGAAGAGAACATCGGCCAGTGGTTGAAGGTGAGCGCGAAACGCTCGGCGCCGGTTTTGGCGTCGACGGCGAAGAACTTGCCCGTGTCCGAAGTCGCCGCATACACGGTGTCGCCGCGCACCGCGGGCGAGGCGATGACCCAGGAACCTTTGTTATCGACGGCCCATACTTGCTTCCCGGTGCGGGCGTCGAGCGCATAGAGCTTTGAATCGCGGCAGCCGAAATAAACCATGCCGTTCGCCACCGCGGCGGAAGACTGGATGCCGACCTGATTGTGGATCTTCGGATCCTCGCCCGTCTTGAAGCGCCAGATCTCTTTTCCGCTCGCCGCGTCCAGTGCGTAGAAATAGCTGTCCCAGCTCCCGACATAGAGAACGCCGTCCGCGATCGCGGGCGAGGCGTGCACCGTGTCGCCCGTCTTGAACGTCCAGCGCAGCGCGCCGCTCGCCGCATCGAGCCCGGTGATCGTGCCGTCGCCGCTGCCGAAATAGACCGCGCCGTTCCAGACGCCGGGCGAGGACGCATAGAAATCGAACGGATCGGGCATCGTCTCGGCCGCCGGATAGGTGCCGTGGATGTGCGGCGCGGCGAAACGGCGTTCGCCCGGCATGTCGTACTTCCACTTGAGCGCGCCGGTCCTGGCGTCGAGCGCGTAGAAATAGTGGTCGTAGCTGCTGAAATAGACCGCGCCGGCGGCCACGGCGGCCGAGGAGACGATGCGCGCATGGGTCTCGAACGTCCACACCGGCGTGCCGCTCGCCGCATCGAGTGCGTAGAACTTTCCGTCCGTGCTGCCGACATAGACGAGGCCGTCCGCGAGCACCGGAGACGCGACGACGCGTCCGCCGGTGTGGAATTTCCACTTCAGGTTCGGCGTGACGATTCCCTGCGCGCGATAGACACCGGTGTGGGCGGCATTGCCGCGGAACATGGTTTCATCGCCCGCCGCGTGCGCGCAGGCGGCCAGCGTCGCGGCGGCGAGAGCCGACCAGAGCAATTTCCGCAGCATCGAGGAGTCCCCCTTGATAAGCGGCGGAAATCTATCGACGGGCCACTGCTTACATCGTCACGTTCCCGTCATTCCGGCCGCGGGACGTTCGCGTTTTCGTGAGCGCGGGTTGAACTTGTTCTCTATTTGTTCTATAGTTTTCCTTGTGTGTCCGGGGCGTTGCGCAACATGGCCAGAGGATTGAAAGGCGGATGTTTCTGCGGTGCGGTCAGCTATCGGCTCACCGCCCGTCCGATGTTCGTGCATTGCTGCCACTGCACGGACTGCCAGCGCCAAACCGGCAGTGCCTTCGTCCTCAACGCCATCATCGAGGCCAGTCACGTCCTGCCGCGCGGCAAGACCCATGTCGTCACATTGCCCACGGACAGCGGGCGGCCGCATGACGTCACGCGCTGTCCCGGATGCGAAACGGCGTTGTGGAGCGATTACGGTCGGCGCGGCTCGCTTCTGTTCGTGCGCGTCGGTACGCTCGACAAGCCGGCGCTCGTTCCGCCGGACGTGCACATCTTCACGCGTTCGAAGCTGCCCTGGGTCGCATTGCCGAAAGGCACGCCGGCGTTCAAAGTCTATTATGACATGAAGAAACTTTGGCCCGCGGCCAGTCTGAAGCGCCGCGCGGCTCTCGGCGTCTGATCCGGAGGATACATGTTTTCGCGTTTCGTGATGGCGCTCGTCGGCGCCGTAGCGTTGCTCGCCTGCGCCGCGCCGGCCTCGGCGCTGCCGCCTATCCGCCATGTCTTCGTCATCGTGCTGGAGAACGAGGATTACGCCAAGATCTTCGGGCCGGGGACATCGGCGCCCTTTCTCGGCATCGACCTGCCGAAAAAAGGCGCCATGCTGAACAACTACTACGCGACCGGTCACGCCAGCCTCGGCAATTACGAGGCGATGGTCAGCGGCCAGCCCGAGTCTCCGGCGTCGCAGGCCGACTGCCGGCAATATGTCGACTTCACGTTGAACGGTGCACCCGCGCCGATCGACAAAGACGGAATCGCGAAGGGCGACGGCTGCGTGTATCCGCCGTCCGTCATGACGATCGCCGACCAGCTCGAAGCCAGGCATCTCACCTGGCGCGGCTACATGGAAGACATGGGCAAGGATCCCGCGCGCGAGGCGTCGCGTTGCGCGCGGCCGGCGATCGGCGGCAACGGCGTGCTGAAGGCGACCGCGGCCGACGCCTACGCCTACCGCCACAATCCATTCATCTATTTCCATTCGATCGTCGACCGGGAAGCGGCGTGCAACGCGAACGTGGTCAACTTCGACCACCTTGCCCGCGACCTCTCCAGCGTTTCGACCACGGCCAACTACGTCTTCATCACGCCCAACGTCTGCAATGACGGCCATGATGCTCCGTGTGCGGATGGACGTCCGGGGGGCCTTGTCAGCGCCGACGAATGGCTGAAGCGCTGGGTGCCGCGGATTCTCGCCGCACCCGCGTTCCGGAAGGACGGACTTTTGATCGTCACCTTCGACGAGGCGGGAAGCGACTCGTCCGCCTGCTGCAACGAACCGCCCGGACCGAACGTGTCGGCGCCGGGATATTACGGTCCCGGCGGCGGGCGCGTCGGCGCGATCCTCCTGTCGCGCTACATCAGGCCGGGGACCGTGGTGAACGTGCCGATCAACCACTACGGAATGCTGAGAAGCGTCGAGGACATTTTCGGCCTGCCGTATCTCGGCTACGCCGCCGATCCGGCGCTAAACACGTTCTCGTTCGCCTTCCAGACGCCGTAGGTCCGGCAGGAAGACGGCCAGGAGCCCGATGAAGGGCAGGTACGAGCAGGCGCGATAGACGAACTCGATGCTGGTCGCATCGGCCAACAGGCCGAGCGCCGCCGCGCCGACGCCGCCCATGCCGAAGGCCAATCCGAAGAACATGCCCGAGACCATGCCGACCCGGCCGGGCAAAAGTTCCTGCGCGTAGACGATGATCGCCGGAAAGGCGCTGGAGAGGACCAGCCCGGCGCACATGCTAAGCACGCTCGTCCAGAAAAGATCGGCATAGGGCAGCGCCAGCGCGAACGGCAGGCAGCCGACGATCGAAAACCAGATCAGATATTTGCGCCCGAAACGGTCGCCGATCGGTCCGCCCGACAGCGTGCCGAGCGCCGTCGAGGCGGTGAACAGGAAGAGGTGGATCTGCGCCGACTGCACCGAAACATGGAACTTGTGGATCAGGTAGAAGGTGAAATAGCTCTGGAACCCGGCCATGTAGATGAATTTGGAAAAGACGAGCGCGATGAGGATCGCGAGCGCGGCGCGGACGCGGAACGGAGACAGGGCGCTGGTCAGGTGCAGATGGCCGTGATGCGCGGCGCGGATCGTGCCGTTGCGGCGGTACCACTCGCCGACCTGCCAGAGGATGACGATGGCGAGCAGCGCCGCGCTGGAGAACCAGGCGACGCCGGTACGTTGGCCGGGCGAGATAGCGAACGCCGCCAGCAGCGGGCCGAGCGCACCGCCGATGCTGCCGCCGACCTGGAACATCGATTGGGCGAGACCGCGGCGCGTTCCGGCGGCGAGATGGGCGACGCGCGAGCTTTCCGGATGAAAGGTCGATGAGCCGACGCCGACCAGCGCCGACGCGACGAGCAGGAGCGGGTAGGTCGGCGCGGTGGCCAGACCGATCAATCCGATCAGCGTGAACACCATGCCGGCCGGCAGGGCATAGGGCAGCGCGCGCCGGTCGGTGTAGGCGCCGACGAGCGGCTGAAGCAGCGACGCGGTGACCTGGTAGGTGAGCGTGATGAGACCCACATGGGTGAAGTCGAGATCGAACGTCGCCTTCAGGTTCGGATAGATCGCCGCGAGCAGCGACTGCATCATGTCATTCAGCGCGTGGCAGAAGCCGACGGCGAAGAGGACCGCGAAGACGGTCGAATGCACCTGGAGCGGCGCTGCTTTTGCGGTGGTGTCGGTCATGGCCGAAAGCTGCCCGCGTGCGGCGGCGCGGACAAGCCGCGAATGTGCATACGGGCGTTGCGCGGCGCATCGGCAGGCGCGCGCATGGCGTCGCCCTTGCTCGCTCGTCCCGGCCGGGCGCGACGCATCATGGCGCGCGCCGGGCTACTTCGTCCGCTGCCTGGCTTCGTCTTCGATAAGCTCCGCGATCGCGTCCTTGCCGTCGGGCGAGTGCAGCCAGGCTTCCGCCGCCTGAAGCGTGTCGAACTGGCGCGGTGCGCGCAGCGGCTTGTTGCGGCCCTCGACCGGAACGAGCACTTCGAAGGTGCCGGCATAGCGGGCATCCTTGGTTTCGGCGGCGTAGGGCGGCGGTACGGCGTCTTTTTTCTTGCGCATGGGTATCCCGCGTCGGATGGCGAAGGCGCGCTTCTATCAGCGCCCGGTGGAAATGCCAAACCAGATCACGTTGTACGGCGCCGGCAGCCGTTCGATCTCCTTGAAGCCGTAGGCCTGGTAGAATCGCACGGCGCGCTCGTTGGCCGGTCCGACGCCCAGATGCGCCTTGTCGACGCCCAGATGCGCCACGCGCTCGAGCCAGGTGGCGATCAAGAGCCTCCCGATCTTCATGCCCTGCAGGCGCGGCAGCAGATTGATGTGCAGATGTGCCGGATAGGGTTCGCTGATCCTGCGCGGTGTCCGTGCCGGGTGGTGGATGAGATAGGCCATGCGTTGATCGTAGGTCCACTGGTCGCGCGGCTCGGGCGGATCGGCATAATGCGTGCGCAGTTCCGGCCACCAATCCGCTTCGAGGCGCCGTTCGAAGGCGTGCGTGTCCTGGGGACCGATGATGTATCCGCCGACACCGAATTCGTCTTCGACGACGAACGCGGTCTCCGGCGACAGGACGGCGTAGGGTCCCGCATAGATGTGACCGAGCACCTTCCAGTCGTGATAGAGGTGCGATGCATCCTTGCCGGCGTCGCCCGTCGCGAGGCAGATATGATAGAGCGCCGGAAAATCCTCCGACACATAGGGTCGTATCGCGGCAGGCACGTCGAATATCGCTCCCGTGAGGCGGTCCGGCGAACCGGCGCCGCCTATCTTGTCATGGCTGGCGGGCGCGGGCCATGACACAATGCGGGTGAAATAGGAGGCACCCATGCCGACGCTTGCCGAACGATTGGGCTACGCCGCCGACGCGCGACTCATTATCATCAACTGCGACGATATCGGTTCCTCCCACTCCGCCAATCTGGCCTGCGAGACGGCGATGCGAAACGGCATCGCGACGTCCGCCACGCTGATGGTGCCGTGTCCCTGGGCGCGCGAGGCGGTCGAACGCTTCAAGGACCTCGACGTCGGCATCCACCTGACGCTGACGTCGGAATATCCGACCTATCGCTGGCGCAGCCTGACCGACGCGCCGTCGCTGCGCGACGAGCAAGGCTACATGCCGCGCACGGCGGCCGAGTTCTGGCAGCGCGCCGATCCCGTGGAGGTCGAAGCCGAATGCCGTGCCCAGATCGATCAGGCGCTCGCCTGGGGTGTCGACATCACCCATCTCGACAATCACATGGGTACGCTTCAGGTGAACGCCAAATATTTCCCGATCTACGTGAAGTTGGCCAAGGAGTACAAGCTGCCGCTGCGCATGGCGGGCGCGAGCGCCGATGCGCGTCTCGGATTCCGCAGCCGCGCGCAATGCGACGAAGCCGGCATTCTCTATCCCGATTTCTTCAGTTTCGACTGGGGCGGGAAGCCGATGCGCCAGGCGTTCGAAGACTATCTGGCCGCACCGCGCGCCGGCGTGATGGAGATGCTGCTCCATTGCGTCAGCGACGGCGCCGAACTGCGCGCCTACGACAAGACCGAACTCTCGATCCGGCTGCACGATGCCGACGTCGGCGCCGACGAGACGATGAAGGCCAGGTTCGACAAAGCGGGCGTCAAGCGCATCAGCTTCCGCGGCTTGCGCGATCTCATGCGCAAGGCGCACTGAGGCCTGGCGTGGTCACATCCCGGCGTCGCCCTTCTCGGGAGCGAGGAGGGATTTAACGAGGATGGATCCGTCCAGAAAAAAGGTCTCTTCGCGCACCAGGACCTGCGTTTTCTTGTCCAGCCAGAAATGACGCTTCACCACGCCTTTGGGCGTCGGAAATTCGATGGTCACGATCCAGCAATCCATGCCGCTGCCGTCGGGCCTCGCGATCGTCTGCGAGCCGGTCACGGAATAAACATAGCGCGCCGGCGGATCGTCGCCCGGATCGTAGAAGTTGATGCTCGCGGCATAGTCCGGCGCGAGCGGCAGCGCCTGCATCATCTCCATGTCGATTTCCCAGTCGTAAGCCGGCTCGGCCGAGTCCTGCGAGAATCCCTTGCGCGCATTGTCCGCGAGCTCGTCCATGCCGACGATCTTGTCCGCGAGGAAGCGGTAGCCGGCGACGTTCGTCTTTCCGCCGGCGATGCTTTTGCGAATATGGGTGAGCGGCCGCAACGTGTCGGGGTCGAACCAGGCGTCCTGGACGAGCGTCGACGGCGGCGCCGCTTCGTCCCACTGCTGGTGGATGCGCAGGACGCGTCTTCCGTTCAGCGTCTCGAAGCTGATCTCGCGGGTCCAGATGTCGATCGCGTTGCGATGTCCGTCCGCGGTGATCGTGTAGCGGATGTAGCGGTGCGTGCCTGGCTTGAGCAGATCGGCACGCGCGAGCTTGTCGCCGACATGCAGCTCGGTGACGGCCGACAGGGCCGGGCTGCTCAGGAGGATCAATGAGAGGCAGAGTAACGGCAGGGCTTTGCGCACGACGCTGTCCGATGTGAAGGGACATCCATAAAACACGCCGAAACCTTGTCTCGCGATCACGACGCGGTGAGACCGTCGAGTGTAACGGCGTCTCTGTTCCCGGCCGGGCGTTCGAGTCGCTGGTCAGGCAGTCGTGTCGAAAATGCCGGCGTCTATGTTGACAGCGACATCGGATGCGCTTCACGCGACTTGGGCGGCCTCGAGGAACGGCGTTGTTTGACTGTCGTCGATGCCACTTTGATTTATTCTGTATTATAAGTGGGTATGGCCGAAGACAAACCGATCGATAACAGGCGTGACGGCGCACCGTTCTTTCTGCCGCCGTCTTAAGCATCGCCTTCGACGACATCGACGGCCAACACCGCTCGCTCATCGACATCATCAACCGCGCGGCTGCCGCACCGACACAGCTGCACGCGCATCTGGTCGAACTCGATGCTTCTCTCGCCAGCCACTTCGCGCACGAAGAGGAAGTGATGCGCGAGCAGGGCTATCCGCATCTCGCCGAGCACAAGACCCATCACGCGCACATCCTGCAACGCGTGCAGCAGATCACGAACGGACTTCGCGCCAGCGCCGATGGCGCGCGCGACGGCCTCAACAACATCTTCACGAGCCTGATCGACGACATCCTGCGCGCGGATCTACCGTTCAAGACGTTCCTGCAAGGTAAGGGACTCGTGGATAGTTGATTGCGTGACGCTGCAAATGCGTCCGTTGGAAAAACTTATCCACGCCTCACGGGCCCCGCTTATAATCGGCACATGAAGTTGGAACTGTCGGATCGCTTGGCCGCGCGTCGGCGTGAGCCCGCGGGATATTGTGCGCGGCGGGCGCGCATGGAGCCGCGTGCGCGAAAGGCCTGCGCGATATCGCGGAACAAGGATGTTGCCGGGAAAAGCGTGCGTGACGAGTTATCGTTGCGCGAGAGGGGAGGGGTTTCTCAAACTCGAAAACAGTACGTTGTGGTTCAACGCTTCTTGCGCCCGATCCCTAGTTGTTCGCGCCAAATCCGCGCCGGGATTTCCTCGACCGCTCCTTCCGCCAGATGGCCGAGATGGAACGGACCGTATTGCACGCGGATGAGGCGCGAGACCTTGAGACCGAGACTTTCCATCAGCCGCTTCACCTCGCGGTTTTTGCCTTCCTTGAGGGTGACGCTCGCCCAGGAATGCATGCCCTTACTACGCTCGAGATCGGCGACGACGGGGCCATACGTCACGCCGGCGATCGTGACGCCGGTTGCAAGCTTGTCGAGATCGGCCTGCGTCACCTTGCCGAACAGCCGGGCGCGATATGTCCGCTGCCAGCCGCTGGCGGGCAGCTCGAGCCGGCGCGCCAGGTCGCCATCGTTGGTAAGCAGCAGCAGCCCCTCGGAATTGAAGTCCAGCCTGCCGACGGAGACGACGCGCGGCAGATGCTTCGGCAGGTTGAGGAACACGGTCGGGCGGCCTTCCGGATCCTTGTGGGTAGTCACCAGGCCGCTCGGCTTGTGGTACCGCCAGAGCCGGGCCGGCTCCTTCGCCGCCAGCGGCTTGCCGTCGATGGTGATGGCATCGTCTTCGCCGACGTTGCGGGCAGGCGAACGCAGCACTTCTCCGTTCACCGCGACGCGGCCCTCGGCGATCATCTTCTCGGCATCGCGGCGCGAACAGAGTCCGGCGCGGGCGATCGCCTTGGCGACCCGCTCGCCCTTCGAACTCTCGTCGGCGATCCGCTCGATCTTTTCGGCATCGGTCTTGGGCGACCATTTCGGCGTGCTAGGCTTGGCCAAACGTTTGGGTCCGGACATGAATGACGACGAAGCCATAGCATTGGCGCTCGCGGAAGCGAAAGCGGCCGCGGCCAGGGGCGAGGTACCGGTCGGGGCGGCACTGCTGTCGGCCGGGGGAGAGGTGCTAGCCGCCGACGGCAACCGCATCCTCGAGCGACGGGACCCGACGGCCCATGCGGAGCAACTCGTGCTGCGCGCCGCGGCCGCGAAGCTCGGCAATGAGAGGCTGACGGGCACGACGCTCTACGTGTCGCTGGAACCCTGCGCCATGTGCGCCGGCGCGATCAGTCTCGCGCGGGTGGGGCGGATCGTATTCGCCGCGGAAGATCCGAAAGGCGGCGCCGTCCTGCACGGCCCGCGGTTCTTCGAGCAGCCAACCTGCCATCACCGGCCGGTGGTGGCGCGCGCCGGCGACGCCGAGGCGGCCGGCGTCCTGCTGAAGGAGTTCTTCCGTGTACGGAGGAATTAACGGACGTCGCCGACATCCACCTCGGCGCTGTCGCGCGGCAGGCGGACGATCAGGCCGTCATAGCCGACCTTCACGCCGTCCGGCCGCACGTCGCTCACGCCTTTGAGGAAGGCGCGTATCGCGATCTGGTTCGGCAGGATGGGCAGGAGGTGGGTATAGACGAGCAGTTTCACATGGGCGAGGTTCGCGATCCTGGCCGCATCGACCGGCGAGGAATGGTAGCCGGGAATGTCGTGCATGATCTTGGCGGCACGCGGCCGACCGGCGGCCAGCAGCTCGTCGTGCATGATGCCGACCAGCTCCGGCGCCAGCGCCTCATGCACCAGCACGTCGCCGTTCTGCGCCAGATGAGCGAGATCTTCGTCGTAGATCGTATCGCCGCTGACGGTCACGCTGCGTCCTTCGAAGTCGAAGCGATAGCCGTAGGCCGGATTGGCCGGTTCGTGCTTCACCCGCACCGCGGTCGCCTTCAGGCCGAGCCTGTCGAAAACGGGTGTGGTCGTGCGTTCCGCAGGGATGACGACGGGCACGGCGACGAGGTTCGCGGCCTGCGGCGGCAGCATCGCGGCGCCGTGATGCTTGGTACGGTAGGAATCGTCGATCGCATAGGCCTCATTGAAGCCGGCGACAACGCGCTCGATGCCGGGCGGCCCATATACTTTCAACGGCGCCTTGCGTCCGGCGACCCAGGTCTGAAGGCGGATCTCGGCGAGGCCGCCGATATGATCGGAGTGCAGGTGCGTGATCAGGACGCCGTCGATCTTGTCGAGCGGGACCTTCCACAGCTGGAGATTGCGCGCGGAGTCGACGCCGGCGTCCACGAGATAGAGGTGCGGGCCGGCGGCGATCAGCGTACTGGGTCCGGCGCGCGTCACGTCGGGCAGGGGCGTTCCGGTTCCCACCAGCAGGACGGCGAGCGCGTTGTCGCCGGAAAGCGCGGCATCGCCGCCGGAGACGGCGCGATGCACGAACTGTCGGAACAGCCAGGTGTCGACCGCGACCGATTGCAACGCGATGAAGACCACCGCCGCGATCGAAAGCACCGCCGCGGCGCCGAGAAGCGCGACGCGTCTCATCTTTTCCGCAAGCCCCTTTGCTTCAGTCGCCAGAGGAGGACGTCGAGCCGATCTTGTCCGAAGAACGGCTCGCCTTCGAAGGCCATCGTCGGCACGCCCCAATGGCCGGCGGCGAGATGCGCCTTCTGGTTTTCGAGGATGATCGCTTCGTATTTTTCCGGATCTGCGGCGATCTTTCGGTCCAGCTCGGCAAGCTCGAGGCCGGCGCGCGCCGCCGCTTTCGCCAGATGATCGCCTTCATGCCAATTGTCGACCGTTCCCGACCAGATCGTGTGGCTGACCTCTTTGAGGAAGGCGAGACCTGCTCCGGCTTCGGCGGCGGCGCAGCCGAGACGCGTGAGGCGGTGGATGTAGGGCTGGTTCGGCATCGCGGCGCGCGTCTGCATGTCCACCACGACGGGGTCCGGCCGCGGCCAGCGATAGGGCAGACCGAGCATTTCGGCGATCCGCATCGTGTCGCGCATCAGGTAGGGGATCCAGAGCGGATTGACCTGCGAGAAGAACTCGCCGGAGCGAACCGCGAGCGGATAAACCGGCCGCGCCCGGACGTCGAGGTCGTATTCCTTCGTCATCTCCACGAGACGCGGTGTGGCCAGATAGGAGTAGGGGCTTCGGAAAGACCAGAAAAGATCGATGGAAAGCGTCAAAGCGATCCCCTGATTGACGGCGCGGCGCGAGACTGCCTAACTCCGAACCGGAACACAAGTTCGCATTAGTCGGAGGCGGAGGATTTGCATGGCACACTACACCATCCATGGCGGTCTGGGTTCGCCCTATTCGATGAAGATGCGGGCGATCTTCCGCTATCGCCGTCTGCCGCATGTCTGGAAGCAGGTCGACATGGCCGACCGCAGCATGTTCGCCAAGGTCAAAGCGCCTGTCATCCCGATCATCGAATTTCCCGACGGTTCCTGGCACAACGACTCGACGCCGATGATCTTCATGCTCGAAAAGCTGCACGGCGCGCGCTCGATCGTTCCGGAGGATGCAGGACAGGCGTTTCTCGCCTACCTGCTCGAGGACATGGCCGACGAATGGGGCACCAAGGCGATGTTCCATTATCGCTGGTATCGCGAGCGCGATCAGAAGCAGATGAGCGAGTGGCTGTCGTTCGACCGCCTGCACGGACAGGGACGCGATGCGATCCTGCAAAGCGCCGCGATGTTCCGCGCCCGCCAGGTCGGACGGATGGCGCTCGTCGGCTGCACGCCGGAGAATGCGCCGGTCATTGAGGAATCGGCGCGCCAGATCATGTCATTGTTCGAGACGCACGTGACGGAAGAGAGCTATCTGTTCGGCTCGCGTCCCTCGCTCGCCGACTTCGGCTGGATGGGGCAGCTCAGCCAGCTTGCGGTCGATCCGACACCCGATGACGTAATGCGCGAGATCGCGCCGTTCACGTTCCGCTGGCTCATGAACCTCGACGATGCGTCGGGTGTCGAAGGTTCGTGGCGCGATCCGTCCGCGCCCGCGTCGCCGGCGATCCGAGGGCTTCTGGAGATGGCGGGCGACGTCTATTTCCCGTTCCTGCTGGCGAATGCGGCGGCTTTCGAGAAGGGCGAGAAGACGTTTTCGGTCACGTTGCTCGGTCGACCTTATTCGCAAGGCTCCTTCCGCTACCAACAGCGCTGCCTCTGGGATCTGCGCGAGGCGTACGCCAGGCTCGACGCGACGGCGAAGGCGAAGGTCGATCCGCTTCTCTCCGATACCGGCTGCCTCGCGCCGCTGAAAGGTTGAACATGGGCCGCAAGATCCTCTTCATCACGACCGACCAGCAGCGCTGGGATTCGCTTGGCTGCAACGGCAACAGGTTCTGCCGCACGCCGAACATCGATGCGCTTGCGGCGAAGGGCATCAACTACAGCCGCGCCTACAACCAGAACACGGTTTGCATGCCGGCGCGTTCCTCGATTCTCACAGGGCAATATGTCCGTACGCACGGAGTTTTCGCCAACGGCGTGCCGCTGCCGACAGACGCGCCGAGTTTCGCCCAGTACCTGAAGGACAAGGCGGGCTACCGGACCGCGCTGATCGGCAAGGCGCATTTCGAACCCGGCTTCGATCCGCAATTCAAGTTCCTGGAGAATGCGCGGCAGCGCGACGGCGATCTCGGGCCCTGGCGCGGCTTCGACTATGCGATCCACGCCATGCACATCGCGAGTTTCGGCGGTCGCCCCGTGGGACACTATGGCCGCTGGCTCCGTGCGCATAACAAGGAAGCGTTCGACAACTGGCCTCCCTTGCTCAATGCGAGTCCGGGTGGAGACACCGGAGCGCCGGAGACGTGCAATCACAAGATCGGTCGGGAATTCTACCACACCGACTGGCTGACCGGGCTCGCGCTCGACTGGCTCGACACGCTCGATGCCGATGAAGACTGGATGCTGTGGCTCAGCTTTCCGGATCCGCATCACCCCTGGGATCCGCCGGTAAGCGAACTCGGCCGCTGCGATTGGCGCGACCTGCCGCTGCCGGACGGCCACCCCGGATCGCCCGAGGAGATCCGCAAGGTGCTGGCGCGCAAGCCGGCGCACTGGCTCGACTATTACGACGGCAAGTTCGTCAACGCCGAAGGCGGGCCGCAGAACTTCCGCCCGCAGCAGCTCTCGGCCGACAACATCCGCGAGATCAACGCGAAAGTGCATGTCATGAACGAGATGATCGACGATGCGGTCGGCAAGGTCATGGCCAGGATCAGGGCGCGGGGTTGGGACGACGACACCGACGTGCTGTTCACGACCGATCATGGCGAACTGCAGGGCGACTTCGGACTGGTCTATAAAGGGCCGTTTCACGTCGATGCGCTGATGCGCCTGCCGTTTATCTGGCGACCGGCGCCGAGCGCGAAGGTCGCGCCGGCCGTCATCCGCCAGCCTGTCGAACAAGTCGATCTCGCGCCGACGTTCTGTGCCATTGCCGGTATCGATGCGGCGCCCTGGATGCAGGGCAAAGCCCTGCCGAAGGCGGAAGATGGATCGCGGCAGCGGGCCATTTGCGAATGGGACAGCCAGTTTCCCGGCTATGGCTTCCATTTCCGCTCAATCTACCGGGACGGCTATGTACTTACCCGTTACGAGCCCTCCACGGCCGGCGTGCCGAACGGACTCGAAACGCATTTCCCGGCCTATGCAGGATTCGAAACACATATCCGGTATGACGGCAGCGAGGGTGAGCTTTACGACCTCAAGAGCGATCCGCATCAGTTCAACAATTTGTGGAGCGATCCCAAGCACAAAGGCTTGAAGAGCGATCTTGTCGCGGATCTCTACGATCATTTGCCGGAGGAACGCGCGCCAAAGCTGGAAGTGATGGCACCGGCTTGATTTGGGCGGGCGATGGGTGACAGTTTGGCGCAATCGAAAACAGGGAGTGGATCATGGCTTTGATCGTCTACGGCGGCAGCGTTTCGCCCTTCGTGCGCAAGGTGCGGGTCATGCTGGCCGAAAAGGGCGTTCCCTACACGCTGGAACAGGTCAATCCTTTCATGCCGCCGCCGGAATTCCTGGCCATCAGTCCCCTCAAGCGCATTCCGGTCCTGCGCGACACGGATCGCCCGGAACCCAACACGCTCCCGGATTCCTCGATCATCTGCGATTATCTCGAGCACAAATATCCGACTCCGGCCCTCTATCCATCGGACGCTTTCGAACGCGCCAAGGCGCTCTGGTATGAGGAATATGCCGACTCTGTCGTCGCATCGAACATCGGCACGGGCCTCTTCTTCGAACGCGTCGTCAAGAAGATGATGCGCGGCCAAACCGACGAGGCCGTGTGCCAGAAGACCTTGACGGAAAAGCTGCCGCCGCTGTTCGACCATCTCGAGCACGAGGTCGGCAGCAAGCAGTTCCTCGCCGGCGGCGCGTTCTCGATTGCCGACATCGCCGTCGGGACCATGTTCGTCAATTTCGAGCATGCGGGCGAAAAACTCGATTCCAAGCGCTGGCCGAAGCTCGCCGCCTATATCGAGCGCATCCATGCGCGGCCTTCGTTCAAGGCGCTGCTGGACGAAGAGCGCCCGCTCGTGCAGCGCTTCCGCGCCGCGTAGTTCGCGCGCGACTAGGTATCGTCCCGTTTGCCGCGGGACTGGCGGCTGGCGACGAACTGGTTGAGCATCTCGACCATTCCCGAGAACGCGACCGCGAAGTAGAGATAGCCGCGCGGAATGTGGAAATGCAGCGCGTCGGCTATCAGCGCCGTTCCGATGAGCAGGAGAAAACTGAGCGCCAGCATCTTGACGGTCGGATGCCGCTCGACGAAGTCGCCGACAGGGCCTGACGCCACGAGCATCACCAGCATGGCGAGGACCACCGCGGCGATCATGATCGGAAGGTGCTCCGCCATGCCGACGGCCGTCACGACCGAGTCGATGGAAAAGACGATGTCGAACATCGCGATCTGAATGACGGCCGCGACGAGCGTCGAATGGACGTGCGCCCGGATATCGTGCTCGGCTTCGGCCATGTCGTGAATCTCGCGCGTGCTCTTTGTCAGCAGGAATATGCCGCCTGCGCCGAAGACCAGATCGCGCCAGGACAACGCGACGCCCCAAAGCGTGATGATCGGGGTCTGCAACGAGATTATCCAGGCGATGCTGGAAAGGAATGCGATGCGCAGTCCCAGCGCGAGGGCCAGCCCGATGCGACGCGCCAGGGGACGTTTCTCCGGCTCGACCTTGTTGGCGACGAGGGCCAGAAAGATGATGTTGTCGATTCCGAGTACGATCTCCAGAACCGTCAGGGTGAGCAGCGCGATCCAGGCGTCGGCGGAATAGAGCAGGGCGAACATGGGCGGTTCAGAACCAGGCAGGGACGAGGAACGGGAACAAATACAGCAATGTCTCGCGCGCCGCGAGCAGTCCGATGCCGCCGCCAATAAAAACGTCGCTGAGAAAATGCGCAGTCAGCAGCGCCCGCGTGATGCCGAGCCAGAAAGCGATCGCGAACCAGAGGATCGCCAGATGCGGCCAGACGCAGGTGGCGATCACCGCGACGCAGGTGATCGTCAGCGCATGGCCCGAGGGAAACGAATTGTAGTCGAGATTGAACCGGAACCAGACGAAACCGTAGAGGCCTAACTCCATGTCGTCGCGCGGTCTGCGGCGCCCGATGACGAGTTTCATGCCGTGGAGGATGACGCTGCCGGCGGCGAGGCAGGCGACGAACGCGAGTGCACAATTCGACGCCAGACGCAGATCCGGCTGTTCGCCCCGAACGGCCAGGGCAATCTGCGCCAGGGCGAAGGCGATCAGCGCGGCGACCAGCCAATGCGCGGCCTTGGCCCAGTGTGTCGTCCGCTCCAGGAAGCGCTCGAATGCCTCGCTTTCATGGTCATAGAGAATGTGCGCCACCTGCCGGTCGAAGGGCAGGCACGCGGCGCCGATAACGAGAAGCAGAAAGCCCGCCCAAAGCAGCATGGACGCTGCTTGCCGCGCCCGGGTCCGCCTGTCAATTCCGGTCTTTTTGTCGTCTGGCAGCCCGCGGACCGGCGCGGTACAGTCGCGCCGCTCGATATCAGAATGTTGGAGGAAACGATGGATTTCGACTATTCGCCACGCCAGAAGGAGTGGATGAAGAAGGTGGGCGATTTCATGAGCGCCCACATTTATCCCGCCGAAGCGGTCTACACCAAGCAGATGGACGAAGCACGCGCCAAGGGCAATCCCTGGATCGTTGTGCCCGTCGTCGAAGAGCTCAAGAAGAAGGCCAAGGCGCAGGGTCTGTGGAACTTCTTTCTCAACGAGAGCGAACACGGCGCCGGACTGAGCAACCTCGAATATGCGCCGCTGGCCGAGATCATGGGACGGGTCGGATTTGCCTCCGAAGTCTTCAATTGTTCCGCGCCCGACACCGGCAACATGGAGGTGCTGGAGCGCTACGGCAGCAAGTACCAGCAGGACAAGTGGCTGAAGCCGCTGCTGGAAGGCGACATCCGTTCCGCCTTTCTCATGACCGAACCCGCGGTGGCATCGTCCGATGCGACGAACATCGCCACGCACATCGAACGCAAGGGCGATCATTACGTCATCAACGGGCGGAAATGGTGGTCGTCCGGAGTGGGCGATCCGCGCTGCAAAATCATGATCGTGATGGGTAAAACCAATCCCGAAGGTGGACGACACAGCGCGCAATCGCAGATATTCGTCGAGCGCGACTCGCCCGGCGTGAAGGTCGTCCGCATGCTTCCCGTATTCGGCTACGACGACGCGCCGCACGGACATGGGGAAGTGCTGCTCGAGAACGTCAAGGTTCCGGTCGAGAACATGATCCTCGGCGAGGGCCGCGGCTTCGAGATCGCCCAGGGCCGACTCGGGCCGGGTCGCATCCATCACTGCATGCGCACGATCGGTGTCGCGGAGCGCGCGCTCGAAATCATGTGCAAGCGGTTGCTGACGCGCGAGGCCTTCGGCAAGCGGATCGCCGATCACTCCGTGTGGGAGCAACGCGTCGCCGAAGCGCGCATCAATATCGACATGTGCCGTCTGCTGACGTTGAAGGCCGCGGACTTGATGGACAAGGTCGGCAACAAGGTCGCCCGTACCGAGATCGCCGAGATCAAGGTCGCCGCGCCCCGCATGGCGTTGAAGGTGATCGACGACGCGATCCAGGCTTGGGGCGGCGGCGGCGTCACGACCGATCCGGGCCTGGCACGGATGTACGCCGGACAGCGGACGCTGCGTCTCGCCGACGGTCCGGACGAGGTGCATTGTCGCACGATCGCCCGGCTCGAATTCGGCAAGCATGCCGAGGTGCCGAAGCGGGCCGCAGCCGAATAGCGGCGGTCAGACCATAGACGGCCGGGCGCGACGAAGCAGCCCGGCCGCCGGTTTTCGCGATGTTCAGCCGGTAGCGCCCGCGCGCTTGGCGTAGGCCCATGCGCGCTGCGCCAGCGGGCGAACGGCTGACGCGTTTTGGGCCGCGTTGGCGTTTGCGGCGGTGCCGTCGCGCACCCTGCCGACGATGCCTTGGAGAATGCCGGCGAGACGGAAGAAGTTGTACGCGGCGTAATAGTCCATGTTCGGCGTCTCGGTTCGGCCGGTCCGCTTGCAGTACATGGCGACGTACTGCTCAAGCGTCGGGATGCCGAGGGCTTCGTAGTCGATGCCCATGATCGAGCCGGCACTCGTACCGCGGCCGTCCTGTTGCCACTGCATCAGGTGATAGGTGAAGTCGGCCAGAGGATCTCCGATGGTCGAGAGCTCCCAATCGATGACCGCGAGAACCTTGGGTTCGGTCGGGTGCAGGATCATGTTGTCGAGGCGGTAGTCGCCGTGGACGACGGACGGCTTGCCTTCCGCGGGAAGATGTTTCGGCAGCCAATCGATGAGCTTGTTCATCTCCTCGATGGTCTCGGTTTCGGACATCTGGTACTGCTTCGTCCAGCGCGCGATCTGGCGAGCGACATACGCCGTTGGCTTTCCGAAGTCCTCCAGACCGATCTTGACGTAGTCGAGATTGTGGAGGCGCGCGAGCGTTTCATTCATCGCATCGTAGGTTGCCCAGCGCTGCTTCTTGTCCATCCCGGGCAGCACGCCTTCCCACAGGACGCGGCCTTCGACGCAATCCATCACGTAGAACATCGTGCCCGTGATGCTCTCGTCTTCGCAGAGCAGATAGGGCTTGGCGACGGGGAATCCCGTCGGGTAGAGGGCCGAAATGACCTTGAACTCGCGATCGACCGCGTGGGCGCTGGGAAGGAGCTTTCCCGGAGGCTTTCGGCGCATCACGTACTTTCGGTTCGGCGTGACGAGCTGATAGGTGGGGTTGGACTGTCCGCCCTTGAACTGACGGACCTCGAGCGGAGTCTGAAAACCCTCGATCCGTTCGGCGAGATATGCCTCCAGCTTCTTGGCGTCGAATGCGTGGGCGGCCGTGACTTCCTTCGTGCCCGAATAAGTTTCCTGTCGGCTGGCGCCTGGCTGGCTCATCGCCGTACTCCCGGTTCGAAATTTCTTGTTGCCCGCATTTTTGGCCCGGCTTGCGGGTGGGCACAAGCCTATTGCGCTCGCTCGCGCGCCACTGCTCGCCAGCCGATGTCGCGGCGGCAAAAGCTGCCTTCCCAATGGATTTTGTCGACCGCCGCATAGGCTCGCGATTGCGCCTCTGCGACCGTCTTGCCGGTTGCCGTGACGCTCAAGACCCGCCCGCCGACTGCGACGATCCGACCATCTCGACGCTCGGTGCCGGCATGGAAAATCTGAACCCCGGGCAGCTTCGCAGCTTCGTCGAGCCCGTAAATGACGTGGCCCTTCTCGTAGCTGCCCGGATAGCCCTTGGACGCCATCGCCACGGTAAGCGCGACGTCGTCGCTCCAGCGAAGCTCGACACCTTTCAGCGTGCCGTCCCGCATCGCGAGCAGCGCGGCCAGGAGATCGCTCCTGAGCCGCGGCATAAGCACCTGGGCCTCGGGATCGCCGAAGCGGCAATTATATTCCACCAGCTTCGGTCCGTCCTTGGTGAACATCAGTCCCAGATACATCACGCCAACGAAGGGAATGCCCTTGGCCTGCATCGCCGCGGCCGTCGGCTCGATGAAGCGGCGCATCACTTCGCGTTCCATCGAGGACGGCAGGACCGGGGCCGGCGAGTAGGCGCCCATGCCGCCGGTGTTGGGCCCTTTGTCGCCGTCGAACACCTGTTTGTGGTCCTGTGCGCCAGCAAGGGGCAGAACGGTCGTTCCGTCGCTGAGGGCAAAGAAGCTCCCTTCCTCACCTTCCATGAATTCCTCGACCACGACGGCGTGGCCGCTCCCGCCCATGCCGCCTTCGAACATGAAGTCGACCGCCTTGTGCGCGTCCGTTCGCGTTGGAGCGATGATCACGCCTTTGCCCGCCGCCCAACCGTCGGCTTTTATGACCACGGGCAGTCCGAGCGTGTCCGCAAAGCGTTTCGCGGCAGCGGCTTCCTGAAAGCGCCCATACGCTGCGGTCGGGATGCCGTACTCGGCGCAGAGATCCTTCACGAAGCCTTTCGAGCCTTCGAGTACCGCTGCCGCCTTGCTCGGCCCCGAGGCGCGGATACCGGCGGCTTCGAATGCGTCCCACAGCCCGCCGATCAATGGCTGATCGGACGCGATGACGGCGAAGTCGATCTTCACCCGGCGCGCGAAGGCTACCAGTCGGTCGAAATCCATGACGGGAATCGGCTCGCATTCGGCGACGGCTTCGATGCCTGCATTGCCCGGGGCGCAGTAGAGCCGGGTGAGCAGAGGGCTGCGGCTCAGAGCCCAGGCCAGCGCATGTTCCCGCCCGCCGGAACCAACAAGAAGCACTTTCATCGCTAATTCCCCATGCCTCGACCGGTCAAAATTCAGACTCGTTTTCCGCCAGTTCCTATAACATTGGAATCATGTCCCAAGCGCGTGCCAATTTGCCCGAATATTCCGTCAGCGAAGTCTCAGCGGCGCTCAAACGCACGATCGAAGAGGCGTTCGGCTTCGTTCGCGTGCGTGGGGAAGTCAGCAAAGTGACGTTTCAGTCATCCGGGCACGTATATTTCGACCTCAAGGACGACAAGGCCGTGCTGAACGCCGTTTGCTGGCGTGGGACCGCCCAGCGGCTGAAGGTCAAGCCGCAACAGGGCCTTGAGGTCGTCTGCACGGGCCGCATCTCCACCTATCCCGGCTCTTCACGCTATCAGATCATCGTCGAACAGGTGGAATTGGCCGGCGCCGGCGCACTGATGGCGATGCTCGAAGAGCGCAAGAAAAAGCTTGCCGCCGAGGGATTGTTCGACCCGGCTCGCAAAAGGAAGCTGCCTTTCCTGCCTGGCGTCATCGGCGTCGTCACGTCGCCGACGGGCGCCGTCATTCGCGACATCATGCACCGTCTCGATGCGCGCTTCCCGCGCCGGGTGCTGCTTTGGCCCGTGTCGGTGCAAGGTGAGCGCGCAGCTGCGGAGGTCGCTGCCGCGCTGCGCGGATTTAATGCGCTCAGCGCCGGCGGTCCGCTGCCGTGTCCGGACCTCATCATCGTTGCGCGTGGCGGCGGCTCGATCGAGGATTTGATGGCGTTCAATGAGGAGGTTGTCGTTCGCGCCGTCCATGACAGCAAGATTCCCGTTATTTCCGCCGTGGGACACGAGACCGACACCACCCTGATCGACTTCGTCGCCGATGTGCGAGCGCCGACGCCGACCGCGGCGGCCGAGCTTGCAGTGCCCGTGCGATCGGAATTGCTTTCCCAGGTCATCGACTTGGAGCGGCGCTTCGCGCGCATTGTCACCGCGCGCATGGAAGACAGGCGGCGACATCTCGCTCAGACTGCGCGGGTATTGCCGAGGGCGGAGCAGCTTTTTGCCGGTCCGCGCCAGCGTCTCGATCTTGCCGGCGAACGGCTCGGCTCGGCCCTCCGCGCCAATGTGCAGGAACACCGCCGCAAATTCGCCGAGTCCGCCGCGATCCTTCGTCCCAACCGCATTGCCAGGCAATTTGCGCTTGGCGCCGAACGCACGGATGCCCTGGCGAAGAGGCTCGAGCGCGCGCAGCGCGCCGGATTGGCGGATTTGCGGAAACAGATCGATGCTCTTGGTCGGGTCATGGAGGGCGTTTCGTACCGTTCGGTGCTCGATCGCGGTTTCGCGTTGGTGCGCGGCGAGGGTGGGCAAGTGCGACGGCGCGCGGCTGCCGTGCCAGGAGGAGAACACCTGTCGCTCACCTTTGCCGACGGCAAACTCGGCGCGGTCGCGGACGGCTCTTCGACGCCCAAGCCCAAGGCACGCGCGAAGGGGTCGGGCGGTGGTCAGGAAAGTTTGTTTTAATCGGTCTGTCGGATAAACTGGCGCCATGAACAAAATGGAACGCGACCTTCGGCCCGAGGGGCTGGCCGAGTTGGAATATCTCGACGGCGAATATCGTGTCGTGAAAGCCGGCTCGTTCGTCATCTGCGCCGTCACCGGTGCGCATGTGCCGGTCGATGCTCTTCGCTACTGGAGCGTCGATCTCCAGGAGGCCTACGCAAGCCCGGCCGCGGCGCTCAAGCGTTTGCAGGAATCCGGAAAAACACCGAAATGATCTCACGCCGCTCACTCCTGGTGAGTGGCGCGGCACTCGCCACTTTGACCGTCGCTGCGCGGAGTTCGCCGCAGCGCGTATCGCTTTCCGGGACCATGGAGCAGGGGAGTTTGATCGTCGGTCGAACCGAGCCGGGAGCCCAAGTTCACTTCGACGACCGGCCGCTGCATGTCTCGCCGGAAGGCCTATTTGCCTGCGGTCTTGAATGGAATCGCACCTCGGTCGCGCAGATCTCCGTCCAATATTCCGACGCCACGAGCGAGACGCACGAGATTGCGCCCATCATCCGCACGTATGAAGTCCAGCGTGTGACGGGGCTTCCGCCGAACACCGTAACGCCGCCGCCAGAGGCCCTCGAACGTATTCATCGCGAGGGGGAACGGATCGCGGAGGCGCGTGAAAAGGACAGCGACTCCGTCTGGTTTGCCGATCCCTTCGACTGGCCGGCACCCGGCATCATGAGCGGGGTATTCGGCAGTCAACGGATCGACAACGGGCGGCCGATGGCGCCGCACATGGGGGTCGATATGGCGAACACCGAAGGCACGCCGATCCGTGCGCCGGCCAACGCCACTGTTTCGATTTCCGACGACTACTATCTTGATGGCGGTTTCACGCTACTCGATCACGGGCACGGCGTATCAACTTGCTATTTGCACCAGAGTCGACGGCTGGTGAAAGTTGGCGACGTCGTACAGCGCGGCCAGGTGATCGGTCTCATGGGAATGACGGGTCGTGCGACCGGGCCGCACCTGCATTGGGCGATGAACTGGTTCCAGGTCAAGCTCGATCCGTCGCGATCGACGCGCACGCCGACGCCGCCAAAGGCGTGAACGCGCGCTTGCGACCGCTGCGTCAATTGGGATGCGGGAATAGCGGCTGAAGAAGGCGGTCGATTCTCGCTGGATCGTCAAACGTCGCCCGTACGCGCAAGACTTCGATACCTTCTCGCTCGGCGGGCGTCAGACGAAAGAAATCTTTCTCCGTCGTGATCAATGTTGCGTTTTCCGCGCGCGCCTTGGCCTTCAGACGTGCGATTTCGGACTGGGTGTAGACGTGGTGGTCGCCGTAGGGTCGTGCCTCGATGACGATGGCGCCCAATGCCGCCAGGGACGCGAAGAACTTTTCGGGCCTGCCGATTCCGGCGAAGGCGACGACGCGGATCCCCGACCAACTCTTTTCGTTCGTCGAGGCGAGTTGGGAATGCACTACAGGCAAGTCAGTCTCGCCAAGTCGCGGCGCGCCGGCACCATTGACGACGATGGCGTCAGCGCGAGCCAAACCCTGCTTCACCGGCTCTCGCAACGGTCCCGCTGGCAGGACGTAGCCATTTCCAAATCCCTCATCGGCATCCACGACGATGAGCGAGACGTTTTTCGCCAGCGAGAAGTTCTGGTGGCCGTCATCCATGATGATGACGTCGAACCCGTGGGCATCGGCCAGTCTGGCTCCGGCCGCGCGATCGCGCGAAACGATCACGGGGGCGACGGTCGCAAGCAGAAGCGGCTCATCGCCGACATGCGTTGCGCGATCGTCCGCTGCAACGAAGGCAGGGCCTGTGACATGCCCGCCATATCCACGCGTTAAAAACACCGGACGATTTCCGCGCGCGGCAATGATGCGCCCCATCTCCATCGCGATGGGTGTCTTTCCCGTACCTCCCGTCGTCAGGTTTCCGACACAAAGCACCTTTGCGCGCGGTTTGTAGGGTTCGGTATGTGCGGCGCGATAGGCGACCGAGGCGCCGTAGACCCGTCCAAGCGGCGAAAGGAGCAACGTTGCCAGCCGCGAAGCCAGATCGCGACGGTTCCAGAAGTCAGGTTGCCGCATGACTGGTCAGCAATGCGCTTACGGCTTGGAACGTCTTGTCCACGGCCCCACCCAGCGATGCGGCACCTTGCGCGGCCAGGTCGCCGAGTTGTGCGGCGCGGGCGGGGTCGGCCAATAGCTGATCTGCAGCGCCCACAATGTCCGCACTGGAATTGACCCTTCCGGTTCCCTGCGCGTTGAAGATCGCCTCGTAGGCAGTCGCCGAATTGTACGTGTGCGGGCCGGCGAGTACAGCGCAGTGGAGGCGCGCGGGTTCTAACGGGTTGTGTCCGCCCTGTGGGATGAGAGTGCCGCCCACGAAAGCGAATGAGACGAGCCTGTAGAACAATCCGAGCTCGCCGATCGTGTCCGCAATATAGACGGCGGTGTCGGGCCCGATCTCTTCGCCGGCAGAGCGCCGTCGCCAGTTTCGGGTCCCGCAAAGCTCGGCGATCTCGGCGCCTCGCGCCGGATGGCGCGGGACGATGATCGTAAGCAATCGAGGGTATCGCGATCGGAGGGCGTCGTGCGCGGGAAGTATGGTTTCGTCTTCTCCCGGGTGCGTCTGGGCCGCAAGAAGGATCGGTCGATCGCCGATCGCTGACTTCAGTGCGGCCAGCTTAGCAGGGTCGAAAGGCAAGGGCGGCGCATCTTCTTTGAGGCTGCCGACGACCCGCACATCGCGCGCGCCGAGCAGGCGGAATCGTGTGGCGATCTCTTCATCCTGAGCGAGGCAGACGTCGAAGGCAGACAGAATCGATGCGGCGGTCTTGCGCGCCCAACGCCAGCTCTCGAAAGACTGCTGCGACATCCGCGCGTTGACGAGTGCCAGACTCGCGCCTGCAGCTTTGGCGCCGAGAATGAGGTTTGGCCAAAGATCGGAATCCACAAACAGGCCAACGTCCGGATGCCAGTGCGCGAAAAACCGCGCCGTCGCCGCCGGCGTATCGATCGGCACGAATTGGTGCAATGCGCCCCTTGGCAGGCGGGACTGCATCAATTCGGCGGACGTGACTGTCCCACTTGTCACGATGACGTTCAGGCCTTTACTCACGAAGGTCTCTATGAGCGGCAATGCAGCAAGGCATTCTCCATTGCTGGCGCCATGGACCCAGATCAATTTTCCGGACGGGCGGGTGACGTTCGACACCCCGAGCCGCTCGGAAGCGCGGTCTCTGTCTTCCTTCCCGAGCTTTCTGCGGCGGCGCAAGAGCGCGGGTGCCAACGGCGAAAGCAACGTGGTCGCCGCGCGGTAGGTTCGGATGCCGAAAGGCGCGCCGGCCATCAGTCCTGCTCCGCAGCGTCGTGGAAGTCGTGCTGGTAAAGGCGTGCGTATAGCCCGCCGCTCGCCAGCAGTTCGGCGTGCGAACCGTATTCGGCGATCTCTCCCCTGTTCAGCACGTAAATCGTGCTGGCATCAAGCACGGTCGTCAGACGATGGGCGATCACGATCGTCGTTCGGTCCTTCATCAGTCTGGCGAGCGCCTCCTGAACCTGACGTTCGCTTTCCGTGTCGAGCGCGGAAGTCGCCTCGTCCAACAGGAGAATGGGGGCGTCGCGAAGCATCGCGCGCGCGATCGCGATTCGCTGCCGCTGACCGCCGGAAAGCTTGAGGCCGCCTTCCCCGACACGAGTATCGTAGCCTTGGGGCAATTGCCTGATGAATTCGTCGGCCGCGGCGTTTTTCGCGGCGCGCTCGATGTCGGTCCTGCTGGCGCCGAGGTTGCCCAGCGAAATATTTTCGGCGACGGTCTCGTCGAACAAGATCGCGTCCTGGGTCACAAGCGCGAAGTTCCGGCGCAGGGATTCGAGAGTCACGCGTCGAATGTCCTGACCATCGACCAAAATGCGGCCACGGTCGACGTCGTAGAATCGGAGCAGGAGGTTGAAAATCGTGCTCTTGCCCGCGCCTGACGGACCGACCAGGGCGACCTTTGCACCCGGCGAGATTGCAAGAGAGATGCCGCTTATCGATGGGTCGTTACCGTGATAGGCGAAATGAACGTTTTCGAGCACAATGGATGCGCCGTGCGGTGCCTGCGCCACAGAAAGTGTCCTCGCATCCGGCGCATTGACGATCGCCGGTTTCCCATCGATCACTGCGAAGACGCGGTTCGCCGCGGCGACCCCGCTGGATACATACGGCCAGAGCTGGCTGAGATTTCGCACCGGTTGCTGCGCCAGCAGCATCGCCGCCAGGAACGCAGAGAAATTATTGAAGCCGAGTGCTCCGTGACGCGACTGATATCCAGCGTAGACCAGTGTCGCTGCGATCACGACGCCGGCGAAAATGTCCGTGGTCGGAATGGCGGCCGCGCGCCGCCGCACGACCTTCAAAAGTGTCTGCAGCCGCATTGACAGCCGCCGGTAGGCGCGATCGGAGACGTGAGCCTCCAGTCCGTACGCCTTGACGATGCGTCGGCCATCCAGCGCTTCAGAAAGTGACGTCGCCAAATCGCCCGTCTGTTCCATGCCGCGCATCGCGGCTCTGCGTACCGAGCTGCCGATGCGCTCCATAGCCCATGCGACGGGTGGCAGGATGACGACCGCGATGAGTGTGAGCTGCCAGTCTTCGTAGATCATCGCTGCGGCAAAAGCGACGAGTTGGGCGCTTTCGAGTCCGATGGCCGCGACGCCGCGCGTGATGGCATCGCGCATCAAGGTCGCGTCATAAAGCATCGTAGAAACGAACTGGCTGGAGTGCACGGCGTTCAGAGATGCGAGGTCGCGTCGGATAAGGTGGTCGAACATATCGCGTTGCGCCGCCGTAACGACTCTCTCTCCGATGGAGTCGATGAGCGTTTGCTGGCCGTACCAGCTGACAGCGCGCACTGTCATTATGGCGACGATCAACAAGGGTACCAAAGCGGCCATCTCGGGCTGCTTTTGGATGAAGAGATGCTTGACGGTGTAATCGACGATCAAGGGGATCAGACCGCTTGCCGCAGACGTAAGCAGCATGCAGCCAATGGCAGCCAAGAACATAAGCCACTGCGTGCGCACATAGTCACGGAACAAACGCCGCACGACCGGGAGATTTCCGGCGTGAAACGCCGCGGCCGGCTTGGCGGCTACGGCCATGGTCGGGGCTTCTGAACCGGCTCGTGAATCTAGCGCGTCTGTCATTCGCACGCGGCATAGCATGCCGGCCGGGCAGGCGGCGAGAGCGGCGGAAGCGCATCCATCACGCGCCCGCGTCTGGTTCGATCAGCTTATGAATGTGGACAACAAAATAGCGCATCTGGGCATTGTCGACGGTGGCCTGCGCCTTTCCCCGCCACGCCGACAAAGCGGCCGCATAGTTAGGATACATCCCCACAAGATCGAGCTTGGCCAAGTCCTTGAATGTAATGTCGCTCGGCGAAACCAATTCCCCGCCGAACACCAGGTGCAACAGCTGCTTTGGCTCGCGATCTGTCATGTTACCTCCTAGGAACGGGACAGGTTGAGATGCCGTATGCGAGATAAAAGCTGCTCGTGAAGAGCAGGGCCGGCCGAAACCACGGACGGCTGAAGTGTCGTTTGCCGATTGTACAAAAGTTTCGCGCCGGTGTGGGTCGTAACCAGTCCACCCGCCTCGCTTACAATAATTTCGGCAGCGGCCAAGTCCCAATCATGTTTCGCCGAAAGCGCCATCATTGCATCGAACTGTCCGTCCGCCACGAGTGTCATCCGATAGGCGATCGAATTTCGGGTTTCGATGACCATTGGCGGCCAGGGTATGTTTGGAGGAACGTTCCAAGCCGCGTGGGCGAACATGGGCTTGTCGCCCAGCATCCGACAATTCTCGATTGTGTCCTGTCCACTGACGGTTATCGGCGTTCCGTTGAGATGCGCGCCCCCTGCGACGTGAGCCGTGAAGCACTCGTCGCTAATCGGATTGTATACCGCGCCTGCGACCGGTTCCCCATCGCAGACGATTCCTGCGCAGATGGTGAAGTGTGGCCGGCCCTTCATGAAGGCAATCGTTCCATCGATCGGGTCGACGACGAAAACCGACTGGCGAGCGAGACGCGACGTATCGTCCTCGGTCTCCTCCGACAGCCAGCCGTAGTCGGGTCGGGCGCCACGAAGATGCTCGCCGAGGAACCGATCGACGGCGAGATCGGCCTCGGTGACCGGATTCCCCTTGCCTTTGTCCCACCGCTTGAAGGTGCCGCCGAAAAAAATTCGCGCGATTTTTCCTGCTTCGCGCACGCTTTCTTCGAGCAGAATCAGATCTGCCGCCGCGTTGTCACGTGCCGGCAATGGTCATGCCTTCGACGCGAATTGTCGGCGCGTTCGTCCCGTAGCGAAATTCAAGGTCGTTCGCCGGCGTTAGCGAACGGAACATGTCCTTCAGATTTCCGGCAATCGTGATTTCCGAGACTGGAAACGCGATTTTTCCGTTTTCAATCCAGAAACCGGCCGCGCCTCGACTGTAGTCGCCTGTGACGCCATTGACGCCCATGCCGATCAATTCGGTGACGTAGAAGCCCTCCTTGATGTCGGCGATCAGCTGATCGGGCGTTGTCGAGCCCGGTTCCATGTACAGGTTCGTCGGCGAGGGTGAAGGTGGGCCGCCGGTTCCCCTCGCGGCATGTCCGGTCGTCGCG
Organism: Rhizomicrobium sp.; assembly: GCA_035499335.1. Classification (GTDB taxonomy): domain Bacteria; phylum Pseudomonadota; class Alphaproteobacteria; order Micropepsales; family Micropepsaceae; genus Rhizomicrobium. The sequence continues at coordinate 26,154 of DATJZB010000012.1, read as the reverse complement.
AGCCCCAATTGCTTCGCGCTCGCGCAATCAAGAAGCCAGGTTGTCAGAGCGCCGTCGTCGACGAGCGCCCATCGCTTGTTCGCAACTCCCTCGCCATCGAAAGGCTTGGAGCGAAGACCGCGTCGGCGATGAGGATCGTCGACGACGTTGATCCCTGCGGCGAATACCTTCTCGCCCAACATATCTTTGAGGAAGCTGACGCCGCGGGCGATCGACGCCCCGGAAATCGCCCCGGCAAAATGCCCAATCAATCCGTTCGACACGCGCGGATCGTATACGATCGGAACGGATTGCGATCTTACCTTCTGCGGATTGAGACGTTTGACCGTGCGCTCGCCCGCACTGCGGCCGACAGACGCCGCGCTTTGCAAGTCGCTGCGGTGGCGTGCACTCGCCTGGTCGTAGTCGCGCTCCATGTCCGTACCTTCGCCGGCGACGACTGCAACGCCGATGCTGTGGTTTGTTCCGGCGTACGACCCGAAGAACCCTTCGCTCGTGGCAAGCGCGATGGCCGAACGTGTGAAGCTGGCGCCGCCTCCTTCGGAATTGGTCACGCCTTTGACCGCCATGGCGGATCCTTCGATGTCGCGCGCCAGTTCCACGAGTGCGTCCGCTGTAGGCTCGTGCGAGTCCTCGAGATCAAGCGCGGGTAAAGTCGTTGCAAGACGCTCGCGCGGGGCCAGGCCGGCATATTTGTCTTCCGGCGCAAGTTTGGCCATTGCGACAGCGCGCGATGGAAGTTGCGCCAGCGCATCCCGCGAAAAGTCGGTCGAGGAAACAAACGCCACTTTTTGGCCGAGGAATACGCGTAGACCCAGATCCTGCGATTCTGCGCGTTCGACGTCCTCGAGGTTTCCGAGGCGATAGGAGACGCTGGCCGAAACGCTTTCCACCAGAAGCGCGTCGGCGGCGTCGGCGCCCGCCGCTTTGGCGGAACGGATGAGAAAATCGAGCCTGTCCTGAATGTCGGATTTGGCCATTGCTAGTTAGGGACTTGCATGGGGAGTTGAAGCGTAAGCCACACGATCGCGAAGATCGCGACCATGTACGATAGCCAAGTGAGGATCATACCAAACAAGCGGGGCAGGGACGTACCGACGTTTCTGGACAAACCGATTGCGTGCAAAATGCGACCAAGCGTGAGCGAGCCGCCGACGGCGTGAATGACGAGTGCGTTGGCCTGCAGCGGCACCAGGATCAACATCAGGAGCAGCGCCATGGGGACGTATTCGGTGTTGTTGCCGTGGGCGCGTACGGCACCCATCATTCGGGCATTGTCGCCACTTCCGATTTCGGTGCGGGTTTTCACGCGGGCCCGAACAACCATGACGGCCAATACCAGCATGATGAACGCATTGATGGCGGCATACAGCGCGACCATCGGATAGGGCGCGAGCAGTAACAATGGCATGTCGTTGGACACCCCTGGATGACGAGCCCATAAGTAGAGCAGTTCAGAGCCGGGTCAAGCAAACTGTGGGCGGCCTGGACCTATTTCCAGATGGGCTTGCCGCTTCCCGGCAGCCCCAGTCGCGGCCACATTTTGGTGACCGCTTCGACGACATCAGGGTCCATTTGAATTTGCTTGCCCCAGTCCCGGTGCGTTTCGGGCGGCATTTTGTTCGTTGCGTCGAGCCCGATTTTCGAGCCGAGTCCGCTCTCCGGTGAGGCAAAGTCGAGATAATCGATCGGCGTGTTCTCGATCAGTGTGATGTCCCGGGCGGGATCCATGCGGGTCGACAGGGCCCACATGACGTCCTTCCAGTCGCGCGCGTCGATGTCGTGGTCGACGACGATCACCCACTTTGTGTACATGAACTGGCGTAGGTACGACCACACAGCCATCATTACCCGCTTCGCGTGTCCCGGGTACGCCTTCTTCATGCTGACGACTGCGATGCGGTAGCTGCAGCCTTCAGGTGGGAGCCAGAAGTCGACGATCTCGGGAAATTGTTGCCGAATGAGTGGCACAAAAACTTCGTTGAGCGCTTCGCCCAAAATGCTGGGTTCGTCAGGCGGTCGACCGGTGTATGTCGAGAGATAGATCGGATTGTGCCGCATCGTGATCGCGGTCACGGTGAATACGGGAAATTGCTCCACCGAATTGTAGTAACCCGTGTGATCGCCGTACGGCCCCTCGTCGCGATAGTCCGTGAGCGATACCTCCCCCTCAAGGACGATCTCCGCTTCGGCCGGCACTTTCAGGGGTTGGCTCACGCAATCGGCGAGTTCCACGCGTCGGCCGCGGAGCAAGCCGGCGAACTGGTATTCCGACAGAGTGTCCGGTACGGGTGTCACCGCAGCGAGTATCGTTCCGGGGTCCGCGCCGAGCACAATTGCCGCCGGAAGCGGCTCTTTTTTTTCTTTGGCCCAACGAGCGTGATGTTGCGCGCCTCCGCGATGACGGAGCCAGCGCATGATCGTCTGGTTCCTGCTCAGCACCTGCATCCGGTAGATACCGAGATTGTAATTGTCTTCGCGCGCCTCACCCGGACCGCGCGTCACGACGAGAGGCCATGTGATGAGTGGTGCCGGCTCGCCCGGCCAGCAGGTCTGGATAGGAAGCTTGTTGAGGTCGATCTGTTCGTCGCGCAAGACGATTTCCTGGCAAGGCGCCCTCGCCACGCTCTTTGGCTTCATCGCAAGAACGGTCTTGGCCAGCGGCAGCAATTCGAATGCTTCACCGAGGCTGCGGGGTGGTTGCGGCTGGCGCAGCGTGGCGAGGACGTCGCCGACCTCTCTCAACGCCTTCGCATCGGTTCGCTCTTTGCCGTCCATCGTGACCCCCATGGCCACGCGCTGCACGGTACCGAAAAGATTGACGAGTACCGGTATGTCGCTCCGGACCCCGTCCGCCCTGATCGGATTTTCGAAGATCACGGCTGGACCGCCCTCGGCGATGAGGCGCGTCTGGATCTCGGTCATCTGAAGGGTCGTTGAAACTGGTTCGCGCACGCGCACCAGTTCCCCCGCAGATTCGAGCCTGGCAATGAAGTCGCGAAGCGATCTATAGGTCATGGGCGCACCCTAGACCCTGAGATATGCGACGTCACTCCGCTGGATGTTCGCGAATGTGGAATCGCGCCGGCCTCGCATTCCTCATGCCGTAGCCGATGTAGATCGCCAGACCGAGTGCCGTCCAGCCTGCAAGGCGCAGCCAGGTGTCGAGTGGCAGGAAAACCATCATGAAGAGGCACATGCCGATGCCTAGCGGCGCGACGATCCAGACCAACGGGGTCCGGAACGGCCTGATCGCGCGCGGCATGCGAACGCGCAGGACCATGATGCCGACGCAGACAATGACGAACGCAGCCAGAGTGCCGATGGACACCAACTCACCGAGCACGTCGAGGGGCAATACACCTGCCATCAGCGCGGCGAAAAGACCCGTTAGGACGGTGCCCCGCGATGGCGTGCGGAATTTAGGATGGATGTACGAAAAGGCCTGGAAGAAGAGGCCGTCTGTCGCCATCGCATAGAAGATGCGCGACTGGCCGAGCAGCAAGACCAGCACGACGGATGCCAAGCCAACGACGGCGCCGATATTGACGAACATGGCAAGCCAGGCCTTGCCCGGGAGTGCTTCGACGGCCTGCGACACCGGATGCGCGACATTGAGCGTAGAGTAGGGGGCGATGCCCGTCACCACGTAGGACATAAGCATGTAGAGGACGGTGCAGAGGATGAGAGACCCCAGAATGCCGATCGGCACGTCGCGCTGCGGATTGCGCGCTTCTTGCGCTGCGACGGACACGGCATCGAAGCCGATATATGCAAAGAAAATCACACCGGTTGCGCGGAAAACGCCGGTCCAGCCGAATTGACCGAAGGTGCCCGTGTTCTCAGGAATGAACGGCACATGATTTGCGGGCACGATGAGCGGGAGACAGACGCCGATCACGACCAGAACGATCGCCAACTTTATCGCGACCATCAGGTTGTTGAAGTTCGCCGACAAGTGCACGCCGACGACAAGTACCGTCGACACTGCGCCGATGAGGAGCACTGCGGGCAGGTTGAAGTAAGCGCCGGTCAGCGCGAAATGATCGACGCCGATCAGCCGGATCGGCGCCGATGTGAAGTCTGGCGGGAGTACGACGCCGAGGTGTTTCAGCAGGTCTGCGAAGTAGCCCGACCACCCAACGGCGACGGTGGATGACGCCGCGAGATATTCAAGCACGAGGTTCCAGCCGATAATCCATGCGAGGAACCTTCCCATCGTCGCGTAGGTGTACGTGTACGCGCTGCCGGCGACCGGGATCATCGACGCGAATTCGGCGTAGCATAAGCCAGCGAACAGACAGCCCGCGCCGGCGATGGCAAACGAAATGACGACGCCCGGACCGGCATAGCTCGCGGCCGCGTGACCTGTCAGGACAAATATGCCTGCGCCGATAATGGCGCCGATTCCCAGCGCGATCAGGTGAAGTGGACCAAGCGTCCTTTTCAGTTCGTGAACTTCCGCGACAGGATCTTCCGGTATTCCGGCGGCCATCTATGTCCCCAATGCATTTGCGTGGGCTCGGCCGAACGACCGAAGCAGGCAGCACTGTGGCAGAAGGGGCGTGCAGCGAAAAGCCGGTTCGGAGCGGCGCCGGCTTGGCGCCGCTCCTGGCAGGAATCGCAGCTCTAGTCCGGCATGTCTCCGATATATGCCGAGCTCGGCCGCAGCAGGCGCCCACGCCGCTGCTGTTCACGTGAATGTGCGGTCCATCCGGCCGCGCGGGCAACGGCAAATATTGGCGTGAATGCCTGTCGCGGTATCTGCAGCGCGTCGAGCAAGATGGCGGTAAAAAATTCGACATTGGTGTCGAGCGGGTGGTCAGGTTTTTTGCGGCGCAGCGCTTCGCGGGCATACGCCTCCACTTCAGCGGCGAACGGAAGATCGGTGGCGTTCGCGGCAAGCTTGGTGATCGCGGCCTTCAAGACGTCGGCGCGGGGGTCGCGAACCCTGTAAACGCGATGGCCGAACCCCATGAGCCGCTCGCCTCTTGCGAGCGCGTCGTCGATCCAGGGTTTAATCCGCTCGCGGGTTCCGATGGCGTCGAGCATTTCCAACACGGGCTCCGGCGCGCCTCCGTGCAAGGGTCCGGTCAATGCGCAGTAGCCGCCCGTGATGGCACAGAACAGGTCTGCTTGGGTCGAGGCGATCACACGGGCCGTGAACGTCGACGCGTTCATGCCGTGATCGCTCACCGTCACGAAATAGGCATCAAGCGCCGCGGCTTCGCTCGCACTTGGCATGCGCCCATGCAGCATCGACAGGGTGTCCGCCGCGTGGCTAAGCTTGGAGTTAGGGATATTCGGTGCCTGTCCGCGGGCGCGCTGGACAAGGGCGCCGACAATGACCGGCATCGCTCCAAGAATCGTCGCGTCGTGTGTGAGCCCGTGCTCGGCGCGAAGCCCCGCGACAGACGCGCGGAAGCCGTCCACGATGGAGAGGCCTTCGCTGGCCGCCAATAGCTGAGGCAGCCGCACAAAAGCCCGTACGCGGGCTTCCCCCAATGCAGCCCGTACCTCGGCCTCGCTGATCGGGACACCGGTCGCAGCACTCCATAAGCGCGCCGTCACGCCCTCAAAACTCGTTTTTGAGACAAGCTCTGCGACGCGCTCGCCGGCGATGATCAGTTCGCCCCGTTGACCATCAACGTGGGAAAGTGAGGTTTCGGCGGCCGGAACGCCATCAAGGCCGATGGGAGCGCGTGTGGACTGGATTGTCATCTGTATCTCCTGTGTTGCAGTGCACAAAAGATCAGGGATCTAGACATATTGATCAATCTTGATTAGCATAATCAATATGAATAATTTAGACGATCCTCTCTACCTGTCGGCGCGCGAGGCAGCGACAGAACTCGCCGTTTCTCCGGCAACACTTTACGCCTATGTGAGCCGGGGACTGATCAGGTCGGAGCCAGGTGAGAACCCGCGCATCCGCCGTTACCGCGCGGAAGATGTGCGCGGCTTGAAGAACCGGCGCGCGCCGACGATCGAGGGCGGCGGATCAAGGGCCGACTTGCCCGTGCTGGACTCCGCCATCTCGACCATTACCGAAGAAGGCTCGATCTATCGCGGGGTCTACGCCGTCGCTCTTTCGCAAACCGCGACATTCGAGCAAGCGGCAACGTTGCTCTGGGACTCCAAATCGTCGGACCCGTTCGTCAAGTCCAACCTTCCGAACGTTTCGGCGTCGATGCGAAAAGTGCTCGATGCGGCACGCGACGCAAACCCGATGGATCGCACGGTCGCGGTGTTGGCGCTGGCCGCGGACGCCGATCCGCGCGCCTACAACAGCGTTGCGGAAGGACGCACGGCCATCGGTGCCCGGATTTTGCGTCTGGTCGTTGCAGCGATGGTGGGATCCGAGCCTTCGGCAGATCCGCTTCACAAACAGATCGCGCGCGCATGGGCGCCGCAGCACAGAAGTGCTGAAGACCTCATCCGGCGCGTGCTCGTTCTGCTTGCCGACCACGAGTTGAACGCTTCGACGTTCACCGTGCGCTGTGCGGCATCGACCGGAATAAGTCTGTACGACGCGGTCATCGCGGGACTTGTCGCCCTGAAAGGACCGAAGCATGGCGGCGCCGGGCCGCTCGCGTCCAAACTTGTCGAAACCCTCCTCGAGGGAGATGTCGCCGCAATCGTCAGAGAGCGGGTCGCGCTAGGCGAGCGTTTCGCGGGCTTCGGACATATGATCTACCGAAAAGGCGACCCACGCGGCGTCTCGCTGCTTCAAGAACTCACGAAGGCAGGCGCAGACAAACGTCTCACGGTCGAAGTACCCGAGCGGATTGCGGAGGCGACAGGCGCGTTCGTGAATATCGACTACGCGCTCGCCGTCCTGTGCAAGACGCTCGGTTTGGCACGAGGCAGCGAGACCGCGATTTTTGCGATGGCGCGAACCGCGGGCTGGGTCGCGCATGCCATCGAGCAGCTGGAGAGTCAAACGCTCATCCGGCCGCGCGCGCGCTATATCGGCCCGGCGCCTGGGCGAGCAACCAAGCGATAGACGCGCGTTTCCCGGATTTCCCGGTCTTCGAGATCGCGGCTGGTCTGGACGCGGTAGGTGGAAAGCCTCTCGACTCCGTCCTTCGGAAAGTACGCTCGGCCAGGATCGCCGAGGAGAATGTCCGCGCCGCCAGCCGAGCGGTCGCGCAGCCACGCGAGCAGGCGTTCGGCGAGTGGGCGCTCGTAGCACATATCGCCGACCAGGATGGTCCGCCAATTTCCATCGGAATCGATGAGATCGTCGGTCGTCGCGCTAATGAGCGCTGAATTCGCGGCCGCGTTGAGCCTGATCGCGGCATGGGCGAAGGCGTCGATGTCGGCCGCGGTGACGCGCGCCGCGCCCGCCTTGGCGGCGGCAATCGCGACGAGGCCCGAACCCGATCCGAAGTCGAGAACCGACTTTCCTTTGACGGTCTCTGGATGGTCCAATACGTAGCGAGCGAGCGCCTGACCGCCGGCCCAGGCAAATGCCCAATACGGCGGCGGCAAACCTTTTTCCGCAAGTTCTTCCTCCGTCAGACGCCACAACGGCACCACTTCGGTCGCAAGATGCAGCTTGATTTCCGGAACGAGCGGCGGCGCGACGAGGGCGGTGTTGGCGCGAATGAACTCGGCTGGGTCGGTCACGCGGGCTGGGCGGCGACCGGAAGCGGCTTGGATGTCGCCAGCCTGAGCATCGTGAAATAGTCTGGCTGTATTTCCATCCGGTCCCTGAATCCCTTCGCAAGCAGAAATGCGTGCAGTTTCGGCAAGTTATAGCAGGGGACGAAGAACAGCAGATGGTGGTCGACGTGATAGTTCACCCAATAGGGCGCGACGAGCGCGCGAACCCACCAAGAGGCATACGTGGTGCGCGCGTTGCGGAATACGTCGTTGTCGTCCGGCACCATCGCATGCTCGGCAATGTTCCGGATGCGCGTAATCGCCATTTGCCAGCTGATGTTGGGTAGCACCCAGAACATGAGATAGTAGTGCGGCTTGCCGAATGCTGTCATCAATCCGAACAGGACGAGTTGCGCCGTATATTGCGGACCGACCCGGTTCCAAAACGTCTTCACACGTTCGCGCCACGATTCGCCGGGTTCGCCGAGCGCACGATAGAACTGTGCTTTGCGCTGCTTGAATCCCGTTTGGCCCGTTAAATCGCGGATCATCTTTCGGCGAAAACTGTCGCGCGTGATGGGGAATTTTGCAGACAGGCCAAGATCCGGATCATCGGGCTGCTGCGTGCGGCGGTGGTGCACGAGGTGGTAATGTCGATATGCGATCATCTCGCCGAGGACGGGGTAGGCGCAAAGCCATTGTCCGACGAACTCGTTGAGCCAACGCGTCTTCATCAGAACGCCATGCGCCGCATCGTGCATCAGAATCGCGAGGCCGAGTTGGCGACTGCCGATCAAAACGACCGCCAACAGGAATGTCAGCGGGTTCGGCCAGACGGCATACAGCGCCAGCGATGCGCCAATCACTATCCAAGCGTGCAGCACGCAGAGCATGCCTCTGACGTCGGAGCGTTCGCGCACGCTCGCCATCTCTGCCGGCGAGAACACACTCGTGGGGTCGAAGCGCTGCACGTTCATATGGGGATTATAATCGCTTCGATGGGGTTGCGAAGAGGCCAAATGCGGTGTGCGCTATTCACCAAATCCAGCTCGAAACCAGAAATGCAAGCGCCATCAACGCGCCGGCGTCGCGATTGGCGCGAAACAATTTGAGGCAACGCTCGGGATCGTCCACTCGAAGCGTGTGCGACTGCCAAAGCAGGTGGCTGCCCGCCGCAAGCATCAGGAACGCGAACGGCCAGCCGGCATGTTCGGAAAACCCCGCCGACAGCAGGAGGGCAAAGGCGGCTGCATAGAAACCCAGAACCCAGTCCCTGGCGCGCGAACCGAACAAGAGCGCTGTCGATTTAACGCCGACCAACGCGTCGTCTTCCTTATCTTGCAGCGCGTAGATCGTGTCGTAGCCCAACGTCCAGAAAAATAAGCCCGCGTACAGAAGTGCGTCCGATGCATCCAGCGTACCAGTCTGGGCGGCGAAACCCAGCAATGCGCCCCAATTGAAAGTTAATCCCAGCCAGGCCTGCGGCCACCAAGTGATCCGTTTCATAAAAGGATAGGCGACGACGAGGAGCAGAGACGCCGACCCGATCCAGAAAGCGAAGCGGTTCAGCTGGATGAGAATGACGAGGCCGAGCGCGCAGAGCCCGCCCAGAAACAACCAGGCATTTCGAAGCGTCACGGCACCCGAGGGAATCGGTCGGCTGCGCGTGCGCGCAACTTTCGCGTCGATCTCGCGGTCCACGATGTCGTTGTAGGTACATCCCGCGCCGCGCATGATGAGCGAGCCGACGGCGAAGAGCCCCAGCAAATAGAGGTCGTGCCAGCCGGCGAATAGTCTCTCGCTCGCAATCGCACCCAGGATGAGGCCGCACGCGCACGGCCAGAAAAGGAGCCACGATCCAATCGGCCGGTCCAGGCGCATGAGCCGCAGATAGGGCCGCACCGACGCCGGCGCGCCATCAACCCAAGTCAGCGAATCGGCATCGGCAGGCTTAAGATCGGCGGTTGTCTGGTTCATCGTCCGCATCCTACAAGTATTCGCGTATGAGCGAAAACGATCTCGTCTATCCGGGCGGAAAGCTCCGGCTCTACCTCGACGCGCCACTCGGCGCAGCGTTGCGCGTCGTTCCCGGCGAGAAGCAGGCCCATTATCTGCTGCACGTCATGCGGGCAAAAGTCGGCGACCGAATTGGCGTCTTTAACGGCCGCGATGGTGAGTGGACCGCACATGTCGCGGACATTTCCAAACGCGGATGCACGCTTCTCTGCGATCGACAGACGTCGACGCAAACTGAGGTGCCCGACATTTGGCTTTGCTTTGCGCCAATTAAGAGAACGCCTGCCGATTATGTGGCGCAAAAGGCGACGGAGCTCGGCGTCCGTTGCCTCCAACCGGTGCTTACGCGGCGCACCATCGTCGGCCGCGTAAATGTCGAACGCATGCGCGCCAACGCAATCGAGGCCGCAGAACAGTCCGGACGGACGAGCGTACCTGAAACCCGGGAGCCTCTCCACTTCGACAAGTTTTTGCAGACGTGGCCCAGCGATCGGAGACTGCTTTTCTGCGACGAGGGTGGCGACGCCAAACCCATCGCCGCTGCCGTTCTCCCGGATTTGACGCGCGCCTGCGCCATCCTGACCGGCCCCGAAGGCGGATTCGATCCGATCGAACGAGAGAAACTCCGATCTTTGTCCTTTGTGGTGCCGGTTACGCTCGGACCGCGAATTCTCCGTGCTGACACGGCGGCGCTGGCCGCGCTGGCGATCTGGCAGTCCGTGGGCGGCGACTGGCGCTAGCGTTCCAGGTTGTTCATATCGACGTCGTACAGGGCAGCATTCTTCTTCGCATAGAAGGACCGTTCTTCTACCTTTTCGCCGCGCAACGTCGCTCCCAGTATGTCGAGAAAGGTGTGCCAGCCCATGGCATTCTGCTTTTCGAAGCGGTCGAGCACGGGAACGTGGGAGAGGGTAAGTCGAACCTGACTGCCCGACTCTTCGAGCGTGAAACTGAGATACGATTCGGGGTAGGCCGACACGGCATTTTGGCCGTCATTCGCGCCGAAGACGTTCCAGGTGTAGGTGAGCCGGCGTGGCGGATCCCACACTGTGACTACACCGCGGATATGGCCGCCCATCAGATGTACGCGCCCTCCGGCTCGCGGATCGATCTGGCTCTCGCTGCCGAACCAGGAGGGAAGAAGGTGAGGCTCGGTCAAATGTGCCCACACCTTCTCGATGGGCCCTGGCAACAAGCGGACGAATTCGACGCTTGCGACCTTCGCGTGGCGCGCTCTTTCGCTCTGGGAATCGCCAGCGGAGAATCTGGCGCGGTACCTTTCTTCGAGCGCGCGAACCTTATCCTTGTCGAAAGCCGCCGGCTTACCGGCGATGCTTTCCTCCAGCGTATCGAGAATCGAGTGCCAACCGCCGCCAAGTTCAAGCGCCAGACGTTCGTCGCTTTTCGGAGGCAGCGTATGGATCAAGGTCAGCCAACAGCCATCGCCGTCTGGGGTGATGGTCCACCGAACCACCGAGGTCGGCGCGCCTTCCTCGTCCCAACTGTACTCGATCAGGTGCGGACGCTCGAGCGCGCTGATCACGCCGTTCATGGTCTCTTTGCCGTCGAAAAAATAGATCACGAATTTTCCACCCACCCGGAGATCGACGTCGGTGCGTGCGAGCCAGCGTGTCAGGATCGCCGGATCGGTCAACATCGCCCAGACTTCGGCGGCGGGTTTTGCGAGTTTGCGCTCGAACCGCAGGACGTAACCGTTGTCCGTCGTGCGGGACACCGTGCCGAGCGGGCTCATTTTGCAAGCTCCTCTTCCAATGCATCGAGTTTCGCCGACCAGAACGATTGGATACGTGCAATCCACTCCGACAACTCGCTCACACCAGCGGGGTCGAGTTCGTAGATCCGCTTCTGTGCTTGGGGACGGACGCGCACAAGCCGCGCCTCGCGCAGCGTTCTCAAATGCTGGGAGATTGCAGGGGGGCTCGCGTCGAACCGGCTTGCAATCTCGCCCGACGACAGCGCGCCTCGCGCCAGCATCTCGACAATTCGTTGCCGCGTCGGATCGCTTAAGACGGTCAGTGCCGGCAACATTTCATGCGTCTCATTATGTTTGTGTATCCACTTAATTAAGTAGATACGCAAATACAGAAACATGCAATGCAGCTTAGTCGCGCCATTGTTGACAGGACCATATACCTAGTTCGATCGCATCGCGAAGCCAGGCAAAATCGGTTTTGCACGCCGAAGCGGCGACACCCGCACGCGCCTCCTCGACGCCCGGCTTGCCGAGCGCGAAGCCGGCGCCTATCTAACAAACGCCTGAACGAGTGATTTAGGATTTACACAACGGCATGGGGACATCGAACCCAGGCCAGGGGAAGAATCGCCGATGTCCATCCCGCAATCCGCTGGCGGTCCGATCGAGTCGCGCGACGATCTCGTCCGTCATCTGTCCGACGGCTGCAAACCGAAATCGGAGTGGCGGATCGGCACCGAACACGAAAAGTTTGTCTACGACCTGCGCACGCAAAAGCCGCTCGACTACGGCACGAAGCCCGGCATTCGGCAGCTGCTCGAAGGGATGCGGCAGTTCGGTTGGGAGCCGGTACTCGAGGGTGAGAACATCATCGGCCTTACGCAAAACGGCGCCTCGCTCAGCCTCGAACCCGGTGGGCAGTTTGAATTGTCCGGCGCGCCTCTCAGAACCGTCCACGAAACATGCGCCGAGACCAATCTCCATCTTGAGCAGACTCGCAGGGTCGCCGACGAAATCGGCGCCGGCGTCATCGGAATCGGTTTCGCACCGACCTGGTCAATGGACGAGACGCATCAGATGCCAAAGGGCCGCTACAAGATCATGCGGCGCTACATGCCCAAGGTCGGCGGATACGGACTCGAGATGATGTTCCGAACCTGCACGGTCCAGGTGAATCTCGATTTTTCCTCGGAAGAGGACATGGTGAAGAAGATGCGCGTCGGACTGGCGTTGCAACCCGTCGCCACGGCATTGCTTGCAAATTCGCCGTTCCGCGAAGGCAAGCCGAACGGCTTTTTGTCGTACCGTTCACAAGTTTGGACGGACGTCGACAATGCCCGCTCGGGGATGCTCCCATGGGCGTTCGAGAGCGGAATGTCGTTCGAGCGCTATGTCGACTACGCTCTCGATGTCCCCATGTACTTCGTTTATCGCGACGGGCAGTACATCGACGTCGCCGGACGAAGCTTCAGGGACTTTCTGGAGCACAGAATTCCGGAAGTGAGTCACATCACGCCGATGATGAGCGACTGGGCGGATCATCTGACGACGATATTTCCGGAAGTGCGGCTGAAGAAGTTTCTCGAGATGCGTGGCGCGGATGGCGGCCAATGGCGCAGGATTTGCGGCATGCCCGCGCTTTGGGTCGGCATCTATTACGATCAAGTCGCGCTCGATGCGGCGTGGGATCTCGTCAAAGATTGGACGGCGGCCGAACGTCAGGCGATGCGGGATGCGGTTCCGCGACAGGCTTTCAAAACGCCGTTCCGGAACACCACCGTTCACACGATTGCACATCAGATGCTCGAGATATCGTCCGCCGGTCTTAAGAGACGCGCGGCCCTCGACAGCGTCGGCATGTCAGAAGACGGCTTCCTGAATCCCTTGCGCGAAATCGTTTCGCGAGGTTACACGCGGGCCGAAGAACTCCTCAAGAACTACCACGGCGAGTGGAATCGCGATCTTTCGCGGCTGTTCAAGGAATACAATTTCCTCTGATCGCCGTCGGAGGCGAACCCACTGCGCCTTGCATCATTTGGGCTTCGGCAATCGCTCCGACCCCTGACGTGCGAGCATCCAACCGGGATATTCGGGGGGCAGGGCGCTGACGTCGTCGAGTTGTCTCATTTCGTCCGCCGTGAGCGCCAGCTTTGCGGCTTCGAGATTGTCCTCGAGCTGTTCTGCGGTTTTCGCTCCTATGATCACGGACGTGACGAACGGCTTGGCGAGAACGTAGGCCAGCGCGACGCGCGCAACGGACGCGCCGTCATGCGCAAGGCCGATTTCGCGCATGACTTCGATGCAGGCCCAGGCACGATCCTTGTCGACGGGCGGAAAGTCGAATGTCGCACGACGCGTTCCTTCCGGGCCGTTACTGCCGGGACCGAATTTACCCGACAAGAGTCCGCCCGCGAGCGGACTCCACACCAACAACCCGATCTTCTGATCTTGCATCATGGGCACGATTTCGCGTTCAAGGTCGCGCCCGGCAATGGAGTAGTAGGCCTGCAAGGTCTCGAACCGCGCCCAACCATGGTGGGCCGACACACCTTGCGCCTTCATCATCTTCCAGGCCTGCCAGTTCGAACAACCGACATAGCGCACCAATCCCTGGCGGGTGAGGTCGTCTAGCGCTCGCATGGTCTCTTCGACGGGCGTAACGATGTCGGAGCCGTGAATTTGATAGAGATCGATATGGTCGGTCTGGAGGCGATCAAGACTGCGCGACACCGAGTCCATTATGTGTCCGCGCGATGCTCCGATGTCGTTCGGCCCGGGACCCGAACGGCCGTAACACTTCGTCGCGATGATCACGTCCGATCGCTTGACGCCGATGTCCTTCAGCGCCTGGCCGGTGAGCTTTTCGGAGTTTCCCGCGGAATAGACGTCCGCTGTGTCGAAGAAGTTCACGCCGCATTCGAGTGCGCGTGCGACAAATCCGGTCGCGCCCTTCTGGTCGACCTCGCCGAGCACCTGTTTGAACTGTCCGAACGTACCGAACGTCATGGTGCCGAGACAGATCTCCGACACGAACAGTCCTGTGTTTCCGAGCTGATTGTATTTCATGGCTTGACCTCAACGGTGGGTTTATATGTGTCGAAGGCGTCGATTGTGTGCGCCGAATACACCATGGTCGCGCCGGCGTTCACCATCACCGCGACGCCGAGCGCATCGACAATCTCGTCCTTCGACGCGCCGGCTTTGACGGCGGCCTCGGAATGCGCGTTGACGCAACCGTCGCATCGCAGCGTCACGGCCACGGCCAGCGCGATGAGTTCGCGGGTCTTGGCGTCCAGGTGTTTGGACTGCGCGCTTGCGTGATGGAACGCGGAATAAGCTCGGACGATGTCGGGATTCGACGCGGACATCTCGCGCAGCGCATTCGAAATCTGTGCCTTGTAGGCCTTCCAGTCTCGTATCATCTCACAAGTCCTAGTGATTTTCAGGTAGGGGGATGAACTCCTTGTCGTCGCCGGGAATTACACCGAAGGCGCCGGACGCCCACTCTCTCTTGGCGCGTTCAATCCGTTCCTTCGAACTGGAGACGAAGTTCCACCATAAGTGCCGGGGGCCATCCAGAGGCGCACCTCCGAGCAGCATCATGCGTGCCGCGCCGTTCGCCCCAACGACTGCCTTTTCACCACTGTCGAGCACCAGCATCGTACCCTCAGCGTGCGTAGTGCCGTTTATCTCTATTTGTCCGCTCACGACAAAGACCGCCCGCTCCGAATGCTCGTCGGTGACCGCGAGCGACGCCCCGTCCTCGAGCTTTGCGTCGATGTAGAAGATGTCCGAGAACACCCGGACAGGGGACAATAACCCGTACGCCTTTCCGGTGACGATCTTCAACTCAACGCCCTCATGGACCGACGACGGCAAGTCCGATGACCCGACGTGCTGGAATGAGGGCTGAGCTTCCTCGTCCCTGGTTGGCAAACCAATCCAGCTCTGGATTCCGTGCAGGCGATGTCCCCGCGCACGCGGCTCGGGACCGGTACGCTCAGAATGCGCGATGCCCCGGCCCGCGGTCATCCAGTTGACATCGCCGGGATGAATTTCCTGCTCGGAGCCCAGCGTATCGCGATGCATCTGGGAGCCTTCGAAGAGGTAGGTGACCGTGGCAAGTCCAATATGCGGATGCGGGCGTACGTCGATACCTTTGCCCGGCGGAAAATCCACCGGACCGAAATAGTCGAAGAAGACGAATGGCCCGACCATTCGGTGTCCGGGACTGGGGAGAATGCGGCTGACGTGGAACCCGTCGCCAAGATCGCGTGGCGTACCTTTGATGATGATCATGTTGGCCTACCTCACGGCGGCAAGATGGTAAGCTCGGGCCAATGCGTGCGCCAGCGCTCTGCTTTTTCCCTATATCGGTCAGGGTGAAAATTCAGCGTCCAGTTCGGGCGTACCGTCATGCTCAAAATGTCGGCAAACCCCCTAGGTGCGTATACGGCGTGGGTTCCGGCTTCACGCCGGATGCCAACCATGGCGTTCGCTGTGAGAAAGCGGTCGATGGCCTCGGTCGCACTTGAGAGCGGCGGATAGGATCTACCGAATTTCTCCTGGTACCAAATGTGGACACGCGCTTGATTGCGGACTTCGACCGCTGCCCCTAGGTCTGCGAACAAAGTCGAAGCGCGCCTGATGATGCCGTCTTCCGCTTCCCATGACACATTCGTGTCAAAGTAGAAGACGTCGTAGTCCTTGATGCCATGCTGAGGAGGGCGATGGGTCACGTTGTTCCAGACCGATTGGAAGAGCGCGCCGGACACGAGCCAGCAATCCTCGACGCGCAGATCGGGCAAGCGTTCGACGATTGCGCGATTGATCGGGTTTGTGAATGCGATATCGACGAACTCTGCGGGTGTCATGACGCTCGGGTCAAATCAGTGATGCCATTCGTTCGAGATATGGTCCGGCCCAGCTCCGAAAGGTTTTTCCGTCAAGCCAGGAAGCGCGCGACCCAGGTTTCGCAAAGAAGTCCCAGAACTTCATGCGGTCATTCAAGACGAATAACGGCATCAGTTCGCGCAACGCCGGGTCGCGCGAAATGTTGCCGAAATAGCTTTCGACGAACACGCGCGCCAACGGCGGTTCAGTGTCGAGATAGCTGCACACTGTCCGTACCAGGTCGACCCCGCCGTCCGAAAATCGCGCCTCGTGAAAGTCAAAAAGCCCGCTGACATGCCATCGGGAGCCGGTACGCTGTACTGTCAGGTTGTTGAGCTTGTAGTCGCAATGAACATAGGTATTGGCCCGATTGGCAGACGCAGACATCGCCCTGTCGATCGTAGCGTCGATCAAGAGCCTGTCCTCCGGCTCCAGCGAGCCGCAATTGTCGGCTTGTCGCGCAAACGCCGAGAGCTCGCGGGCGATCCAGCAAATCGCGCCTTCGCGGACGGGTTCGAATTCCATTGTCGTGTGACTGACGTCGCCGGCGTATGGCGACGTGAGCTTCTGCATGCTCGCCAAGTTTTCGCCCAACGAAACGGCCACGGCGCGCCGATCGTCCGGTTCCAGATGCTTGAGTATGTCGCTATCGGTGAAGCAGTCTCCCGGCATGCGAGGCATGACGAGATACGGCCACCCGAAGATGTCGGAACGGTCATCGTGCAGCATCGGCCACGGCACCGGCGCCGCCGTGTGCGTATGAAGTTGCTGCGCAAAATATCTTTCCTTCGTGAATTGCCACCGATCCTCGGGACGAAACTCTGTTTCGTCTATGCCTTTGACCCAGTGCGGCGCACCGCGCAGCACGAACTCGCCCTCCGACGTGTGGACGAATACATTCTGGCCGAAGAGCCCGTGTGACGTTGGCCGCGCTTGGATGAAGTGGCCGAGATTCAGCCGCGCAACGGCGGCCTCGAACTGCGCGTCGCTGATCGAACCTAGCCTTTGGGAATAGACCCTTTCTTGCGACATGACGCGATGATGCGCCTAGCCGCCGCCGGCCGCCAGTTGCTTTGGTAGGTGGAACTCGCCATCCACAACTGCGATCGGCTCGGTCCACATCACGGCAGCAAGGGGCAGCGGCAGATACAGATGGGGAAAGAGATCTCCGTCACGGGAAGCTTCGAACTTCAACTCCGAGCCGAGCCTTTCGGCGTCCACGCAGACGAGAAGCAGCCCCGACATGCCCCGATAGTGCTTGGCGAGCGTGCCATGCAGCTGTTCGGCTTTCGAGAAGTGCAAAAATCCGTCCGCGCGGTCTTTGTCTGATCCCTTGTAGGAACCGAAACGGACAGCGCCGGCCCATTCTACAGCGTGGACGATCTTGAAAATGTGCACCTATGCGGCCTTTGAGGTGCCACCGATAGTCAGACCGTCAAGACGCAGGGTTGGCTGACCGACTCCGACCGGCACACTTTGGCCATTCTTCCCGCAGGTGCCGACACCCGTGTCGAGCTTCATGTCGTTGCCGATCATTTTCACACGCGTCAACGCGTCCGGTCCGTTGCCAATAAGGGTCGCGCCTTTGATGGGGGCGCCTACTTTCCCATCTTCGATCAAATAGGCTTCGGTGCAGGAAAACACGAATTTGCCGTTTGTGATGTCGACCTGGCCGCCGCCGAAGTTGGTTGCGTAAACACCTTTCTTGACGCTGCCGATGATCTCGGCGGGATCGGAATTGCCGCCGAGCATGTATGTGTTCGTCATGCGAGGCATCACTTGGCAGGCGTACGACATACGACGCCCGTTGCCGGTGGGCGCGACACCCATGAGACGCGCGTTCTGACGGTCCTGCATGTAGCCCTTGAGGATACCGTCCTCGATCAGCGTCGTGCGTGAGGTCGGCGTGCCTTCGTCGTCGATCGTCAGCGATCCGCGCCGGCCGTCGATCGTCCCGTCGTCGACGACGGTCACACCCGGAGCCGCGACCCGTTGGCCCAGGAGTCCGGCAAAGGCGCTCGTCTTCTTGCGGTTGAAGTCGCCTTCCAGACCGTGGCCGATCGCCTCATGCAGAAGTATGCCCGGCCAGCCATTTCCGAGCACGACGGTCATCTCGCCGGCGGGCGCCGGGATTGACTGCAGATTTACGAGCGCTTGCCGGAGCGCCTCGTCGACCGCCGCGTGCCAGTAGTCCGCGGTCAGGTACGTCTCGTATCCGCTGCGTCCGCCACCGCCGTAGCTGCCGGACTCCTGGCGCCCGTCTTGTTCGACGACGACCGAGACGTTGATGCGCACGAGGGGACGAATGTCCCGATAGATTTCCCCACCGGGACGGACGATTTCGACCTGCTGCCACTCGCCAGCCAGCGAGCAGGAAACTTGCCGGACCCGACTGTCCTTGGACCGCGCATAAGCGTTCATATCCTCCAGAAGTTTCACCTTCGTCTCGAAGGCCGCTGACTGGAGCGGGTCGATATCGGCGTACAGCTTCTTGTTTGTGCGGGCAGGAGGTCCCACGGCGACGCCCGAATGCCCGCGCGCAACGGCACGCACCGTCGCGGCGGCGCGCTTGATCGCCTCTTCAGAAAGATCGGAAGCGTGGGCGTAGCCGGTGGCTTCGCCCGACACGGCGCGAAGGCCGAATCCCTGCGTCGTGTCAAAAGTGGCGGCCTTCAGGCGTCCGTCGTCGAACGCGAATGATTCGCTTTGGCGGTACTCCAGGAACAATTCGCCGTCGTCGGCGCCCTTCAGAGCGTCGTCGATCGTCGCCTGGACGCGCGCGCGGTCCATGCCGGTACGGGTGAAAAACAGGTCGTTGGCATTGTCCATAGTCCGCTCCGCCGGCGATGAGAGGTGCCCAAGGGACAGGTATAAGTCCTTTTGGACCTGATTGCCCAGTTTGCGTACCCGCAAGGAACGAGGGGGTGTTCCGGCGCGCCGAACGCCCACCCCGTGCCAGAAGGTCGCAATGACTTTAGGGGCTTAGCGCCTCTAAATCGTTCGCAAGAATCTTAAAAGCGGGGGGCCGGGCCACCCCGCAGTTCAAAATCGCGAGGTCGCCTTCATGTCCCAGAAGAGAACCGGCATTGGCATAGGCTTGGCCGCGACGGCCATCTCCTGGACGACCGCTGCCTTGGCCGCGCCCTACAATTACGAAATGGGCCTGCAGCCTGCTGCATCACCGGTGATGGAGCGTATCGAAAACTTCCACCAGCTCCTGCTCTATATCATCGTAGCCATAAGCCTTTTCGTCCTCGCGTTGTTGATCTGGATCATTGTTCGGTACAACCGTCGGGCAAATCCGACGCCGAGCAAGACGCACCACAACACTCTGCTCGAGGTCGCTTGGACGATCATCCCGGTCATCATCCTGGTGATCATCGCGATCCCGTCGTTCAAGCTTTTGTACTTCGAGGCGACAATTCCGAAGCCTGACGTGCATCTGAAGGTGATCGGCAAGCAGTGGTTTTGGACCTACCAGTATCCCGACGATGGAAATTTCCAATTCGACTCGCTTGGTCTTACGGACGATGCTGCAAAGGCGGCGAACGAACCCCGCCTCCTAGGCGTCGACAATGCCATTGTCGTCCCCGTGAACAAGGTGATCGAGGTCGAGACGACCGGCGCCGACGTCATTCACTCCTGGGCACTGCCTGAGATGGGCGTCAAGATGGACGCGATCCCCGGCCGCTTGAACCACACCTGGTTCAAGGCAACCCGGACGGGCACGTTCTACGGCGAATGCTCGGAACTTTGCGGCGCGAAGCACGCATTCATGCCGATCGAAGTACATGTCGTGAGCGACGCCGAGTATGCGGCGTGGCTGAAGACCGCGAAGAAGAAGTTCGCCGCAATCGACAACGCCACCAACACGCGCTTGGCAGCGCAGTAACAGGGACAACGCACATGGCTGATCTGGCCCACGCGCATGACGACCACTCGCACGGTCACCCGACCGGCTGGCGCCGCTTTGTCTATTCGACCAATCACAAGGACATCGGCACGATGTACCTGATCTTTGCGGTCGTGGCCGGCCTGGTCGGCGGTTTCCTGTCCATGATGATGCGCGCAGAGCTGATGTATCCTGGCCTGCAGATCTTCAAGGATCCTCATACGTTCAACGTCTTCGTGACGGGCCATGGTCTGATCATGGTGTTCTTCATGATCATGCCGGCCATGATCGGCGGGTTCGGCAACTGGCTCGTTCCCTTGATGATCGGTGCGCCGGATATGGCCTTCCCGCGCATGAACAACATCTCGTTCTGGCTGCTTCCATTCTCGTTCCTGCTCCTGGTCATGAGCATGTTCGTCGAAGGAGACTCGGGCGGCATCGGCGTGGGCGGCGGCTGGACGATCTATGCACCTCTCTCGACCTACGGTTCGCCCGGTCCGGCGATGGATCTAGCCATCTTCTCGCTGCACATCGCGGGCGCCTCGTCGATTCTCGGCGCGATCAACTTCATCACCACGATCTTCAACATGCGCGCGCCCGGCATGACGCTGCACAAGATGCCGTTGTTCGTGTGGTCGATCCTCGTGACTGTCTTCCTGCTTCTGCTCTCGCTGCCGGTACTCGCCGGCGCGATCACGATGCTGCTCGCCGACCGTCATTTCGGCACGTCGTTCTTCAACCCGGCCGGCGGCGGCGATCCCGTGCTCTACCAGCATTTGTTCTGGTTCTTCGGGCACCCCGAAGTCTACATCCTGATCCTTCCGGGCTTCGGAATGGTCAGCCACATCATCTCGACGTTCTCCAAGAAGCCGATCTTCGGGTACCTCGGCATGGCGTACGCGATGGTGGCGATCGGATTCATCGGCTTCCTCGTCTGGGCGCACCACATGTATACGGTCGGCCTCAGCGTCGACACCAAAGCCTACTTCGTTTTCGCGACAATGGTGATCGCGGTGCCGACTGGCATCAAGATCTTCTCCTGGATCGCGACCATGTGGGGCGGCAGCCTGGAGTTCAAGACGCCGATGCTGTGGGCCGTGGGCTTCGTTTTCCTCTTCACGGTGGGAGGCGTCACTGGCGTCGTCCTCGCAAACGCGGGCATCGACGTCGTGCTCCAGGATACCTACTACGTCGTGGCGCACTTCCACTACGTGCTCTCGCTGGGCGCCGTCTTCACGATCTTCGCGGGATTCTACTTCTGGTTCCCGAAGATCACGGGCTATATGTACAATGAGTTCCTCGGCAAGCTGCACTTCTGGGTCACGTTCATCGGCGTGAATCTGGCCTTCTTCCCGATGCACTTTTTGGGGCTAGCCGGCATGCCGCGGCGCATCGCGGACTATCCGGACGCTTTTGCCGGGTGGAACTACATCTCGTCGATCGGCGCGTTCATCGCTGGTTTCGGCGTGGTGATATTCCTCGTGATGCTGGCCGAAGCCTTCCTCCGCAAGCGCGTGGCCGGCGACAATCCTTGGGGTCCCTACGCGACCACGCTGGAGTGGACGTTGCCGTCGCCGCCGCCGTTCCACCAGTTCAACGAGCTGCCGAAGATCAACTGATGACGACTGCCGCGCTCACCGCACAGCCTCAGATCGCGACCGTCAGCGACTATTTCGCGCTTCTCAAGCCGCGCGTGATGTCGCTCGTGATCTTCACTGGTCTTGCAGGAATCGTGGTGGCGCCTGGCACGGTCAATCCGCTGACGGCATTTACCGCACTGTTGAGTATCGCCATCGCTGCCGGCGCGTCCGGAGCGCTCAATATGGCGTACGAGTCCGACATCGACGCGGTCATGAACCGCACGGCCGGCCGTCCGATCCCGGCCGGCCGCATCGCGCGCGGCGAGGCGCTTGGTTTCGGTTGGACTCTCGCCGTCGGTGCGGTGACGGTCATGGGACTGCTGGTGAATATGTTCGCGGGCGCGTTGCTCGCTCTAACGATCTTCGTCTATGTCGGCGTCTACACGCTGTGGCTGAAGCGCCGAACACCGCAGAACATCGTGATCGGCGGACTTTCCGGCGCATTGCCGCCGGCCATCGGCTGGGCTGCGGTTACGGGCTCGCTCAGCCTCGCACCGCTACTGCTCGTCGCCATCATATTTCTCTGGACCCCGCCGCATTTTTGGGCGCTGTCGCTCTGGCGCTCCGGTGACTACGCGAGGGCAGGCGTCCCCATGATGCCCGTGGTGCGTGGAAAGGCATCGACCCGGCGTCAGATACTTTTCTATGCCGCTATCCTGCTGCCAACGGCTCTGTCCCCGGCTGCGGTCGGGCTGGCCGGACCGCTCTACCTCGCCGCCGCGTCACTCATCGGCGCCTGGTTCGGATATGAGGCTTTGGCGGTCGCGTTCGAGCAGAACGAGGACGAAGAGCCGGCGGCGCACAGGCTGTTCAGGGTCTCGCTTGTCTACATGTTCGCGCTCTTTGCCTCGCTGATTGCGGAGCGGCTCCTTCACGTCGCGCCTTTCGCCGGATGGGTGTGAGGACATGCTCATGAGCGATATCGAGGACAAAGCGCGGCGCCGGCGCAGTATCGCGATCGCTCTTGCGCTGGGTGCTTTGGTGGTGCTGTTTTATTTGATGACGATGGTGCGGGTTCAGCCGTAGCTAGGAAGGGTTCTTGTCATGGCCAATACCGAGGTCAAGCACGACTATCATCTGGTCGATCCAAGCCCGTGGCCTATCGTCGGCTCGATGGGCGCGTTCGTCATGCTGGTTGGCGCCGTGTTCTGGATGAACAAGGACTACACCGGCTTCTTCGGCCTGCCGGTCAACGGCACGCCCGTCATCTTTTTCGTCGGACTGGGTCTCGTACTTTTCACCATGGCCGGATGGTGGCGCGATGTGGTGAACGAATCCGTCGTGCGCGGCGATCACACGCCCGTCGTCAAACTGCATCTGCGCTACGGCATGTTGCTCTTCATCGCCTCCGAAGTAATGTTTTTCGTCGCGTGGTTTTGGGCCTATTTCAACTACGCGATCTTCTACAACGATGCTTCGATCGGCTCCTGGCCACCTTCCGGTATCGTCACGCTCGATCCGTGGCATTTTCCCCTGCTCAACACGCTGATTCTGCTCACCTCGGGGACGACCGTCACCTGGGCGCATCACGCGATTCAGCATGGCGACAAGAAGGGCGCGGTGCAGGGCCTTATTTTGACGGTCCTGTTGGGCGCATCTTTCACCGGGGTCCAGGCCTATGAATATGCGCACGCGCCGTTCACGTTCGGATTCAATCACCTGGCGCTTGTGCCCTTCACGGATCCGGCGCACGCGTCGCTGGCCGCGGGCGTCGGAAATTTCGACGCGATCTACGGCTCGACGTTCTTTATGGCCACCGGCTTCCATGGTTTCCACGTGATCATCGGCACGATCTTCCTCACGGTCTGCCTGTTCCGCGCCATAGCGGGTCAATTCACCCCGACGCGCCATTTTGGGTTCGAGGCGGCCGCCTGGTACTGGCACTTCGTCGACGTCGTGTGGTTGTTCCTGTTCGCCTGCATCTATGTGTGGGGGCAGGGGCCCGTAAGCGTAGGCTGAGATGTCGGCAAGCCCCAGCGTCTTCACGGCGAGCCTGCTGGGGCGGTGTCCGCGTTGCGGACGCGGCGCGCTGTTCAACGGCTATCTCACGATCGCTCCAAGCTGCGAGGCGTGTGGCCTCGATTTTGCGACTTTCGACGTAGGCGACGGCGCGCCTGCACTTGTCATCCTTGTCGTGGGCGCCATTGTCTGCGGGGCGGCGCTTTGGGTGGAGTTCACCTATTCGCCCCCGCTCTGGGTTCACGCGGTGCTATGGACCCCCGCAATCGTAATTCTGACTTTTGTCTTCCTGCGCGTCGTCAAGGCGTTTCTGCTGGTCGTGCAGTACCAGCAGCGGGCCGGCGAGGGTAAGATCGCAGACTGATGTCCTTTTCCTTCCGTCCGCTGCCGGCGCTTACGATCGCCTGCGCAATCTTGCTGGCGGCGCTTGTCGCGCTCGGCATCTGGCAACTCGACCGTCTGCGGTGGAAGCTCGACCTGATCGCAGAAGTGAAGCGCAATGTGGTGTCCGAACCGCTGACGCTTTCCCAGGCGCTCGCGATCGGCCAAGCGGCGCAATACCACCGGGTGCGACTGTTCGGTAGTTTCGACAATGCAAAAGAGGCATATGTCTACGGCACCGGGCTTCAAGGAGCACCGGTCTTCCATGTCATTGTGCCGTTCACCACGACGACGGGAAAAACGTTACTGATCGACCGTGGTATCGTGCCGCGCGATCTGCGCGATCCGGCGACCCGCACACGCGGGCTCGTGCAAGGCGAGACTATGCTGGTAGGCGTATGGCGCGCGCCCGATACGCCCGGAACGTTCACGCCGTCACCGGACCTTGCGCACAGAATTTGGTACTCGAGGGATGTCGATGGCATCGCCCGCGTCGACCAGGAGCAGCTCGCCGCCCATGTTCTGGTGGAGGCGGACGCCACGCCAAATCCGGGTGGCTGGCCGAAAGGAGGCCAAACCGAAGTGAATTTCCGCAACGAGCACCTGCAATATGCCATTACCTGGTTCCTGATGGCGGCGGGTCTGGTCGGCGTCTATTTGGCCTATCATGTGTCGCAGGGACGCCTGAGGTTCGGGAATCTGTCGTGACCAAGACTTATCCAGCGATGATCAGCACGCGCGGCAGGGCGCCGAAAGCGAGCTTCGCCGACGTACTGCTAGCCGGTCTCGCGCCTGACGGCGGTCTCTACGTGCCCGAATTCTGGCCTCAATTTTCTTCGGCTGAAATCGCTTCATTCCGCACGTGCGCCTATAGCGACGTGGCGCGCCAAATAATTTGCAGTCTGGCAGGCGCTTCGTTCAGCGAGACTGAGATCGCGGCCGACATCGACGCCGCTTACGCGACGTTCGACGCCGCCGAGATCGCGCCCCTCGTCGAGATCGAGCAAGACCTTTACGTCGTGGAATTGTTTCACGGTCCGACGCTCGCGTTCAAGGACGTTGCGATGCAGTTGCTCGGGCGCATGTTCTCGCGCGAGCTCGGCAGACGCGGCGGTTCAGCTACTGTCATTTGCGCAACGTCCGGCGACACAGGTTCCGCCGCGATCGCTGCGCTTGGCGGACTGCCTAACGTTCAACTCTTCGTTCTCCACCCCAAGGGGAGAGTAAGCGAAGTGCAGCGTCGACAGATGACGACTTCGCCGCACGCGAACGTTCACAACATCGCGTTGGAAGGCACGTTCGACGACGCTCAGGCGATTGTCAAAGATCTTTTTGCGGATCGCGAATTCACGCGCGCCGTGAACTTGACTGCTGTCAACTCCATTAATTTTGCGCGCATCGCGGCGCAGTGCGTCTATTATTTCACGACAGCGGCGCGACTCGGTCGGACGGCAAGCTTTGTCGTCCCGACCGGAAATTTCGGCGACATATTCGCTGGCGAAGTCGCTATGCGCATGGGGCTTTCCGTCGACAAGCTCGTCGTCGCAACCAACGCCAACGATATCGTCGCCCGTGCGCTGACCGATGGCATCTATGCTTCGGGTGCCGTGCATCCTTCGATCAGTCCTTCGATGGACATCCAGGTCGCAAGCAATTTCGAACGGGCGCTGTTCGAGGCTTCGGGCAGGGACTCGGCGTGGGTGGCGGAAGCGATGGTGACGTTCGCTCGGGACAGAAAATTGCGCTTGCCCGAAAAGGTCGTGACCAGCCTCCGCGCCCGCTACGACGCGGTGCGGTGCGACGATGCCCAGACGCTGGCGATGATCAAGGCTCTGCACGCTCGGAGTGGCCGGCTCATCGATCCACATACGGCCGTCGCCTTGCACGCCGCCTACCAGATACGGCAGCGACAAAGCGGTCCGCTGGTTGTGCTTTCGACGGCTCACCCGGCGAAGTTTCCGGATGCCGTAAGGGAAGCAACGGGCGTCAGGCCTGAACTCCCGCGGCGACTGGAAGGCCTCTATCAGGCCCGTGAAAGGTTCACCGTTCTG
>DATJZB010000011.1:0-146486 GCA_035499335.1 Rhizomicrobium sp. | reverse complement strand
CCGAGGCCCGCCCTTTTTTGCAAGGCCTGATCACAAATGACGTCGAACGGCTCGCGCCGGGCATCGGCGTCTACGCGGCCCTGCTGACGCCCCAGGGCAAGATCCTGTTCGATTTCTTCCTGGTGGAGGGCGACGGCGCCGTCTTGATCGATTGCCCGGCCGCAACGCGCGACGCTTTGCTCAAGCGCCTTTCGATGTACAAGCTTCGCAGTAGAGTCGTTCTGGAGTCGCGCGACCAACTCGCGGTGCTGGCGGCGTGGGACGGCGCGGCGACACCTTATGCGATTTCCTATCCGGACCCGCGCGTCGGCGCTCTGGGACGGCGCGCCATCATCGCCCGCGGCGAGATGCGCACCGGTCTTCCGGACTCGGCGCTCTACCGCGACCATCGCATAGCGCTCGGTGTGCCCGAAAGTGCCGACTTCGGTTCGGACAAGATATTCGCGCTGGACGGCGATCTCGATGAACTCAACGCGATCGATTTCGAGAAGGGCTGTTATGTCGGACAGGAACTCACCGCGCGCATGAAGCATCGCGGAACCGCGCGCAAACGGTTGCTGCCGTTTCAATATGCAAGCGACGGCGCGCACGACTCGGCCATCAAGTCGGCGGGCAAGGATGTCGCCGAGATCGTGTCCGAATATGGCCAGTACGGATTTGCGCAGGTGCGGCTGGATCGCCTCGACGAAGCCGGTGGCGCCGATCTTCGCGCCGGCGAAAGGCGGTTGAATTTGATCAAACCGTCATGGCTTTTCCCTTGACGTTTATCGTGACGAGTGGAAGTTTTTGTTTTGTTCCACTCTATCCGTGAGGAGATAACCGCCATGCTCCATCATGTTTCCGTCGGCGTGACCGACGTTGCGCGCGCTGCGAAATTTTACGACGCCGTGCTCGGCACGCTGGGATACAAGCGGGTGATGGAGTTCCTTCCCTACGCGCTGGCGTATGGCGAGGATCATCCTGAATTCTGGATTCAGTTGCCGCACGACCAAAAGCCGATGAGCGTGGGAAACGGCGTGCATCTCGGCTTCACCGCGCGCACGAAGCAGCAGGTGCACAAGTTCCACGAAGCCGCGCTCGCCCATGGCGGCAGCAACAATGGCGAGCCGGGTCCGCGGCCCGACTACGGACCGGATTACTACGGCGCCTTTGTTTTCGATCTGGATGGCAACAAGATCGAAGCGACTTTGCATTCGTTGCCTAAGGCCGCTCGGAGCGCCAAGCGGGCGGTGGCCAGGAAGACGACCAGGAAACCCGCAAAGAAGGTCGTCAGGAAGAAGGCCAAAAAGAAAAAGTCCAGGCGTTGAGCGCACCCGATGTCATTCGTTGCGGGTGGTCGGTAAAAGAGCCGATCTACATCGCTTATCACGACGAGGAATGGGGCGTGCCGGAATTCGATCCGCGCGCGCTATACGAAAAGCTCGTGCTCGACGGTTTTCAGGCGGGCCTGTCCTGGATCACCATCCTCAAGAAGCGCGAAAACTTCCGCGCCGCGTTCGACAAGTTCGACCCTCAGAAGATCGCGCGCTACGGCAAGCGCGACATCAATCGCCTGATGAAGAACGAGGGCATCATCCGCTCGGAGCCCAAAATCCGCGCGGCGATCCGCGGTGCCCAGCTCTGGCTCGACATCGAAGAAAAGCGGCCGGGCGGCTTCGCCGAGCTGATCTGGAAACACGTCGATGGCTGCCCCAAGGAGAACAAGTTCAAGACGCTGAAGCAGATCCCGCCGAAGACGAAGATGAGCGAAGGACTAGCGAAGGAATTGAAGCAACTCGGCTTCAATTTCTGCGGGCCGGTGATCGTCTATGCTTTCGCGCAGGCGGTGGGAATGGTGAACGACCATATCGTTTCGTGCCACAGGCACTCCCCGTGCGAAGCGCTGGCCGCGGACATCAAACGCTGAAATGTTGCGCGATGCGCGGATTGCCGTTGGCGCTGACATAGGCGTGCTCGGTGAACGCGCGGCCGGCGATGACCTTGCGCCAGAATGCGACCGCGCCGGCATTCGTCCGGTACTCGGACAGTTCCCAGGCGCCGGCGAATCGCGCGATGACGTCGCGCGCGAATGCCAGGCCCGCTCCCGTGCGGCGGAATTCCGGCCGGATGTAGAATTCGGCCATTTCGTTGGTGCCGTCTTCCAGCTTGCGCACCAGCGCGAAGCCGGCGGCGGCACCGTCGACCTTCAGCCAGAACGGCCAGCGATCCGTTTCCGTCCAATAATTGTCGAAGTAGGGATAGTCGAAGACTTTCGCGTCGCGGTCGATCGATGGATCGTACTGCGCCATCTCGCGGATATAGTCCTGCAGCTGTTTCGCCAGAGCCGGCTTTTCGGCCGCAGGCACGGCGCAAATCTCGACCCGCATCAGCCGCGACCGCGATACGGAGCGACGCCCGGGTCGGGAAGCCATACGCCGCCGGGCAGCTTTCCCGTCTGCCAGAACACGTCGATCGGCATGCCGCCGCGCGGATACCAGTACCCTGCGATGCGCAGATATTTCGGTTTGATCGTCCCGGCGATGCGCTTGCCGATCTCGAGCGTGCAGTCCTCGTGGAACGCCGCATGATTTCGGAAACTGCCAAGATAGAGTTTCAACGACTTCGATTCGACGATCGACCTGGCCGGCGCATAGTCGATGACAAAGTGCGCGAAATCCGGCTGTCCTGTCACCGGGCAAAGCGAGGTGAACTCCGGCGCGGTGAAGCGCACGAGATAGTCCACATCCGTGTGCGGATTCGCCACGGCTTCGAGCCGCGCTTCGGCCGGCGAAACCGGCAAGGCTACCCGGCGGCCCAACTGTGTCAGTTTCTTCGTCATACACTGCCTCCGGCAGAGGGATGAAATTCCGTCAAGGAATGGCCTTTAACGGTGTGCGGTCTTGAACTGGGGCGCGCAAGACCCGAAATTGGGACAAAGCACGACCGGAGCAATCAATGGTGGACGAAAAAAGCGGCGTTGGCCAAGGCAGAACCTGGCTCGCCATCAGGCACCTGCTCGGGGTCGAGGACGGCAAGGGGGCGCTCCGGGCGATCCTGGAGCCGCTTGCGATCATCGCGATCACATTTGCGTCGACGACGGCCATCGCCCAGCCCTTCTACGTGCCGTCCGGCTCGATGCAGCCGACGCTGGCGATCGGGGACGCCTTCATCGCCGCCAAATATCCCTACGGTTACAGCCGCTATTCGGTCCCGTTCGCTTTCGGACCTTCGTCCGACACGCGGCTCCTGCAGAAGATGCCGGAACAGGGCGACGTCGTGGTGTTCCGTCTGCCCCGCGATCCGAGCCAGACCTACATCAAGCGCGTCATCGGGCTTCCCGGCGATCGCGTTCAGATGATTGCCGGCCGTCTCTGGATAAACGGCAAGGAACTGGCGCTTCGTCCCGATGGCCAGGGCAAGATCGAAGGCGAGGACGGAGCGATCTCGGAATCGCCGCGCTACATCGAGACGCTGCCGAACGGCAAGACGCACCCGATCTACAAATGGACGTGGACGGGTCAGCTCGACGACACGCCCGAATTCGTCGTGCCGCCGGGACATCTGTTCATGATGGGCGACAACAGGGACAACTCGCTCGACAGCCGCTGGCCGGCGGAGCGCGGCGGTGTCGGGTTCGTGCCGGTGGAGAATCTCGTCGGCCGCGCGGAGTTCGTGGTCGGCTCCTACGATTTTCTCAACGCGCACGCGATCTGGACGTGGGTGACCGAATTCCGCCTGTCGCGCTTTTTCAGGGGCGTGAGCTGAGCGGCGCGCTCGCCGCCCAGCCCGCCCGGTTCATTTGCGGCTGCGAATTTCGGCGCGCAACGGCGCGAGCGCTTCCGACCATTTGTGCAGCTCGTTGAGCGACGCCACCACTCCCTGCTGGTTCAGCTCGTTGCCTTCGAACTTTCCGTCCTTGAGCTGGGCGTAAAAGTTCGGGATCGCGACACCTTCGGGGATCGGCATCATCTTCACCGTCGTGATCTGAAGCCGCGCGGCCTGCGCCGAACGCGTGCCGCCGGAAACGCCGGCATAGGTGACGAACATTGCGGGCTTGTACTGCCATTCCCACAAAAGATAGTCGATCGCATTCACGAAGCTGGGCGGCGGCGAGAAATTGTATTCCGGCATGATGAAGGCGAAGGCATCCGCGGCGTCGACGGTCGCGGCCCACTTCCTGGTGTGCTCGTGTTCGTAGTGACGGCGCATCGGGTGCTGCGGCTCGTCGTAGAGCGGCAGATTCATGTCCGCCAGATCGACAAGCTGCGCATCGAATTTGCCGTGCGCTTTTGCATGCTCGTGAAACCACTGCCCGATGATCGGGCCGACACGGCCGGGACGCGTGCTGACGATGATGGTCTGAAGCTTCAGGGCCATGGGCCTCTCCTTGAAATAGTACCTGTTTGATGCCAAGTTACAATTCGTAACTTACTTTAAGATGATGCCTGTCGATGCATCGCGCAAGAAGGCACGCAGATGAAACAAGGTAACATACGTGACACCGGCGACTGCCGCGCAATCTCCGGTGTGCTGCAGCGCATCGGCGACAAATGGTCCGTCCTGATCGTCAACCGTCTCGGCATGCGCCCCATGCGCTTCAACGAACTCAAGCGAGAAATCGGCGGAATCTCGCAGCGCATGTTGACGTT
The DNA here is from genome assembly GCA_035499335.1 of Rhizomicrobium sp. GTDB lineage: Bacteria > Pseudomonadota > Alphaproteobacteria > Micropepsales > Micropepsaceae > Rhizomicrobium. The sequence continues at coordinate 141,858 of DATJZB010000011.1, read as the reverse complement.
GACGTTGCGGGGGCTTGAACGCGACGGACTCGTGACGCGGACGATTTTTCCGACCATTCCGCCGCGCGTCGATTATGAACTGACTGCGCTCGGCCGCTCGCTCCTCGAGCCCGTCACCGCGCTCAGCGATTGGGCCCTCAAGAACATGGTCCGCATAGAAGCGGCGCGGGCAAAGTTCGACGGCCGGACGGCGAAGAAGGCGGCCAACCTGTCAGGCGCCCCGATTTCGGCACGGCCCTAGAGCGCGTCCGCGTCGCGCTCGCCCGTTCGCACTCTCAAGGCGGTCTCGAGATCGAGAACGAAGATCTTGCCGTCTCCCACTTTGCCGCTTCGGGCCGACTCCTGGATCGCGGAGATCACGTCCTCCGCCCGGTCCGCCGTGACCGCCACTTCAATCTTCAGCTTGGGAACGAAGGAGATCGCATATTCGGCTCCGCGATAGACTTCCTTGTGTCCCTTCTGGCGCCCGTAGCCGCGCACTTCCGTGACCGTCAGCCCTTCGATGCCGAGCGACTGAAGCGCGCCGCGCACCGCATCGAGGCGATAGGGCTGGATGATGGCGATGATGAACTTCATGACGCGCTCCTCAGCTATTCAGATTGTAGGCGGTCTCGCCGTGCGACGAGAAATCCAAACCTTGGGTTTCCTGCTCGGCATCGACGCGCAGTCCCACCAGCCAGGAGACGATCTTTACAAGCACGAAGGTCCCGGCAACCGAAAGCGCGGCGGCGGCGATCACGCCTTCGCCCTGCACTGCGAGCTGCGCGAACACGCCGCGCGGAAGCGCGACCCCGCCGCTGCCGAGCGAGACGAGAAACGGCAGCAATAGCGTTCCGAGCGCACCGCCCACGCCGTGCACACCGAGCACGTCCAGCGCATCGTCGACTCCCATCACGCGCTTAACCAGCATCACTGCGCCGTAGCAGACGACGCCGCCGGCAAATCCGAGCAGCGCGGCGGCTTCGGGACCGACATATCCGGATGCCGGCGTGATCGTCGCGAGACCGGCGATCGTTCCGGTGACGGCGCCGACGAGGCTCGGTTTTCCGAACCAGAACCATTCGATCGCGATCCAGGTGATCGTCGCCGTCGCCGCCGACAGGTGCGTCGCGAGCATCGCCATTCCGGCGTCCCCGCCGGCGCTCACCGCGCTGCCCGCGTTGAAGCCGAACCAGCCGACCCACAGCAGGCAGGCTCCGACCATCACCATCCACGGCGCATGGGGCGGATGGGCGCCGCGCAGGAACGCTTGTCTCGGCCCGAGCATCCAGGCGATCGTCAGCGCCGACGCGCCCGCGGTGACGTGCACGACGATGCCGCCTGCGAAATCCATCACGCCGCGCACGGCGAGCCATCCTCCGCCCCAGATCCAATGCGTTACCGGCGCGTACACGGCCAGAAGCCAGAGCGCGGAGAAGAGAAGCACCGCGCCGAATTTGATGCGCTCGACATAGGCGCCGATGATGAGAGCGGGCGTGATGATCGCGAACGTCATCTGGAACATGACGTAGACCGACTCCGGAATTTTCGTCCCGGCATGCGCGGCCTTGCGACCGACGCCCGCGAGCAGCGCCTGTCCGAGGTCGCCGATCAGGGCGCCGCTACCCGAGAAGGCGAGGCTGTAGCCGACGACGAACCACAGAACCGAGACCAGCGCCGCGATGCCCACGCATTGGGCAAGAACCGATAGCGTGTTCTTGGACTGGACGAGGCCCGCATAGAAGAAGCCGAGGGCCGGCAGCGTCATCATGAGAACGAGCGCGGTTGACGTTAGCAGCCACGCGGTATCGCCGCTGTCGATCATATTTCCCCCAGCTTGCCGCATTCTTGGGCGGCACAATCTGCTCGGAGAGTGGACATTGCCCGCGAAACAGGCAATCCGCTTTAGGGGGTTTGCGACAAGTCGCGCGGGATCAGGTCGCCCAGGTAGCGTCGAAGCGCGAGACCTGCGGCATGACGGCGACGCGTTCCTCGGCGGCGCGACGCTGTTCGCGCTCGATCGCGACGTCGAGCATGAGCATGACGAAGGTGCGGTTACGGTCGGCATACTCCCGGTCGGGCCCGAGCAAGGGCCAAAGGCTGCGCTGCATGAAGGTCTGGAGCTCGTCCGACCAGCGCTCGTCGCCCATCTCCGCGAGGAGCTTTGCGCGGCGATGGATCAGCACCGGCATGTGCGGCGCGATCAAGTCCCGCAATTCCGCTTCGAAGGCGCGGCGCTTGTCGGCCTCGAAGTCGATGCCCTGAACGAGAAAACCGAAAACCTGCTTAAACGCTACGACGAACTGGTCCCGCATGGCGTTCTGCCCCTACCCCACACGGGCGAGCTTGCGCGCCGAGCGGTTAAGGGTCGGCTGAGAGGCGTGGTTAGCGATGCGTTCTGAAATAGCATCGGAAATCGGAGCAACTGTGGCTGTCCAACCCCGCGACACCACGGCTAGTGGTGGATTGTTGCGCCGCTTTAACACGCGTGCTAACTGCATCGCGCGCGTCGGGACTGACTCGCAGCTAGAGTAATTTCTCGAACGAATTCAACTAGTTAGGCGACTGGCGCGGACCCCGAGAGCGCAGGCCGCCGAAGGGCGGACGTGGCGGCGGAACAGGCACAGGAAACCGGACTGGCGGATCGCTACGCAAGCGCCATTTTCGAGCTGGCCCAGGACGAGAAATCCCTAGAAGCGGTGGAGAGGGATTTCGTTGCGCTTCGCTCGCTGGTCGGCCAGAGCGCCGATCTGGAGCGTCTGGTCAAAGCCCCGGTATTCACGCGCGAGGAGCAGGCCCGCGCCATGAAGGCGGTTCTCGAGAAAATCGGCGCCGCCAAGCTCACAACCCAGTTTATTCTCGTCATGGCGGCCAAGCGCCGCCTTTCAGTTCTCACCGAAGTCATTCGGGCGTTCGAACGCCGCCTCGCGCGCCAGCGCGGCGAGGTGCAGGCGCAGGTCACGTCCGCGCGTGCGCTCTCGGACGCCGAGACCGAAGCGCTCAAAGCCGCCCTCAAATCGAAACTCGGGCGCAACCCGCGCCTGGAAGCGAAAGTCGATCCCACCCTTCTCGGCGGCCTCGTCGTCAAAGTGGGATCGCGCATGATCGATTCGTCCTTGCGCACGAAGCTGACAAGCCTTCGCGCGGCCATGAGAGGTAATTGAAATGGATATCCAGCCCGCCGAAATTTCCGCGATCCTGAAGCGGGAGATCGAGAACTTCGGCGCCGAAGCCGAAGTCAGCGAAGTCGGCCAGGTCCTGTCCGTCGGCGACGGCATCGCGCGCATCTATGGCCTCGACAACGTCCAGGCCGGCGAGATGGTCGAGTTCCCGGGCGGCATCAAGGGCATGGCGCTGAACCTGGAAAGCGACAATGTCGGCGCGGTGATTTTCGGCAACGACAGCACCATCAAGGAAGGCGACACGGTCAAGCGCACCGGCGCGATCGTGGACGTTCCCGTCGGCAAAGGGCTGCTCGGACGTGTCGTCGATCCGCTCGGCAACCCGATCGACGGCAAGGGACCGATCCAGAACGTCGCCGAACGCCGCCGCGTGGACGTGAAGGCGCCCGGCATCATTCCGCGCAAATCCGTGCACGAGCCCGTGCAGACCGGACTCAAGGCGATCGACTCGCTCATCCCGATCGGACGCGGCCAGCGCGAGCTCATCATTGGCGACCGGCAGACCGGCAAGACCGCGGTCGCCATCGACACCATCATCAACCAGAAATCGGTGAACGCCGGCGGCGACGAAACCGCGAAGCTCTACTGCATCTATGTCGCCATCGGACAGAAGCGCTCCACGGTCGCGCAGATCGTCAAGACGCTCACCGACGCGGGCGCGATGGACTACACCATCGTCGTGGCGGCGACGGCATCCGAGCCTGCGCCGCTGCAGTTCCTGGCGCCGTTCTCTGGTTGCGCCATGGGCGAATGGTTCCGCGACAACGCGATGCACGCCCTGATCATCTATGACGATCTTTCCAAGCAGGCCGTCGCCTATCGCCAGATGTCGCTCCTGCTGCGCCGTCCGCCGGGCCGCGAAGCCTATCCCGGCGACGTGTTCTACCTGCACAGCCGCCTGCTCGAGCGCGCCGCGAAGCTCAACGAAGACTACGGCGCCGGTTCGCTCACCGCCCTGCCGATCATCGAAACGCAGGCCAACGACGTCTCGGCCTACATCCCGACCAACGTGATCTCGATCACGGACGGACAGATATTCCTCGAAACCGACCTCTTCTATCAGGGCATCCGCCCGGCGGTGAACGTCGGAATCTCGGTCAGCCGCGTCGGCTCGTCCGCACAGATCAAGGCGATGAAGACGGCATCCGGCCCGATCAAGGCCGAGCTTGCGCAGTATCGCGAAATGGCTGCCTTCGCGAAGTTCGGTTCGGACCTCGACGCGGCCACGCAGAAGATGCTGGCACGCGGCGAGCGTTTGACCGAACTCCTGAAGCAACCGCAGTACAAGCCCTTCGCCGTCGAAGAGCAGGTGGCGGTGATCTACGCAGGCACCCGCGGATATCTCGATCCGATCCCGACGTCCAAAGTGGGCTCCTACCAGGAAGCGCTGATTTCGAAGCTGAAAGCGAGCTATCCCAAGATTCTCGAAGGCATCCGGACGCAGAAGGCGCTGACGAACGAACTCGAGGACATGCTCAAGCAGGCGCTCGCCGACTTCGCCAAGACGTTCGTCGCCTAGACTGAGGAAGACTTAGGGTCATGGCATCCGTCAAGGAAATGCGCACCCGGATCGGAAGCGTGAAGTCCACGCAGAAGATCACGAAGGCGATGCAGATGGTCGCGGCGGCCAAGCTCCGGCGCGCTCAGGCGGCGGCCGAAGCCGCGCGCCCCTACGCCGCGCGCATGGCCAGCGTGATCGCGAGCCTGGCCGCGGGCGTGTCCGGCCCGTCGGCGCCGCTGCTGCTGGCGGGAAACGGCAAGGACCAGCGCCACCTGCTCATCGTCGCGACGGCCGACCGCGGACTCGCGGGCGGTTTCAATTCGGGCATCGTCCGCGCCGCGCGTGAGCAGATCGCGCAACTCCTGAGCCAGGGCAAGGACGTCCGCATCATCACGATCGGACGCAAGGGCCGCGATCAGTTGCGCCGCGCCCATAGCGCCCGCTTCGTCGAGAATTACGAAGCCGGGGTCAGGACCGCGACCGTCGCCCTCGTCCGCCCGATCGCCGAGAAGGTGATCGAAATGTATCTGAGCGGCGAAGTCGACGTCGTCACGCTCATCTCCAGCCGTTTCAAATCCGTCGTCGTGCAGACCCCGACCGTGCGTCAGCTCATTCCCGCTGTGGTCGAGGCCTCCGACGCGAAGGGCGCGTTTTACGAGTACGAGCCGGACGAGGCGACGATCCTTGAAGCGCTGCTGCCCAAGAACATCACGACGCAACTGCTCGCCGCCATGCTCGACAACCAGGCCGGCTTTTTCGCCGCCCAGATGACGGCCATGGACAATGCCACGCGCAACGCGGGCGACCTGATCAAAGCCCTCACCATTCAAATGAACCGCACCCGTCAGGCGCAGATCACCAAGGAGCTGATCGAAATCATTTCCGGTGCTTCCGCCGTCTGATCCGCCTTCAATGAAAGAGACCTGAGCCATGTCCGTACAAGCCAAAACCAACGCCAAGGGCCGCCTCACGCAGATTATCGGCGCTGTCGTCGACGTTGAGTTCGACGGCGATCTGCCGGCCATCCTGAATGCGCTGGAGACGACGAACATCGATCCGAAAACCGGCAAGCCGGTCCGCCTGGTGTTCGAGGTCGCCCAGCATCTCGGCGAAAACGCCGTGCGCGCGATCGCGATGGACGCGACCGAGGGTCTGGTGCGCGGCGCCGAAGTCGTCGACACCGGCAGCCCGATCAAGGTTCCGGTCGGCCCGGCGACGCTCGGCCGCATCATGAACGTCATCGGCGAGCCGATCGACGAAGCCGGTCCGATCTCGAACGAGAACATGGCAAACATCCATCGCGACGCGCCGACGTTCGCCGAGCAAGCCGGCGCGGCCGAGGTTCTCGTCACCGGCATCAAGGTCATCGACCTGCTCTGCCCCTACACCAAGGGCGGAAAGATCGGCCTGTTCGGCGGCGCTGGCGTCGGCAAGACAGTTACCATGCAGGAGCTGATCAACAACATCGCAAAGGCCTATGGTGGCTACTCCGTGCTCGCCGGGGTCGGAGAACGCACCCGCGAGGGCAACGATCTCTATCACGAGATGATCGACTCCAAGGTCAACGTCGACCCCAAGACGGGCTCGACCGCCGGCTCGAAGTGCACTCTGGTCTACGGCCAGATGAACGAGCCGCCCGGCGCCCGCGCCCGCGTCGCTCTCACGGGACTCGCGCAGGCGGAATATTTCCGCGATGTCGAAGGCAAGGACGTGCTCCTCTTCATCGATAACATCTTCCGCTTCACCCAGGCCGGTTCGGAAGTGTCGGCGCTGCTTGGCCGCATTCCCTCGGCCGTGGGCTATCAGCCGACGCTCGCGAGCGAGATGGGAAATCTGCAGGAGCGCATCACCTCGACCGACAAGGGTTCGATCACCTCGGTGCAGGCGATCTACGTCCCGGCCGACGACATGACCGATCCCGCGCCGGCCACGTCGATGGCGCACCTTGATGCGACGACGGTGCTCAGCCGCGACATCGCTGCGCTGGCGATCTTCCCGGCAGTCGATCCGCTCGACTCCACGTCGCGCATCATGGATCCGAACGTCATCGGCGAAGATCATTACTCGGTGGCGCGCCGCGTGCAGGAAGTGCTGCAACAGTACAAGGCGCTCAAGGACATTATCGCCATTCTGGGCATGGACGAACTCAGCGAAGACGACAAGCTGATCGTGGCGCGCGCGCGCAAGATCCAGCGGTTCCTGTCGCAGCCGTTCCATGTCGCCGAAGTGTTTACCAACCTGCCCGGCGTGTTCGTGCCGCTGGCCGACACGATCCGCTCGTTCAAGGCGATCGTCGACGGCGAGTTCGACCATTTGCCCGAGCAGGCGTTCTACAATGTCGGCACGATCGAGGACGCCGTGGCCAAGGCGCAGCGGATGGCGGCGGAAGCGGCGTAATGGCTGACAAGATCGCATTCGACCTTGTCTCGCCGGAGCGGCTTCTGCTCTCCGACCAGGCGGAAATGGTCACCGTTCCGGGCGCGGAAGGCTATATGGGAGTCATGGCCGGTCATTCGCCGGTGATCTCTACGCTGCGTCCGGGCACCATCAGCGTTCAGGGCGCGGCGCAGGGCGATGCGAAATACTTCATCCGCGGCGGGTTCGTCGAAATCTCGCCGAGCAAGATCACCGTGCTCGCCGAAGAAGCACTGCCGATGGCGGAAGTCGATCTTGCCGATCTCGACCAGCGCATCCGCGATGCGGAGGAAGATGTTGCCGCCGCAAGAACCGACGCGGAACGCGCCCGGGCCTCGGAAGAACTCGACGATCTCAGGCAGGTCCGCGCTGCTTTCTGACCCCGTAAACCTGACATTGCGTCAGTATCGGCATGCCTTTGCGGGTTCACATCCCGCAAGTGGGTTTGGTATAAGCGCCATGACAGGTGCATGACGGAACACCGATGACGGACGCCGCCATCTACAGGCAAGGCTGGCAGTTGGAGGATGTCCAATGGTCGGCTTTCGACCGTGCCCGGGCCACTCCCTGGATGATCGCCGCGATCAAGTCGGCGGCCCTGGTCGAGCTCAACGCGCCCGACTACGTCGCCTATCTCAAGCGCGTGTTCAAAGACGCGGGCCCAGAGACCATCACCGCAATCGAGCAATGGGGCTGCGAGGAAAGCCAGCACGGACGCGCCCTCGGGCGCTGGGCCGAAATGGCCGACCCGAGCTTCAAACTCGAAGAGGCGTTCCGCAGGTTCCGGGAGGGCTACCAGCCCGCCCATTTTGCCGGCGACGAAGGGCAATCGATTCGCGGCAGCCGCCGCGGTGAAATGATCTCGCGTTGCGTCGTCGAGAGCGGGACCTCATCCTATTACACGGCCATCAAGGACGCGACCGAAGAACCGGTCCTCAAGGAAATCGCCGGACGCATAGCCGCCGACGAATACAGACATTACAAGCTCTTCTTCGAGACTCTTCAGGCCCAGAATGAGCCGGACCTCCCGTTCTGGCGACGGGCTGCGGTGGCCGTAGGGCGCATCGCAGAGTCCGACGATGACGAACTGTCCTACGCCTTTTACTGCGCCAATGTCCCCGCCGTCGAAACCGCCGAAAGACCGTACGACCGGGCTCTGTATGCGCGTGCGCAGAGCTACGCGACCATGAGCATCTACCGGCGCCGGCACATCCAGCGACTCGTGCAGATGGTCGCGAAGGCGATCGGCGCGGCGCCGCAGGGATTCCTGGCCAGAGCCGCCGGAGCCGTCATGTGGTCGGTGCTGCGGCTGCGCGCCCGCGTCAGCCCGCCCGTCACCCTCGGCGCCTGAACCCCGACACGCGGCGGCGGCGTACTCAGACGCTGCGCTTCACCAGCATCTGTTTGATCTCGCCGATGGCTTTGGCGGGATTAAGTCCCTTCGGACAGGTGTTGGCGCAATTCATGATCGTATGGCAGCGATAGAGACGGAACGGATCCTCGAGATTGTCGAGACGTTCGCCCGTGTGCTCGTCGCGGCTGTCGGCGAGCCAGCGATAGGATTGCAGCAGGGCTGCCGGTCCGAGATAGCGCTCCGAGTTCCACCAATAGCTCGGACAGGAGGTCGAGCAGCAGGCGCAGAGGATGCACTCGTAAAGACCGTCGAGCTTGGCGCGTTCTTCGGGCGACTGCTTCCATTCCGTTTCCGGCTGCGCCGTCTTGGTCTGCAGGAATGGCTCGATCGACGCGTACTGGGCGTAGAAGTTCGTCAGGTCGGGGACGAGATCCTTGACCACCGGCATGGCCGGCAAAGGATAGACGGTGATCGGGCCCGACACGTCGGAGATCGCCTTCGTGCAGGCGAGCGTGTTGCCGCCGGCGATGTTCATGGCGCACGACCCGCAAACGCCCTCGCGGCACGACCGGCGGAACGTCAGCGTCGGGTCGATCTCGTTCTTGATCTTGATGAGCGCGTCCAGAACCATCGGTCCGCAGCTCTCCAGATCGACGGTATAGGTGTCGACGCGCGGATTGGCGCTCTGGTCCGGATCGTAGCGATAAATCTTGAAGTCCTTGGAGCGCTTCGGCTTCTTACCGTTGGCGGTCTTCGGCGCGGGCCAGACCTTGCCCTTGGTGACCTTGCTGCCCTTCGGCAGTGTGAACTGAACCATGAAAACCCTGTCGGATATTGTGGTTGTCAAATCGCTTCGCGCATGTTGGCACGCCGGCGGTCAGGGAAAAAGCGTCACGATGCCCCGATCTGCTCGAAGATCCAGGCCGCCTCGACGGGCTGGTCCCGGACCTCGCCGGAGATGACCAGCTGCTCGGTACGGCGCACCGCATCACCTCCCAGATAGACGCTTTCCTCGACCGCAAGCTGCGCGCCGGTGCGGAAGCGCCAGCCCTCGCCGTTCGGCAGCTTCAGCAGAATGCCGCCGCCCTGCGAGGGCGACACCCGTACATCGGGATGAATGTGAAATCGTATCGCGAACGGAATTGGCGGCCGCGCCCTGGAAGATTTCGGCAGCAGGCGATCGGACCCCGTCACCGCGAGACCCTGTTGCGACACCGTAACCTGTCGCTCATGCCGCAGTCCAAACTGATTGAGATAGCCGTCATGGCTGGCTTCGACGCTCCAGCCCTGTGGCGTTTCCACCCGGTGCGTCTCGATGTCGGCCGGACCGCCCAAGAGAACCGGTCCCAACAAATCCCGTCCGATTCCCGGGGAAAGAATCGCCGCCATCGAAACGTCGGACAGGCTCACCGTCGAGTGCGCGGCCGTCGCCCGCAGCGCCGACTCCCAACGCGGGTGCGTCGAGCCTGCGGCTCCGCAATTGACGACGATGCGGTGGTGCCCGCTGCTGAGCTCGAGCGCAAGACACGCCGCATGCGCCGACTTGGAAAACGGCGGTGGAGGAACCTTGCCGCAGTCGAGAAGCGCCAAGGTCTTTCCCGCCGTCATGCGGTGGTAGCCCGAATGGGGTGCGTAGGCGAAAGGCTGGCCGCGAACCTCATCGCGTGCGAGGAGTCCGGCGATCATTTTCGGATCGCACTCGGTTCCGCCGTTGAACAACGCGAGCGCGCCGTCGCCGTGCCGGAAAAATCTTATCATCGGCGCGATACGGTCGTAAGCGCTGCGGATGGGGTGCGGGACCTCGAGCGAACCGGCCGCCAGCGCATCCATCACCATCACGATGAGCCGGTAGCAATGGACGAGAGCCTCCGGCGAGCGGCTCACATGTCCGCCGTCCGGGAGTATCTGGCGCCCGATCTCTCCTTCGAGGCACTTCAGACCTTCGTCGAGCCGACGCTGGCTGTCGCCGAGGCAGGCGCCGGAAAGCGCGTAGGCCGCGGCGCTTTCGAAACGTGGCATGCCGTCTGGCGCTTCGTGCGCGATGCGCGCCAGCATGCGCGATTGTTCGCGCAGCGAGACGAACACCTTGGACCGCCACAACAGGTCGGAATTTGCGATCACCAGACGGCCGTGCGCGAACAGGTTGACCAGACGGCGCGCCATGACCTCCGGCGACCACGCCGGTTCTGAGTACCGCGCATTGCGCTCCTGCCATTGCGTGATGAGGCCGGTCGCCAGGTTCCGCGCAGGTTCTCCGCCGGCGAGCGCGAGCGGCGGCAACCAGGCGAAGCCGTGCAGAGCGTCCGCCCATGCCCGCGACGGCGGGACGGCGTCGAAGATCGAACCGACCTTCGCTTCCTGGACTTCGCCTCCGAACTTGAAGCGTCCGCGCAGCAGGGCGTCGGCATCCTCCAGCCTCCGCGGTAGCGCGTCGTAGGGATGGAACAGGATTCGATCGGATAGCGGGCCGGTCAGCAGGCGCCGGTACAGCCAGGTGCGCCGGTACCACACGCGTAGATTCCGGAAATAAATCCAGAGCGCCGCGCGGACCATTTCCGGAAACAGGCGGATCGGAGGCAGGTGTCGCGGTGCCGGTCGCTCCGCCACGGCGTCAGCCGCGCAAAGCGGCGATGTTGGCGGCATATTGCGCCGCCCCGCCCTTGAAGACGGCTGTTCCGGCGACAAGAACGTTCGCGCCGGCATCGACGGCGAGGCGCGCGGTTTGCGGTGTGATGCCGCCGTCGACTTCGAGTGCAATATCGCGGCCCGATTTCGCGATGCGATTGGCGATCGCCTCGATCTTCTTGAGCTGGCTCTCGATGAACGACTGCCCGCCGAAACCGGGATTGACGCTCATGACGAGCACGAGATCCACGAGATCCATGACGTTGTCGACGGCGTCGACCGGCGTACCCGGATTGAGCACGACGCCCGGCTTTTTTCCCAGAGCGCGAATGAGCTGAAGCGTGCGATGAACGTGCGGGCCGGCCTCCGGATGGACCGTGATGCCGTCGGCGCCGGCGTCGGCGAACTCCTTCACGTAGGGGTCGACCGGAGAAATCATCAAATGCACGTCGAGCGGTTTTTTGGCGTGCGGTTTGATCGCGCGTACGACCAGCGGTCCGATCGAGATGTTCGGCACGAAGTGGCCGTCCATCACGTCGACATGGATCAGATCCGCCCCGGCCGCCTCCACAGCCGCGATCTCGGCCCCAAGCTGGGCGAAATCAGCCGACAGAATGGACGGTGCGATGCGGATTTTGTTGGCCATACGCGACCATAAGTGACGGATTCTGCCTGACGCCGCAAGGCAATTGGGCGCTCAGGCCGCGCCACGCTTGGCGCGCAGTACGCTGCCCATTTCGGTTTCGATTCGCGGCCACACGGTCAGCGCCACGACAAGCACCGGCAGCCACATGATGCGCGACTGGTAGCGGCCATGCGGTCCGGAAAATACGCCGCAAACGAACGCGTTGCCGAGCAGCGCCACGAGGACAAACGCCGGCAGCACCGCCTTGCGCCACTCGCCGCGCCGCGCGAATTGGCGAAGCAGCAGAAAGAGCGAGCCCAACGCCAGGAACGCGACGGGCACATGCACGATATTCACGGGCAGGAACCAGATCGCACCTTCCTGCTGATAGGCGTGGTCGTAATCCGAAACCTGCTGCGGAATGGCGACCTTGAACTCCTGGTTCAGCACCCATTCCTGCGGCACGATGCCGTCGCCGGTCTGGAACCAGACGAACTGGAGCGCTGCGTCCTTCAAAGCGGCCACCGCGTTCGCAACCGGATAGCGCTTGAGACTCGCGGCGACCAGCGCGGCCGACTCCGGCTCGCGCTTTTCGAAGCCGCCCACCTTGCGGAACGGGCTGATCCAGGACTCCCACAGCCAGGCGTCGGCGCGCTTGGGCAGCTTGTCCTTGTAGGTGCAGATCCGGTAGCCGGCTTGCGGACAATCGCTGTCGAGCACGGGCTTGATCAGGCCGTCCTCCATCATGCGGGCCTCGAGGAAGATCGCGCCCGAGCGGGAAAGGAAGACGTGGCGCGTAAGGCTGTAGTTGCAGGCGACAACGGAGCCGACGGCAACGGCTAAAGTCAGCGCGCAGAGCAGCAAGCGCGGACGCGGTACGTCGATTTGCTCGATCCAGCGCGCGGGCGCGACGCGCATCAAGGCGAGAACGGCAAGCAAGCCGCCCGACAGGCCAATGTGCGAAGGATGCGCGGCGATGGCGAAGGCGGTGACCGCAGCGAGCGAGATAAGTCTTGCGCGACCGAGATCCGGGCCGTGAAACGCGAACAGGTAGAACCCGATCGCGACAAGCGCGACGAAACAATCCGGCTCGATCTGCGCGGCGTACCAGGGCAGACCCGAGCCGATCGAGACGACGATGCCGATGGAGAGCAACGACCACAGCGACAGACCCGGCCGCACGGCGCGCGCGAATTCCGTAATCACGAACGACGTCATCAGGCATTGCGCGATCGCGACCAACCAGAGACTTTCGCGACCGCCGGCAGCCGCAAGGAACTCGGAATAGACCGGCGAGCGCTCGGCCAGGAAGACGTGTCCCAGACCCTGGAGCATGTAGGCGCCGGTGTCGTAGAAAATGATCGGAAAGCCGTTCCAGATCGCCACTGAAAGGAGGATCGGGCACAGCAGCAGGATCGCCGCTAGTTCGCCGACCGGCGTGCTGAGCGGCGCGGCCGGAAGTGCAAACCGGCCCGGTCGCGCAGCCAACCGGCCCACAACGGAACTGCCCAACTCGCTCATTCTTCCGGTAATACCCCGACGCCTGGCGGGACAATGCCTGCAGTCATGCTGCAGTGCAAAGTGACAAAATAGACAGGCGGCCGGCAGCCAAAAAAGCCGCGGATTTCTTGGCGATTCGCGATGCCTGCGCGGTTGACTACCGCGCCCCCCGCCCTACACTCGCGCGCACTTCGTTTGCGGATTTTTTCGAGGATTTTCATGGCGGATACTCCGCACCCGGCGCCGCGCGTGCGCCCACTCTCCCCACATATCGGCATCTATCGCTGGCCGATCACGATGGCGACGTCGATCGCCCACCGCGTGACCGGGGGAGGACTGGCGGCCGGGACGGTCCTCTTGTGTTGGTGGTTGGTCGCCGTCGCCAGCGGACCCCAGCCGTTCAACACCTTTGTCGCTCTTGCAGCCACGCCGCTCGGACAACTCGTCCTGTTCGGATTTACGTGGGCGCTTTGCTACCACCTGCTGAACGGCATACGACATCTCGCGTGGGACCTTGGTTACGGCTTTGCCGTTCCCACGGCGAACAGAACGGGCATCCTGGTGGTGGTGTCCTCCGTTTTGCTTGCGGTCATCGCTTTCGGCCTCGCCTACTCCGGACACGGAGGCTATTACCAATGAGCCTCGAAACCCCGCTTCACAGAGTACAGGGTATGGGTTCCGCCCATTCCGGCGTCGGTCACTTCTGGCGCCAGCGCGTCACTGCGGCGGCGCTCATTCCTCTGACGATCTGGTTCGGCATTTCGGCGCTCGGCCTGGTCGGCGCGCATGAAGCGGCGACGCTCGCTTTCCTGTCGCAGCCGCTCAACGCGATCCTGATGGCCGCCTTCGTCGTCATTCTCCTGTTCCATCTGGCGCTCGGCCTGCAGGTGATCATCGAAGACTACGTCCACGGCAACGGATCGAAACTCTTTCTCTTGTTGTTGATGCGCGGATTTACGATCGCCGCGGGCGCGACGTCGATCTTTGCTCTTCTCCGTATTGCGGGACCGCTCTAAATGACCGCCTACACCATCATCGACCATACGTTCGACGTCGTCGTCATTGGCGCCGGCGGCGCGGGCCTGCGCGCGACCCTGGAGTGCGCAACACACGGCCTCAAGACCGCCTGCATCACCAAGGTGTTCCCGACGCGCAGCCACACCGTCGCCGCACAGGGCGGGATATCCGCCGCTCTCGGCAATATGGGCGAAGACGATTGGCGCTGGCACATGTACGACACCGTCAAGGGCTCGGACTGGCTAGGCGACCAGGATGCGATCGAATATCTGTGCCGCAACGCGCCGGAAGCGGTCTATGAGCTCGAACATTTCGGCGTTCCGTTCTCGCGAACGGAGGAAGGCAAGATCTATCAGCGCGCGTTCGGCGGCATGACCTCCAATTACGGCAAAGGCATCGCCCAGCGAACCTGCGCCGCGGCCGACCGGACGGGGCACGCCATCCTCCACACGCTCTACGGCCAGTGCGTCAAGCATGAAGTCAATTTCTTCATCGAGTTCTTCGCCCTCGACCTGATTATGGACGACGGCGCGGTCGTCGGCGTCATGGCCTGGAACCTCGACGACGGCACGATTCACCGCTTCCGCGCGCACAAGGTGATCATCGCGACGGGCGGATATGGCCGCATCTATCTCTCCTGCACCGGCGCCCACACCCAGACGGGCGACGGCAACGCGATGGTCCTGCGCGCGGGGCTGCCGCTCCAGGACATGGAATTCGTGCAGTTCCATCCGACCGGCATTTTCGGAGCCGGCGTCCTGATCACCGAAGGCGTGCGCGGCGAAGGCGGGTATCTCACGAACTCGGAAGGCGAGCGCTTCATGGAGCGCTATGCACCGAACGCCAAGGACCTCGCCTCGCGCGACGTCGTATCCCGTGCGATGACGATCGAAATCCGGGAAGGCCGCGGCGTGGGTCCGAACAAGGACCATATCTACCTGCACCTCTCGCACCTCGATCCCAAGATCATTCACGAGCGCCTGCCCGGCATCTCCGAAAGCGCGCGCATCTTCGCCGGCGTGGACGTGACCAAAGAACCGATCCCGGTTCTGCCGACCGTCCACTACAACATGGGCGGCATCCCTTGCCGCTACACCGGCGATGCGTTGACGCTCAAGGACGGCAATCCCGACACGCCGATCCAGGGCCTCATGGCGGTCGGCGAGGCGGCTTGCGTCTCCGTCCATGGCGCGAACCGGCTCGGGTCGAATTCGCTCATCGATCTGGTCGTCTTCGGCAAAGCAGCCGGCGCGCATGCGGCGGAGTCGCTCAAGGGGATCACGGGTCATCACGACCTGCCCAAGAATGCCGGCGACGAGGCGCTCGCCCGGCTCGACAAGTATCGCAATGCCAAGGGCAGCACGCCGACCGCCGAGTTGCGCCTGGCGATGCAGAAGGCGATGCAGGTCGACGCGGCCGTTTTCAGGACCGGCGAGACGCTGGCCAACGGTCAAAAGAGCATCGACGAAATCTACGCGCGGTTGAAGGATGTCAGGGTCAGCGACCGCTCTATGATCTGGAACACCGACCTCGTCGAGACGCTCGAATTCGAGAATCTCATCCAGCAGGCGATCGTCACGGTCGAAGGCGCGGTCGTGCGGCACGAGAGTCGCGGCGCCCATGCGCGGGAAGACTTCCCGAACCGGGACGACGCGAACTGGATGAAACACACCCTGGCATGGCTCGATCCGGCGACCGGACAGGCGCGCCTCGACTATCGGCCGGTGCACACCTACACGCTCACCAACGAAGTCGAATACATCCCGCCGAAGGCGCGAACCTACTGAAGCCTGTTCTCGCGCCTTGTTAGGAGCAGACATGGGCAAGCGTCTCGAAGTCGCAGATATCGTGTCACATCTCGGTTCGGGCTACCCAAAGCCCTTCGACGTTCCCGTCGCGCGCCGCGAAAGAAAGCGGCTCGCCGAAGCTGCCGGCCTGACGAAGATCGGGGTGACCCTGCTCCGGCTGCCGCCCGGCGGGTGGTCGACGCAAAGACACTGGCACATGCAAAGCGACGAATTCGTCTACGTCCTCGCCGGCGAAGTCGTCCTCGTCACGGACGATGGCGAGGAGACCATGCGCAGCGGAGACGCCGCGGGATTCCGGGCGGGCGATCCGAACGGACATCACCTCCAGAACCGTTCGGCGGCGGACGCGCTCATACTCGAGATCGGCAATCACCTGTCGAACGACACCGCGCTCTATCCCGACATCGACCTGGTCGCGTCGCTGATCGACAACCGCACCGTGCTGACGCATCGCGACGGCCGCCTGTACGGCGTGTCATAACAATGGAAGAGCTGGCGGTTGCCATGAACAGCGGGATCAAGTGACGCTCGAACCGCTGCTGCACGCGCCGCTGGCCATAAAGCTGCATGTCGCGACGGTCGTTCCCGCCGCACTTGTCGGAACCTATCTGATATTCGTCAGCCGAAAAGGCGCGCCGTGGCATCGCCTGCTCGGCTATCTGTATCTGGTCCTCATGTCGATCACGGCGGTGACGACCTTGTGGATTCACGCCCTCATGCCGAACGGGCCGTTTTTCGGCTTCAGCCCGATCCATCTCCTGATCCCGCTGACGCTTTTCGGCGTTTACAACGCCCTCGCAGGCGCCTGGTCGCACGACATCACACGCCACCGTTCTGCCATGCTGAGCGTTTACATTGGCGGAATCGTGCTGGCGGGAGGATTGACGTTCCTCCCGGGGCGTATCATGCACGCCATCGTCTTCGCCCATTGAAACGCGAAGCGGCAAGCGGAGCGCGTCAAATCGGGACTCGCACGCAGGTGCGAGATTCCGCGACGCGGGGTGATTCGCGCTCGATAGTCGGGCCGTTCTGCCCTATCGTCGGCGTGTGAAGTTCGTGCAGAGTCGGAGCTCTGCGTAAAAAGCGTGCGGTCGCCGGCCCGGAGCCGCCGCGAGCGTCACCAAGGGAGAATGGAATGTTGAACAGATCTGGATTGATCGCCGGCGCCGCGATGCTGGCGTTGTGCGCAGGGGCGAGCTCGGCCATGGCCGACGATTGCCACAGGCACGGCGATGCCGGCGCGACCGTACTCGGCGCGATCGCCGGCGGCGTGATCGGCGGGGCGGTGAGCCACGGAAACGGCGGCGCCGTCGTCGGCGGCGCCCTGCTCGGCGGCCTTGCCGGCAATGCGATCTCGCGCGACATCGACTGCGACGATCGCGAGGCCGCCGCCGAGGCCTATCACGACAGCTTCTACGGCGACGTCGGCGAACGCTACGAGTGGCACGGCCACGATCACGGCTATATCGTGAGCACGCGGGAATACCGGATGCACGGCCATACCTGCCGCGATTTCACCCAGGTGGTGTGGCGTCACGGGGAGGAATTCTCGCGAGACGGTACCGCCTGCTATCGCGACGGCGAGTGGGAATTCGAATCCTGAGCCCGACCGTCTGAAGAATTTTGCCCCGCACCGCAACCGGCGCGGGGCATTTTTCTATTTGCCCTTCCACTGCGGCGCGCGCTTTTCGGCGAAGGCTTTCGGCCCCTCGCGCAGATCGTCGCTGCGGAACATCGCCGCGACCGCGGGATAGCTGTTCTGGTTCTTGAGCGCGTCGCCCACCGACGCCTCGTTCAGGCCGCGATAGACGGCCTGCTTCGACGCGCGAACCGACATCGGGCTGAGTTCCATGATCTGCTTGGCGCGCTCCTTGGCGGTCGCCATGAGCTGCGCCGCAGGCACGACGTCGTTCACGAAGCCCAGCTCCTTGCCTTCGGCCGCCGCGACTCGGCGTCCGGTCAGGATCATGCCGAGGGCCCTCTTGGGTCCGATCTCGCGCGGCAGCCGGTGCAATCCGCCGGCGAGCGCCGCCAGACCGACACGCGGCTCGGGAAGAGCGAAGACGGCGGTGTCCGCCGCGATTATCAGGTCGCAGGCCAGCGCAATCTCGAACCCGCCTCCCATCGCAATGCCGTTGACCGCCGCGATCACCGGCTTGTCGAGGTCGTACCGGCTTGTCAGCCCGGCGAAGCCGCTCTCCGGCATCGTGATGCGCATGCCGCCCGCGGCGGTGACCTTCAGGTCGTTTCCGGCGCTGAACGCCCGCTCGCCTGCACCGGTCACGATCGCCACCCATTGCTCGGGGTCCCTGGCGAAATCGTCGAACACCGCCGCCAGCTCCACATGCGCCGGCGCATGGAGCGCGTTCATGACCTCCGGCCGGTTCAGCGTGACGATCGTCAGCCGTCCTTCCCGCTCGACCTTGCAGAATTGATAGTCCGCCATGGCTTTTCCCCTTGTTTTGCGCGGCAAGTGTCACGTTTGGCGCACGGCTCGGCAAGGCTTGGGTAACTATTTAATCCTAATTTGACAGCCGCAACGGAAGCTTAATCTCTGATGGCCGAGAGCTGGAACATTAGCGTTGGCGGGCGGAGCTATGGCCCGTACAGCTTTTCGCAGATGCAAGCCTTTGTTGCGGAAGGCCGGCTCGCCGCGCACTCGCAAGTTGCGCCCGAGGGCAGCGCGGATTTTCATCCCGCCGGCGACGACACCCAACTCGGCGCACTCTTCGCCCCGGCGAAAAAATCCGAACCCATTCCGTCCGCGACGGGACAGTTCCTGACCGCGCGCAAGAACGGCAGCGACGACGTCATCGCGAACACGTTCGGACGCGGCTCGCGCGACGAACGCGGAACCGAGCATGGCCGTTACCTGATACTCGCGGACATGAAGTCGAAGTCGATTTCCGGCCTCGAGGAGGAGATCCTCAACCTCGGTCCGGCTTACTCGCTGATGCCGCAGGTGTGGATCCTCGTCAGCGATCAGACCGTCAACGGCGTCCGCAACGCGCTCGTGCCCAAGCTCGGGAAGATCGACACGCTCTTCATCGTCGATGCGACCCACAACAAGGCGACCTGGTTCAATTTCGGTCCCGAGACCGACGCCCGGATCCGCCGCGTATGGATGGCCCATCAGGCCGAGCCCACCAAGGCCGGCGCCCGCTGATCAGCCGACCTGCTTCAGCCTATCGCGGAAGCGGCGATGATTGTGAACGTAGCCGGCCGACGACATCTTCAGCATCGCCAATTCACGATCTCCCAGTTGGCGACCGACGCGCGCGGGCGCGCCGAGAATCATCGATCCGTCCGGAAATTCCTTTCCTTCGGTCACCAGCGTATTGGCGCCGACCAGACAGTTGTTTCCGATACGACTGCGGTTGAGAAGCGTCGATCCCATGCCGATCAGCGAGCCGTCACCGATCGTGGTGGAATGCAGTATGACGCGATGGCCAACCGTGCAATTCGCCCCGATCGTCACGGGTTGGCCCGGGTCGGTATGGACGACGGAGTTGTCCTGGACGTTCGAATTCTCTCCGACGACGATCCAGTCATTGTCGCCGCGCAGCACGCAGCCCCACCACACGCTCGCGCCCTTGAGCAGCCGCACGCGCCCGATGAGGACGGCATTCGGCGCCACCCAGTAATCGCCTTCCGGCGGCAGTTCCGGCTGAATGTCTTCCAGAGCATAGATGGGCATGATGCTTCCGTGGCGTTGCTTTGCGGCGGCATTGTGACAGCGCTTTTGGTCACTGGCGAGACTTCGCAGAGCGCATCGGTCACGCCATACTGCGGGGATGACTCACGCTTGGGACCACCGACTGCCCGCCCTGGACAGCGCGCTCGCGCGCACGATCGTCGAAGACTCGATCCGCACCTATTTCCGCAAACGCCGCTCGCGCGTGCCCGGATTCGTGGAACGGACTTTCTCGCTCACAGGCGCGCTCCAAACGCATCGCCACGCATTCGGACACGATCTCTGGCGCGCACCCCTGAATGCGGCGCTGGCCGGACCGCAGATCGGCCTGAACGCCGCGGCAGGCCTGTTGTCGCTCGCCGGGCGCCGGGCGACGGCGGAGCGTTTGCGTTCGCGCGAGATCTTCTTTCGCACCACGGTTACACAGGAGATCGAGCGGCGCCTGTTCGTCGATCTTCTGGAACTCCCCTATACCGGCGCGGGTGAACCGTCGTTCCACGACGCACTCGCCGTCGAAATCCTCGGCGACAGCCGCCTGGATGGCGCCCTTGGCATCCTCAACGGGCCTTGGGGCGAGACGCAACGCCTGCAAATGGACGAGAAGCTGGCGCAAAGACTGGCGATCTACCTCAACGCCCGCGGCGCGGCCGGCGAAGTCGTCAGTGCCGGCGTCACCATGGCCGCAGGCGGCGTGATGCTGCATCAGGTGACTCCGGGATTCCTCACGCTCGGCCCGGCGCTGGCGCAGGCGCTGGGCGCAAAGCTGGGCGGCGTCGCGGCCTTCACCGTCGCCGGGGCGGTGCTTGCCGCAAGCGCCAGCGCGGCCGCATTTGCGGGCGTGGTGACAGATCCGATTCAAAGCGCGCTTGGCATCCATCACATGCGGCTGATCGCGCTGCTGGACTCGTTGGAAGACGCGTTCCTCGGCGGCGACGCGCGTCTCGCCATTCCGGAACAGTATGCTGCTCGGCTCATCGATCTCGTCGATGCGATCGTCTCGGTTGCGGCGCATATGCGCGCCGGCTGAAAAGTTTTCACCGATCAATCCACAGATTTCACGTTGTCGTCGCATAAAGACTGCTACGCTTTTCATGTCGAGGTTTGATTCGACGCGGACTTGTCGGGGGCAGACTGAGTGCAGCATTGCACTGTGCCGTTCGTGACAGACCGGGGCAAAGCCGCCCCATGCAAACACGCCCGCCAAGCGTATCCCTCAAACGCGATAGCGTTCCGTTCCGTCCCATCCAGCGTTCGTTTACTGACCAGGGAGCATCCATGGCCAAGCGTTCAGCGCGTTATAAATCCCGTGAAATTGCATTCGACGAAGACAGTGAAAAAGTTCATCGCCTCTTTCCCTCACGCGGCGGCTGGAACCCGCGCGACGCCGACGAAGCTCGTGACCGCAAATATGTGAAAAACGTTCGCGCGATGAGCGCGACGCAACAGGTCCTGCTCGACGCGATCGAGGAACGCTCGGTTGTTCTTGCCCTGGGACCCGCCGGAACCGGAAAAACCTACCTTGCCATCGCAAAAGCCGTGGAAGCGCTCGAGGCCGGGCGCTGCGGACGCATCGTCCTGTCCCGTCCGGCGGTCGAAGCCGGCGAGAGTCTCGGCTTCCTGCCGGGCGACCTGCAGGAGAAGCTGGCGCCCTATCTGCGTCCGCTCTACGACGCGCTCACCGAGCGTCTCGGCACCAAGCGTCTCAAGGCGCTGGTCGCCGACGGCGTCATCGAGATCGCACCCGTCGCCTACATGCGCGGACGCACGCTCAGCGACTGTTATGTGGTGATCGACGAGGCTCAGAACTGCACCTACACGCAGCTCAAGATGTTGCTGACGCGCCTGGGCTGGCGTTCGACCATGGTGTTGACCGGCGATCCCGATCAGACCGATCTGCTGAAGGGAATGTCCGGCTTGGGCGACATCGCGGACCGGCTGGAGCGCGTACCCGAAATCGCCGTCGTCAGGCTGGGTGAAGCGGATATCGTCCGACACCCGCTCGTCGCCGGAATGTTGACGGTGCTCTGACCTAGAGCGCCATGCCGATCTGGATGATGAAAAGGCCGAGCCCGAAACTCCAATAGGCCGAGATCGCTGCCGCGAGCCAGAACGCGAAGCTCGAACAGGCTTTGGCGCGGAAGGACGTGGCGGCGTTCTCGAACAGGACATTCGGACCGGCCACGATCATCACGGCGAAGTAGCCGACCCGGCCGCTCGTCGTTTCCGGCTTGTTGGCCAGAAGACGGTAAAGATTGGCGATGATGCCCGACGCCGTGAATCCCGCGAGGGTCGCAAACAGCACCACCAGAATATCCCTGTACACTTTTGGTCCCCAACCAGGCTTGCCAGCAGCCCGCGATGCAGGCCGTGTGCCTTCGGTCCGGCGGGTCGGGCGAGCGGTTTTGTCCCATTTCGAAGCGGCTTTCCTGCAACTGCGTCCCGTTTCGAGCGCGCGTGACCGTTTGGCGACGGCAGGCCCGTAGGGGTTTCCGTGCCACGCTGGGGAAGAATTAGGCGCGGCCGACACCGGCAGCCACAGAAACGCCGGGTAGCCATGTTAGGAGTCGCGAGCGCGAGGCGCAGGGCCCGCGGAAATGGCGATGACCTATTCGGACACCGACGGCACCATACGCAAGCGCTCGGGCTGGCTGATTCCCCTGGGCGTTTTTCTGATCACGCTCGTCCTGTCCGCGATCATACTCCTTTACTATCTCGCGCCGAGCGCTCCGAATTTCGTGGACGAACAGGTCGCGCCGACGTCGCGCACCGACATCATCGCGCTGCGCGTGCACGGACTGAAATTGTGGATTCCGGCGAACTATCTCGAGTTCGAAAGCAGCCGTCAGGGCGGCGCGACCAAGGACATCGCCATGTTCGCCCTGCTGCCCGACATGGCGGGCTGGTCGAACTGGGAAGCGGCGACGTTCGCCAGCAACGCTCCCGACTCTCTTGTCGTCTACATGCTGATCCGCGACGAACGCCTCAATCTCACGGAGGCGGACCGGCTCTCGCGCATCTACTTCGCCTACGTCGCCAATCCGAAGGGCAAGCCGGGGCCGTTCGGCCTGACCGAATACAATTTCCGCGACGATTCAGGCTACCGGAACGAGGATCTGTTCGTCGGCGACACGCCCAACGGCCCGGTCGTTCTGCGTTGCGTGCGCTTCTCGCCGCAGGTCCCCAGTCCCAGCTGCTTGCGCGACATGCCCATCGCGCACGATGTCGCGCTCTCCTATCGCTTCAAGCGCGCGCATCTGGCGCAATGGAAGGAAGTCGGCCGGGCGGTCGGCAACCTCGTCTTCACGTTCAAGAAGCAGCCGAAGCAGGAAACCGCCGGGCTCGCTGAGAGCCAACCCTAGCGTTTCAGCATCTCCAATCGGAGCCTACGTCCTGCTGGCGGGAGCCTCGGGCAGATCCATCTCGAGGATGGCCATGTTGAAGGCGTAGGAGACCTCTCCGTCTTCTTCGTCCTTGAAGATCACACCGATGAATTCACCCGCGACCTGGACTTCGACGGAGTCAGGCTGCTTCGGACGCTCCACGATCGTGATCGTGTCGAGACGGAACAGATTGCGAAGATATTTCTCGAGGCGCCAGATTTCGCTGCGGGTCAAGACTTGCTCCTTTGCCTGAGCTCATCGAAGGTTGGCGGCTCAACTGGCACGGGGCCGTCGCCCGGTCAAGACCGGCTTGACCGCTCCGACGGCGTTCGGGCAGGCACCCATCATGAGCAGTGACGCGCCACAAGGATACTATGCCGCGACGGGCGGCCTGGCGACGTCCGCCGCAACGCTCACCGGCGATGTGCATGCAGACGTGTGCGTCGTGGGCGGGGGCTATACCGGGCTGTCGGCGGCGCTCCATCTTGCGCGCGCCGGCATGAACGTCGCGCTGGTCGAAGCCGAGACGATCGGGTTTGCCGCATCGGGCCGCAACGGCGGGCAGATACATCCCGGCCATCGCAAAGACCAGGCGGAACTCGAGGCGTGGCTTGGGGCTCGCCATGCACGCGATCTGTGGTCGCTCAGCGAAGACGCGCGCGAACTCGTGTTCGAGCTGGCGGGCGAAGGCTGCGACCTGAAACGGGGGTTGATCATCGCCGCGCACAACGAGCGCGCGGCGCGCGCTCTCGCCGCCGAGACCGCGCATCTCGCCGCGCACTATGGCTACAGCGAGGCGCGCATGCTCGATCGGGGCGAAACCGCGCGCGCACTGGGGACGCCGAATTATGTCGCGGCGCGCCTCGACATGGGCGGAGGACACCTGCATCCGCTGAAATTTGCACGGCGCCTGGCCGCAAAAGCGCTTGAGGCGGGCGCCCACCTGTTCGAACGCACGCCGGCGTTGCGCATCGAAAACGGCCGCACGGTCGTCTGCGTCAACGGAAAGATCGCCGCCCACCGCGTCGTCCTGGCATGCGATGCCTTCAGCGCTGCACTCGCGCCTCAACTCGCGCCCTACATCGCGCATGTCGAGAGTTTCATCGTCGCGACGGCGCCCCTGCCCGATCCGTACGCCTCAAGAGTGCTGCCGTTCGGCGGCGCGGTGGCCGATACGCGCCATGTTCTCGACTATTACCGCAAGAGCCCGGACTGCAGGTTGATCTTCGCCGGGCGCGAGGCCTATTGGTCGCCGCCGCGCGACATCGCAAGACTCGTCCGCCCGCGCATGCTCAAGGTCTTTCCGGCACTGCGCGACGTCCGCATCGAATACGCGTGGAGCGGTACGGTGGGCATCACGCGGACGCGCATGCCGCATTTCGGCAAACTTGGCGAGCGGACGTTCTTCGCGCACGGCTATTCTGGTCACGGCGTCGCGCTGGCCACGCTCGGGGGAAAGCTGCTGGCGGAAGCGGTTCTCGGCCGCGCGGAAGGCTTCGATGCGTTCGCCCGCGTCCCGGCGGAAAGATTTCCCGGCGGCGCGATGCTGCGCAAGCCAATGGTCACGGCGGCGCTGATGGCGCTGAAGTTGCGGGACGCCTTCTGAGACATTTCAGATCTTGTAGCCGGAATCGTCTTCGATGAGCTGGTTCATTTCCTGGGACGGGCGGTCCGCTCCTGCGCAATTGGTGAGATGCGCCGGAACGCCAACGGCCGTGCAGCCGGGCGGAACGGGCTTGAGCACGACCGATCCCGCGCCGACGCGCGAATATTCGCCGATCTCGATGTTGCCGAGGATTTTCGCGCCGAGGGAAATCAGCACGCCGCGGCGCACCTTGGGATGTCGGTCGCCGGTTTCCTTGCCCGTGCCGCCGAGCGTGACGCCCTGCATGATCGAGACATCGTCTTCGACCACGGCGGTTTCGCCGATCACGACGCCCGTGCCGTGATCGATCATGATGCCCTTGCCCATGCGCGACGCCGGATGAATGTCGACGGCGAACAGCTCCGAAACACGGCTTTGGAAAAAGCGCGCCATGGACTGGCGGTTGTTGGTCCAGAGCCAATGGGCGATGCGGTGGCTCTCCAGCGCGTGGAAGCCCTTGTAGAAGAGAAAAGCATCGAGATGCGACTTGCATGCCGGGTCGCGCTCGAAAACGGCCGACAGATCGGCACGCACGGCCGCGCCGATGGCGGGATCGGCCTCCATGGCCTCGTCGAAAATCTCGCGCACCATCATCGGGCTGAGATCCTCGCCGCCGATCTTCTTGGCGAGATGGTAGGAAAGCGCGCTCTCGAGCCGCTCATGCTTCAGCAACGTGGTGTGCACGAAACTGGCCAGCGCCGGTTCGCGCTGTGCCATCGCTTCGGCCTGTTCGCGCAAAGCGCTCCAAATCGGATCGCAGGTTGCGACTTTTTCGCGTGTAAGGGCCATGGTCACTCCCAAGTGTCGCTTTATAGCAGCGGACGACCGATTATTACAAAACAACGCGTCAGAAGCGTGAACAGACCCCAAAAAGGGTCGCACGGGCGCGCCTGATTGCTTAGATAAGATCGCATTTCGGACCAGCAACCCCCTCAATCCGGCATAGGCGCGTCATGGATTCTGCAACACCCTCCCTCAACCGCCCGGCCCCGGCGGCGCTGGACTTGCTGCTGTCGCGCCGCTCTGGCTCGGCAAAGACCATGGTCGGACCAGGGCCGTCGCCCGTTGAGCTCGAGCAGATCCTGACCGCCGCCGCCCGCACGCCCGACCACGGCAAACTCTTTCCCTGGCGCTTCATCGTCTTCGAAGGTGACGCACGCCGGCGGATGGGCGATGCCCTGGCGGAGTGTCTGCCGGACGTTGAAACCAACCCGTCGCCCGAGCGGATCGAGATGGAGAAAGGCCGCTTCCTTCGCGCACCCGTCGTGGTCGGCGTCATCAGCCGCGTGCGCGAAGGTCTTCCGATTCCGGCATGGGAGCAGATCCTGTCGGCTGGAGCCGCCTGCCAGAACATGCTGCTCGCCGCCCACGCGACGGGATTCGTTGCCAATTGGATCACCGAGTGGCCCGCCTACAGCCAGCAAGTCCGCGAGCGGCTGGGCCTGCAGGCCGGCGAACGCGTCGCCGGCTTCGTCTATATCGGACGGCCCGCGCAACCGCTCGAGGAACGCGTGCGACCGGAACTCATCAAAATCGTGACAAGGTTCTGAGAACGGGACCGGCCGACGACGATGGGACGCAAAATTCTCTTCATCACCACCGATCAGATGCGCTTCGACGCCATCGGCGTCAACGGCCAGAAGATCGCGCGCACGCCGACGATCGATGCGCTCGCGCGCGAAGGAATCAATTACCAGCGCTGCCATGCCCAGAACGTCGTCTGCATGCCGGCGCGTTCCACGATCGTCACCGGCCAGTACGTCACGACGCACGGCGTGTGGATGAACGGCGTGCCCTTGCCGGCCGATGCGCCGTCCGTGGCGCGGCTGCTCAAGGAAAAGAAGAACTACCGCACTGCGCTCATCGGCAAGGCGCATTTCGAGCCGATGCTCGATCTGGCGGGAAAGTTCGAAGAGAGCCGGATGGGACGCGCGGGAACCTTCGGTCCGCATCGCGGCTTCGATCACATGGAGCTGGCGACGCATAGCGCGCGCGGACTCCTGCACTATCCGCAATGGCTTATGCGCGAGCATGCGGAGGTGGCGCAGAATTTCTATCCGGTGCTCTCGCCGAAGCTCCAGCAGAATTCGTTCGGCGGCGGCGATACCGGCGCGGTGCAGGTGAAACACAACCCGACGCCGCGAAATCTCTATCACACCGACTGGGTCGCCGACCGGACGATCGCCTATCTGGATTCGCTCCCCGCCGACGCCGACTGGTTCGTATGGATGAGTTTTCCCGATCCGCATCATCCCTGGGATCCGCCGCAGAGCGAGCTTGGCCGGGTCAACTGGCGCGACATCCCCGTTCCCGCAGGCTATCCGGGCAGCGCCGAGAAGATCGAGAAAATCCTGAAGGACAAGCCGCATCACTGGCTCGACTGGTGGACGGGTCAGCGCGCGACCTGTTTCGAGGCGCCGCCCGAATGGGTGCCGGCCTCGCTCAAACCCGACCAGCTGCGCGAGATCGACGCTCTCATCCACATCAAGAACGAACTGATCGACGAGGCCGTCGCCAAGGTCCTGGCGCGGGTCGCCGGGCGCGGGTGGAACGAAGACACGGACATATTCTTCACCACCGACCATGGCGAGTTTCAGGGCGATTTCGGACTCCTTTTCAAAGGTCCGCACCATGTCGACAGCCTGATGCGCTTGCCGCTCATCTGGCGTCCGGCCCCGAATGCGAAGATCGCGCCCGCGACATTCCGCGAGCCCGTGGGCCAGGTCGACTTTGCGCCGACCTTCTGCGAGATCGCCGGGATCGAACCGGCCGAATGGATGGAAGGTTCGGCCCTGCCGCACGATGCGAGATCTGCGGCCAAGCGCGAGGCTGTCTTCACCGAGTGGGACTCGCAGTTCGAGGACATTTCCGTCTCGCTGCGCACTCTCTATCGCGACGGCTGGACGATCACGGCCTACAACAAGACGTCGTTGTACGAAGGCACCGAAGGCGAGCTCTACAACATGGCGGAAGACCCACGGCAGTGGCGCAATCTGTGGAACGAGCCGTCGGCGGCTGGCATGAAGCGCGATCTGCTAGACGATTTGCGCGCCCGCACGCCCAAAGGCGACACGCGCCGGCTTCCCGTCGAAGCGTCGGTCTAGGGTATTCCGATCAGCTTGTGCGTCTGCAGGCTCAGGCGCCATTGCGGATGCGCACGGCAATAGGCGACGGCGGCGACTGTGTTGGCGGCGCGCTCAGGACTGTCCATCGGTTGAAGAAAGAAATGGTCGAACGCGAGGCCGGCGTAGCGCTCCGGTTCGGCGCCGGCTTGCGGAAAGACGAGCTTCAACTCGTTGCCCTGCGTGAGCACGAGTTCGGCGCCCGCTTTCGGACTGACGCAGATCCAGTCAAGGCCGCGCGGCGGCGCCTGCGTGCCGTTCGTCTCAACACCGACTTCGAAGCCATGGGCATGAAGTGCCGCGATTGCCGGATCGTCGAGCTGGAGCAGCGGTTCGCCGCCCGTGCATACGACGTAGGGGCGCCCGCCTCCGGGCCATTTCTTCGCCACGGCACTCGCGAGATCGTTCGCCGTCGCGAATTTTCCGCCGCCCGGACCGTCGGTGCCGACGAAATCCGTGTCGCAGAACGTGCACACCGCCTGCGCACGGTCGCGCTCGAGTCCCGTCCAGAGATTGCAGCCGGCAAAGCGCAGAAAGACCGCAGCGCGGCCGGCCTGGGCACCTTCGCCTTGCAGCGTGTAGTACATTTCTTTGACGGAATAGGTCATCCGGCCCGGTACTTCTCATAGCCTTTGGCGCGCAGATCGCATGCCGGGCATCTGCCGCACCCCTTGCCCCAGGCGTGCGCCGTCGGGTCGCCCGCATAGCAGGTAACCGTCTCGCGCACGATCAGATCGACCAGTCCGCTCCCACCTAGCTCTTCGGCGAGCCGCCACGTCGCCGCCTTGTCGAGCCACATCAATGGCGTGTGAACGACGGTCTCGCGCGCCAGGCCCAAACTCAGCGCTTTCGCCGTCGCCTGAATGGTCTCGTCGCGACAATCGGGATAGCCGGAGTAATCGGTTTCGCACATGCCGCCGACGAGATCGGAAATCCCACGGCGATAGCCGAGTGCGCCGGCGGCCATGAGGAACATCAGATTGCGCGCCGGCACGAACGTCGTCGGCAATCCGTTCGCGCCCATCTCTATCTTCATCTCGTCCGTGAGCGCGGTGCCGCCGATGGCCTTCAGCGTGTTGATGGGAAGGACATGATCGGCGCCCAGCTTGGCTCCCCAGCCCGACATCTCCCGCAGTCGATCGAGCAGGCGCGGCCGCGCTTCCAGTTCCACGACATGGCGCTGGCCGTAATCGAAACCGACCGTCTCGACGCGCGCGAAGCGCGACAGCGCCCAGGCCAGGCAGGTGGTCGAATCCTGCCCGCCCGAAAACAGGACGAGTGCGGTCTTTCCGTTCATGGGCGGTGTTTAGCGCCGGACGCGCTGCAATGCGAGCCTCAGCCGGCGAGCGCCGCCCGCGGTTTCGTCCGGGAGGCCGGCAGGACGATCGAGGCGGTCGTCCCCTCGCCGACGGCGCTCTCGATGAGGAGGACGCCGCCATGCAGCTCGACGATCGATTTCGTTATAGACAGCCCGAGCCCGGCGCCCTCGAAACGGCGCGAGAGCGAGCGGTCGAGCTGGCGGAACGGCTCCAGCGCCGCGGAGATCGTCTGGGGTTCCATGCCGATCCCCGTATCGGTCACGACGAACGACATGCCGCCCGAACGCTCCAGGCGCACCGTCACCGAGACGGCACCGCCCGGCGGCGTGAATTTGAGCGCATTGCCGATCAGGTTGGCGATCGCCTGGCGCAGTCGCTTGGAATCGACGTCGACCGTCGGAAAAATGTCCGGAATGGTCACCGACACGTCGCGCTCGTCCTTGGTGGCGCGCCGCGCAAGCGTGATCGCTTCGTCGATCAGGGCTTTGGGGGTGTAGGTCGATGGTTGCAGCGTGATCGCGCCGCCGCTCAGCTGCGCGACGTCGAGCACGTCGCAGACGATGGTCAGCAGCCGTTTGCCGCTCGCATGGATGTCCTCGGCGTAGCCGCGATAACGTTCCGGAGAGATAGGCCCCAGCACCTCATCCTTGATGATCTCCGAGAAGCCGAGAACGGCGTTCAGCGGCGTCTTCAATTCGTGACTCATCGCGGCGAGAAAGGCGCTTTTCGCGCGGCTGGCCTCTTCCGCTTCGGCCAGGGCCCCGCGCAGCTTCTGCTGGGCGCGGTGGCGTTCGGTGACGTCCTCGACGGTGCCTTCGTAGCAGACGATCTTCCCTGTCCAATCGCGCACGGCGCGTGCATTTTCCGAGATCCAGATGAGCTTGCCGTCGCGCCGGCGGATTTCGGACTCGAACGACGAGACGCGATCATTGGCCTGCATGATGGCCTGGAACTCCGCGCGGCGGCGGGGATCGACATAGAGCTGGTCGGCGATGTCGGTCAGGCCGGCGACCAGCGCCTCCGGACTGCCATAGCCGTAGATCTTGGCCAGCGCGGGATTGGCATCGAGATAGCGCCCATCGGACGAGGTGCGGAAGACTCCTTCGATCGCCTGTTCGAAAAACGCGCGATAGGTCGTTTCGGCTTCGAGAAGCCTGCCGCTGTCGCGGTCTGCCAGACGATTGAGCCAGAAGATCACGGCGGCACCGGTCGACAGAACGATCATGCCGGCGAGCGCTTCGGCGGCCGGAACGCGTCCCGCCGCGGCCCCAAGCACCGCGCCGACCAGCAATGACAGGATCGCAACCGGCAATTCCGGCCGCATGGTGCGCGCAGGCGGGGCGCCTGCGGCCACGTGTCCCTGCTCCCTTTGCACCACCGATCCCCACCGCGTTGCAACGCACAAACCGTCGCCTTCTTAGCTGACAAAACCTCAACGAGGCGTTTATCCATCAAGGACTTACTTGCCTTTGCCCGGCGCCTGCGCCAGCCTCGCCGCAGCAATTTCAAGGGGATGGCACGCGTGACAGCGCTCGCCGTAAGTGGAACCGGCCTTTACACGCCGCCTCAGTCGATCTCGAACGAAGAACTGGTCACGGCGTTCAATGCGTACGTCCGTAAGACGAACGCCGCGAACGCCGATGCGATCGCCGCGGGCAAGGCGACGGCGCTGATCGAGTCCTCCGCGGATTTCATCGTCAAAGCCTCCGGCATCAAGTCGCGCTACGTGGTCGACAAGGCGGGCATCCTCGATCCCGATATCATGTGCCCGCGCATTCCGGAGCGGCCGAACGACCAGATCTCGATCCTCGCAGAAATGGCCGTCGCCGCAGCGCGCGATGCCCTGAAGGCCGCAGACCGGGCGCCTGCGGATATTGACGGCGTCCTGGTCGGCGCGTCGAACATGCAGCGTGCCTATCCCGCGATGGCGGTCGAAGTGCAGGACGCGCTCGGCATCGAGGGATTCGGATTCGACATGAACGTCGCCTGCTCCTCGGCCACGTTCGCTTTGCAGGCGGCGGCGGACATGGTTGCGGCCGGACATGCGCGCGCGATCCTGGTCTGCAACCCGGAGATCTGCTCGGGCCATCTCAATTTCCGCGACCGCGACAGTCACTTCATTTTCGGCGACGTCGCCACGGCATTCATCGTCGAGAAGGCCGAGACCGCCGCCGGGCGCAACAGTTGGGAAATCGTCGCAACGCGCCTGAAGACCAAATTCTCGAACAACATCCGAAACAATTTCGGCTTCCTCAACCGCACCGCGCCCCAGACGGTGAATGCACCAGACAAGTTGTTCGTCCAGGAGGGGCGCAAGGTGTTCAAGGAAGTCGTGCCGATGGTGGCCGAGCTGATTACCAGCCATCTCGCCGAGAACGGCGTCGCGCCCGTGCAACTCAAGCGGATGTGGTTGCACCAGGCCAACCTGAACATGAACGAGCTGATTGCCCGTCGCGTGCTCGGACGCGATCCTGTCCCGGGCGAAGCGCCGAACATCCTGGACGAATATGCGAACACCAGTTCCGCCGGATCGGTCATCGCATTCCATAAATACAGCAGCGATCTCAAAGCCGGCGACATCGGACTGCTTTGCTCATTCGGCGCGGGCTATTCCGCTGGCAGCGTGATATTGAAGAAGCTGTACAGCGTCTGATTATCCGAATTTTGTGATGTACTTTTTCCACGAAGCGTTCGCATGGCGATTTTGCACGCGATCAAACCGATCTATGTCTTCTCGGGATTTCTCGTTGGTTTCCTCGTCGGGATGACGGGCGTCGGCGGCGGTTCGCTGATGACGCCGCTGCTGATCCTGCTGTTCGGAATCTCTCCGGAAAAAGCGGTTGCCACCGACCTGATCTATGCCAGCGTCACCAAGACGGGCGGGTCGATCATTCATGCGTTCAACGAGACGATCGATTGGCGGATCGTGTTCCGCCTGGCCGCCGGCA
The DNA here is from genome assembly GCA_035499335.1 of Rhizomicrobium sp. GTDB lineage: Bacteria > Pseudomonadota > Alphaproteobacteria > Micropepsales > Micropepsaceae > Rhizomicrobium. Next base: position 109,744 of record DATJZB010000011.1, on the reverse strand, counting down.
GCCTGCCCGCGTGTCTTGCGACGCTTGTAGCCCTCCACCTTTTGGGACTCGACAGCGCGGCGGCGAACGCGGTGATCGCCAAAGTCCTGGGCATCACCTTGATGTTCACGGCGGTCGCGCTGGTTTTCCGGCCCGTCCTGCTCAACGCCTATGTCCGCCGGGTCGGAGAACTCAGCACGACGGCGACCACGCGCTTCACGGTGCTCACCGGTGTCGTGCTGGGAACGCTGGTGACGATCTCGTCCGTCGGCGCCGGCGCGCTGGGCGTGACAGCGCTGATCGTCCTGTATCCAAGGCTGCCGATCGTGCGCATCGCCGGTTCGGACATCGCGCATGCCGTGCCGCTGACACTCCTTGCCGGCCTGGGGCATCTGATGGGCGGTACGATCAACGCCTCGATGCTGTTGTCCCTGCTCGCCGGCTCGCTGCCCGGCATCACTCTCGCGAGCCTCTTCGCGCCGCGCCTGCCGGACGTCGCGCTCCGCTTCGTGCTTGCCGGAACCCTCACGATCGTCGCGTCAAAACTGCTGTTCTAGTGGACCAGTAGCAGTGGCATGCCCGCGTGGCTGACGACATGGCGCGTCACGCCCGAGAAGAACATTTCGCGCAGCCTGCTGTGTCCGTAGCCGCCCGCGACGAGCAGGCCCGCACCGCTCTTGATGGCTTCTTCGAGCAGGACGTCGCCGACCGGCCGCGCGCCCGCATCGACGATCCGCTCGCTCGCCGAGACCCCCTGAAGAGCGAGATAGGTCTTCAGCTCGGTGCTGTCGATCGGCTCATCCTTGCTGCGCGAGACGCTGAGAATTTCGACGCTCTCGGCGCATTTGAGGAACGGCAGCGCGGCGGTGACGGCGTGGGCCGATGCGACGCTGTCGTTCCAGGCCAGGGCGACCTTCTGACAAAAGCTCGATTGCGCCGGATTGGCGCTGATCAGGACCGGTCGTCCGGTCTCGATCAAAGTCGCCTCGAACGCTTCGGTGAGCCCCGGCCTGTCGCCTTCCTTGAGCGGCCCGAAAACGACGAGGTCCGAGAGGCGCGCCGCGAGCGTGACCTGGTCGGCGAAATTGCCGAGCACTTCGCGAAACGACGCAGACGTCGCCGTGCCCCGCGTCGGCGCCGCAACGATCTCCGCGCCGGCCGTCCTGGCCGCCGCCTCCAGAGATGCGCGCGCGAGTTTCACGGCGGCATCGGCAGCGACTTTTGCGGCCTCGGCGATCTCCTGCACAACCTGCGCCGAAACGCCGTCGCCGAAGAACGGTACTGCCTCCGTAGCGTCCGGCCGGACGAACAACGCCGCGACATGGGCGTGGAACGGTTTGGCGGCGGCAAAGGCGCTGGCGAGAACGACGGCGTCACGGGGTCCGCCCGTCAGCGGCGCGAGGATTTTGACGAAGGACATGCGCGTCTCCGCTGTGATGCGGCGCGAAGCGTCCCCGGAACAGCCGCCGAGCGTCAAGTGAGCCCGCGGCCTCGCCCCGGCCGCGTCTTTGGGGTAAACGGGCGCCCTTCGATCCGGAACACGGTATGGCCAAAGAACCTCCCCGAGCCTGGCAGCGCATGCTCAGCGGCCGCCGGCTGGATCTGCTGGATCCGTCGCCCCTCGACATCGAAATCGCCGACATCGCGCATGGCCTGGCCCGGGTGGCGCGCTGGAACGGCCAGACGAAGGGTGAGCACGCCTTTTCCGTCGCGCAGCACTGCGTGCTGGTCGAGCGCATCACGACCGAACTCAACCCAAGGCTGACGCGCGAGGCCCGGCTGATGGCACTTCTTCACGATGCGCCGGAGTATGTGATCGGCGACCTCATCAGTCCGTTCAAAGTCGCAATCGGGATTGATTACAAGGCGTTAGAGCTGAAACTTCAGAGTGCGATCCATGTCCGGTTCGGTCTGCCGCCGAAGACGCCCGGCGCGCTTGCGGCCCTGTTCAAGAAGGCGGACCTGATCTCCGCCTATTTCGAAGCGACGCAGCTGGCAGGCTTCGAAGTGGACGTCGCGCGCCGATTCTTCGTGGTTCCGCCAAAATCCGTGAAAGCGCACCGGCTGGTGCCGCTCGCCACGGCGGACGCCCAGGCCCAGTTCCTCGACCGCTTCCGCCGGCTGTCAACATAGCCTTCCTCCTGTCGCTTTCCTCGGCTAGCTAAGGACGGCCATGCCCAGGATTCTCGTCACCCCCTTGTCCGCCGTTCCGGACGTCATCCGGAGCCACCGCCCGTCGCATCTTGTGACGCTGCTGTCGCCCGAGCACATGATCGAGACACCTGAAGGCTTCCCCGCGGAACGGCACCTGCGCCTGGGCGTCAACGACGTCGTCGACGTTCACGCCGGCGAGTCTCCGCCGGCGCGGGAACATATCGAGGAGCTGCTGGCGTTCTCGCGCGGCTGGGACGCTGAGGATCCGATCCTCGTTCACTGTTGGGCCGGCGTCAGCCGCTCGATGGCCGCCACCTACGCGATCTTGTGCGACCGGCTCGGCGCCGGCAGCGAAGCGTATGCGGCCAAGGCGATCCGCGATCGCGCGCCGCACGCCTACCCCAACTCGCTGCTGGTGCAATACGCCGACGAGTTGCTCAACCGTCGCGGACGCATGATCGAGGCGATCAGGAACATCGGGCCCGGCATCATCGTCGCCGAAGGGTCGATCGTCGAATTTCCCCTGAAGGGCCTGTGACGATGGCGGCCGAGCACGTCGTCAGCATCGGCCTGTCCGCCGCAATCGTCTCGGTCGCGGACGAAAGGCCGAGCGTGCTCGTCGTGCATCATGCCGGCGCAGAGGACGCATTGCCCTTCGGACCGTTCGATCCGCTCAACCATCGCACCCTCGACAGCGGCCTGCGCAAATGGGTCGGCGAGCAGACCTATCTGGAGCTCGGCTACGCCGAACAGCTCTATACGTTCGGCGACCGCGGCCGCCACCTGCCCACGCCGGGAGAAGGCGCGCGCGTTGTTTCGGTCGGCTATCTCGCGCTCACGCGCCAGGCGCAGGAACTCAAGGCGCCGGACACGCGCTGGAGCGACTGGTACCGCTACTTCCCCTGGGAGGACTGGCGCGACGCCAAACCCTCGATCATCGACCAGGTGATCGTTCCGGCCTTGAAGCAATTCGTGAAGGCCGCTCCGGACAGCGAGACCGCGGAAATTCGCCGCGACCGGATGCGTCTGTGCCTCGGCACCGACGGTCTGCCGTGGGACGAAGAGAAAGTATTGGAGCGCTACGAACTGCTCTACGAAGCCGGGCTGGTGCAGGAAGCGGCGCGCGACGGGCGCAAGGCGCCGGGCGGCAACGCCCTCGGCGTCAGCATGACCTTCGATCACCGCCGCATCCTGGCGACGGCCATCGCGCGCTTGCGCGGCAAGATGAAGTACCGACCCGTGGTCTTCGAGCTGATGCCGCCATCCTTCACGCTGCTCGAACTGCAGCGCACGGTGGAGGCGATTTCAGGCATTCGCCTGCACAAGCAGAACTTCCGCCGGCTGATGGAAGACCAGGGTCTCGTGGAGCGCACGGGGAAGTTCGCGACCCAGGCGCGTGGGCGTCCTGCCGAACTCTTCCGTTTCCGCCGCGAAGTGCTGCGCGAGCGCCCGGCGCCGGGCGTCCGCCTGGGGACGCGCAAGTCGAGCTGACGGACGCGCCGAAAAATTCGCGGGACCGAGCGGCGCTTCGCACGAACTTGTAACGCTTACAACGCAAAGCATTGACGCCTGCCGCCGCCCGCCGCGAAATCGCGTTGGGGCCTCACGGGCGGCGGGCATGGAACTGGATCGCGAAACCGAAGAGGCAATCTGGGCGCCGCATCGCAGACCCACCTTCCCCGTCGACGCCCCGGCGCTCGTGCGCCACGTCATGGTGCGCGTCCCGGACGATCTGACGCCCTATCTCGCACAATCTGAAACGGAATACGGCGCGGCCCGCAGAAAGCTGGTCACGGCGGTGAACGCCTATCTGGATCGCATTCAGCCGTCGAGCGCGCCCTACCGGCCGCGTTTTGTGATGCGCAACGCCAAGGTCGTCGATCCGAAGATCCATATCCGCGATACCGACACGCTGTTCCTGCGTCTGGCGCCCGCCGAGGGCGCCAGGCTCGGCGTCCGTCTCGACATCCACAACGAATATCTGACGATCACGTTCATCGCGGATTCGATCGATGCCGGCCAACCGCTCGGCAATCAGGTCGTCGCGCTGCTGCGAACGCTCTCGGGAAGCGATCTGTCGCGCGCCGATGCCGATGCCGGCGTCGAATATCTCTACGATGGATTCTGGCGCGCCATCGCAGCGGTACTGCCGGCGAAGAACCTGCTCGATCTTCCGGGCACGTTACTCGCGGATTACCGCGGCTTCATCGTCTGCGCGCCGGACATCGCGGTCCGTATGAGCCGGCGGCCGCAAAACAACCTCGAGCTGCGCTCTTCGCGCCTCGCCGACCGCCTGCAACGCAAGATCGACTACGACGTCTTTCAGTTCGTCAAACGCCGGCCGCTGTTCTTCGGTACGGCGCTCGGACTCGAAAAGCACGACGAAACCGAGACGAACTCGCCGGCCAATGTGCCGATCTCCGGCGTGCTCGACGGCGCCGCGATCTACGGCAGCTCATTGCGGACGCAATCGGCGCACGCCAATACGCCGCTCCGCTATTTCGTGGTCTACAACGCCAACTCGCAGAGCCAGCTTGGAAGACTCGTGCGCCGCCTTCACGTGCTGGGAGAATTGCGCATCGCCGCCCTGATGGACATGCCGGGGCTTCTCGCGGCGAACCGTTCGATCCGGGCGCTTGCATACGAGGTCGACAAGACGGAGGAGTCGGCGGCGCAGGCGCGCTCCGTCGAGGATCTCAGCATCGCCCTCGCCCGGGTCAATCGCGGCAAGTCGACAGCCAAAAGCGAAACCGGCGACACACCCTGCCGGGGCGGAGCGATCTACCGCGTCGAGCGTTCGCGGCACTACGCACGATCCTATGTCGAACGGCTCCAGGACTTGCGCATCGTGCGCATCGAGGGCTGGCAGCCCTACGACGCCTTCATGCGCCGAAACCTCTTTATGGAGTTCGATTACATTTCGCAGATCGGCAATCGCTTCGAAGCCGTCGGCCACCGAATCCAACGTCTGCAGGCCCGCGAACAGGCCAGGAGATTCGAGGCCTATTCCCAAGCGACCAAGGCGGCGACCGAGGCCTCGGTGATCGCGACCCGGGAACTGGTCCGGCTCTACCAGATCGCCGAATTGGTCGGCGTGGCGGCGTTCACCTATTATTTCGGCCATGTGGCCGCCGCCTGGATCGATATCGCCGGCCGGCTTCCGCTTTGGCTGGAACCCGTCCCCGGCCAGCCGTCCGGCCCGCTCTTCGGCCTGGTTTTCGCTCTCTATGGGATCTTCCGGTGGGCCTTGTCGCGGGTCCTGCCCTCTCCTGGGGCCATTTCGCGCGCCCAGGCTGCGCCAATCCATCCCCCCGGCGGACCTTGACAGATTTATGCTCAGACGTAGCATAACACTCCAATGACATCCGGCCCTTGAAGGCCGGTCTTTTTGCCCTAGATATATACTCAAGTTGAGCATTAATCTGGTGCAAGACGGGAGATAAGGAATGGGGTTGGAACTGCGATACACGCCGGAGATCGCGCGCGAGACGCGGGCGCTCTACCAGAAAATCTCGCATGTCGTGCCCGAGATCGAGTGGCCGGTTTTCGCGCCCACCATCCACGCCATCAACAAGCTGAAGCGCGAGAAGAACGCCGTGATTCTCGGGCACAACTACATGACGCCCGAAATCTTCCACTGCGTTTCGGACTTCGCCGGCGACAGCCTGGCGCTTGCGCGCGAGGCGGCGCGCACCGATGCGAAGATCATCGTCCAGGCCGGCGTGCACTTCATGGCCGAGACCTCCAAGATCCTCTGCCCGGAGAAAACGGTTCTCATCCCCGATCCCAAGGCCGGCTGTTCGCTGGCGGCCTCGATCACCGGCGCCGACGTGCGCCTGCTGAAGCAGAAATATCCCGGCCTGCCCATCGTCACCTATGTGAACACATCGGCCGAAGTGAAAGCCGAAAGCGACATCTGCTGCACGTCCGGCAATGCGGTCGCGGTGGTCGAGGAAATCGCGCGCGAATACGGCGTCGATACCGTGATCATGATCCCGGACAAGTATCTCGCGCAGAACGTCGCCAAGCTGACCGGCGTCAAGGTCATCACTTGGGAAGGCGCCTGCGAAGTGCATGAGCGGTTCACGGCCGAGGAAATCCGCGCGTATCGCAGGTCCAATCCGGGCATCGTCGTCCTCTCGCATCCCGAATGCCCGCCCGAGGTGGTCGCGGAATCCGACTTCTCCGGCTCGACCGCGGCGATGATCGATTATGTCGGCCAGCACCATCCGGCGCGCGTCGTGATGGTCACGGAATGCTCGATGAGCGACAACGTCGCCGCCCAGCATCCCGAGGTCGAGTTCGTGCGCCCCTGCAATCTGTGTCCGCACATGAAGCGCATCACGCTCGACAAAATCCTCCGCTCGCTCGAGACGATGACGACCGAAGTGCTCGTCGACCCCGCGGTTTCGGCGCGGGCGCGCAAAGCCATCGACCGCATGCTGGCGGTGAAGCTGCCGGCCAGGGCCTGAACCATGTCCCGCTCCATCGACAGCATCATCGAATGCAAGGGCGCCCTCATCCTTGGCGCGGGCGTCGCGGGACTGTTCACGGCACTGAAGCTCGCGCCGTTCCCGTCGCTGGTGCTGGCGGGCACGCGGCCCGGCATGTCCGGCTCGAGCTTCTGGGCGCAGGGCGGCATCGCCGCCGCGGTCGGCGCCGACGACACTTGGCAGAGTCATGTCCAGGACACGCTCGGCGCGGGCGCAGGTCTTTGCGATCCCGAAATCGTGGCGATGGTCGCGCGCGAAGCGGAAGCCCGCATCGACGATCTGATCGAGCTCGGCGTTCCGTTCGACCGCCGGGCCGACGGCATGCTCGCGCTCGGCCGCGAAGCGGCGCACAGCCACAATCGCATCGTGCACATCAAAGGCGACCGCGCCGGCGCCGAAATCTCCCGCACGCTTGCCGAGCGCGCGCTCGCGTCGCCGTCGATCTCCCTGCTCGAAGGTTTTCACGCCATCGAGTTGGCGATGGAAGACGGGCGCGTGACGGGTCTGTTCGCCCGCTACGGTTCCGGCACACAGACGCGGCTGATCCTGTTCCGCGCACCGGCCATCGTTTTTGCGACGGGCGGACTCGGGGCGCTCTATGCGGTTACGACCAATCCGCTCGAGGCGCGCGGCGAAGGCCTCGGCATGGCGGCGCGCGCCGGAGCGGTCATCGCCGATCCCGAATTCGTCCAGTTCCATCCGACCGCCATCGACGTCGGCCGCGACCCCGCGCCGCTCGCCACGGAAGCGCTGCGCGGCGAAGGCGCTATTCTCGTCGACGAGACCGGCCGCCGCTTCATGGTGAGCGTTCATCCCGACGCCGAACTCGCGCCGCGCGACGTCGTCGCCCGCGCGATTCATCGCGAGATCGCCGCAGGCCACCGCACGTTCCTGGACTGCACCCAAGCCATCGGCGCTTCCTTCGCGCAACGCTTTCCCACCGTCTTCGGCGCCTGCCGCGAGGCCGGCATCGATCCCGCGCGGCAGCCCATTCCGGTGGCGCCCGCCGCGCACTACCACATGGGCGGAATTGCCAGCGACGAGCATGGCCGTTCCTCGCTTCAGGGACTTTGGACCGCGGGAGAGTGCGCGGCGACGGGACTGCACGGCGCCAACCGGCTCGCATCCAACTCGCTGCTCGAAGCACTCGTGTTCGGCGCGCGCGTCGCGGACAGCATCTCCGGCGCCGTTACCGCGCAGGCCGGCCGCGGCACGCCGCCGGCACCCGAGCGCTTCGCCTCGCCTGCGCCGCCGCACGTCCTGCGCGACGCCATGACCCGCCTTGTCGGCCTGGAGCGCGACGAGGCCGGGCTCGCGGAAGCGCTGGCGGTCATCAATCAGGTCGAGCGCGTCGGCGGCGCGGAACCCGCGCTGCTGAACATGACGTCGGCCGCCAAGCTCGTGGCCGCCGGCGCGCTGATGCGCCACGAGAGCCGTGGCGGCCATTATCGGACCGATTATCCCAGGACCGATCCGGCCGGCCGGCGGACGTTCATGACTCTCGCCGATGCCGAAGAAATCGCCGGCGAGCGTCGCCGCGATGCCGCGCGCGCGGCCACACGCACCGTATGAACGCCTCGCTGCCCTTCACGCGTCCGCCGCACGCCCTTCTCATCGAGCCCATCGTCCGGCACGCGTTGGAAGAAGATCTCGGCCGTGCCGGCGACATCACCAGCGAGCTGACGATCGCCGCGGAATCGCGCAGCACGGCCAGGCTGGTCGCCCGCAAGGGCGGAACGATCGCGGGCCTCGTTGCGGCCGAGTGCTGCTTTCGCCTCGTCGACCCATCGCTGAAATTCGACACCAAGGTGCCCGACGGGACGACCGTGCCGGCGGGCACGGTGCTCGCCACCATCGAAGGTCTGTCGCGCGCGGTTCTCACAGGAGAGCGCGTGGCGCTGAATTTCGCGGGGCACCTTTCGGGTATCGCCACGGCGACGCGCGGCCTGGTGGATGCGGTCGCCGGCACCAGGGCGCGGATCGTATGCACGCGCAAGACGACTCCCGGTCTTCGCGTGCTGGAGAAATATGCGGTCCGCTGCGGCGGCGGATTCAATCACCGTTTCGGTCTCGACGACGCGGTGCTGATCAAGGACAACCACCTCGTCGCGGCCGGCGGCATCAAGCCGGCCGTCGCGCGCGTCCGCGCCGGTCTCGGCCACATGGCCAAGATCGAGCTCGAAGTGGACTCGCTAGCCCAGCTCGAGGAAGCGCTCGCGCTCGGCGTCGACACCATCCTGCTCGACAACATGAAAATCGAGGATATGCGGCGCGCGGTGGCGCTGGCGCAGGGCCGTGCCACGCTCGAGGCCTCCGGCAACATCGCCCTGTCGACGGTCAGGGCCGTCGCGGATACCGGGGTGGACTACATTTCGTCGGGCGCGATCACCCATTCCGCGGTAAATCTGGACGTCGCGCTCGACTTTTGAAATCGCACTCCTAAAGTGCCGCCCGGACGAAAACGGGAGTGGTTCATGGATCTGCGGCTCAAGGGCAAGAACGCCGTCATACTGGGGGGAACGCGCGGCATCGGGCGGGCAATTGCCGACACGCTCGCCGGCGAAGGCACGAACGTCGCCATCTGCGCGCGCAACGCCGACCAGGTTAAAGACGCGGTCTCGGCGCTGAAGGATAAAGGCGTCAAGGCGACGGGCGGCGCGGTCGACATCATGGACGGGGCGGCGCTCAAGAGCTGGGTCGAGCGGTCCGGCAACGAACTTGGCGGCATCGACATTCTCGTTTCCAACGCCGGCGCCATGGCGCAAGGCGGCGATCCCGCCTCATGGGAACAGAATTTCAAGCTCGACGTCCTTGGCATGGTCAACGCCTTCGATGCGGCCAAGCCGTTCCTGCTGAAGGCGGCTGAGACGAACGGCGACGCCGCCTTCGTCATCATCTCGTCGGTCTCGGCGGCCGAGACGGACAATGCGAGTTCCTACGGTCCGATCAAGGCGGCGCTCATTCATTCCGCCAAGGGACTGGCGCGCCAGTACGCGCCCAAGCATGTGCGCACGAACGTCGTCTCGCCGGGCACCGTCTATTTCGAGGGCGGCGTGTGGAACATGATCGAGAAGAACATGCCGCAGGTCTACAAGGGCGCGCTGGAGCGCAATCCGATGGGCCGCATGGCGACGCCGCAGGACATCGCCAACGCCGCCGTGTTCCTCGCAAGCCCGGCGTCGTCGTTCACCAGCGGCATCAACATGCTCGTCGACGGATCAATCAGCCGCCGCGTGAATTTCTGAAAAGCGGAACGCGCAAGCTGACGGTCCGTCCGGCGTCGCTTCTCCGTGCGCGCCGTCAGGCGCCGCTGAGGCGGACGTGGTTGCGGCGATAGAAGATGTGGTTGCCGATCTGCACCGTCTTCACATAGGAGCCGCCCCAGCCGGGTTCGACCGACGAGGCGTGGAAATTGACCGCGCCGTCCGTCACGTCGTTGAGCTTCTCCTCGCCGGCCATGATCCGGGCCGCCAGGGCCTGGGCTTCGCGCCAGGGCTCCGGCTCGTGGCTCGCGTCCCTGGAGCCGTCGCAGGCGAACGAGAACTGGCAGGTGCCGGTCCCCACGCCTTCATAGACCACGGCGCAGATGGAATGGCCGTAATTGCCCGTATTCATGCGGTGAAACACCACTTCGGCGATGGCCTTCTGGCCCTCCTCGCCCTCGCCCCGGGCCTCGTAATACATGACCTCGGAGAGGCATTTGTGCTCCTGCAGCAGGCGCGCAAGGACCACGTTGGTGGACGCGCCGCGCACCGCGATCGGGGCCGGGATAGCCGGGGTCTGGACGACCTTCACGACCGGCTTGGTCACGGTCACGACCTGGACTTGATCCGTGTGCGGACGAATGCTCAGCGACGAGCCGACGGCCGCGCTCGCCGTTGCCAGGACGATGGCCATGGCAGCGACCAGCACGCGATCGGATCGCGAAATTGCATCTCTTGTTTTTGTGATCATCGGCATTTCGACTCTTTCGGATTTCTGCAAATCTCAGCGAACGCAAAATCTGTTCCGAACGGTCCCCGCCTTCCTTGGTTCAAGGTGGCGGCTTGTGCCTTCGAAAATCCGAATCGTCAAATAAAATTTTTCATATTCGTGACACGGTGTCATTTGACGCGGAAAAACCTAGGGTTTCCCTGCGTCGTCCGTACACGGATTAATCAACATCCTTAACTTTATCGAGTGCAGCCTGTGCGGCAGCCAGTCGCGCGACAGGCACGCGGAATGGTGAACACGAGACGTAGTCGAGTCCCGAGTCGTGGCAGAATCGTATCGAATCCGGATCGCCGCCATGTTCGCCGCAGATGCCGAGCTTGAGATCGGCGCGCGTGCTGCGCCCCCTCTGCGCGGCGACGCGCACGAGTTCGCCCACACCGTCCGCGTCGATCGTGACGAACGGATCGCGCGCGATGACACCCTTGTTGAGATAGTCGGTCAGGAACATTCCGGCGTCGTCGCGGCTGATGCCGATCGTGGTCTGCGTCAGATCGTTGGTGCCGAAGGAGAAGAACTCGGCCGTGCGCGCGATCTGCGCCGCCTGGAGCGCCGCGCGCGGCAGCTCGATCATTGTTCCGACCATATAAACCGGGCATTTCCCGCGTTCCGCCCTGACCGCCGCCGCGACCGCGTCGATGCGGTCCTTCATGCGGTCCAGTTCGGTCTTCCATGCCACGAGCGGGATCATGATCTCGAGCTGCACGGGTTTTCCGCCGGTCGCTTCGACGTTGAGCGCCGCTTCGAGTATGGCGCGCGCCTGCATCTCGTAGATCTCGGGATAGGTGATGCCGAGACGCACGCCGCGATGACCGAGCATCGGGTTCGACTCGTGCAGCGCGATGGCCCGCGCGCGAAGCTTGGCGGGATCGCCGCCTGCGGCGCGCGCGACTTCCGCGATCTCCTCGTCCTTGTGCGGCAGAAATTCGTGCAGCGGCGGATCGAGCAGCCGGATGGTGACGGGAAGTCCTTCCATCGCCTTGAAGATGCCTTCGAAGTCCTGGCGTTGCATGGGCAGCAATTTCGCCAGCGCCGCTGTGCGCTCGCTCTCCGCATCCGCGAGGATCATCTGGCGCACGGCGACGATGCGATCGGCGTCGAAGAACATGTGCTCGGTCCGGCACAGGCCGATGCCTTCGGCGCCGAACCGTCGCGCCGTCGCCGCGTCTTCCGGCGTGTCCGCGTTGGTGCGCACTTTCAGCCGGCGGATGGAATCCGCCCAGCCCATGAGGATGCCGAAATCGCCCGTGAGTTCGGGCTGGCGCAATCCGACCCGGCCCTTGTAGACGCAGCCCGTCGCGCCATCGATCGTGATGATGTCGCCGCGCCGGAGCGTGTGACGTCCCGCGGTCATGACGCCGTTGACCGCGTCGAGCTTGATCATGCCGGCGCCCGAGACGCAGGGACGGCCCATGCCGCGCGCCACCACCGCGGCGTGGCTGGTCATGCCGCCGCGCGCCGTCAGGATGCCCCGGGCGGCGTGCATGCCGTGGATGTCCTCCGGGCTCGTCTCGGTGCGCACGAGGATGACGTCGCGGTGATCGGCTGCGATTTTCTCGGCTTCGTCCGCCGTGAAGGCGATTTCGCCGGTCGCGGCGCCCGGCGACGCGGCGAGGCCGATGGCGATCTGCTCCTTTTCCGCGTTCGGATCCAGCGTGGGGTGCAAAAGCTGGTCGAGCGCCGACGGATCGACCCGGCCGATCGCCGCGCGCTTGTCGATCAGGCCCTCTTTTTCCATGTCGACGGCGATCTTCAGCGCGGCTTCGGCCGTGCGCTTCCCGCTGCGCGTCTGCAGCATGAAGAGCTTGCCTTCCTGCACGGTGAATTCGAGGTCCTGCATGTCGCGGTAATGCTCTTCGAGCCGGGCGCAGATCGCACTCAGTTCGACGAAGGTCTTCGGCATCGCCTCTTCCATCGACGGCCGCTTTCCGCCTTGCCGGTCGCGAACGATCCGGGTGATCGGCTGCGGCGTACGGATGCCGGCGACGACGTCCTCACCCTGCGCGTTGATCAGGAACTCGCCGTAGAGCAGCCTTTCGCCCGTCGAAGGATCGCGGGTGAAGGCGACGCCGGTGGCGCTGGTCTCGCCGCGATTGCCGAACACCATCGCCTGAACCGTGACCGCCGTGCCCCATTCTTCGGGGATGTTGTGGAGCCGGCGATAGGTGTTCGCGCGCGGACTCTGCCAGGAGCCGAACACGGCGCCTATGGCGCCCCAGAGTTGTTCATGCACGTCCTCGGGAAAGGGCCGTCCGAGCTCCTTGCGCACGCGATCCTTGAACAGCCCCGCGATCTTCTTGAGGTCGGCGGCGCTGAGTTCGGTGTCGAGATCGAAACCCTTGGCCTCCTTCTCGCTGTCGAGGATCTCCTCGAACAGGGAATGCTCCACGCCGAGCACAACGTCGGAATACATCTGGATGAATCGCCGGTAGGAGTCGTACGCGAACCGCGCGTCGGTGATCTTGGCCAAACCTTCCGTCGTTTCCGCGTTGAGGCCGAGATTGAGAACGGTGTCCATCATGCCCGGCATCGACACCCGTGCGCCCGAGCGCACCGAGACGAGGAGCGGACGCGCCGGATCGCCGAGCTTTCCGCCCGCCAGAGCGCCGACGCGATCGAGCGCGGCTTCCACCGCCGGCTTCAGATCGGCGGGATACGCCATGCCGTGCGCGTAATAATAGGTGCAGACCTCGGTTGTGATCGAAAATCCCGGCGGCACGGGCAATCCCAGATTGCTCATTTCGGCGAGGTTGGCGCCCTTGCCGCCCAGCAGGTTCTTCATGCCGGCTTCGCCGTCAGCCTTGCCGTCGCCGAACGAATAGACCCACTTCATATGAACCTCGTCACGACCGGCCTTCGCCGGCCGGTCAATGCTGCACTGCCCCTAATATGCATGTCGAGGCTAGCGCGGGCCACCCGGAACTCGGCTAACGTGGTCGCACCGCTTGTCATAGGAGTCGCCGTGTCCCACAGCCCCATATTCCTGCCCATGGGCGTGCTTGCCTTCTGGACCTTTGCCGTTCTGTTGCTCATTCCGTTTCAGCGTTTTCGCGCGGCCTTTGCCGGGCGCGTGAATGCCGACGATTTCAAGTTTGGAGAGTCCGGAAACGTTCCGGGCGAAGTCTCCATTCCGAACCGCGCGATGATGAACCTGCTGGAACTGCCGGTCCTGTTCTACGTCGTCTGCCTGATGTTCTACGTATCGAACGGCGTGGATGCCACGGTGATGGAACTGGCCTGGGCCTATGTCGGATTTCGGTTGGCGCAGACTCTTATTCACCTCACATACAATAATGTCTTTCACCGCCTGACGGTGTTCGGGGTCGGGAACTTCGTGCTGGTCAGCCTGTGGGGGCTGTTCTTCCTGCGCTAGCCCTCGATTTTGGAATAGTCCGCAACCGTGTGCAGCGTCTCGCGCAGGCGCGCCAGAAGCTGCAGCCGGTTCGTGCGCAACGCGGCATCGGGCGCGTTCACCGTGACCTTGTCGAAGAAGGCGTCGACGGGACCGCGCAATTTCGCCATCGCGCTCATCGCTTCGGCGAACCTTTCGCGTTCGAGTTCGGCCGCGATCAGTTCGCGACCGGCCGCCATGTCCATGAACAGGGTTTTTTCCTCAGGCAAGGAGAGCAGCGCCGGATCGGGCTCGCCCGGGTAGGACCTGCCGTCCTTCTTCTCCTCGATGCGCAGGATGTTCGCGGCGCGCTTGTATCCGGCGAGAAGATTCGTCCCGTCTTCCGTCTTGAGGAATTGCTGCAGCGCCGTCACCCGCGTGACCAGTCGAACGATGTCGTCCTCGCCGCCGAGCGAGAACACGGCATCGATCAGGTCGTGACGCACGCCCTGCTCGCGCAGCGCCACCTTCAGCCGGTCGGCGAAGAAATCCATGACCTCGGCGGCGGTCGTGTTGCCGCCGGCGGACGCCGTGCGCGTCCGCGCCGCGCGCAAGAGGTCGTCGGCGATGCCCTTGACCAGGATCGCGTTGGACAGCGCGCCGTCCAGCCGGTCGACGAAGCGCCGTTCGCGCTGGCCGTCGCCGAGCTCGAGCGCGGCGAAGATCGGCACCAGAAGATTGAGCCGAATCTTGTTCTCGAGAAGGATGCGGATGATGCCGAGCGCCGACCGCCGCAAGGCGAACGGATCCTTCGAACCGGTCGGTTTCTCGCCCGCATGCCAGAGCGTCACGAGGCTGTCGATCTTGTCTGCGAGCGCGACCGTCACGGAAACGGCCGCGGTGGGAACCTGGTCGGAAGGTCCGAGCGGCCGGTAATGGTCGCGGACGGCGTCGGCGACCTCCGGCGTTTCGCCGTCATGCAACGCATAGTACCGGCCCATGACGCCCTGCAGCTCCGGGAACTCGCCGACGACCCCGCTCGTTAGATCCGCCTTAGCAAGCAGACCGGCGCGCTTCGCCTTCTCGATGTCGCCTTTGAGAAGATCGGCGAGAAGCATCGCGATCAGCGCAACGCGATGCGCGCGATCCAGCATGCTCCCGGCCTTGGCGTGAAAGACGATCTCCGCCAGTGCCGCGACGCGATTGGCGAGCGGGGTCTTGCGGTCCTGGTCCCAGAAGAACTTGGCATCGGAGAGGCGCGCGCGCAGCACCCGCTCGTTGCCGGCAACGACCGTCTTGCCGCCGTCAGCGGCCGCCATGTTGGCGACGACGGCGAAGCGATTGGCGAACTGTCCCGTCTTGGGATCGCGCAGCGAGAAATATTTCTGGTGCGTGCGCATCGAGGTTTGCAGGATCTCGGCCGGCACGTCCATGAACTGGTTCTCGATCGTGCCGATCAGCACAACCGGCCACTCGGCAAGTCCGGCGACCTCGTCGAGCAGGCCCTCGTCGGCGATCGGTTCGAGTCCGAGCGCGAACGCCTTGTTCTTCACTTCGTGCAGAACGATGTCCTTGCGCTCTTCGGCATCGACGATGACGAAGGCGTCGCGCGACTTCCTGACATAGTCGTCGTAGCGTCGCGCCTCGATCTCGCCGTTCGACAGGAAGCGGTGGCCGCGCGTGCGGTTGCCGCTCGCGACCCCCGCGAAGACGAATGGAACGACGTCCCCGTCCAGCGTGCAGAGGATCGCATGCAGCGGCCTGACCCAGCGGACAGGAGCGTTGGTCGATTGCGGCCAGCGCATCGATTTCGGCCAGGGCAGCTTGGCAAAACACTCAGGCAGGATTTCCGCCAGCACGTCGGCCGTGGCGCGGCCCTTGCGCTGGACGACCGCGACGTAGAAGGCGCCCTTGCCGTCGTCGCGCGTCTCGCACTGCTCGAGCGTCACGCCCGCCGAGCGCAGGAAGCCGTCGATGGCCTTGGCGGCGGCGTTGACGCGCGGTCCCTTCTTCTCCTCGCTCACATCGGGTTGCTTGGACGGCAAGCCGACGAGCGCGAGGGTGAGCCGGCGCGGTCCGGCGAACGTCTTGGCGCCCTCGAACATCAGACCGCGGTCCGAAAGGGCGCCGACAACGATGCGCTCGAGGTCCTTGGCCGCCTGCGCCTGCATGCGCGCCGGAATTTCCTCGCTGAACAGTTCGAGCAGAAGGTCGGCCATCAGCCGAACCTCGGCTTGTATTCGCCCATCGGGGTCGCCAGCCACGCCTCGCAGCAGGCTTTCGCGAGCGCGCGCACGCGGGCGATGTAGGCCGCGCGCTCCGTCACGCTGATCACGCCGCGCGCGTCGAGCAGGTTGAAGGCGTGGCTCGCCTTGATGCACTGGTCATAGGCGGGCAGCGCGAGCTTCTTGTTGCCGCTGATCAGCTCCTGGCACTGCTTCTCGGCATCCTTGAAGTGCCGAAAGAGGATGTCGGTGTCGGCCATCTCGAAATTGTAGGCGGAGAATTCCTGTTCGGCCTGGTGGAACACCTCGCCGTAGCGGAACTGTTCGTTGAACGCGAGATCGTAGACGAACTCGACGTTCTGCACGTACATCGCCAGCCGCTCGAGACCGTAGGTAATCTCGGCGCTGACCGGATCGCAATCGATCCCGCCCACCTGCTGGAAATAGGTGAACTGGGAAATCTCCATCCCGTCGCACCACACTTCCCACCCGAGCCCCCAGGCGCCGAGCGTCGGGCTTTCCCAATCGTCTTCGACGAAACGGATATCGTGAACGGCTGGATCCAGACCGATCGCGCGCACGCTTTCGAGGTAGAGGTCCTGGATGTCGGCCGGCGCCGGCTTCATGATCACCTGGAACTGGTAATAGTGCTGCAGCCGGTTCGGATTTTCGCCATAGCGGCCGTCCTTGGGCCGGCGGCTGGGCTGGACATAGGCCGCGCGCCAGGGCCTGGGGCCGAGCGCGCGCAGCGTCGTCGCGGGATGAAACGTGCCGGCGCCCATCTGGTCGTCGTAGGGCTGCAGAATCAGGCATCCCTTGGACGCCCAGAAGTTCTGGAGCGTCAGGATGAGTTCCTGGAATGTCTTCGCCTTGGCCACGATTCGAACACCCGAAAAACAGGGGCGGAACCTATAGGCCGATCTAAGCGCGGACAAGCGCCGCCGGGGGCATCGCGCGGGCATGCCGGCCCCGCTTGCCGGACTGCGCGGGATAAAGCCGGCGGGCGGACGGCGTCCGAGGAACGGTTCGCGCTCACGGCAGGTTGCGCAACCGATCACCCATTTTCCTGTATACACGGCGCCGCGCACATCGACGCAGGTCGTAAAAGTGCCATCCGCGGCGCGGATCATCGCCGGACGACGCGGTCACCAAGGGAGCCGAAGATGAGCGGGATGAAGGCGAAATTGATGCTGGCTGCCGGACTTTTCTGCATGGCCGCGCCGGCCTGCGCGGCGCCGGGCTATCACCTGGTGAAGTCTGTCACGCTCGGCGGCGACACATTCTGGGACTGCATCTACTACGATGCCGCCAACCGCCACCTGTTCGTCACGCACGGCACGCATGTCGTCGTCCTCGACAGCAAGACCTACGACGTCGTCGCGGACATTCCGGACACGCCGCAGGTTCATGGCGTGGCGGTCGCCGACAAGCTCGGCAAGGGTTTCATCACCTCCGGCGCGAACAACACGGTTGTCGTGTTCGATCCCAAGACGCTGAAGCCGACCGGCACGATTGCCGTCGGCACGCGCCCGGACGGCATCCTGTTCGACGCGCATTCCCGCCGGGTCTTCACCTTCAACGCCGGCAGCAAGGACTCGACCGTCATCGACGTCGCCTCCGGAACCGTCGACGGAACCATTCCGCTCGGCGGCAAGCCGGAGTTTGCGGTCACCGACGGAGCGGGCCATATCTTCGACAATATCGAAGACAAGTCGGAAATCGCGGAAATCGATGCCAAGCGGATGGAGGTGATCGCGCGCTGGCCGCTCGCGCCATGCGAGTCGCCGTCGGGCCTCGCCATCGACCGCGCGCACACCCGGCTTTTCGCCGCCTGCGAAAACGAGATGATGGCGGTGGTGGATGCCAAGTCCGGCAAGGTCGTGGCGACGATACCGACCGGCAAGGGCGCGGACGGCGCCGGCTTCGATGCAAGGACCAGGGATGTTCTGATCCCGAACGGCGAAGGCAAACTCTCCGTTATCCACGAGGACACGCCCGACGCCTATCGTCTGGTCGAGAACGCGCCAACCCAGTTCGGCGCACGCACGATGGACCTGGATCCCGTCACGCATCGCGTCTTCAGCGCGACCGCCGATCTGACGCCCGATCCGGGCAAACGGCCGCCCTACAAGATGGAGCCGGGCAGTTTCCGTCTTGTGGTCTTCGCGAAATAGCGGTGTAAATCCCGGCGTCGCCACAGGGATAACGCCTCATGTCCGATCCGATCGAAGGCGGCTGCCGCTGCGGCCGCGTACGCTATCGCGTCCATCTGGACAAGCTGCCCAGCGTCTATGCCTGCCATTGCCTCGACTGCCAGACCTGGACCGGAAGTGCGTTCAGTCTTCAATTCTTCCAGCCGCAGGATCAGTTCGAAGTCAGCGGCGCGCCGGCGCTGTTCGAGCTGACTTCGCCGACGAGCGGCCGCACGTCGCGGCAGTTCGCCTGCCCGACCTGCTTCACGCGTGTCTACAATACGAACAGCGCGAGGCCCGGCTTCGTGACCATCCGCGGCGGGACGCTCGACCGCAGCGACGAGCTTTCGATCGTCGCGCACATCTGGACCAAACGGAAACTGCGCGGCATCGAGATTCCGCCCGGCGTGCCGCATTGGCCTGAAGGCGCGTCGCCCGCCGAATTCGCCGCCGTTCTTCTGGCCCAGCGCTAGTACGTGAAAAGCAGCGCCGCGTACCAGGTCGTCTGGTTCGAGAGATCGGCGTTCTGGATGCCCGGACCGGCCGACGCCATCAAGTGCAGGTGTTCGTTGAGATCGTAGATCGCGCCGAAGCCGACCCCGGACGACTGCACCGCGCCCTTCTGGTCCGGCGTCTGATGGTAGATTTCGACGCCGAGCTGCAGGTGCGGCAGCACCTGGCGGGCGACGACCAGGCCGACCTGGCAAAAATCCTGGGAATCGCCGCCGCGGTTGATCGTGCAGCCGCCGCCGCCGAACACGCTCCAAGCGTCCCAATCCTTTTCGACGAAGAACGGCACGAAAAAGGCGGGATGCTTGTTGCCGAGAGCCGGATTCGAGTTCGTCGGCAGGAACACGCGCGGAAAGATCGAGACGTCGAGCCCGAACGTGTCCTGGTGCAGGAACTTGTACTTCGCGGCGAGCTCGATGTCGCCGAAGCCGGTCACCGCCGCCTGACCGCGCTGCTTGGCGTAGGCGAAGGGCAGCACGGCGGTGAGTTGCAGGTCCTCGGCGCCGCCATAATTGAAATCGATTCCGGCCTGGCCGCCGGAACCGTTGTCTGTCGCCGTGCCGCCGGTGAACGCATAGACCTCGTAATGGCCGTCGTCGGTCGGCTGCGGATCGTCGGTGACATAGGGCGGTCCGGCGAGCGCGGGCGTTCCGAAACCGATCAGCAAAACAGCCAGAAAAGATGAAAGCCTCATGCCGAGCGCACCGGCCTGATCGCGCGTGTGCCGTCCCACCCCTCGGCGGCCTGGCGGATGCGTTCGAAGAAAGCGCCCTTGCTGCCCGAAATGTCGGAAACTTCGATCACGGTTCCGGGATGCGCCTCGGTATCGAAATAGACGAAGCGGCCGTCGGGTCCGCCGATCTGGCCTTCCTGTCCGATCCTGAAGCCGAGCGCGACGAAGCGGTCGTAGTCGGACTGGTAATTCCGGGTCCAGTACGACATGTGCTGCAACCCTTCGCGACCGCCGTTCAGGAAATCGCGATACATGCTCGGCGCATCGTTCCGCTGCTGGATGAGTTCGATCTGCAGATCGCCCGTATTCGCCAGCGCGATGCTGACTTCGGCGTCGGAAGGACTTCCGCGATACCGGAACCAATCCATCTTGACGCGCTCGATATAGTAGAACGGTCCGACGCCGAGCACTTCGGTCCAATGTTTCATGGCCGCTTCGATGTCGCGCACGACATAGCCGTTCTGGCAGACCTTCCCGAATATCCGGCTCACAACGTCAAACCTTTCCGCCCGCGCAGGATTGCGTCGGCCTCGTCGGTATACGATCCGTCGGCCCGGTGCAGCACCAGCCCGGCCAGCACCTCGAACGGCGCGCGCGATCCCTTGAGGAGCTGGAGCAGGACCCGCTTCGCTTTTTCGCCTTCCCGCGGCCAGAGCGGAAAAGCGCGAACGCCCGCAGGCGGAAGCGCCGCCAGCGCTTCGCCCAAACGATCGGCGCGCAAGATGCAGGTGAAGGTGCCGCCCGAAGCGGTGCGCTTGACGCCGACTTCGAGCCAGTCCGGGAGTGCGCCGTCATCCTGCGTCGCCGCCGCTCTCGCCTCGTGCGGCGAACGCTCGCCCTCCGGGCCATGGAAAGGCGGATTGCAGAAGACATGGTCGTAGTCCCGCCGCATATCGGCGGGCAGAGCCAGCGCATCCACCGTGACGAACACGACGCGGTCGCCGAGCGCGTTCGTGGTGGCGTTCCGGTTGGACAGCGTGACCAGGCTGCTGTCGATCTCGGCGCCCGTGACGTTGACGCCCGGAACGCGCGCGGCAAGGCAGAGGCTGGCCGTCCCCGCGCCGCTGCCCAGTTCGAGGACCGCATCACCCGGCTTCGCCGGCAGGGCGGCGGCGAGCATCACGGCATCGAGCCCGCCGCGGAAGCCGCGCAGGAACTGTCGGACGGTGAGACGGCCGTCAAGAAACCGGTCCTCGCTCGTCTCATCGGGGCTTTCCTGGCGCGCGACACCTTCCTGCAGGATGGCCCGCCCGCGCTCGTAATCGTCGTCGGACACCATGAGACGGCGCGGCAATATGCCCAGACTTCCATCCATGACACTGGCGTTTTCATCGAATACCACGCATTCGATTTTCGCGTCGTTGAGCAGGCTCTGAGCGAAGCTCAGAAGTACCGGATTATTGGTTTTGAGCACTGGCCGCATGGCCGGTCCGTTCCCGCCGCTCTTGCTGGGCCGGTAGGGGCATGTCGCGCTTGACCGGGCCATAAACGCCTCGCAATGTCGCAAAAGCTGGGCCTCCCCGGCAAGGACGGACTGATGTTGAAACCTGGGACACGCAAGCCTGCCGCTGACGGTGTATCGCCAGTCGAGCGGCTCCATGCGCTGGTCGCCGCGGACATGGCGGCGACCGACCGGATGATCCATGCGCGCATGGGCAGCGCCGTCGCCCTGATTCCGGATCTCGCGCGCCATCTCATCGATTCCGGCGGCAAGCGGCTTCGTCCGATGCTGACGCTGGCGGCGGCGCAGATGGGCGGATATGCCGGAGACAAGCACATCAATCTCGCCGCCGCGGTCGAATTCATCCACACCGCGACGCTTCTTCATGACGACGTGGTCGACGCCAGCACCCTGCGGCGCGGCAAGGTCGCGGCCAATCTCGTCTGGGGCAACAAGGCGACCGTGCTGGTCGGCGACTTCCTCTTCTCGCGCGCGTTCGAGATGATGGTCGATACGGGCAGCCTGCGCGTGCTCGAAATTCTCGCCGGTGCCTCCGCGATCATCGCCGAAGGCGAAGTGATGCAGCTCAAGTCCGAGAGCAACCTCGGCACGACCGAAGACCATTACCTGAAAGTCGTCGGCGCCAAGACGGCGGCGCTGTTCGCCGCGGCGGCCGAGTCCGGCGCGACGCTCTGCGGGCGCGGTCCGGAATTCATCGGGGCATTGCGCGCCTATGGCGACAATCTCGGCATCGCGTTCCAGCTCGTCGACGACGCGCTCGACTATTCGGGCCGCCAGGCAATGATGGGCAAGGCCGTCGGCGACGATTTCCGCGAGGCGAAGGTGACGCTGCCGGTGATCCTCGCTTACGCCCGCGCCGATGCGCGGCAGACCGATTTCTGGAAGCGCGTGATCGAAGGCGGTCCGCAAGGGGAAGCGGACCTCGAAAAGGCGATCACCTATGTCGAAGAAACCGGCGCCATCGGCGAAACGATGACGCGCGCGCGCCACTATGCGGACAAGGCGGTCGCGGCGCTGCAGCCGCTGGCTCCGGGCGAGATACGCGACGCGCTCGCCGACATCGCTGATTTCTGCGTTGAGCGGGCCTACTAGACCGTCATCCGCGTCGCCTGCACCCACCAGTCGGCGTGAGAGTGCGCAAGCGCGGTCGCTGCCATTTCCGCCTCGCTCTCATTGTCGAAGAGCGCGAAACAGGTCGCGCCGCTTCCGCTCATCCGCCAGAACGCGACCCCGGGCATGCGCGAGAGTTCCGCGAGAACCTCGCCGATCGCGGGCGCCAGTGCGCGCGCCGGCGCCTCCAGATCGTTGGCCGTCGTCCGGAGAAACGCGATGAGTTCGCGGGGGCTGGACAGGCGCGCCGGGCGTGCCGGCATGCCCGTGCCGCGGCGCGTCTTGAGCGCGCGGAACACGTCCGCGGTCGGCACCGCTACGCCGGGATTGACGAGCACCATTGCCATTTCCGGCAAGGCCGGCGCCGCCGTCACGCGCTCGCCGCGGCCTTCCATCCAGGACGATCGGCTCTCGACGCAGACGGGGACGTCCGAACCGAGGGTCTCAGCGACCGCGCGCAGCTCCTGCCAGGAAAGATCGAGCGCCCAGAGGCGCATCAGGCCGCGCAACGTGGCCGCCGCGTCCGCCGAACCGCCGCCGATGCCCGATGCGATCGGCAAGTTCTTGGTCAGCGCGATCGCGGCGCCGGCCTCGCGCCCTGCCCTGGCAGCGAGAGCACGCGCCGCGCGCAGGACGAGATTGTCGCCCTCGGTCTTCAACCCTTCGGCGAAACGTCCTTCCACGGTCAGCGTCAGTTCGCGCGACGGCGCGAAGCTCAGCGTATCGCCCGCCGCGACGAACACCACGAGGCTCTCGAGCTCGTGGAAACCGTCGCTGCGCTTCTCGCCGACATGCAGGAACAGGTTGATCTTGGCGGGCGCGAACGCCGCGATGGCGTCACTTCGGCTTGTCAACGTCGCCGAGCCCGTCTTTGAGCTTCTTCTCAATCAGCGCTTTCTGGTCCGCGTCCGGTCCGAAAGCGAGAGCGTGGCTCCATTGGAATCGCGCCTCCAGCTTTCGGCCGACGCGCCAATAGGCGTCGCCCAGATGATCGTTGATGGTGGGGTCGCCCGGAATGAGCTCGACGGCGTTTTCCAGCGTGCGCGAGGCGTCGGCATAGCGTCCCAGCTTGAAATAGGCCCAGCCCACGCTGTCGGCGATGTAGCCGTCCGTCGGCTTCAGCGAGAGCGCTTTTTCGAGCATCGCCAACGCTTCGGGGATGTTGCGGTTCTGGTCGACATAGCTGTAGCCGAGATAGTTGAGGACCGACGGCTCGTTGGGCGCGAGTTGCAACGCCTTCTTGAGATCGATTTCGGCGGCGCTCCAGTTCTTGGCTCCCTCCTCGGAGACCGCGCGGGCGAAGAAGATGGGCCAGTCCTTGGCCGAACCGGGATTGATCAGCGCGATCGCGTGGTCGTACGCGTCGGAGGCTTCGGCGAATTTCTCCGTGCTGCGGTAGGTATCGCCGAGCGCGGTCCAGGCGTCGAGATCGGTCGGGTCGGCGGCGGTGAGCGCCTTGAGGTCCGCGATCGCCGCGTCGTTGCGGTCGAGCCGCGCCTCGTTCAGCGCGATCTCGACCGCGGCCAGCCGGTAGTAGGCCGAACTCTTGTCGACCGTCCGGTAGACGTCGATCGCATCCTCATATTTCTGCAGACTTTCGAAACGATCGGCTAGCAGGACGGCGCCGAGGTCGAGCCCCGGACGGAGATAGAGCGCGAGACGCAGATAGAGGATCGAGACGTCCGTGCTGCTCTGGTCGGTCAGGGCCGATGCGATGCCGAAGAGCGCCTCGGCGGCGCCGTCCTCCGGCGCGGTGATCAGCGCGTCCGGCTTGGTGCCCACCTTGATCCGTGCAAGCCCCGCCGCCGCGAGCTGCTTCACGCCAGCGTCAGCCAGGAATTTCGTGTAGAATTTCGTCGCGTCCTCGGTCCGCCCGTTGCGCTCGAGAAAGCGGCCATAGGCGTCGATCACGCGCGGCGTCGCGCCCTCGTTCATGACGGTGCGGTACGAGGTCTCCGCGAGTTCCTTGTCTCCGAGATATTCCGACAACAGCGCGAGATGGAACATGCCCATCGTGTCGGCGCCGTCCTGGGCACGCATCGCGGCGATGTCGGCCGTCGCCGCCGCCTTGTCGCCCATGCCGGCAGCGGCCCAGCCGTCGATCAGCGAAACGGTCAGCGAGGTGAACGGACCCTTTGCCGACAACGCGACCGTCTTGCGCGCGCCCGCATAATCGTGGTGCTTCATCGCGACGACCGCGAGCGTCAGGCGCGCGGCCCTGTCGTCGGGCGTGATGGCGACGACTTTGTCCGCCAGCCTGCCCGCCTCCTCGATATCCCCGGAGGAGGTCGCGAAGAAGAACGCCAGACCGAGCAACTGCGCGTTCGACGGATTCGCATCGGCGCTGGCGTGGTAATACTGTGCCGCGTCCTTGAGATCGTGCTGGCTGGCGGCGAAGCGCGCCGAGAGATAGTTGCCGAAATCGACGGCCTGCGCGTCTTCGGCCGGCGACGCGCCCTGGATGCCGTTGCTTGCACAGGCGGAAACGAAAGCGGCCAGAGCGAGAGAGGCGACGGTTCCGGCTATGCGCAACGACTGCTCCTACATGTTCGGGTAATTGGGCCCGCCTCCGCCTTCCGGCGTCGTCCAGTTGATGTTCTGCGCGGGGTCCTTGATGTCGCAGGTTTTGCAGTGAACGCAATTCTGGGCATTGATCTGAAAGCGCGGGCCTGACGCATCCTGGACGACTTCGTAGACGCCGGCCGGGCAGTAGCGCTGCGCGGGCTCGTCATACTCGGGCAGATTTACACGAATCGGAATCGTCGGGTCGGTCAATTTCAGGTGAACCGGCTGGTCTTCCTCATGGTTGGTGTTCGACAGGAACACGCTGGACAGTTTGTCGAAGCTGATCACGCCATCCGGCTTGGGATAGTCGATCTTGCGCGACTGCGCCGCGGGCTTGAGCGTCGCATAGTCGGGCTTGCCGTGTTTCAGCGTGCCGAAGATCGAAAACCCGAACAGCTGGTTGGTCCACATTTCGATG
The DNA here is from genome assembly GCA_035499335.1 of Rhizomicrobium sp. Taxonomy (GTDB): domain Bacteria; phylum Pseudomonadota; class Alphaproteobacteria; order Micropepsales; family Micropepsaceae; genus Rhizomicrobium. The sequence goes on along the minus strand of DATJZB010000011.1, from coordinate 84,582 downwards.
GCTGCCAGCGGTACTCCCAGAATGGTACCAAATCGTGACCAAAGAGGCTTAACGTTTCGTACGCGCTTGAGGTCCTTGTAGACGGGACTGGCCAGATACGCCTCTTCATAGCCGTCGACGACGTCGCCCGAACGGCCTGCGGCCAGCGCCGCGGCCACCGAATTGGCCGCCATGATGCCCGTCAGGATGGCGTTGTGACTGCCCTTGATGCGCGGGACGTTCATGAAACCCGCGCCGCAACCGACCAGCGCGCCGCCCGGGAACACGAGCTTGGGGACCGACTGGAATCCGCCTTCGGTGAGGGCGCGCGCGCCGTAGCCGATGCGCTTTCCGCCTTCGAGCATTTCGCGGATCCTTGGATGCTGCTTGACGCGCTGCATTTCGTCGAACGGCGAGATGAAGGGATTGGAATAGTTGAGGTGGACGACGAAACCGATCGAAACGAAATTCTCGCCCCAATGATACATGAACAGTCCGCCGCCGGTGGAGTTGTCGAGCGGCCAGCCCATCGTGTGCATGACGAGACCGGGCCTGTGTTTCTCCTTCGGCAGTTCCCAGAGTTCCTTCACACCGATGCCGAACTTTTGATAGTCGCACTCGGCGTCCAGCTTGAACGTCTTGAGCAACTGCTTGGTGAGCGAACCGCGTGCGCCCTCGGCGAACAGCGTGTATTTGCCCAGAAGGTTCATGCCCGGCGTGAAACTGTCCTTGTGATGGCCGTCGCGGGCGATGCCGAGATCGCCGGTGGTCACGCCTTTGACGACGCCGTTCTCGATCACGAGCTCGGCGGCGGGGAAACCGGGATAGATCTCGACGCCGAGGGCCTCGGCCTGCGTCGCGAGCCACTTGCACAGGTTCGAGAGGCTGACGATGTAGTTGCCGTGATTGTGCATCAGCGGCGGCATGGCGATATTCGGCAGACGGATTGCGCCGGCCGGCCCGAGGAAATAGAAGCGGTCGTCGGTCACGGGCGTCTCGATCGGCGCGCCCTTTTCCTTCCAGTCGGGGATGAGCTCGTTGATTCCGATGGGATCAATCACCGCGCCGGACAGAATGTGGGCACCGATCTCCGAGCCCTTTTCGACCAGGCAGACGGTGATGTCCGGGTTGACCTGCTTCAGCCGGATCGCGGAGGCGAGGCCGGCGGGCCCGCCGCCCACGATCACGACGTCGTATTCCATGCTCTCGCGCTGAATCTCTTCGGCCATCTGTCAAAAATCCGATTTCATCCCCGTAATGCCGTTATGCGGCGGTAGGATTCGGCGGTCAACCGCGACTATCATCGGTCCATGTCGCCTTCCCGAGAGGAATCCTTGGCCGCCCTGAACTGGCTCGTCGAAGCCGGTGCGGATGAGGCCGTTCTGGACGCGCCGGTCGACCGGTTCGGCGCACGCGCGATGCCGCAGCCCGCCGCGACGCCGCCCGCCCCTGCCAGGACGACGCCGCGCGCCAATCCGCCGCTGGCGCAGATCAAGCCCGCCAACCTGGCACCCCTGGCGACGGACGGTTTCGGATCGGCCCTCGAACTCGCCGCCAAGTGCCGCACCCTTACGGAACTCCGCGCGGCGATGGAGCAGTTCGAAGGTTCCCAGCTCAAGAAGCTGGCGACCAATACGGTGTTCGCGGACGGCAATCCGGCGAGCCGCATTCTCTTTATCGGCGAGGCGCCGGGTCATGACGAAGACAAGGCGGGCCTGCCCTTCGTCGGGCGCGCCGGCAAGCTGCTCGACAAGATGCTCGCCGCGATCGGGCTCGATCGCACGCGCGCCTACATCATCAACGTGATGCCGTGGCGGCCGCCCGACAACCGCAATCCGGATCCCGCCGAGGTCGCGATGTGCATCCCGTTCCTTCGCCGGCATATCGAACTCGCGGAACCGGGAATCATGGTCATGCTCGGCGCGGTGTCGGCGCGCCACGTCCTCGGGTTGAACGAGGGCATCATGAAGTTGCGCGGCCGTTGGCTCGAGTACCGGATCGGGACGGAGATGATTCCCGTCCTGCCGACTCTTCATCCTGCCTACTTGCTCCGGCAGCCCGCTCATAAGAAACTGGCATGGCGTGATTTGCAGGCGCTGGCGGACAAGCTCGATGCGCTGGGTCTGCCTGCCAAAGATTGAGCACAGACCGCTCGCAGGTCGAGCGGCACAGCGAAACGGAAAACCTTGATGCGACTCTCGACTTCCGGCCTCGTCGCCTGCGCGATCCTCATGGTCATGAGCGCGGCGCGGGCCGAGCTTCCCCTGCCCGCGGACGGCGGCGAAGCAGCGAGCGTGCCGATGACCGTCCTGTCGCCGGGCGACGTCGCGCTCTATCAGCAGATTTTCGACGCGGAACGCGCAGGGCATTTCGACAAGGCCAAGGATCTGTTCGCGCAGGTGAGCGACACATCGCTGGAAGGCTATGTGCTGGCCGAACGCTATCTCTCGCCGCGCGCACATGCGACGCTCGCCGAACTGGACGAGTGGCTGCGAGCCTATCCCGAGCTTCCGATCGCCGACCGGGTGTACCGGCTGGCGGTGGCGCGCGCCTCCAAGCGCGTCCACAAGCGCCATCACCGGGTCGTCATCGTGATGACCGCGAGCGTGCCCGTACCGGCAGGCCCGGCGCACCGGCGCGGCGGCGGCTATGAGGAATTCGACCAGCCCGATCCGCCGCTTTCCAGCGAGACGGGTCGCGCCGCGCAGGCCCAGATCGAACGGTTCATCAAGGCCGACCAGCCCGATGAGGCGCATCTCGTCCTCAACCAGGCGATCGCCAACGGAACGCCGAACTACGATCTCGCACGGCTGACCCATCGCGTGGCGGCCTCCTACCTGGCCGAAGGGATGGACCAGGAAGCCTGGAACGTCGCCATGAGCTTCCAGGCGATGGAGCGGCCGGCCGTGCCGATGCTCGACTGGGATGCGGGCCTGGCCGCCTACAGGATGGGCAATTACGACGACGCGGCCAAGCATTTCGAGATTCTCGCGCAGGCGGCGAACGTTCCCAACTACACGCGCGCGGGCGCGGCCTTCTGGGCGTCGCGCGCCTATCTCCGGCTCGGCGATCCGCAGCGCGTGATCACGCTGCTGACGGCCGCGGCGCGCGAGAAGCCGACCTTCTACGGCGTGATCGCGGAGAACATGCTCGGCCAGGACACGCAGACCGGCTTCGTCGATCCGGTTCTGACCGCCGCCGATCTTTCGGCGATCATGGCCGTGCCGTCCGCGCATCGAGCGGTGGCGCTGATGCAGGTGGGCGAAGAACGCAATTGCGTCGCCCAGGAATTGAACCGCGCTTTCGGCGCCAGCGACGGCAGCCACGACATGGGCTATGCCGCGCTCGCGCGCCGCATGAACGTGCCGAACATCGAGCTGCGCGCCAGCGAAACCGAATCCGCGCACGGCATACAGCTCACGGGTCTGTATCCCGTACCGCAGTACAAGCCGGACGGCGGCTACACCATCGATCCGTCGCTGGTGCTGGCCTTCATCCGCATCGAGAGCCGCTTCCAGGCCGATGCGGTCTCGCCGATGGGCGCGCGCGGGCTGATGCAGCTCATGCCGGCGACCGCCACGAAAGTCGGCGGCGAAGGCGCGGTCTCGCAGCTCAACGATCCGAGCTACAACATGTCGCTCGGCCAGCGCTACATCGCGCAGCTGCTCGACCAATATGCCGGAAACCTCGTCCAGGTCCCGTCGGCCTACAATGCGGGACCGCTGAAGCTCGCCGGCTGGATCAATGCGCGCGCCGGCAAGGAAGACGATGCGTTGCTGTTCGTCGAGAGTATCCGCGTCGCCGAAACGCGCTCCTATGTGAAGCGGCTGCTGATGTATCACTGGATGTACAGCCGGCGCATGGGGCAGCCGACGCCGAGCCTCGATCAGGTCGTCTCGGGACAGTGGCCGATCTACAATGCGCCCGCGCAGCCGCCGATGCCGCGTCCCCCGGCAGTCACCTCAAGCCCCGATGCGGTGGTCAGCGATGCCCGGTATTGACGAAAGCATCGCCTTCGTTCCCGTTCGCATCGCGATCATGACGGTGTCGGACACGCGCGACGCATCGACGGATAAATCCGGCGACACGCTCGCGGGACGCATCGCCGATGCGGGCCACGTCCTCGCGGCGCGCAAGATCGTCACCGACGATGCCGACAAGATCGCGTCGCAGCTGCGCGCCTGGATCGACGACCCGGCCGTCGACGCCGTGATCACGACCGGCGGGACGGGACTGACCGGCCGCGACGTTACGGTCGAAGCGATGCGGCCTCTGTTCGAGAAGGAGATCGACGGCTTTTCCGCGATCTTCCACCAGATCAGCTTCGCAAAAGTCGGCACGTCCACGATCCAGTCGCGCGCCTGCGCCGGCGTGGCCAAGGGCACCTATCTCTTCGCGCTGCCCGGCTCTCCGGGTGCGGTCAAGGACGGATGGGACGGAATCCTGAAATACCAGCTCGATATCCGCCACAAGCCCTGTAACTTTGTCGAGATCATGCCGCGTTTGACCGAGGATTCCCTCTCCCGCCGCGGAGGATAATGAGTATCCTTCTCAGGCCTTGAGGAGGAAGCAGCATGTCCGTCTCTCTGATCGTCGGCACGCCCAAGGGCGCCGCCATTCTGCGCAGCAAGGATCGCCGCACCTGGGAAGAGGACTTCGTCCTGCGCGGCTGGCCGGTCACCGCGTCGACGCGCGACGATCTCGGCCGCACCTACATCGCCGTCAACAGTCCCAATTTCGGCGTCGCGCTGTTCGCCAGCGACGACCTCAAGAACTGGAAGCAGCTCGAGAACGCGCCGCGCTACCGGCCAGAAGACCGCGGCAATCCCGAACACCACCGCCTGATCGCCAAGGAAGACTTCACCGGCACGCTCAAGGGCGGCGGACGGTTCGTCGACCAGATCTGGACGCTGCACTTCGCGCACGGCGCGCTGTTCGCCGGCGTCTCCGAAGCAGGTCTCTTCGTCAGCCGCGACCGCGGACAGAGCTGGCAGCCGATCGACGGTTTCAACGAGCAGCCGGGGCGCGAGGGTTGGGCGCCGGGCTTCGGCGGCCTCGGCGCGCACACCATCCTCAGCGACGCCAACGATCCGAACCGGATGTGGGTCGGCGTTTCCGCCGCCGGTTTCTTCCGCACCGACGATGGCGGCAAGACCTGGCAGCCCAAGAACAAAGGCGTGAACCCGGCCGTCGACTCCGCGCCGGCGAGCACCGGCCAGTGCGTCCACAGCGTCACCCACGATCCGCGCAATGCCAGCGTCATGTTCCGGCAGGAGCATCGCGGCGTCCATCGCAGCGACGACGGCGGCGACAGCTGGACGGTCATGGAGGAAGGTCTGCCGGTGACGGAACTGTCCGATGGGCATCACTGCTCGTTTGGATTCCCCTCGGTGATGGACCTCAAGTCCGGCAGCGTCTTCGTGGTGCCGCTGGACGGCGACAATTTCCGCTTTCCGCGCGGCGGACAACTCGCCGTCTATCGCAGCAAGAACGGACGGAACTGGGAGCCGCTGACCGCCGGCCTGCCGCAGAACTGCTTCACCGCGGTGCTGCGCGGTTCGCTCGCGGCGGACCAGATGACGCCGGGCGGCGTGTACTTCGGAACGGCGTCGGGCGTGATCTACGGCAGCGACGACCTTGGCGAGAGCTGGCGCGAGGTGGCGAGCGGGCTGCCGCGCATCATGAGCGTGGAGGCCTACGCAAATTGAGCGTACGCGTTCAGCTTCCGCCGGTGCTGCGTACCGTGATGGGCGGCGAGAGGTATCTTTCCGCCGAGGGAAGTTCCATCGCCGCCGTCCTCAGCGATCTGGCGCGCCGGAATCCGTCGCTGGCGCTGCACTTCTTCGACGAGCGCGGCAGCATTCGCCACAACATCGTCTTCCTGCACGACGGTGCGATGGTGCGCGCCAAGGAAGCCGCCGCGCGCCGCCTGAAGCCCGGCGACGAAGTCGTCATCACCAACGCGCTGGCCGGCGGATGAGCGCCGACGGTGAAGATTGGCGCACTCTTTTGAACAAATAAGTAACTTCTTCCGGCGACGCTTGTCCTATGATGGTTCGAAGGCCCAGACTGGCCTTCCAGATTCGTTCAAGGAGTGCGCCCGTGGCGTTCGAAGCAACACGTCAGCTCGCGGAAAGTTTCTTCAATGCGATCGAGCGCGGAGACCTGGCGACCGTGCGCGCGATCTACGCGCCGGACGCGATCATCTGGCACAATACGGACAACGCCGCCGTCACCGCGGATGAAAATCTCGAGACGCTGGAGGCCTTCATCCGCAACGTCCCCGAGCGCCACTATACGCGGCGCCGGCTCGACGTGTTCGAAGGCGGCTTCGTCGAACAGCATCTGCTGAAGGCCAAGTTGCCGGGCGGCAAGGAGGTCTCGCTCGCCGCCTGCATCGTGTGCAAGGTGCGCGAGGGCCACATCACCCGCCTCGACGAATATTTCGACTCCGCCGCGCTGGCCGAGTGGACGTAGGGCGTGCCGATCTCCCTGCACGACATGGCCGCCGGGACCTTCGTCCCGATGCTGGAGAGCCTCTCCGCGATTCTCGGCAAGGGCGAGGCGCACGCCAAGTCGGCCGGGCTCGATCTCGTCGCTGCCAGGCTCGCGCCGGACATGTATCCGCTCTCCTTGCAGATCAAGCTCGCCTGCGACCAGGCCGGCGACTGCTGCGCGAAGCTGTCCGGCCGCGACGCGCCGAAGGCCGAAGATGCCGACACCTCGATCGCCGACATGCAGGCGCGCATCTCGCGCACCGTCCAGTTCATCAAGGGCATCCCGGCATCGGCTTATGAGGGATCCGAGACGCAGGACTGCTCCATCCCCATCCCGAACAACATGATCATCGAGATGGACGGCGTCCGCTTCCTGAAGTCCTGGGCCCTGCCCCACTTCTACTTCCACGTCGTCACCGCCTACGACATCCTGCGTCGCGAAGGCGTCGTCATCGGCAAGCAGGACTATCTCTCGCAGGTCGGCGGTTTCATCCGCACGACGCAGAAATCCTGATCAGCCCAGCAGCGCCACGACCGATTTGGGAACGCGCAGCGCGTGCAGCACGCTCAGCATCGTCGCCCAACGGCCGCGGGACGGAGCCGCCGTGTTGATGGCGCGGCTGCGCAGCATCAGCAGGCGCCCGCGTCCGATGCGCCGTGCGAGATCGACGTCCTCCATCGCGACGCCGCGATAGCCGCCGAGCTTCTGGTAGAAGCGGCGCGGGATGAGAAGGCCCTGGTCGCCATGGGCAAGGCCGGACAGGCGCCAGCGCCAGGCCGCCAGCGCTTCGCGCCGCCGGGCGCGCGGCTCGAAATCGTCGATCGCGTAGCGGAACGTCGCCGCGCGCGGCCGCTCCAGCGTCGAACGCGACATCAGCGACTCGACCTCGTTCTCCCAGCCGTTTTCGAGGGCGGTCTCCGGATGGAGGAAAAGCAGCCAGTCGCCGCGCGCGATCGCCGCGCCGGCGCAGAGCTGCGCGGCCCTATCACGCCCGGCGCTCACCACATGGGCGCCTGCCGCATCGGCGATCGCCAGCGTGTCGTCGCTCGAACCGCCGTCGGCGACGATCACTTCCTTCACCAGTCCGCGAACGGTCGCCGCGATCAGGCTGTCGAAGCAGTGCGGCAGGCAGTCCTGCGCATTCAGGGCGGGGATGACGACGCTTATCATGCGCCGAGTATGCAGCGATCCGCCGGAGCGGCCAAAAGTTTTCGTGCATGCGGGGTTAATTGTGCTTCACGAAGGCGCGCACTAACATCTGCCCAGAACTTGGGCAGGCGGACATGGGCGAACTCGACAATCTGAAAATCTTCGGCGAGACGAGCGTCGGCTGGGATGCGGCGACGCCGCCCAACGAGACCACGGACGAAGAAGGCCGGCCCTACATTCCGGACGTGAAAACCGGTCAGGTGGATCCGCGCGCGCCGGCGCGGCGCGTCTACGACGATCCCGACGTCGAGCGCCTGCGTGAACGTCTGCGCGAGAAGAACGGACTGATCGGGCTCGAAATCTGCGAGCCGCACGAAGTCGACCGCGCCGCGCGCATCTTCTTTCGCGACGGATTCGTCGTCGTGAACAACCTGCTCGACCCGGACCGCCTCGCAGTCTGGCGCGAGGCCAGCGCCAGGGTCCTCAAGCAGATCCTGGAGATCGGCGGCGAAGGCGGCCGCAAATACATCACGGAGACCGGCCGGCTGCCCCATCGCTATTCCTACGGCACGGCCTCGGCGTCGCGCGAATTGCTGCACGATCCCGTCTGGGCTTCGATGATCGACCTGCCGACCACCACGCCGATCCTGACGAAGCTTTTCGGCACGCCGGATTATTTCGTCCGTGGCGCAGGCGGCGATCTCTGCCTGCCGGGCGCGATCGAGTATCAGGGTCTGCACGCCGACACCCGCGACACGTTCGAGATCACGCCGGCGCGGCGCCAGCAGGCGGAGCGGGTCGGCATCAGGCTGAACAAAATTCCGGGTACGGACGAACTCGATCCTGCGACCTGCAGCCTCATCCTCGAACGCACACCGCAGCACGTGACGATCAATTTCCTGATGAGCGACTTCACCTGGGAGAACGGACCGATCCGCCAGATCCCCGGCACGCACGGCCGCGTACCCAAGCCGCCAATGCTGCCGGACGAGCCCGAATGGATGCGGCTGTCGACCCTCGTCGGCGCGAAGGCGGGCGCCGGCGTCTTCCGCGACAACCGCGCCTGGCACGGCGCTACGCCGAACCTGTCGCGAGAAATCCGCGCCATGCCGAACGTCGAATATCACGCGCCCTGGGTGGATCCCTCGAAATACTGGAAATCCATGCCGCACGAGATCTGGGAGACGCTTTCGCCCCATGCACGCAAGATCACCCGCCTGATCAAGACCGAGCCGGGCGTGTGGCCGGCCGGCGCAGGGGTGATGCATCCGATCGCCCGGAAGCGCCAGGACGCCAAGGCCGGCGTCTGACGCTGCGGCGCGTTAGCGTGCGTCACCCATGCCGCAGCGCGGCAAAATGGATCGATTTCGCGTACGTAATGCGAACCCCGATTTCGCTCGACGCCGACGAGGAGTAAAATCGAGTCGACGTGTGAAGGGGATTCTCCATGCGCAAATTCGCGACCGTGATTACTCTGTCAGTGATTTCCGGATTGGTGTTGGCGCCCACCGCCGCGCTCTCGGGCGCGGGCCACTATTACTGCACGGGCGACGGCATAAAGAGCTGGTCCACCGACGACAGCAAGAAGGATGCGCCGGGCTGGACCTACTCGGGAGACCGGACGTCCTACAAGGACGGCGGCAAGTGCACGAAGGCGTAAGCTAAAGAGCGCCATCGCATCGTTCACGCCTGCCAGCGCGGGCGGGGGAGAGTTTTTGCGTCTCCGAGCCCGGTCCGCCGCCAGATAACAACGCCGCCCGACACGCCACCGCGTCTGCAATGACGCGGTTTGGCGGAGGCTTTTCGCGATTCATTTTGTACTTGATTTGTTCTCATTGAGGCCTTATATTCCTTGGACCATGACAACGGTCCTAGATATTACGGCAGACAAGCGGCTCCTCAGGGGCCGGGGAGCCCTTTCCAACGCGGTCGGGCGCTACGAAAAACAGACGCGAACTCTCATCGACGACGGGTGGGACGATGGCTGGCGCGACGAGGACGGCACGCCGCCTCCCCTGCGCACCGAGGTGATCCGCGACGCCACGCGCACGATCATCGCGCGCAACAGCTCGCCGGACATCTCGTTCGACCGCTCGATCAACCCCTATCGCGGCTGCGAGCATGGCTGCATCTACTGCTTCGCGCGGCCGAACCACGCCTATCTCGGCATGTCGCCGGGCGCGGATTTCGAATCGCGCCTGTTCGCCAAACCGAACGCGGCCGAACTCCTGGCCAGGGAGCTTTCCGCGCCGGGCTATGTGCCCAAGGTCATCGCGATCGGCACCAACACCGATCCCTATCAGCCGATCGAGAAGAAGATGCGCATCATGCGCTCGATTCTCGAAGTGCTGCGCGACTTCAAGCATCCGGTCGGCATCGTCACCAAATCGCCGCTGGTCATCCGCGACATCGACATTCTCTCCGAGATGGCGCGCGAAGGCCTCGCCAAGGTCGCGCTGTCCGTCACCACGCTCGACCGCAGGCTCGCGCGCACGATGGAGCCGCGCGCCGGCACGCCGCAGCGGCGGCTGCAGGCGATCCGGGCGCTGAGCGACGCGGGCATTCCCGCCGGCGTGATGTTCGCGCCCGTGATCCCGGCGCTCAACGACGGCGAAATGGAAAGCGTTTTGGCGGCGGCCGCCGAATGCGGCGCGCGCTCGGCCGGCTATGTGCTGCTCCGCCTGCCGCTGGAGATCAAGGATCTGTTCCGCGAATGGCTGGAGGCCAACGAGCCGAACCGCGCGAAACATGTGCTGTCGCTGATCCGCCAGATGCGCGGCGGCAAGGACTATGACGCGCAGTGGAACACGCGCATGAAGGGCACCGGTCCCTATGCCGAGATGATCGCCAAGCGCTTCCAGATGGCGGCCAAGCGTCTCGGTCTCAACAAGGAGTCGCGGGCGCTCGACGTCGCCAAGTTCAGGAAGCCGCCGCGCACCGGCGACCAGCTTTCCTTGTTCGGCGGCGAGGCGGCGTGACGAGAGGTATTGGGAAAAAAACGCCTCATGCTGAGCTCGTCGAAGCATGAGCCTGTCGAAGCATGAGCCTGTCGAAGCATGAGGTTGGAGAAGCGCCGTACCCTCACCCTTCGACGAGCACAGGATGAGGTTTCGTTTATTTCCGGTCCCCTCATCCCGAGCCTGTCGAGGGACGAAACATGCGGGTTATTGGAAACCGTCCGCGCGACGTGGCTGGCGCCAAGGAACGCCCGCAAAAATCGAAAGTCGCGGTTCAATTCCGCAATAAAGTTGCGCAGCGTGCGCCCCTTGCATCCGGGGGGGCATCGGCGCGCATCTAACCCCTCGGAAAGTGCCCTGACGGGCGGCAAAAGGGGAATTCGGCCATGATTTTCGGCTTCGTGTTGGTGGCGATCGTATTCTGGTCGGTGATCGGTTTCGTCCTCGTGGCGAACGGATACTTCGTCTTCCAGGTCCGCATGGCCCGCTACCGGGTGATGCAGACGCTGGCGGACAAGGGGCAGCCCGTGCCGCTCGACATGTTCAACGGTCCCAAGCGGGCCGCGCCGGTCGGCATGATGCGGGGCGGGATCATCCTGGTGTGCATCGGCATCGCCTTCGTCATCTTCTTCTGGTCGATGACCGCGAACTCCATCTTCAACGGCCCGATCGAGAGTGCGCAGTGGCTGCCGACGCTTGGCCTGTTTCCGCTTCTGATCGGCGTCGCCCTGCTGCTCATGGCGGTGTTCGAACGCAACCGTCCGCAATAGCGAAGGGAACGCGGCCGTGGCGTAACCGACATGGACGACAGCGCGCTGGTCGAGCGGGCGGTTGGGACGCGCGACGTCGCCGCGTTCAGCCAGCTGGCACGGCTGCACCAATCCAGGGTGCGCGGGCTGCTGCTGCGGCTGACGCGCGGCAACCATGCGGCGGCCGACGACCTGGCGCAGGAGACGTTTCTGGAGGCCTGGCGCGGCATCGCGAACTTCCGCGGCGAGTCGAGCTTCTCGACCTGGCTGTATCGCATCGCCTATTCGCGCTTCCTCATGCAGGCGCGCAAGCGAAAACCGGACGAACCGCTCGACGACTGGCACGAGAGCGCGCCGAGCGGCGAAAGCGCGACGCAGGCCCGCATCGACCTCGAACGCGCCTTCGCCAGACTCTCGCCGCCCGAAAGCGCGGCGCTCACCTTGTGCTTCGCGCTCGGCCTGTCGAACAGCGAAGCGGCGGCGGCGATGGACGTGCCGCTCGGCACGCTCAAGTCACACGTCTTGCGCGGCCGCGAAAAAATCCGATCGATCCTGGGAGATCCGTCATGAACGACGCAGAACTCGACGCCCTGCTCGCACAGCCGCTGCCCGATATGGATGCGGCGGACTTTTCCGTCGCGCTGATGGAGCGCATTGCGCAGCACGAGGCGCGACCGGCACGCATCCTGTCGTGGATTTCCGCAGGCCTCATGGTCGTGCTGATCTTCGCCGCCTGCGTGTTCGGCGCCTCGTCTTTCGGCCGGGTCGATCTCGGCGCGCAGAACGTCGCCATCCCGACAACCCTCAGCTTCCTCACCTTCCTGCTCTGTTATGTCGTGACGCGTTCCGCGCGCGAATGAGGCGTCGGGCGAAGCGGACCATGGCCGCCCGCGCCGTCTGCGACGAAATGCCGGAAACCGGGCCCCGCGGGCTTGTCGCGGCGTGTGCATAACTTCGTTTCCGCGCGGCCCGTTCGCCTTTCGGCCCAACCTGCCCTGCTAGTGTCGGGCAATGCCGCACTACATTTTCGAATCGCGCGTGCTGAAGAAAGTCGACGGCCTGGTCGCGGGCGTCGACGAAGCGGGACGCGGCCCGCTCGCCGGTCCCGTCGTCGCCGCGGCCGTCATCCTCAACCGGCTGAAGATCCCCAAAGGCCTCAACGATTCCAAACAGCTTTCCGCCGAGCGCCGCGACGAACTCTATTCGCACATCATGTTCAGCGCGCTGGCGGTGGGCGTCGGCGAGGCCAGCGTCGACGAAATCGATCTGATCAACATCCGCCAGGCCACCCACATGGCGATGGCGCGCGCGGTTCGCGCGCTCAAATTCCAGCCTGCTTTCGCCCTCGTCGACGGCAACGACGCGCCGCCGCTGCCCTGTCCGTGCGAGACCATCGTCGAGGGCGACGCGAAATCGCTCTCCATCGCCGCCGCTTCGATCATCGCCAAGGTCACGCGCGACCGGATGATGGCGACGCTGCATGGCGCGCACCCCGTCTATGGCTGGGCGCGCAACAAGGGCTACGGCACGCCGGAGCACCTCTCCGCCCTGTCCCAGTTCGGGCCGACGCCGCACCACCGCCGCAGCTTCGCCCCTGTGCACAACATCTTGTATGGTGCGAATCTTGAGGACTCAACGATAACGCTTTGATTCAACGCGACTCTTGACCTGTGGACTCGCGCGAATCATTGTCATCCCCCTGTTGATAAGAACCGGGTGGGCAGATGGCGGCGTTGAATCTGGATCAGGTGATCGAGGGCGATTGCGTGGAAACCATGCGCGCCCTGCCCGACGGCTGCGCCGACCTGATTTTTGCCGATCCGCCCTACAATCTCCAGCTCAGGAGCGAGCTGCGCCGCCCCGACAACTCCAAGGTCGACGCGGTCGACGACGACTGGGACCAGTTCGGCAGTTTTGCCGAATATGACCGCTTCACGCGCGCCTGGCTCGGCGAGGCGCGGCGCCTGCTCAAGGACAATGGCGGGCTGTGGGTGATCGGCTCGTACCACAACATATTCCGCGTCGGATCGATCCTCCAGGATCTCGGCTTCTGGATCCTGAACGACGTCGTCTGGCGCAAGACCAATCCGATGCCGAATTTTCGCGGCAAGCGCTTCACCAACGCGCACGAGACGATGATCTGGGCAGCCAAGAGCGCGAAGCATCAATACACGTTCAACTATGAAGCGATGAAGGCGTTGAACGACGACCTTCAAATGCGCTCGGACTGGACGATTCCGATTTGCGCCGGACACGAGCGGATCAAGGGCGCCGACGGCCAGAAGGCGCATTCGACCCAGAAGCCCGAAGCCCTTCTTCACCGCGTGATCGTCGCCTCGACCAAGCCGGGCGACGTCGTGCTCGATCCCTTCTTCGGCTCCGGCACGACCGGCGCGGTGGCCAAGCGGCTGGGGCGCCACTTCATCGGCCTGGAACGCGACAGGGAATATGCGCGTATCGCGCGCGCGCGCATCGCGGACGTCCGGCCCGCGCCCAGCGAAGCCATCGAGACCACCAAGTCCAAGCGCGCCGAACCGCGCATTCCCTTCGGCTGGGTCGTCGAACGCGGCTTGCTCCCGCCCGGCACCGTGCTGCAAGGAACGCAAAAGCGTCACCGCGCCAAAGTCCGCGCCGACGGCACGCTGGTCGCCGCCGACATGTCCGGCTCCATCCACCAGGTCGGCGCCCATGTGCAGGGACTGCCCGCCTGCAACGGCTGGACCTTCTGGCAGTACGAGCATAACGGCACGCTGGTGCCGATCGACGTTCTGCGTCAGCGCCTGCGCGCCGACCTCGCCTGACGCAGCAAGGGCGCGTCGTCAGCGCCGGCGTGACGGAGAATTTTCTTCATCACGGTCGGCAGTGCCACCGTTGACGGGTCGCGAACCCATTGTCCGGCCCCGTTGACGGGAGGAGATATCGCCTCGCACTCTGCGGCATACACTTCGATTTCCAGTTCGAAATGCGTGAAGCCGTGACGCACGACACCTGCCCGCTTCTTCCAGCCCGCGCGGAACGGGGCCTGCAGCATCGCTTCCTTCTTTGACGGGAATTCGGCACTCCAGGGCCCAAGCGGCGGCTGCATCATGCCGCCGAGCAATCCTTTCTCGGGGCGTTTCGCCAGCAATACCGCGCCGGCCGCATCGCGCGCGACGAACGCGACGCCGCGCTTCAGCGGGCGCGCGATCCTGGCCGCCTTCACCGGCAGTTCCTCCTGAATGCCGAGCTGGCGCGCTTCGCAATCGCCCGACCAGGGACAGCGCGCGCAGGCCGGCCGCTTCGGCGTGCAGATCGAGGAACCGAGATCCATCAGCGCCTGCGCGAAGTCGCCGGCCCGCTTTTGCGGAACGAGTGCCCGGCCGAGTTCGCGCAGCCGCTCCTTGGCCTTCGGCATCGGCGCCTTCACGGCGAAGACGCGAGCCAGAACCCGTTCCGCATTGGCGTCGATGGCGGCTTCGCGCCGGTCGAAGGCGATGGCGGCGATCGCGCCGGACGTGTAGCCGCCGATCCCGGGCAACTTGCGAAGCGCCTCTGCCGTGTCGGGAAAGCGCCCGCCGAAATCGCCGGCGACGATTTTCGCGGTCCTGTGCAGATTGCGCGCGCGCGCGTAATAGCCCAGCCCCGCCCATGCCGTCAGGACGTCGTCCAATTGCGCATCCGCCAGATCGCGCACGGTCGGCCAGGCTTTGAGGAACTTCGCATAGTACGCGCCGACGGACTGCACCGTCGTCTGCTGCAGCATGATCTCGCTCAGCCAGACATGGTACGCATCGGCCGTCTGGCCGCGTCGTGCGCGCCACGGCAAGTCGCGGCGGTGGACGTCGTACCAGGCCAATAGCGCCGCCGCACGGTCGACATTTCCCTTTTGCTTCGGCGCGGATGCTGGCGGCATACTGCGAGCATGGCGCAATCGCCCAAGGACAGACAACCCGAGGAGCCGCCGCCGCGACGCGCGCGCGCCGACGCGGTTGGCGGCGACGCGGCCCTGGCCGCGCGCAGTGTCTTTGTGCGGGCGGGTTTCTCCGATCCGACGCTGGTCCTGCGGTGGCGGGAGATCGCCGGCCCCGACACGGCGCGGCTGGCGCGCCCGGTGAAATTGAGCGAGGGACCATCGGGCGGCGTCCTCACCTTGCGGGCCGAGCCGGCCGCCGCGCTTTTCCTGCAACATGAAAGCCGTTCGCTCTGCGAGCGAATCAATGCCTTTCTCGGGCGGCAGGCGGTCACAAAGCTGCGATTCGTTCAGGGCTCACTTACGTCGCATCCGGCCCCGCCGATTCGACGCAGGCCATCCGAACCGCCGTCGAACGACCCGGCGCGGACGTGGCACGGTCCGGCGGCGCTCGGGAACGCACTGCTCAACCTGGCGCGGATGAGAAACCGCGGACGCGGTCCGGATTGAACCGCGCGCGCACCTCTGCCAAAAGCTGTCGGTCCAATATCGGCGGAGACGCACGTGAGTCGTAACCAAGTCCTTCTCGGCATTGTCGTTCTGGCGCTCCTGGCGCTCGGCGTAGGTTACTACTTCTACACGCAGAGCAGCCCGCCGCCGGTGGTCGCGGTCGTGAACAACGGCGTGGTGCCCGGCGACCGGACTCTCGGCTCGCCCAAGGCGCCGATCACGCTCATTGAGTACGCCGCGCCGATGTGCCCGCACTGCGCCCACTTCAATGCGGACGTCGTGCCCCACCTCATCTCGGACTACGTCAACACCGGCAAGGTCTACTATGTCTTCCGCGTCTTCCCGATCGGCGCTGCCGACGTTCCCGCCGAAGAACTGGCCCGGTGCCAGCCTGCGGATAACTATTTTCAATTCATTGACCTTCTGTTCCGGAATCAGGCGAAGTGGGATCCGGAGAATGGCGTTACGGATGTCCATGCCGCCCTGGTGGCGCTTGGGCGTATCGCCGGCATGAGCCCGGAGCAGGTCGACGCATGTATGAACAACCAAGATGAGCAAAAGCGCATCATGGCTGTCGCGCAGGACGCAGTCGCACGATACGGCGTTTCGGGCACGCCGACTCTCGTCATCAACGGCGAAGTGCAGGAAGCGGGCGGCATGCCCTGGACGGTTTTGAAAGCGAAGTTGGATTCCATGCTGGCCAAGAAGTAGCGGCCGGCACATCAGCGTAGGACGGCGCATCATTTCTTGAAATTCACGCGGCTTAGACTTTCCGGTTTCAAATCCTTCGTCGAGCCGACCGAGCTCCACGTGGAACCCGGCCTCACGGCGGTGGTGGGACCGAACGGTTGCGGCAAGTCGAACCTGTTCGACGCCCTGCGCTGGGTGATGGGCGAGACGCGGCCGACGTCCGTCCGCGGCAGCGAAATGGACGATGTGATCTTTTCCGGTTCCGCCGGCCGCCCGGCCCGCAACATGGCGGAGGTCACGCTCTTCATCGACAATGCGGACCGCACCGCGACGGGCGCCTTCAACGAATACGACACGATCGAAGTGTCCCGCCGCATCGAGCGCGAGGCGGGCTCGGTCTATCGCATCAACGGTCGCGACGTCCGCCAGCGCGACGTACAGCTTTTCTTCGCCGACGCTTCGTCGGGCGCCGGCTCGACCGCGTTCGTGCGCCAGGGGCAGATCGGACTTTTGATCAGCCAGAAGCCGCTGGCGCGCCGCGCCATCCTGGAAGAGGCCGCGGGAATCGGCGGCCTGCACCAGCGCCGCCACGAAGCCGAACTCCGCTTGCGCGCCGCCGAAACGAATCTGAGCCGCCTCGATGACGTCATCCGCGAGGTCGAGGGCCAGGTCGCCGGACTCAAGCGCCAGGCCAGACAGGCCTCGCGCTACCGCAACCTCTCCGGCCATATCCGCAAGGCGGAAGCGCTGGCGCATTACCTGCGCTGGACGGCGGCGGAGTTGCGGTTGCGCGCGGCCGAGCAAGAACTCGAAGCCGCGAGCGCCCTCGTCGAACTATGCACGGGCCGCGCCGCCGAAGCATCGACCAGCCAGGCGAACGCCGCGAGCGAGTTGCCGCCGCTCCGCCAGGTCGAGGCCGAACGCTCCGCCGCGCTCCATCGCCTCGTCGTGGAACGCGAGGCGCTCGACGCGGAGGAAGCCCGCGCGCGGGAGGCTGCGCAGCGGCTGCGCCAACGCATCACCCAGACCGAACAGGACATCGCGCGCGACCGCGTGCTCGACAACGACGCCGGCATGGCGCTGGAGGTGCTGTCCGGTGAAGCCGATACGCTCGAAACGGCGATCGCGCGCTCGAGCGAAGAACTGCTCGAGGCCGAATCCAACACCGCCGCACTCAACGAAGCGCTGGTCGAAGCGGAACGCAATCTCGAGCGGCTGACCTCCGAACTCGCCGAATGGCACGCGCGGAAGTCGAGCCAGGAGCGCTCGCGCGAACTGGCGTCGGCGCTGGCGGAGACCAGCGGCCAGCAACTCGCCGAAGCGCAAGCGCGCCTCGACCGCGCCATGGAAACCGCGGCCGACGCACCCGATGTGCGGGCCGCCGAAAACGCAGCGGACGCGTCGCGCGCACGCGCAGAGGCCGCACGCAACGCCGCCGCCGCGGCCCGCGAGGCGCTGGCGCGCGCAGAAGAGGCCGAAGCCGGCTCGAAGGGCCCGCTCGAAGAGGCGGAACGCGCGTGGCAGCGGCTCTCCGCCGAGGCCAAGGCATTGGGCGACCTTCTGCGTCCGCAGGGCCAGGACCTTTTCCCTCCGCTGATCGACGCGGTGAAGGTACGGCCGGGTTATGAAGCGGCGCTGGCCGCGGCGTTGGGCGACGACCTGCAGGCACCGCTCGACGAAGCATCGCCGCACCACTGGCGCAACCTCGGCGCCTTCGACGAAAACGCGCCGCTGCCGGCGGGCGCCAAGCAACTCGGCAGTTTCGTCGAAGCGCCGCCCGCGCTCGCACGCCGCCTGGCGATGACCGGCGTCGTGTTTCCCGATCAGGGCAAGGCACTTCAAAGCTCGCTCAGGCCCGGCCAGCGGCTGGTTTCGCCGCGCGGCGATCTTTGGCGCTGGGACGGCTATTCGGCGTCCGCCGACGCACCATCGGCAGCGGCGGTACGCTTGTCCCAGCGCAACCGGCTCGCCGCGCTCGACAGCGAAATCGATGCGGCGCGCGAGGCCCGGGCGAGGCTCTTTGCGGTCTACTCGGCTGCGAAAGAGGCCGCCGCCGCCGCGCGCGAAGCGGCGCGCACGGCCGAGCAGGACGAGCGCAACACCGACCAGACCCTCATCGCCGCGCAGGACCACTCGACGAAAGCGGCGCGCGCCGCCGCGGAACGCGCGTCGCAGCTCGCCTCGCTGGAATCGGAAATCCGCCGGCTGACGCAATCGCGCGATGGCGCATTGGAGTCGCGGTCCCATGCGGAGTCCGAGCTGGCCGCACTGGGCGACGGCGTCGCGCTCAGCCAGGACGGCGCCGCCGCGCGCGCGCGCATGGCCGAAGCGCGCATCCTCTACAGCGAAGCGCGCGCCGCGCTGGACGGGCTCAAGCGCGAAGGCGAGCATCGCGCACGCCGACTGGAAGCCATCGCCGACGAACGCGCGCGCTGGGAAGAACGCCGCAACGCCGCGGTATCGCACATCGAAGAACTGGATCGCCGGCGCGAGGAACTGACCGGCGAGCTCGCCGCCGCCGAAGCGGTTCCCGAGCTCATCGCCGGCAAACGCAACAGCCTGCTCGACGCCATCAGCACGGCCGATGCGGCGCGCGCGCAGGCGGCCGATGCCCGCGCCGCCGCGGAGACCGTTCTCGCGGAAGCGGACAAGCTCGCCAAGGCGGCGGACGGCGCATTGTCGACGGCGCGCGAAGAACGCGCGCGCGCGCAGGCGCTCACGGAAGCCGCCGTCGCCCGCATCACCGAGCTGCGCGACCGCATCCGCGACGAGCTCGAGGCCGACCCGACGGAACTCGCCGACCGCGCCGAGATCAAGGACGGCGAGGAATTGCCGCCGCTCGACCAGGCCGAAAAGCGCGTCGAAAAACTGAAGCAGGAGCGCGAGCAGCTCGGGGGCGTCAATCTGCGCGCCGAGGAAGAAGCCGCCGAGCAGGAAACGCGACTTCGGACGCTGACCACGGACCGCGATGATCTCATCGGCGCGATCGAGCGGCTGCGCCGCGGCATCCAGAGCCTCAACCGCGAGGGCCGAGAGCGACTCCTCGCCTCGTTCGAGAAGGTCAACGCCAACTTCCAGACGCTGTTCAGCAAGTTGTTCGAAGGCGGCGAGGCCAAACTGACTCTCACCGAGTCGGAAGATCCGCTCGAGGCCGGGCTCGAGATCTTCGCCCGCCCGCCCGGAAAGCGCCTCCAGTCTCTCGCCCTGCTGTCGGGCGGCGAACAGGCGCTGACAGCGATGGCGCTGATCTTTGCCGTGTTCCTCGTCAACCCGGCGCCGGTCTGCGTCCTGGACGAAGTGGATGCGCCGCTGGACGACGCCAACGTCGACCGTTTCTGCAACATGCTCGAGGAAATGACCCGTCTGACCGACACGCGCTTCCTGGTCATCACGCATCACGCGCTGACCATGTCGCGGATGCACAGGCTGTTCGGTGTCACCATGGCCGAAAGGGGCGTCAGCCAGCTCGTATCCGTGTCGCTGGCGGAGGCCGAAAAGGTCGCCGCGGAGTAGGTTTACAAAAGTTCACGCGCATTTCGCCGCGGCCTGTGTTCCGCCAATGAATACAGTGACTTACGGCCATTCTAGCGTCATTGACAGGCGGTATACCCAACCCTATGTTCCGCGCGCCTTCGAAAGAGCCGTGAAGGCCAGATCCTGCGTGGATTATTTGGACAAGAGGGGGAGTGAGGAGCATGGCTGCTCAGGAACCCGAGAATCTGCGCGAGCTAGGGCAACGGCTCGACGAAGTCCGGCAGCGAAACGCCAAGCGGACGACGAGTCCGCCGCCGACGCAGCTGGGCATCGCCTTCCGTTTCGCAACGGAGCTCGTGGTGGCGCTGCTCGTCGGGGGCGCGATGGGATGGGGACTGGACTGGCTTTTCGGATTCTTCGGGATCCACACGCGGCCGATCTTCATCGTGGTGTTTTTTGTGCTGGGCGCGGCGGCGGGCATCCGCAACGTGATGCGCGCAGCCAGCGAGATAAACGCCGAGATCGCGGCTCATCCCGCGCCTCCGGCGGACGACGAGGAGAACTAGACCCGTGGCCATGAATCCGATGGAGCAGTTCGCCATCAAGCCGATCGTGCCGCTGCACATCGGCGGCTACGACGTCTCGTTCACCAACCAATCCCTGCTCATGGTGATCGTCGTGCTGGCCGCGTCGGCCTTTTTGACCCTCGCAATGTCGAAGCGCAGCCTCGTCCCCTCGCGTGCGCAGTCGATGGCGGAGATGTCGTACGAGTTCGTCGCCAACATGATTCAGACATCGGCCGGCGAAGATGGACTGAAGTTTTTTCCATTCGTGTTCACGTTGTTCATCTTCGTACTGTGCAGCAACTTCTTCGGGATGGTCCCGGGCTCGTTCACGGTCACCAGCCAGATTGCGGTGACGTTCACCCTCGCCTCCCTCGTCATCCTGACCGTCATCGTGACGGGCTTCGCCAAGCACGGCATCGGCTTCCTCAAGCTGTTCGTGCCGCACGCGCCGCCGCTGCTCCTCGTCCTTCTGGTGCCGATCGAGGTAATCTCATTTCTCACCCGTCCGATCAGCCTTTCCGTGCGTCTCTTCGCCAACATGCTCGCCGGGCATACGATGCTCGCCGTGTTCGCGGGTTTCGTCGTTCTGCTCGGTGGCGCCGGCGGCGTACTGTCGGTGCTTTCGATCGCGCCGATGGCGCTGATCGTCGCCATCATGCTTCTCGAACTGCTGGTCGCGTTCCTGCAAGCCTATGTGTTCGCGATCCTCACCTGCATCTATCTGAACGAAGCTCTCCACCTCCACGACCATCACTGATCAGAAGGGAAAAATTATGGAAGTCGCAGCAGCAAAAATGATCGGCGCAGGCCTCGCCTGCATCGCGCTCGTCGGCGCCGGCATCGGCATCGGCAACGTGTTCGGCAGCTATCTCTCCGGCGCATTGCGCAATCCAGGCGCCGCCGCCAGCCAGACGACCAACCTGCTCCTCGGCTTCGCGCTGTGCGAAGCAACGGGCCTGTTCGGCCTCGTCATCGCGCTCATCATTCTGTTCACGTAAGCCGCAATGGCCGCCGGCACGACAGCGACGACGCACGTCCCCGCCAAACCTGAAGGCGCGGGATTTCCGCCGTTCAAGACGGAGACGTTCCCGAGCCAGATCTTCTGGCTCGCGATCACGTTCGCCTTCCTGTTCGTCGTGCTTTGGCGCGTGGCCGGCCCGCGCATCCAGGGTGTGATCAGGACGCGTCGCGGCCAGATCGACGGCGACATCGCTTCGGCGCAGCGCTTCCGCAGTGATGCCGAAGGCGCGTCCGCCGCCTATCAGTCGGCGCTGGCCGCGGCGCGGTCGCGCGCCCAGGCGCATGCCGACGAGAACCGCAAACGCGTCGCCGCCGAGATCGACAAGGCCAAGCAGGAAGCCGACGCCGCCGCTCTCGCGGAAATCGCCAAGGCTGAGGCGCGCATCGCCGCGTCGCGCAAAGAAGCGCGCGGTCACGTCGCCAAGGCCGCCCAGGACGCGGCGGTCGAGATCGTCGCGCGTCTTACCGGCGATAATGTTGCCGCCGACGAAGCCGCGTCGGCCGTCCGCGCGGTAACGGGAAGCTGAGCCATGGAACTGCTCCAGGAACCGGAACTGTGGGTTGGTGTCGGCTTCGTGATGGTCGTCGGCCTGCTGCTCTATGTCGGCGTGCCCAAGCTCGTGGGCGGACTGCTCGACGCCCGCTCCGCCGCCATCAAGGCCGAACTGGACGAGGCCCGTCGCCTGCGCGAAGAAGCCCACACGCTTCTGGAAGGATTCAAACAGAAAGCGGCCGGCGCGGAGAAGGAAGCCGAGGCGATCGTCGTCGAAGCCCGCGCCGAAGCCGAGCGCTTCGCAGCCGAGTCCCGCGCTTCGCTCAAGACGCTGATCGAACGGCGCGCCAAGGCCGCACAGGACAAGATCGCCCAGGCCGAAGCCGCCGCGCTGGCCGAAATCCGCACCTTGTCCGCCGACGCGGCGGCCGCTGCCGCCCAGAAGCTGATCGCCGCCCGCATGGACGCCAAGCGTACGGGCGACCTGATTGCCGCGAGCATCAAGGACCTGCCGTCCAAGCTTAACTAACAGAGTTATCCACAGGCCCGTTGTCCGACCCCGCTGGCGGATGCGCGTACGCAAGACACACTCCCCGGACGCGTTAGGGGAGTTGGCGGCATCATGGGCTACATCGTGCGCGTTCTGGCGCTGTCGGCGGCGCTAACCGGTCTTGGCGCCTGCCAGTTCTCGCCCGACATACCCGCGCGCGCCATCGACTACAATCGTTCGATCGCGCAGACCACGAACGAAATACTCCTGCTCAACATCATGCGCGCGTCGGACCGCGAGCCGCGCTATTTCACGCGCCTCGGGACGAACAGTGCCCAGAGTGGGGTGACCGGCGGCTTCTCATTCACCCTGCCGTTGCCGAATGCTGGCAAGGGAAGCGCCGGCGTGAGCGGATCCGGCACATTCGCCAACACGTTCACGCTCGAAAATCTCGACGACAAGAAATATCAGGACGGCGCGATGCAGCCGATCGCGGCGTCGACCATCAACGCGCTTTGGTCGCAAGGCATCCAGACCGACATGCTGGGCCTTCTGTTCTTCGCGTCCTTCTCGATCCCGAAGGCGGAGCTCCCGATCCTGCGCGAGACTCTCGACGTTTTTTGCGCGGACATGCGCCACTACCAGAAATACTGCGGCAGCGGCGATTCGCTCATCGCTTCCGAGCCGCTCGCCGGCGGCTGGAAGTCGAATGACTGCCTGGACCCGGACAAGGTCCCGACCGACCGGCGCGGCGGCGTGGATTACGCTCTCTATGTGAACGATCCGGCGGCGGAAGACACTAACGGCGCCTACCACCCCGAGCTCTGTTTCCAGATCGTGCTTCGCGACCTGCTCGCGCTCGGCATGCATATGGAAAAACGCAAGACGATCACCGATGTCGATCTCCATGCGACCGCGGAAACGCTCAACAATGCGACGTTCCGCTCCGAGCTGGTCAAGGAAGGGCTGACCATCACGCCCGACGGCAAGATCCAGAAACAAGGCTCCGAGATCGTCACCGCGCTCGACCCAACGGCCACGGCCTATATCCGGCTGCACGACAATTTCCGCGCCGTGGTCGAGCAATGCCTCGTCTTTGCCGCGCACGGCGTTCAGCCGGACGAGGCAAACCATTGCCCGCCGACGCGTCTGGCCAAGGAAACAGACGCCGCGTTCCACACGCGTCTCGCGGCAGCCGAAGCCGCGTACCGGACTCTCGTGACCACCGACGAGACCAAGGGCAAGGCGGTTTCGCTCGCCGAGCTGAAGATCGGGGTCGACATCCGTTCATTCGAGAGCGTGGTCTACTTCCTCGGCGAAGTGGTTCGCGCCTCGCGCGGCGACGCCGCGGCGAATTCGCCGCCCTACATCGTACGCGTGCTCGGCCGGCAGCCCTGGGATCCGCAGCATCGCTCGCAATACGAAGAAGCGCTTTTCGACCTGCGCAGGGGTTCGCCCGATCAACCCTCCGCCGTCTCGTTGCGCGACGATCGCGGGAACACGAACTGGATTCCGGCGTTCTGCTATTCGCCGCCGCTGCCGCGTCCCGCCGCGACCGAAGCCGCCCGCGCCTGCTCCAGCGAGTATCCCGATCACGACACGATGACGGTGCTGGCGCTGGTCAACCAGGTCTGGGGCCTGCAGAAGGAACCCGAAGCGGCGGTTCAGCCGATCCTCACGCTGGGCGGCTGAACGCCCGCTCACCACGGGTCGTGACGTTTGATCCAGACCCGCGCCTCGGCCGCACGGGCGTTCGAGAACACGCGAACCGGTCCGTGGAAAAACGGCGCGAAGAATTGGACCGCATGCCGCATCCAGGGCTCGTCGGTGATGATCGCGATGCGGCCGAAATCGCGCCATTGCCCGAAACCGAGCGTCGAGGACTCGAGTATCTCCACATTGCTGGTGGGCTTCTCGCCGTGCAGGACCTTCGCCAGCAGGCGGACGTCGTGGCGCCCGGCGCGCCGGTCGCGCTCGGCCGGTGTCATTGACGCACGCACGTCGTCGCTCGAGAGCGGATCGTGCCAGACCGCCGAAAAGATATCGTCGGAATGCTTTGAGAGTATTTCCATCATGTCCGTGCCTCCCAATGAAGGAAGGCTACACCCAACACGCCACTCTGTGTCTGAAAGTTTGTACAAGCGGCGCGCGACCAGCGGCTACATCGGCATTCGCTAGCGCGCCACGAGCAAATACCAGGTCAACAGCGCAACGATGACGAAGTCGCCGCCGGCCGCCACCACGGCGTTCGTCCGACGAAAGCGCGGTTCTGCCACGACCAGCGCGATGAAACCGAGCTTGCCGGCGATCGAGTAGAGAAGGATCGGAAGCCGGACGTCCGGATGATAGGCCGCGTAGACCAGCATGAGACCCGAGGCGAAGATCATCGCGCCCCAGCTGCGTGCGATCAGATTGGCGACGGGCCCTTGCGCGGGTTCGCCGAACGTCGCGCGCATCGCAAACTGCGGGGCGAGCGCCATTGCAACCATCGAACAGGTGAGCAGGCCGGATACGACCAAGACCCATCCGATGTTGGCGGCGATCCAGCTCACGCCTTCTCCGGCGGCACCACGCGGATGTGAAGCTCGCGAAGCTGTTTGGGCAGCACTTCGGTCGGCGCGTTCATCAGGAGATCCTGGCCCTGCTGGTTCATCGGGAACATGGTGACCTCGCGGATGTTCTCCTCGTCCGCCAGAAGCATGACGACGCGCTCCAAACCGACGGCGCAACCGCCGTGCGGCGGCGCCCCGTGCCGGAATGCGTTCAGCATGCCGCCGAACTTGGCTTCGGTGTAGTCGCGGCCGTGTCCGACGATCTCGAACGCCTTCAGCATCACTTCGGGATCGCGGTTGCGCACCGCGCCCGACAGCATCTCGTATCCGTTGCAGACGATGTCGTACTGGAACACCTTGATGCCAAGGATCTTCTCGCGGTCGTCCTGGTTCAGGCTCGCATCCGCTTTCAGCTTCATGAATTCGGCCGTGTCGTATTGCGGCAGCGAGAACGGATTGTGCCCGAAATCGATGCGCTTCTCGTCCTCGTTCCACTCGTACATCGGCATGTCGACGATCCAGCAGAACTTGAAGCAGTTCTGCTCGATCAGTCCGAGTTCGCGTCCAATGCGCGTGCGGGCCAATCCGGCCAGCGCCGCCGCCCGTTCCTTCTTGTCGGCGGCGAAGAACAGGGCGTCGCCTGCCTTGATGCCGGCGCGGGCGACAAGCTCGCCCTGCGCAGCCTCCGGTATGAACTTGGCGATCGGGCCCTTGCCCGTCAGCTTGCCGCCATCGTCTTCGAAGATGACGTAGCCCAGACCGGCCGCGCCTTCCGAGCGCGCCCACTCGTTCAGCTTGTCGAAGAAGGAGCGCGGCTGCGCCGCTGCGCCCGGCGCTGGTATGGCGCGAACGGTCTTGCCCTTGAATGCCTTGAAGGCAACGTCCTCACGCGCGAAGACGTCGGTGACGTCGCAGATCACGATCGGGTTTCGCAGGTCCGGCTTGTCGGTGCCGTATTTGAGCGCCGCGTCTTCGTAGGTGATGTGGGGAACGTCCCTGTAGATTTTTCGGCCTTCGGCGAATTCCTCGAAGGTGCCGAGCAGCACCGGCTGGATGGCGTCGAACACGTCCTGTTGGGTGACGAAGCTCATCTCCATGTCGAGCTGGTAGAACTCGCCGGGCGAACGGTCGGCGCGGCCGTCTTCGTCCCGGAAACAGGGCGCGATCTGGAAATAGCGGTCGAAGCCCGCGACCATGATGAGCTGCTTGAACTGCTGCGGCGCCTGCGGCAGCGCATAGAAGTGGCCCGGATAGCGGCGCGACGGCACCAGAAAGTCGCGCGCGCCTTCGGGCGACGAGGCCGTCAGGATGGGGGTTTGAAACTCGCTGAAGCCCTGCGCGATCATCCGCGTGCGCATGGATTGGATGATCCTGGAGCGCAACATGATGTTCCGATGCACGCGCTCGCGCCGAAGATCGAGGAACCGATATTTCAGACGCGTTTCTTCGGGATATTCGAGGTCGCCGAAAACCGGCAGCGGAAGTTCGGGCGCCTGACTCTGGATCTGGACGGCGTCGATCCGCAGCTCGACTTCCCCCGTCGGCAGGTCCTTGTTGATCGTATCGGCCGAGCGGGCGACCACCTTGCCGGTGAGGGTCAGGACCCATTCGGAGCGGGCCTTGTCCGCTTCGGCGAAGGCCGGCACTTCCGGCTCGATCACGCATTGCGTGATGCCGTAATGGTCGCGCAGGTCTATGAAGAGCAGCCCGCCATGGTCGCGCCTGCGATTGACCCAGCCGGACAGCCGGACGATCTGTCCGACATGTTCCTTGCGAAGCTGGCCGCAAGTGTGGGTGCGATACGCGTGCATAGCAAAAAGCCCTTTAAATCTAGGGGTGTGTGACGGGTATCGGCTCCGGGGTCAAGGCCCGAAAGGGTATAGCGGAATTGTCGCAATAGGTCGGTTAAGTTGCGGCAGCAAAAGGGGATTCCCGCTTCATGACATTTACACGTATCGCGTCGGCCGCCGTTCTCTGCCTGCTTGCCGCACTGCCTGCCAAGGCGCAGCCGCACAACATCGTCATCTTCATCGCCGACGGCCTTCGCTACGACAGCGTGACTGCGGAAACGGCGCCGACCATGTATCGGCTCAAAAAGGCGGGCGTGGATTTCGCCAACAGCCACGCAATGTACCCGACCGTCACCACGGCGAACGCCTCGGCCATCGCTACCGGCCACTATCTCGGCGACACCGGCGACTACGGCAACTCGCTCAGTTTCGGCTTTCCCATCCAGTGCCAGCTCGGGCCTGCCGTGACCGTCACCTTTCTCGAGGACGATTGCGTCCTGCGCGCCGTAAAGGGCCACTTCGCCGACGGCTATCTCGGACAAAAGACTCTCGCCGAAACCGCGCACGCCGCCGGCTACAGCACAGTCATCGTCGGCAAGAAAGGTCCCGCCGCGATCCAGTGGCTCTCCGCGCTCGACAGTAACGACGACAATGTCAGCGGTCCGCTCGGCGTCTTCGTCGACGATGCGACCAACCATCCGGCGGGAATCGACAAGGTACCGACCATGAGCACGATCCTGCACGGCGATCTGGCGAACGACGCGTTCGCCGTCACCGGTGCCGGCGCGCCGCCCTTCACCAGCACGCCCAACCTTACCCAACAGGCATGGCTGCTGTCGTTGACGACGCAGTCGCTGATCCCGAGTCTCCGCAACCAGGGCAAGCCGTTCGTGCTCATCTTCTGGTCGCGCGATCCGGACGCGACGCAGCACGGCGCGGTCGACAGCTCCGGCCGGATCGTCCCCGGCATCAACAGCGTCGACGCACGACAGGCGATCTACAATGCGGACGGAAACCTCAAAGGGATATTGGATGCGCTCAAGCTCTGGGACCTTGACGCCACGACCGACGTCTTCGTCACGGCAGATCACGGCTTTTCGACCATCGGAAAGGGAATACCCAGTGCGGACGGCGCTCTGCGGGTCAGCACGCTCGCCAACGGGTTCGTGGCGCTGAACATCGCCAAGTGGCTCGGCGGCGAGAAGGTCTTCGATCCGGACCACAACAACCTCGAAGTGTCCGTCGAAGACGGCGAGCGGCCGGCAAACGGCAGCGCCTTCATCGGTCCGTCCGTGGATCATCCCAGGGCGATCGTCGTCGCCAATGGCGGCACCGATTTCGTCTACGTGCCCGACGGAGCCGCCAAGCGCGACACGGCGAAACTCATCTTCGGCAAGCTGCTCGAACAACCTTATGTCGGCGCGTTGTTCGTGAACGATGCCCTGCTGAAAAGCGGGAACAAGTCCGACTTCGCCGGCGCGCTGCCCATGAGCGCCATGAACCTCATCGGCGCGTCGAGCGTGCCGCAGCCGGACGTCGTGATCGGCTTCCGCTCCTTCGTCGCCAAGGACTGCAAGCTCGGTCCGCTGATGTGCGCGGTGGAGATCGCTGACACCGGATTGCAGACCGGTCAGGGAATGCACGGAACGACCAGCCGCGCCGACACGCGCAACTTCATGGCCGCCATGGGGCCGGACTTCAAAAAGGGCTTCGTCGACCCGGCGCCCGTCAGCAATGCCGACATTGCGCCGACCCTTGCGCATGTGATCGGGGTCAGCCTGTCGGGTCCGGGCGATCTGACCGGACGCGCCGCGACGGAGGCTTTGGCCGGCGGCAAGCCCGTCGCCTTCCAGAAAAAGACGCTGGCCTCGGAAGCGGCGCCGGGCGGCGTCCGCACCGTCCTCGAGTACCAGGAGGCGGACGGACGCCGCTATTTCGACGCGGCAGGCATTCCGGGCCGTATTGTTGGCCTTGCCGCCAAATAGGGCGCGCCGGGCCCGCGAATCCGGTATCACGGTCCCCATGCGGATCGTCGAAAACACACTGGATTTGAAGGCCCTGATCGAAGAACTCCAGGGGGCGCCCTACCTCGCCCTCGACACCGAGTTCATGCGGGACCAGACCTATTGGCCCAAGCTGTGTCTGATCCAGGTGGCCGCCCCGCGTGTCGAGGCGATCATCGATCCCCTCGCCGACGGCCTCGATCTCGCGCCGTTCTACGCGCTCCTGAAAACCCCCGCCATCGTCAAGGTCCTGCACGCCGCGCGGCAGGACATCGAGATATTCCACCACCAGGGCGGCATGATACCCGATCCCCTGTTCGACAGTCAGATCGCGGCCATGGTGTGCGGCTTCGGCGACGCGGCGTCCTACGAAACGCTGTGCCGCAAGATCGCCCACGTGGAGATCGACAAATCCTCGCGCTTCACCGACTGGAGCCGCCGTCCGTTGAGCCAGAAGCAGCTCGACTACGCCATCGGCGATGTGACTCATCTGCGCACGATCTACGAGTTTCTGAAAAAGAAGCTCGAACAGACCGGTCGCGCCTCCTGGGTGCAGGAGGAGATCGCGGCGCTCCAGGATCCCGCGCTCTACGCGCTTCACCCGGAAATCGCCTGGAAGCGTCTCAAGCCGCGCACGACAAACAAGCGGTTCCTCGCGATGCTCGCGTCGCTGGCCGCCTGGCGCGAGCGCGAGGCGCAGGACCGCGACATCCCACGTGGCCGCGTGTTGAAGGACGAGGCGCTCACCGAGATCGCGGCGCATCCGCCCGACGGCGTCGAGGCGCTGGACCGTATCCGCGCCGTGCCCAAAGGCTTCGCGCAATCGCGGCTCGGCAAGGGGCTGATGGAGGCGATCGAGGAAGGCCGGGCCGCCAAGCCGCCCGAGCCGATCGAGAACGACCGTCCGCGCCGGCGTCGGGAGCCCTCGCCCGCCGCGATCGATCTGCTGAAGACGCTCCTGCGGCTGCGCGCCGAGGCCGTCGGCGTGGCCCCACGCTTGATCGCCAATGCGGACGACATCGAGCGCCTCGCGGCGAACGAGGATGAAGGCGTCGCCGCCCTGCATGGCTGGCGCGCGCAGGTCTTCGGCAACGATGCGATGGCGCTGCGCAAGGGCGATCTTGCCATCGCGCTGGAAGGCGGCGAAGCCGTGGTGGTGGAACTGGTCGACTAGGTCCGACGCTGCCGATGGCACGCGTCGCCCGCAACGGCAGTCGGCTGGCGCGGATACGAGAGCGCGAGAGCCTAGTCCAGGTCCGGACCGCCGGTGGCGAGTTCTTCGACGTCCTCGCCCTCGACGAATGGATCCTCGTCGGGGCCGAGCTCGCCGGTGGGATTGGGGACGTCAAAGCCGGACGGCGGGATCGCCTCCAGGAAGCCTGCCGCTTTGAGCTCGTCCAATCCGGGAAGGTGGTTCACGTTCTCAAGCCCGAACTGGACCAGGAATGCGTCCGTCGTGCCAAAGGTCACCGGGCGTCCCGGCGTGCGCTTGCGGCCGCGGATCTTCACCCAGCCGATCTCCATCAAGACGTCGAGGGTTCCCTTGGACAGCATCACGCCCCGGATGTCTTCGATTTCGGCCCGCGTGACCGGCTGGTGGTAGGCGATGATGGCCAGGGTCTCGATCGCCGCACGCGACAGGCGGCGCTGCTGCGGCTGTTCCTTGCGAAGCAGGAACGCCAGATCCGGCGCGGTGCGGAATTGCCATTTTCCTCCGACGCAGACGAGGTTTACGCCGCGTCCTTCATACGAGCGCTGAAGTTCCGCAACCAGTTCGGCGACGTTCGCACCTTCCGGTAGCGATGTTGCCAGCGCCTTTGCGTCCAGCGGCTCCGCCGCCGCGAACAGAAGCGCCTCCGTCATGCGCAGATGCTCGGGGTTTACGCCCAGGGCCGCGGCCGGCGTCTCTTTGTCCCCGTTTTCCACATGAACTCCCATTTCGGTTTCGATCTTGGCGACCAGGCGGGCTACTCCACTCATGATGCGGCCTCTGCGGTTGGCGCGACGCGGTCGCGAACGTAAATCTCCTCGAACGGCGCGATCTGGCGGATCTCCAGCTTTCCGTCACGCGCCAGCTCCAGGCAGGCCAGCAGCGTGCTCGCCAGCGCGGAGCGCCGGCGACTTCCTCCCGACCATTCGAACGGCAAAAGCCGGTCGAGGCCGCTCCAGTCCGAGATTCGGCCCAGCATCCGTTCGAGCCGTTCGCGCGCCTCCTCGATGGCGAGCACCGGGGCGTGAACGGGGTGATACGAGCGATGGCCGAGCGTCTTGACGCGCTGGGTCGCGTAGGCCGTCAGCAGGTCGTAGAGGGTATCCTTGTAGGTGCGCAGTTTGATCACATTGATCGGTTCGGGCGCGCCGCGCGCGAAGACGTCGCGGTCGAGCCGATCGCCGGCCATCAGCCGCGCCGCCGCCGACCGCATCGCCTCCAGCCGCTGCAAACGCCAGCGCAACCGGGTCGCCAGCTCGTCGGCGGTAGGCTCGCCGTCGGCACTCGGCGGCTGCGGCAGGATCAGGCGCGATTTGAGATAAGCCAGCCAGGCCGCCATCACGAGATAGTCCGCGGCGAGCTCGAGATTCATCTTCTTCGCGGACTCTATGAACTCCAGATATTGGTCGGCCAGCTTCAGGATCGATATCCTGGCAATGTCGACCTTCTGGTTGCGCGCCAACGTCAGCAGCAGATCGAGCGGCCCCTCAAAGCCGTCGACGGCGATGAAGAGGGTTTCCTCGGGCGCCGCGATGACGGTCGACTCGAAGTCCCCGAAGGTTTCGCCGGCGTCGCTCATGTGGCCACGCCCAGAAGTTCCGTCAGCCGCGCTTCCGCAGCGGCGGGATCGAACTCGTCGGGAGCGCTCAGGTGCGAAAGCGCGTGTTCGGCGCGGCGCAGCGCCTGACCGTCCAGCGGTTTCACTTCCGAGGCCACGTCCTTCATCTCATCCATCTTGCCGTTGCAGTGAAGCACGACGTCGCAACCGGCGAATAATGCAGCCTTTGTACGCACGGACAAAGGCCCGTCCAGCGCGTTCATCGACAGATCGTCCGATATCAACAGGCCATCGAAGCCCATTTCGCCGCGAATCACATCGCGAATCACCTTCGGGCTGGTCGTGGCCGGTCTTTGTGCGTCGATCGCTTCGTAGACGACGTGCGCCGTCATCGCCATCGGACAGGTATCCAAACTGCGAAACGTGACGAAATCGGTCGCGCTGAGTTCCTCGGCCGAAGTCGAGACACGCGGCAAGGCGTGATGGGAATCGGCGGTCGCGCGGCCGTGTCCGGGTATGTGCTTCATGATCGGCAGGACGCCGCCTTCCAGCAGACCTTCGATCTGCGCCCGTCCGAGATCGATGATGGCCGAAGGATCGGTCGCGAAGGCGCGATCGCCGATCACCGCATCGGCGCCGGACACGGGAACGTCGAGCACCGGAAGGCAGTCGACGTTGATCCCGACCTCCGCAAGATCGTGGGCGATGAGCCGCGCATTCAGGTAGACCGCTTCCAGTCCGGCCTCGTGCTGGCCGGCATAGACTTGACCGAACCGCGCGGCGGGCGGACGCGACTTCCAGCCCGGCGGGTTGAGGCGCGAAACCCGCCCGCCCTCCTGGTCGATCAGGATGGGCGCGCGCGGGTCGCCGACCGTCTCGCGCAGCGACTCCACGAGCGCGCGGATCTGCGCCCGGTCATGGATGTTCCGCGCGAAGAGAATGAAGCCGAACGGCTGCACTTCGCGGAAGAAGTCCCGCTCCGCCGCGCCCAGCGTCATGCCGGCGCAGCCGTATATCGCGCGCGTGCGCATGGCCCCTTCCCTCGCGTCGCCGGTCCCGAAATCACTTCGTCGGGATGCAGACGCCGCCTTCCGCTTTCAACTTCTCGCACAAGGACGCCGCGGCACTCTTGTCGCCGGCGACAATGCGCAGGCGGTACCAGGTTCCCTTTTCGCCCAGGTCGACTTGCTTCACGTCCGGCGAGACGCCGCCCAGCAGGGAGGCGTGCTTTGCCTTGTACGTCGCCCATGCGGCGTTTGCCTCCGCCTCGGACTTGTACGAGCCGATCTGCAGGAGACCGCTTCCGGCGGGAGGCGCGGTGGCGGCCGCGGCGCTCGCCACGGGCGCGACCGTCGGCGGCGCTGTCACATGGGTCGGCGCCGGCGGCGCGGCCTGGACGACGACCGGCGGTTTCGCCGGCGCAGGCGCCGCCGCCACAGGCTTGGCCGGAGCAGGTTTGGCCGCAGCCGCCGGCACGGACGGCACCTCGACGACCTTGAGAGGCGGCGTAGTTGCCGGAACCTCGGCGGGCATCGACGGCGGCGGGACCGGAGCGGAGGCCGTGTTGGCGGCCGGCGGCTGGCTCGGCGCCGGCGCCGCTGCGTCCGCAGCCGCATCCTCGTTGGCGGGTGCCGGCTGCTGGTAGATCTTCAGACCCGTATAGGGCGTTTGGGTTCCGCCCGGATTGGTCGGAGGCACTTTGACCGGCGTCTGGTCGGCCGCGATGACGCGGGGAACCTCGGCGTGTCCCTGTTGCACGCCCCGCTGGTAGGCGAGCCAGACGACGCCCCCGAAGGCCGCCATGACCAGAAGCGTGATGACGATCAGAAGTGGGAGGCGCGAGCCCTCCACATCGTCATCGTCGTCGGCGCCGTCGAAGACGCGGACATCGTCCGTGGGTTCGTAGTTGGTTGGCATCGCGTGACTCCGATTCTCAGCTGTCCAATCTAGCACCGGCCCGCGCCCGAATCATGGCGCGGCCATGTCCCTATAATGCGATATCAGTATGGAATACCCGGCCATATTCCAGCATGGCGAAACGGTCGGTCATGCCGGCAATATAGTCGCGGACGACCCCGCCGGTCACCTCGCCGCCCGGCGCCCCACACTGGGCAGCCCAATCCGGCGGCAGCAATTTCGGGTCCGCCGTGAACGCGGCAAACAGGTCCGCGACCAGCGCCTGCGCCCTCCCCATCGGCGCCATGACGCGCGGATGGCGGTACATGTGCGCAAAGAGGAAGCGCTTGAGTGCGGCCACCTCTTCCGCGACGGCATCCGAGAATGCGACCAGGGCACGTTTCTGGCTGCGCACGTCGGCCGGCGACGCGAGGCCGGCGGCCGCGATGCGTCTCCCGGTCTCCGCCAGCAGATCGTTCACCAGCGTACTCATCAGTGTACGGACAAGCTCGCCGATGAGACGCCCGAGCTCGAGCGCGCCGTAGCGCGCCCGGACGCCTCGGACGGCGTCGCCGGCGAGTGGCGACGCCAGCAGATCGTCGGTCGTGAACAGCTCGGCGCGCAGCCCGTCGTCGATGTCGTGGTTCACATAGCCGATGTCGTCCGAGAGCGCCGCGACCTGCGCTTCGAGCGACGACCAGTGTCGCAGATCGAGCGGCCAGCGCTTGTCGAACGACGCGATCGGTCCGGCAAAGGGCGGCCGCAACGGGCCGTTGTGCTTGACCAGCCCTTCGAGCGTCTCCCACGTCAGGTTGAGCCCGTCGAAGTCGGCGTAGCGGTGCTCCAGTTTCGTGACCAGCCTAAGGGCATGCGCATTATGGTCGAAGCCGCCGATGTCCAGAGTCGCGGCATTCAGCGCATCCTCGCCGGCGTGCCCGAACGGCGTGTGGCCGAGATCGTGGGCGAGCGCGAGCGCTTCGGCAAGATCCTCGTCGAGCGCCAGCACGCGCGCGAGGCTGCGGGCGATCTGCGCCACTTCGAGCGAGTGCGTCAGGCGCGTGCGGTAATAGTCGCCTTCATGCTGCACGAACACCTGGGTCTTGTGCTTGAGCCGGCGGAAGGCGGCGGAATGGATGATGCGGTCCCGATCGCGCTGGAAACAGGTGCGCGTCGCGCTCTCCGACTCGGGGTGGAAACGTCCGCGGCTCGCCGACGGCAGGGTGGCATACGCTGCCCGGCCCGATGGCGGCGTAAATATCGGCCCGGACAGACGTCCGAGCGGCCTATTTCCTCCTTGCGATAGGGTTTTTGGACCCTTTGCGGCGGCCATCGCCAGTACTACATAAGACTCGTTCCAGTATGCCATGAAAGGCGCCATGACCACCGAAACCGCCATGCCCGTGACGATCTCGACGCGAGCAGCCCGGCGCATCGCGGAGATCCTGAAATCGGAGCCCGCGCCGGTGATGCTGCGCCTGGCGGTGACCGGCGGCGGATGTTCGGGATTTTCATACAATTTTGCCCTCGACGAGACTCGCATGGATGACGACCTGGTCGTTGAGCGCGACGGCGCCGTCGTCCTGATCGACCCCGTCAGCCTCGATTTTCTGAAAGGGGCCGAGATCGACTTTTCGAACGACCTCATCGGCGCGGCGTTCAAGGTCAACAACCCGAATGCACAATCCTCCTGCGGGTGCGGCACGAGCTTTTCGGTGTAGACCGCTCACGCGCCAGGACTTATCCCGCAGGCGATCCGCGAAATTCCAGCAATTGCGCGGTTTGCATGAAGAAGCCGAAGTAAATCTGTTTGATAAGTTTCGCCGGTGAAGTTTTTCCAAAAACTTATTTTGTAAAAGTCCAGCGCGCCCTTGAACCGAGTCGGTCGAATGCCCAAATGCGCTATATCCCCGCAATTGCGCGCCATCGAGACGCCGTTCAGCCTGCACGACGTTGCGGAACCGTATAAATCTTAACCAAAAAGCCGTTTCCGCGAACGCCCTTATTGCGTCTAAAGTAACGGTGCAAATTTGAATAAGCGGCCAATGAAGATCGCCACCTGGAACGTCAACTCGGTCCGCAGCCGCGTGGAGTCGGTCGTCGCCTGGCTGCAGGAAGCCTCGCCGGACCTGGTCTGCCTGCAGGAACTCAAATGCACCGACGAGCAGTTCCCGAAGGACGCCTTCGAAGGGCTCGGCTATAATTGTGCCGTACACGGACAAAAGACCTATAACGGCGTCGCGATCCTGTCGAAGCGGCCGATGGAAGACGTCACGCCTCGCCTGCCCGGCGGCGACGAAACCGACGATCATGCCCGCTACATCGAGGCGATGGTGCCGACGGACAAGGGCGTCCTTCGCGTCGCTTCGATCTACGCGCCGAACGGCAATCCGGTCGGCACCGACAAGTTCGCCTACAAACTCGCCTGGCTCGATCGCCTGGACAAACACGCCAAAGGACTGCTCGCACTCGAGGAACCGATCGCGCTGATGGGCGACTACAACGTCATTCCGCAGCCGGAGGACTGCTACGATCCCAAGGCCTGGACGGAAGACGCGCTTTACCAGCCGGAATCGCGAGCAGCACTGCGGCGCGTCGAATATCTCGGCTACACCGACGCCTTCCGCGCCTGCGATCCCCAGCCGAACCAGTACACGTTCTGGGACTATCAGGCCGGCGCCTGGCAAAAGGACCACGGCATCCGTATCGACCACATCCTGCTGTCGCCGCAGGCGGCGGATCATTTGAAACGCTGCGGCATCGACAAACACGTGCGCGGACGGGAGAAACCTTCCGATCACGTGCCCGTATGGTGCGAATTGGAGTTTTGATCATGTCTTTTGAAGGCGGTTGCCATTGTGGCGGACTGCGATATCGCGTCGAGGGGCCCGTCAAATTTGGCACCTATTGCCATTGCAGGATCTGTCAGTTGACGCTCGGCGCTTCCGTCAGTGCGTTCGCATCGGTGGCGGACGATCATTTCAAGTATACGAAGGGCACGCCCACGGTCTATCGCTCGTCACCGAGCGCGCAGCGCGAGTTCTGCGGCACCTGCGGCGCGCAACTGGTCTTCCGGCGCGACGGCAAGCACCGTCTCGGGGTCAACATCGTGACGTTCGACGACCCCGCGATCATCGAGCCGACGATGCACATCTGGACGGAGAGCCGCATTCCCTGGTTCGACACGAAGGACGGTCACGAAAGGCGGCGTCAGATCCACCCGCACACGAGCTAGCGCAGTTCCTCGGTCGCGTTGCGCTCGAAGATGGCTTCCAGGCTCGTCAGGTTCATGCCGTGCTTGAGCCAATTGTACGGTGTGAGATTGACGGACTTTATCATCGTGCGCTCGATCTCGCCCGACTTGGTCATGTCGAAGTCGAGCACATTGATGCAGCCCGTGTCCTGTTCGAACGCGCCCATGGCGCCGAGGCCGGCGCCGCAGGCCCAGCTCAGCAGTAGCCGGTTGATGCCTTCATGGGCGACGACGAGCATGGTGTGCCAGTCGGGCTCCCTCAGAAGCCGTGTGAGTGATTTCACGGCGCGGGCCTGCGCGTCGGCGTACACCTCTCCGCCTTCGTGGTTCGTCGCGCCGGGCAGAGCTGCGGACGCAAAGCGATCTTTCATCCGCGCGATGAGTTCCTCGCGGCTTTTGACCGGCGGCATCTTCCCGCCGACGATTTCGACGAGACCCTCGTCGATCTCGAGCTGCGGGGGATGCGCCTGTGCGGCCAGAACGTAGGATGCGGTCTCGTGCGTGCGCGGATAGCCGGAGCAGACGGCGCGGTCGAACAAGACGTGGGACAGCGCCTTGCCCGCTGCCTCGGCCTGAAGGCGGCCGCGTGTCGTCAACGGCACGATGTTAATCGCGCCGTCCGCAACGACGTGTTTGGCGAGATAGTCGACATGGCCGTGGCGCATCAGATAGACGCGCCGGCGCGAGTCGGTTCCGGGAAGTGCGCGCATGGAGTCTAGATCGCACCTGCGCTTTGCAGTTTCGCGACATCGGCATCGCTGAAGCCCCAGGCCTTGAGGGCGGCCGGATTGTCCGCGCCTTGAGGAGGGCCCTGCACCTCCGGGACCGTGCGCGAGAAACGCGGCGCCGGCGCCGGTTGAACGATTCCGCCGACCTCGACGAAGGTCTTGCGCGCGACGTTATGCGGATGCTTGGGGGCCTCGGCGAGGGAAAGGACAGGTGCGTAACAGACATCGCTGCCCAGCATCAGCTTGTCCCACTCGTCTCGCGTTTTCGTCTTGATGATGGCGGTGAGTTTTTCCTTGAGCGACGGCCAGGCGTTGCGGTCCATCTGGGCCTGGAAGGCGCTATCGGCGATGTCGGCCTTCTCGAGCAGCTCCTTGTAGAACTGCGGCTCGATCGAACCCAAGGCGATGTACTTGCCGTCCCTGGTCTCATAGGTGTCGTAGAAATGTGCGCCGCTGTCGAGCAGGTTCGAGCCGCGTTCGTCCTTCCACATGCCCATTGCGCTCATGC
Source organism: Rhizomicrobium sp. (assembly GCA_035499335.1). Classification (GTDB taxonomy): domain Bacteria; phylum Pseudomonadota; class Alphaproteobacteria; order Micropepsales; family Micropepsaceae; genus Rhizomicrobium. The sequence continues at coordinate 46,623 of DATJZB010000011.1, read as the reverse complement.
CGTAGAACATCGCCATCAGCGACGACGCGCCGTCGGTCATGGCCGTGTCGACGACCTGACCCTTGCCGGAGCGCTTGGCTTCGAGGATGCCGCAGACGACCCCGAATGCGAGATAGAGAGCGCCGCCGCCGAAATCGCCGACGAGGTTAAGAGGCGGAACCGGCTTGCCCTTGGCGTGTCCGATCCCGTGGAGCGCGCCGGTCAGCGCGATGTAGTTGATGTCGTGGCCGGCGGCGTCGGCAAGCGGGCCGGTCTGGCCCCATCCGGTCATGCGGCCGTAAACGAGTTTCGGATTGCGCTTGAGGCAAATCTCGGGGCCGACGCCGAGCCGCTCCATCACGCCGGGGCGAAAGCCTTCCAGCAACGCGTCGGCGCCGTCGATCAGCTTGAGGGCCGCCTCGACAGCCTCGGGTTTTTTCATGTCGAGCGCGACGGCCTTGCGTCCGCGATAGGTAATTTCGGACTTTGCCGGCGACCGACCGCCTTTGCGGTCGATACGAATGATCTCGGCGCCCATGTCCGAAAGTAACATTGCCGCGAACGGCCCCGGGCCGATGCCCGCAAACTCAACGATCCGAATTCCGTGCAAGGGACCCATGGCAAACCTCATCGCAATTGCGCCGCAATTCCCTCATAGCTGGCCGTGTGAAGCGGGACAACAGAAGGTGCACGAGATGCGCCATTTCATCGTCGCGGCGGCCCTTGCGGCAGCTACGGCAACCGCCTCGGCGGCCGCACCGAAACTGATCCAGCGGGTGGACACCGTGTCGGTGAGCATCGACCACAACCAGCTCGTGGTGACTGCCAACGGCGCGGTGAACAGCGGCGGCTGGACGTCGCCGCACCTGCAGCACAAGCCGTCCCCGACGGCGGAGTCGAACACCGACGAGTTCGAATTCGTCGCTACGCCCCCGCCTTCCGATGCAGCGGTCGTTCAGGCGTTGATACCTGTCGCAGTGAGCGGCCGTTTCGCCTTGCCGCACTACGGGGCGGTTCAGGTAAAGATTCTGGCGGAGTCGAACAGCGTCACGGCGCCGCTGCGCTAGACGTTTCCATCGCCTTGTCGATGACGCGCACGAGCAATTCGGCTTCGCGCGCACCGGAGATCATATACTTGCTGTCGAACACGAACGTCGGCACGCCGCTGATGCCCATCTCGTTGGCGAGACCAGCCTCGCGTTCGACGAGTTCGAGATCGGCATCGCCGGCGAGCAGCGAGGCGACGAGCACGGCGTCCATGCCCGCCGCGCCCGCGATCGCGGAAAGCACGCCGGGATCGCCGACATCCCGGCCGTCGATGAAATAGGCCTGGAACAGGCGCTCAACGACCTCGTCCTGGACGCCTGCGCTGCCTGCCCAGCGAACAAGCCGATGGGAATCGAGAGTGTTGGGAGTTTTGGAAATCCTGTCGAAGGCGAAAGCTATGCCCTCGCTCGCGCCTTCGCTGCGGAGCGCATCGCCCATCGCGGCGTTGCGCGGACTGTCGCCGAACTTGGCCTTGAGATAGGCACGGCGGTCCACGCCTTCGCGCGGGATCGTCGGGTCGAGACGATAGGGCCGCCAATAAACGTCGAACTTGACGTCGGGGCGCATGGCCATCGCCTTGGCGATCCGCCGCTTGCCGATGAAGCACCAGGGACACACTGTGTCGGAGACGATATCGATCTGCATCTTCGCCGATTACAATCCAATCGGACCGGCGGATAAAGGCCTAATTCGGAACTGGAGAGACGCATGAATTTCGATCTGACCGGGCATACGGCCTTCGTGACGGGCGCCACCAGCGGTTTGGGACGGCATTTCGCCAAGATTCTGAGTGGGGCCGGCGCGGCCGTGGCACTTGCGGGCCGGCGGCGCGATCGCCTGGACGCGGTCAAGCGCGAGATCGAGGAAAAAGGTGGCCGGGCCGCGGCCGTCGTCCTCGACGTCACGGACGAAACACGGATCGCTCCCGCGCTCGACGAGGCCGAGAAGGCGCTGGGGCCGATCGATATTCTCGTCAACAACGCCGGCCTCAGCGTGTTCGGCCTGGCCGCGGAGATTTCGGCCGCCGATTTCGACAAGGTGATCGGCACCAACCTGCGTGCTCCTTTTCTGCTGGCGACCGAGGTTGCGCGACGCCTGATCGCCGCCAAGCGCGAGGGACGCATCATCAACATCGCCTCGATCGGCAGCTTTCGCGTTCTGCCGGGCGTCACGGCCTACTGCGTATCGAAAGCCGGCCTCGCGATGATGACGCAATGCCTCGCGCGCGAATGGGCGCGCAAAGGCATCAACGTCAACGCGCTCTGTCCAGGCTATGTCGAGACCGAGCTCAACGATGAGTGGTTCAGGGGCGAGAAAGGCAAGAAGCAAATCGACGGATTTCCGCGCAAGCGCCTCGCGAAGGAATCGGACCTGGACGGGATGTTCCTGCTTCTCGCATCGGACGCCTCGCGGACGATTACCGGCTCGCTATTGACTGTTGATGACGGCCAATCGCTCTGAACTACCCATTCCCGCGGCCTTGCGCGGCGTGGCGGGCCATCCCAAAATGTCTTCCAGGGATGGGAGCGAAACCGAATGGACACGCCCAACGACGCCAGGACTCAGGATTATTACAACCGCATCAAGGACAAGTTCGCGCAGGAACGCGACTTGCGACTCAAATATCGGCCGGAAGGCACGTCGCAATACACGTCGGATCTGACCGGCGATCTGGCGCGCTATGAGATCGATCCGTACGCAGACGATGGAGCGTCGCGTGAGCCGATTTGCGATTCCGTCGAGTGCCTGTTCATCGGCGGCGGTTTTTCCGCGCTGCTGACGGCGGCCCGCCTGCGCGAGCGCGGCGTCGAAAGCATCCGTATCGTCGAGCGTGGCGCTGACGTTGGCGGAACCTGGTACTGGAACCGTTACCCCGGCGCGGCGTGCGACGTGCCTTCCTACGACTACCTGCCCCTGCTCGACGAAATGAAGTACATGCCGCAGAGGCTTTACGCCAAAGGCCCGGAGATTTTCGCGCACTGCCAGGCGATCGCGCGGCGCTACGACCTCTACGATCTCGCCGTGTTCCGTACGACGGTGACGTCGACCGTCTGGAACGCATCGGAAAAGGTTTGGGAGATCGGCACCGACCGCGGCGACCGGATGAAAGCGAAATTCGTCATCTGCGCCAACGGCACCCTGTCCAAGCCGAAACTGTCGAAGATCAAGGGCATGGAGTCTTTCGAGGGCCACTCGTTTCACACGTCGCGTTGGGACTATGCCTATACCGGCAAGGACCTCGAAAACCTGTCCGAGAAAGTCGTCGGGATCATCGGCACGGGGGCGAGCGCCGTGCAGGCCATCCCGCGGCTCGGCAAGGCGGCGAAGGAACTGTACGTGTTCCAGCGCACGCCGTCCGGCATTGATTTTCGCAACGACCGACCGACGGATCCGGAATGGGCGGCGTCGAGACGCCCAGGCTGGCAGGAAGCCCGCAGGATGAAGGCGATGCGTATCCGCGAAGGCGATCCGGAGGCAAAGGCGGAACTCGCAGCCCTCTCGCGCGAGGAAAAGATCCGCCGCCAGGAGAATGCCAATATCGACATCATGATGCGCATCCACAGGCGCATCGAACAGGTCGTCGAAAACAAGGAGACGGCGGAGTCCCTAAAGCCCTGGTACATGTTCATGTGCAAGCGGCCCTGTTTCGACGACGAATATCTCCCGGCGTTCAACCGGCCGAACGTTCATCTCGTCGACACGCACGGCAAGGGAATTACCGAGATCACGGCGCACGGTCCGGTGTTCGAAGGCAAGGTCTATCCGCTCGACCTGCTGATCTATGCGACCGGGTTCGAAGTGCAGAAAACCGGGATCTACAACGAGATTCGCGGCATCGGCGGCGTCGAGATCAACGAGACGTACAAGGACGGGCTACGCACGCTACTTGGTGTGCACACGCACGGCTATCCAAACTTGTTCATCATGGGCGGCTACCAGGCCTCGTTCCAGTTCAACCTGACGTTCATGCTGCAGACTCAGGGCGATCACATCGCTGAATGCATCAAATCTGTCCGCGATCGCGCCTGCGACACGATCGATGTGTTGCCGGAGACGGAAGAATGGTGGGTCCAGGAGGTGATCAAGCATCGCGGCAAGACCTCGCGCAATCAGGATTGCACGCCGGGCTATTACAACTTCGAGGGTGAGTTCAACCGCCGGCAAGACGGCAATTACAATGGTGGATTCCAGCAGTATTTCGAGCACATGACGGCCATCCGCCAGCGCCTGGACAAGCATTTCCTGTTCTCGTGACTTTTGCTGCGCGAGTTGCCGGTCGTTGGCCACAAATTGAGACTAAAGCGGGCTGACGGCGGTAACATCTGAATCTATTTTACAGAGAATATTTTTGGCGACATTTTTGCGAAATTCGTTTGCTAACGAGTCCTCGCTATTGAGGATCGCCGATGTCGCCGACCGGATTGAACCGGCGCGATCGCGCCGAAATATGTTGCGAGAGTGGCGAGCAGGTCCTGAACCGAGGGGCTTACGATGCCGCGCGCCACAACTTTCTCGCGGCGATCTCGCTCTTTCCGGCGCTGTCACCCGCCCATCTCGGCCTCGCCAAAGCTGAACGCAATCTCGGACATGTAGAGGAAGCCGAGAAGGCCGCACGTGCGGCGCTCGAAGCGGATCCGCGCAGCGGTAGCGCGGCGCATTATCTGGGAAACTTGTTGGTCGAACGGGGTCGACTGTCCGAGGGGCTGCCGCTCCTGCAGTCGAGCGCCGTTTGGGAGCCGAACGTCGCACAACATCATCGCGATCTCGCGATCGTGCAACTGTACCTCGGGGACATTGGCGGCGCGCGCAAAAGCCTCATCCGGACTCTCGAGCTGGACAGGCACTGCAACGAAGTCCTCTATGGACTTGTCCGCATATTGAAGATGAACGACGGGTCGGACGTCTCGACGCGCGTGCTGCGGATTGCCGAAGAGATGGCCGCCGACGCGGACAGCCTGCCTGTCGCCGAACGGTCGCTTGTCTTCTACAGCCTGGGCAAGGCCTACGAGGAGTTGCACCGGGTCGCGGAGGCGACCGACTATTTCGCTCGCGCCAACGCCGCGCGGCGTTCGTTGATCTCCTACGACGTGTCCAAAACCGAGAACCGCTACCGCCGCATCGCGCAGAGTTTCGACGAAGCCTATTTCGACCGCCTCCGCGGTGCCGGTGTTCACGACGCGCGCCCGATCTTCATCGTCGGCATGCCGCGGTCGGGCTCGACGCTCGTCGAGCAGATTTTGTCGGCCCATCCCGAAGTTCATGGCGCCGGCGAGGTCTACCGCCTGCCGCCACTCATCGAGGGGACACGCGGACCCGGCGGGGTCGTTTTTCCGGGCTGGGCCCCCGGGATGAACGCCGCCGACTGTGCCTCACTGGCCCGCGCCTACCTGGAGGGTCTGACGAAGGGGTTCGGCGGAGAAACACGCGCGACCGACAAATGGCTCGAAAACCTGGAATATGTCGGACTGATTGGCGCCTGCCTTCCGCGGGCGCAAATCATTCACTGCCGCCGCGATCCCCGCGACCAGCTCTTTTCATGCTGGACGACCTATTTCGCGAGTGGACAGGATTACGCATACGACATCGAGGAGTTGAGGCGATACCACAAAGCATACGAAGAGCTCATGGCGCATTGGAGTCGCGTGCTTCCACAAGGTCGGATGCTTGAAGTCCAATATGAAGAGCTTGTGACATCGTTTGAAGCGGGGGCGCGCCGCATCATCGAACATTGTGGCCTGGAGTGGGACGATCACGTTCTGCGTTTTTGGGAGGCACAGCGTCCCGTGAGGTCGGCGAGTGTCGCTCAGGTCCGCGAGCCGATTTACGACCGCTCGATCGGACGCTGGCGGCCGTTCGAATCCAGGCTCTCGACCTTGTTTCGCGACTTAACGTAGTCTTATCCCAAGACGGATCGGCGGGCTTGCCTGACGCGATTGTTGTGCGCCATTATCAAAACGGGCGGCGTGGGGACTTTGCTTTGGGACGAGGAATGCCCCCGATATGTCATTTTTGCTTCGGCGAAAATCACCTTCGACGTCGCCGGACTCCGATCGCGACGTATCTCCCGTTTCAAGCCTCGACAAGGCACTCACGATAACTGGCGTCCTCGATACGGACGGCGAACTGCACGTGCATGGAAGGATCGTCGGACAGATTTACGCCGACTGCTTCGTGTTGGGCATCGGCGGAACCGTCGAAGGCGACGTGCGCGCCCGGGACGTGCGCATCGGTGGACGCCTCCATGGACGGGTCTTTGCGCTCAACGTGGCGATCGAGAGTTCGGCCGAGGTCATCGGCCGGATTTTTCACCACAACATCACCGTGGCGTCAGGCGCCCGGATCGATGGACGCATACCGTGGCGGCCGCTGAATTATTTCGAAACGCTTCACCAAATCCCTGAGGAGTAAGAGCCCATGTTTACTCGCAACGACAAGCCGGCCACGCCGACTGCAACCGCCAAGCCGCCCGCCCCGGAAAAAGCCTCTCCGCCTGCGCCGCCGGCACCGGAGCCCAGCCGCGCGCAAGCGTCGGTCCAACCAGTAGTCACCAAAGGAGCACCCCGCATGTCGTCAGTTTCGGTAATCAGCAAAGCCCTCAAGATCACGGGCCAGCTAGAGAGTTCGGAAGACATCCAGATAGACGGCAGCGTGGAGGGCGACGTGCGCGCCGTTTCGGTGACGGTCGGCAACGGGGCGCGTGTCAAGGGCACCGTTTATGGCGAAACGGTCGAGCTCTCTGGAACGATCGAGGGCAAGATCGAGGCGAAGAAGGTGGTCCTGACGAGCACCGCGCACATGTCCGGCGACGTCGTACATCAGGATATCACCATCGCATCGGGCGCCTATGTCGACGGACACTGCCGTCCCGAGTTTGGAAAGAGCGAAATCAAGTCGGTGTCGACCTCGCCCAAGCCGATATCCGCGACGGCCGCCAGTTAGGTACGGCTCTTCAGAGCCGGGAGATGGCGACACACGCGAGGGCGAAGGCGCACCCGCGGTGCCGTCGCTACTCCGGAACCGTGTCGCCCGAGCCGCCGAACTCCTTGGGGAAGTCCTTGAGCTTGGGCAGGCCGTCCCGCATGGGCAGAACGGTTTCGGCATAATTGATGTGTACGCCTGCCTTGAAGTCGAGCGTCGGTAGCGTCGCGGCGAACACGTCGATCATGCCGAGCGGCGGGTGGTTGGTCATCAAATGGCCGCCGCACTTCGCGCAATATTTCCGCTCGCTGAGCGGCGTCTTCGTGAAGGTCGCGATATTGCCCTCGCCTGCCGTGACGCGGACATTCTCCAGCTTCCACAGACTGAATGCGTTCACCGGACCGCCAGACCAGGACCGGCACGACCGGCAATGGCAATAGCCCATGCCTTCCGGTTCGCCGGTAACCTCGATCTTCACCGAGCCGCAAAAACATTCACCTTTGTGCGTACTAGACATGATGTCTCCTCGAATGGCAGCCCTCAAGCGGGCATGCGCCTATCGTCCAACATAGGGAGACTAGACGAATTTGTTGCGCGGAACAGCCACGCGGTTTTCGCAGGGATCAGGCAGCCGCGGCGACGACCCGGTTTCGGCCGGTCCGCTTTGCGCTGTAGAGCGCCTGGTCGGCGCGGTGCAGCAACGCATCGGCGGTGTCGCTCTGACCTTCGGAACCGGCGATGCCGATGGAGATAGTGATGTTCAAGCGGCCCGGCGCGCGGCTGATCTCGATCGGGTTCGTCTCGATGCTCTTGCGCAGGCGTTCCGCGATCGCGAATGCCAGGGAGACCTCGGTCTCCGGCATTACGACGACGAATTCCTCGCCGCCATATCGGCAGGCAAGATCGATTCCGCGGATGTTCGCGGCGATCCGATTTGCGAACTCCTTGAGGACTTCGTCGCCGATGTCGTGGCCATGTCCGTCATTGACGGCCTTGAAGTAGTCGATGTCGAGAATCAGGAACGCCAGCGGCTTTCCAGAGCGGCCCGCGGCCGAAATCAGATTGTCGAGATGGCGCGCCATGTAGCGGCGATTGTGCAGTCCCGTGAGCTGGTCGGTGATGGCCATTTCAAGGCTGAGCTGCACATTGTGCCGCAGCCGGTCGGCATAACGTTTCTTGCGCAGCTGCGTGCGCACGCGTGCGACGAGTTCGTTCTTGTCGACGGGGCGAGTCAGATAGTCGTTGACGCCCATCTCCAGCGCCTGCGTCAGCTTTCGCCGGTCGCCGTCGCTGACGACGACGAGGATCGGAACGTTGCGGCCCTCCGGGAGAGAGCGAAGCTGCGAACACAGTCGAAGTCCGTCGAAACCCCGCATCCCGAGGCTGACGACGATCAGATCGAAGTCGCCGCCGCGCACGCGCACGAGCGCTTCCTCGAAGGTGTCGACCGACGAGACCTGGTGGCCCGGCGAAAGCGCGGCAGAGAACCACTGGACCGACTCGGGGCGATCCTCGATGACGAGGACACGACCTGTCGGATTCGCGTCCATGAGCGTCATGGCCGGATCGACGAGGCCCATGCTCTGGCCGGTCGTTTCGCGCATCCGAAGCTCGTCGGTCATCATCTTTAGCCGGACGAGGCTGCGCACGCGCGCGAACAGCGCTGCATCGTCGACGGGCTTGGTAAGGAAATCGTCGGCGCCCGCTTCAAGGCCGGCGACGCGATCGCTCGGCTGGTCGAGGGCGGTGACCATGACGACCGGAACATGCGCGGTCTTGGGATTGTTCTTGATCCGCCGGCACACTTCGAAACCGTCCATGCCCGGCATCATGACGTCGAGGAGAACGATATCCGGCGGCGCCTCTTCCATCTTGGCGAGGCATTCGAGCCCGTTGAACGCACTGACGACCTCGAAGTACTCGGCCGAGAGCTTTGCTTCGAGAAGCTTTACGTTCGAGAGGATGTCGTCGACGACCAGGACGCGCGCCGTCATGGCTTGGCCCTATCCAATAAATCGGCGAACGGTGTCCAGGAAGCTCGTGACCGAAATCGGCTTGGAGATGTAGGCTTCGCAGCCGCCCTGGCGGATAACTTCCTCGTCGCCCTTCATCGCGAAAGCGGTGACGGCGACGACCGGGATCGACTTGAGCGAGTCGTCCTCTTTGAGCCACTTGGTGACTTCGAGCCCGGAAACCTCCGGCAGCTGGATGTCCATCAGAATGAGGTCGGGGCGATGCTCGCGGGCGATGTCCAGCGCTTCCATGCCATCCTTGGTCTGAAGGATGTGGTATCCATGGGCGTCGAGAAGGTCATGGAAGAGCTTCATATTCAGTTCGTTGTCTTCAACGATCAGAACAGTCTTTGTCTTCGCATCCATGACGAAACTCTCCAAAATGCGCACACGTCGCCCGGGCACAGTCCCGAAAATCGCTCGGCTGGGGCCCCCGTGATGGTTAGTATTAGTGTCGAACCCTTAACGCTCCCTTGACGATGCGCGATCGGAACGGCCTGCAGAGCGCGGAAACCATGGCCCTCAACGCCCTGGGGTTTCTTGCCGATTCGCCGGACAAGCTTGAGCGGCTCATGGCCCAGTCGGGCGTCGATCTGGCAACCGTGCGCGAGCGGGCCAGGGAACGGGACTTCCTGGCCGCCGTCCTGGATTTTCTCATGGCAAATGAAGACCTTCTGGTCGACTTCTGCCATGCCACTGGAACCGCCCCCAAGGCAGTCCACTTGGCCTGCCATAAGCTGGGGGGCGCATGAGCCACGATGTCGGTTCAGCAGTAGGGCGCCTTACGCCTGGCCGGCCGCTCCTCATCGTAGATGCCGACGAAGTCCTTCTGCGGTTCGTGGAAGGCTTCGACCGGTACCTGGAGAGACAGGGGCTCTTCCTGGACCTCACGGCCTATCGTCTCCATGGCAACGTCAAACGCCGCGACGACAGGACGCCGATTCTCGACGTGGAGGTGACCGCCCTGCTCGATGACTTCCGCCGCGACCTCGACTGGCTGGAACATGTGGAAGGCGCGCGCGAGAGCCTGCACAATCTGTCGCGCCGGCTCGACATCGTTGTCCTGACCAACATCTCACCGACTCAGGTTCCGGCCCGCCGAAGGAACCTCGAGCGATTCGGCCTCGACCTGCCGGTTGTTGCCAACAGCGGTCTCAAGGGTGAGTCGGTCAAGGCGCTCGCGGTGCGTTCGGGGCGGCCTTCGTTTTTTGTCGACGACATCCCGCACAATCTCGCTTCGGCCGCGCAGCACGCACCGGATGTTACGCGAATCCATCTCATCGGCGACGAGCGGCTGAAGCCGCTTCTTCCCGCCGCCGAGACGGCGCACTATCGCGCTGAGGACTGGGGGGACGCCGAAACCTTCATCGCTGCCAAACTCGACGAGGCCAGGCGCTGACATGCGGCTCGGTATCGACCTCGGCGGAACGAAGATCGAAATCGTCGCGCTCGACAAAGGTCGGGAGATTCTCCGCGAACGCGTGGCGACGCCGCAGTCCGCCTATGAGGACACGATCCTCGCCATGAGCGATCTGGTGCGTTCCGCCGAGCGCAAGCTCGGTCGTCGCGGAAGCGTGGGCGTCGCCATCCCTGGAACCATCAGTCCCATGTCCGGGCTTGTGAAGAATGCCAACTCGACGCGTCTCATCGGGCATCCCCTCGACCGCGATTTGGGCGCGGCGATCAACCGTCCTGTACGCGTCGCCAACGATGCCAACTGTTTCGTGCTTTCGGAAGCGTCGGACGGCGCCGCGGCCGGCGCCCACATCGTCTTCGGCATCATCGCGGGCACGGGATGCGGCGGGGGAATCTGCGTCGGCGGCCAGGTCCTGACGGGCGCACACGCGATTTCCGGCGAATGGGGCCACAATCCCCTTCCCTCACCGACCCCGCAGGAAATCGCGATCTCGCCGCGCTGCTATTGCGGCCGCACGAGCTGCATCGAAGCGTGGATCAGCGGGACTGGCTTGCGCGCGGACTATAAGCGCAGGGCCGGCCGGAATTCGACAGGCGACGAGATTGCCGCGCTCGCGGCCAGCGGGGACTCGACGGCCGGCGCCGTGATGGAGGATTTCTACGATCGCTTCGCCCGCTCGGTCGCCGGAATCGTGAACATCCTCGATCCGGATGCAATCGTCATTGGCGGCGGCGTTTCGAATATCGACACGCTCTACTCGGAACTACCGCCCCGGGTCGAGTCCTACGCCTTCACACCCGAAGGGCGCAGCCGGATCGTCAAGAACATGTATGGCGATTCCAGCGGAGTGCGCGGCGCGGCTTGGCTGTGGAGCGAGGACGAGGCCGCCGCCCTGCTCCGGGAATGAGCGCCTTCTGCCGAGAATGTTTCGCCGATGCTGCCGACGGCGCGCGGCGCTGCAAATCCTGCGGCAGCCTGCGGATCGTGGCGCACCCGGAACTCGCCACACTCGGCATCGCGCACATGGACTGCGACGCGTTCTACGCCGCGATCGAGAAACGCGACGATCCGAGCCTGCGCGACAAGCCCGTAATTGTGGGAGGCAGCTCGCGGCGCGGCGTCGTCTCGACGGCGTGCTATGTCGCCCGGATCAACGGTGTGCGATCGGCCATGCCCATGTACAGAGCACTGGAACTGTGTCCGAACGCTGTCGTCATCCGGCCGAATTTCACCAAGTATGCCAAGGCCGCCAAGCAGATCCGTGAAATGATGTTGGCGCTGACTCCCATGGTCGAACCGCTGTCGCTCGACGAAGCCTATCTCGATCTCTCGGGCACGGAGCGCCTGCACGGCGTACCGCCCGCCAAATCCATGGCGATCTTGGCCAGGAAGATCGAAGACGAAGTCGGGATCACCGTATCCGTCGGTCTGAGTTTCAACAAGTTCCTTGCCAAGCTTGCCTCCGAACTCGACAAGCCGCGCGGCTTCGCCGTAATCGGCCGTGGCGAAGCCGTGACGTTCCTGCGCGACAAACCGGTCGGATTCATCCGCGGTGCCGGAACGGCGCTTCAGGCGCGTCTTGCCAGGGACGGCATCACCCATATCGCCCAGCTCCAGGACCTCAGCCAGAAAGAGCTGGCGCAGCGCTACGGCAATACGGGCCTTTGGTTGCATCGCCTCTCGCACGCAGAGGACGCGCGTGCCGTCGAACCGGACGGAGAGATGAAGAGCATCTCTTCGGAGACCACGTTCGAACGCAACATCGCGAGCTACGAAGAATTGGAGGCGGTGCTCTGGCGCCAGGCCGAACACGTGTCGGCACGCGCGAAATCTTCGGAACTGGGCGGACGGACGGTCGTGCTCAAGCTGAAGACTGCCGCATTCAAGATTCGCACCCGCAGCGTGTCGCTCGATTCCCCCACCCAGCTCGCCGACCGCATCTTCCGCACCGCGCGCGAGGCCCTACGCAAGGAGGCGACGGGCACAGCCTTCCGCCTGCTTGGCGTTGGCATCAGCCATCTCGCTCCGGCAAGCGACTGCGATCCCGCGGATCTGGTCGATGACGGAGCCGGCAAACGCGCGGCCGCGGAACGGGCTGTCGACAAGGTGCGCGAGAAGTTCGGCGGAGAAGCGCTCAAAAAGGGGCGCTCGGGCCCGCGGCGATCCGGTTAGGAGGCTGTTTTTCCGTCGTGGGTCACGATCGCGCCATAGAGGTCGGGTCGCCGATCTCGAAACAGGCCCCACGAGGCGCGCGCCTTCGCGATCTCATCAAGGTCGAATGACGCGGTAGCAACGCCTTCATGGCGGCGATCTAGTTCCGCAACGATGGCGCCGGTTTGGTCGGCGATGAACGACGAGCCGTAGAAAGTGATTTCGCTCGCGTGACCGCGTTCCGTTCCGATCCGGTTCGAGGCGATAAGCGGTAGAATATTCGCGGCGGCGTGACCCTGCATCGTGCGGCGCCAATGGTCGCGGCTGTCGATCGGCGGCGCCGGCGCGGGCTCGGAGCCGATCGCGGTCGGATAAAAGAGCGCTTCGGCGCCCATCAGCGCCATCGCGCGCGCGCCTTCCGGAAACCACTGGTCCCAACAGATGCCGGCACCGAATGTGCCGAACGCGGTGCGCCAGACCTTGAAACCCGTATCCCCGGGCGTGAAGTAGAATTTTTCCTGATAGCCGGGTCCGTCCGGAATGTGCGATTTGCGATACAGCCCCATCACAGTTCCGTCTGCATCGACCATCGCCAGCGAGTTGAAATGGGCGTGCCCCGACTTCTCGAAAAAACTGACGGGCAAGACCACCTTCAGTGACCTGGCCAATTCCGCCATTTCGGCGATCAGCGGATTGCCCTCGAACGGCGCCGCGTGCGCGAAAAAGTCGGCCGATTGGTCCTGGCAAAAATAAGGTGTCTCGAACAGTTCCTGAATCAGGATGGCGTTGGCGCCTCTGGCCGCCGCTTCGCGCACGAGCGCTTTTGCCTTGTCGACATTTGCACGTTTGTCCCAGCCGCAGGCGAACTGCGTCGCGGCGAATGTAACCTTTCTCATCCCGGTTCCTGTTGCGTGATGCAGTGAATGCCGCCGCCGCCCTGGACGATGTCGCTCGCTTGTATCTGCAGTATGTCGCGCCCCGGGAAGCAGGCCGCGATGGTTTCGCGCGCCTTTTCGTCATTGCGGTCGTCGAATGCCGGCATCACGACCCCGCCGTTCGGGAGATAGAAATTGACGTAACTGGCCTGAAGGGGCCGGCCGCGCCAGTCAGTGCCGATTTTAAGCGGTTGTTCCAGTTCCACGATCTCGAGCCGCCTGCCTTGCGCGTCCCGCGTCTCGGACAGCCGCCGGATCGCTTCCATTACCGGCACAAAATCCGGATGGGCGCGGGAACTGGGTACGCCTACAAGGACGCGGCCCGGTGCGACGAAGCAGGCGATGTTGTCGACGTGGCCGTCGGTTTCGTCGTCCGAGAAGCCCTCGCCCAGCCAGATCACGCGGCGTGCACCAGTGAAAAGCGCCAGGCGCTCCTCGACCTGCTGGCGATCCAGATGTGGATTGCGGTTGTCGTTGAGAAGACACTGCTCCGTCGTCAACAAAGTGCCCTCACCGTCGGTATGGATGGCGCCGCCCTCGCACACCAGAGGCGCTTGGTAGAGGCCGACGTCCGCCTGCTTGGCGACGCGGCTGGCGAATTGTGCGTCATCCGCCCACGGGTGATATTTGTTGCCCCAGGCGTTGAACTCCCACTGAACTGCTGCGCGCCGTCCGTCCTCGGCGACGACAAACGTGGGACCGGAGTCGCGCGACCACGAATCGTCGATGGGGACTTCGTAAACCTCGGTCTTTCCCGATGTGGCGAGTTTTGCTTCCGCCGCGTCGAGCGGACGCGCCGCGATGACGACCGGCTCGAAGGACGAAATCGCGCGCGCCACCCGCGCGACGGCCTGCTTGGCGCGCAGCAGGCCATCCGGCCCGCCCCAACTCTCGATGCGGCAGGGCCAGCACATCCAGGTGCGCAGATGCGGCGACCACTCCGCCGGCATTGCGAAGCCGTCTCGCGCCGGACAGGGATCGTCTGCGTCAAGCCGCTTGGTCATGACCGCTTATAGCGCGCCAGCCGAGGCGTGAGGAACCCCTCGCACACCGCGTCGCGTCGCGTTACTCTTTTTTGAAGCAAAGGGATCGATCATGACCGTAGAAGCACGCCTGAAAGCCCTCAACATCGTCCTGCCGACGCCGCCGGCGCCGGTGGCAAGCTACGTGCCCTACGTTGTGAGCGGGACGAATGTCTACGTTTCCGGCCAGGTGACGCTCGCGCCAGACGGCCTGAAATATGTCGGCACGATCGGCAAAGAACTGTCGATCGAGGACGGGAAAGCCGCGGCCAAGCTTTGCGCACTGAACGTCATCGCGCAGGCCAAGGCGGCCTGTGGCGGCGATCTGGAACGCGTGAAGCGCGTGGTAAAGGTGACGGTCTTCGTCAACGCCGTCCCGGGATTCACCCAGCACCCGGAAGTTGCCAACGGCGCATCCGACCTGTTCGTGGAAGCGTTCGGCGACGCGGGCCGGCACGCCCGTGCCGCCGTCGGCGCCGGATCGCTTCCCCGCAACGTTGCCACCGAAGTGGAAGCGATCCTCGAAATCCTTTGATGAGCGATACGATTACCGCGCGCATCGCCGGACCGGCATCAGAAATCGGCGCCGAGGCCTGGAATGCGTGCGCCAACCCGCAAGGAAGCGACGATCCTCACCCCTTCACCCGCTACGAATTCTTCGCCGCATGCGAGGAGTCCGGTTCTGCCACGGCGCGTACGGGATGGAAGCCGGCCCATCTGGTCGTCGAGCGGGACGGCAAGATCGTCGCGCTGCTGCCCACCTATCTGAAGAACCACAGCCAGGGGGAGTACGTGTTCGATTCCGCCTGGGCCGACGCGCTCGAACGTTCCGGCGGCGACTACTATCCCAAGCTCCAGGCATCGGTACCTTTCACGCCGGTCACAGGGAACCGCCTCCTCGTCGCGGCCGGGACCGATGTCGCGGCGGGGCGCGAAGCCTTGCTGGCCACGGGCGCCACGGCGGTGCAACAGCTAAAGGCCTCGTCGCTGCACATCACTTTCCTGACGCAGGAAGAATGGAACGCGGCGGGCCAATGCGGGTACCTGCAGCGCACCGACCAGCAGTTCCACTGGGTCAATCACGGCTATGCCAGTTTCGATCAGTTCCTCGGCGAGCTTTCGTCATCCAAACGAAAGAATTTGAGGAAGGAGCGTGCGGCCGTTCGCGACGCGGGCGTTGAATTCGACTGGCTGACCGGCAGCGATCTCACGGAGCGCCACTGGGACACGTTCTTCAGATTCTACATGGACACGGGCGGCCGCAAATGGGGTCGCCCCTATCTGACGCGGGACTTTTTCAGCCGCATCGGCGCATCGATGGGCGAACAGGTCGTCCTGATCTTTGCGCGCCGGGCCGGGCGCACCATCGCCGGCGCGCTGAATTTCGCGGGCGGCGGAACCTTGTTCGGCCGCAACTGGGGCTGCACGGAATTCATTCCGTTTCTGCACTTCGAAACCTGCTACTACCAGGCGATAGACTTCGCGATCGAGCGCGGTCTCGCCAAAGTCGAAGCGGGTGCGCAGGGCGCGCACAAACTCCTGCGCGGATACATGCCGACGCCGACCTACAGCGCCCACTATATCGCTCATGAGGGACTCCGGCGTGCAGTCAACGACTATCTGCGCCGCGAGCGCGAGGCCGTCGCGGAACACATCGAAGAACTGGCCGAGCGCGGACCGTTCAAAAAGACGACCGCATCAGAGGACGAGGACCAATGACCTACGACCCCAACAACATTTTTGCGCGCATCCTGCGCGGCGAATTGCCGAAATTCGCCGTCTACGAAGACGACCTGACGCTCGCCTTTCTGGACATCATGCCGGCCACCGACGGCCATACGCTGGTCATCCCCAAGGAACCGGCCGTCACGATTCACGACGTTTCGCCCGAGGGCGCAGCCGCGGTCATCCGCACGACGCAGAAGGTTGCCGCTGCCGTGAAAAAGGCTTTCGACGCGCCGGGCATCATGCTCGTCCAGTTGAACGGCCCGGAAGCCGGGCAAAGCGTGCCGCATCTGCATTTTCACATTCTGCCGCGGGCCCACGGCCTCGACATGAAGATGCACGGCCGCGCAATGGCGGACTCCAAGGTTCTAGCGCCGATCGCGGAAAAGATAAGGTCGGCGCTATGATCCTGGAACACGCGGTCCTGAATGTGAAAAAAGGCCAGGGCGCCGCCTTCGAGGCCGCCATGAAGCGGGTCCGTCCGCTGATCGAAGCCACCGAAGGCTTTCAGAAGATGGAGATCCGGCCTTGTATCGAGAGCAAGGACCGCTATCTCCTGCTCGTATGGTGGAGCAGCGTGGAGGCGCACACGGTGGGGTTCCGACAGTCGACGCGCTACAACGAGTGGCGCGAGGCCCTGCATGGCTTCTATGATCCCTTCCCCACCGTGCAGCACTACGGGCCGCCGCTCTGACGGGGAATGCCGCGATGATCTATCTGATTGCGATCTTTTGCTCGCCACTGGCACTGCTTCTGAGCGGCAAGCCGATATCGGCGCTGTTCAACCTCATTCTCTATATCGTCTCGCTCGTACTGGTCGTCACAATCGTCTTATTCCATATCGGTGTCTTGATATGGCTCCTGGCCGTGCTGCACGCCTTCATGGCGATCAGCGACGCGCGCGAAGACAGGCGCGCGCGACGCATCGCGGACGCCATGCGCGGCCGTCGGTAGACGTCAAGGGGCGTAGGACGAGCGCGCCTTCACGCCCCAGTGCCCGTTCTCGCAAGTGATGACGTAGATCGAGTCAAATCCGCCGATCACGCTCCCGTCCTTGCGATAGCGCGTGAAGCGCGTGTCGATATGTACTTTGTCGGCGCCGGCGTGGATGACGTCGCGACGCTCCCAGGCCGAGTGATCCCATTCGGCAAGAGCGCCCGTCGTGAAACGGTCCGGCTTCATATCGCCTTTGTTGAGGATAACGAGCGTGTTGGAGGCGAGGCGCACGGAAGGAAAATTGAACGTCGCCTCGAACGCCGGGATGTCGCGCGCGTTGAACGCGGCCATGAAGTCGTCGAGTACCTTCTGCGCCGCTGCAATCTCCTTCGCGTAGCCGGTCATGGCGGTCAGGAACTAAGGCGGCGTCTAAGGTCCTCGACGGAGGACTTCCACGCGTCACCGTCGAACCGACCAACTCGCCACGCGGCCATCGTCAGACGCTTTCTTCGGCCTTGGGCTTCTTCTTGGGAGGCGGCGGCAGGGCCTTGGGCTTGCGATCCGCATTGGCGATGAATTCGAACGCAAGCTTGTCGTTGTCGCGGTCGAGCAGCACGCGCACCGTGCCGCCATCCTTGAGTTTGCCGAACAGGATTTCATCGGCCAGCGGCTTCTTGAGGTTCTCCTGGATGACACGTGCCAGCGGCCGGGCGCCGAAGGCATCGTCATACCCTTTTTCGCCCAGCCAGCGCGTCGCTTCCGGAGTCAGATCGAACGTCACGTCGCGGTCGGTGAGCTGCGATTCCAGCTCGAGAACGAACTTCTCGACGACGCGGTCGATCGTGTCGCGTCCGAGAGAGGCAAACGTGATCGTGGCGTCGAGGCGGTTGCGGAACTCCGGCGTGAAGAGCTTCTTGATCGCCTCTTCGTCCTCGCCCTCGCGCTTGCCGCGACCGAAGCCGATTGCATCCCGGGCCGCATCCGACGCACCCGCATTGGTCGTCATGATCAGCACGACGTTGCGGAAGTCGATCTTCTTGCCGTTGTGATCGGTTAACTTGCCGTGGTCCATGACCTGCAGGAGGATGTTGAACAGGTCCGGATGGGCCTTCTCGACCTCGTCCAGCAAGAGGACGCAATGCGGATGCTGGTCGACGCCGTCCGTGAGCAGTCCGCCTTGGTCGAATCCGACATATCCCGGCGGTGCGCCGATCAGTCGGCTGACGGTGTGGCGTTCCATATATTCGGACATGTCGAAGCGCAGCAATTCCACGCCCAAGGTTTTGGCGAGTTGCTTGGCGGCCTCGGTCTTGCCGACGCCGGTCGGACCGGAGAACAGGTACGAACCGATCGGCTTTTCGGGCGCGCGCAATCCCGCGCGGGCGAGTTTGATCGCGGACGCCAGGGCGTGCAGCGCCTTGTCCTGGCCGAACACGGCTCGCTTGAGGTCTTCTTCGAGCGTCTTGAGGGCGGCCGTGTCGTCCTTCGACACGGTCTTGGGAGGAATCCGCGCCATCGTCGCGATGACGTCTTCGACCTCCTTCACACCGATAATCTTCTTGCGGCGGGATTCCGGCAGCAGCATCTGCGACGCGCCGACCTCGTCGATGACGTCGATCGCCTTATCCGGCAGCTTACGGTCGTTGATGTACTTCGCCGACAGTTCCACGGCGGCCTTGATCGCATCGCTGGTGTAGCGGACCTTGTGGAATTCCTCGTAGTAGGGCTTGATGCCCATCATAATCTTGATGGTGTCGGGCAAGGTCGGCTCGACCACATCGATCTTCTGGAACCGCCGAACGAGGGCGCGGTCCTTCTCGAAATATTGGCGATATTCCTTGTACGTCGTGGAACCGATGCAGCGCAGCGTTCCGGCCTGAAGCGCGGGCTTGAGCAGGTTCGACGCGTCCATCGCGCCACCGGAGGTCGCGCCGGCGCCAATCACCGTGTGAATTTCGTCGATGAAGAGGATCGCACCCTTGAGACCCTCAAGTTCCTTAACGACGGACTTCAGGCGTTCCTCGAAGTCGCCGCGATAGCGCGTGCCGGCGATAAGCGAGCCCATGTCGAGCGCGTAGATGACGCTCCCGCGCAGCACGTCGGGCACCTCGTTCTTCACGATCTTGCGCGCCAGACCTTCGGCGATTGCGGTCTTGCCGACGCCCGGGTCGCCGACAAAGAGCGGATTGTTCTTCTGGCGGCGGCAGAGGATCTGGATCGTCCGGTCGACTTCGGCGAGGCGACCGATCAGAGGATCGACGCGACCTGCCTTGGCTTTCTCGTTCAGGTTGACGCAATAGGCTTCGAGCGCCTCGGTGCCCTGCTTGTTCTTGGGCTCGCCTTCCTCGCCCTCTTCCTCCGTGCCGCGCGCAGACTTCTGCTGACTCATGCCCGGACGCTTGGCGATGCCGTGGCTCATGTAGCTCACCGCGTCGAGCCGCGTCATGTTCTGCTCTTGCAGGAAGTAGACGGCGTGGCTCTCGCGCTCGGTAAACAGCGCGACGAGAACGTTGGCGCCGGTCACCTCTTCGCGCCCGGAATTCTGGACATGCAGGACGGCGCGCTGGACTACACGCTGGAAGCCGGTGGTCGGCTTGGCGTCCTCGCCGTCCTCGATCACCAGGGTCATCAGCTCTTCGTCGACATATTTCTGCACCGTCTTGCGCAGCGCATCGAGATCGACGTTGCAGGCCTTCATGACCTGCGCCGCGTCGGTGTCGTCCATCAGGGCGAGAAGCAGATGCTCGGGAGTCGCATACTCGTGATGCCGATCGCTCGCGAGCTTGATCGCACGATGCAACGCTTGTTCCAGGCTTCGCGAGAGTGAAGGCATCTAGGCGCTACTCCTTCTCCATCGTGCACTGTAGAGGATGCTGGTGGCGCCGGGCGAATTCAATGACCTGCGCGACCTTAGTTTCGGCGACATCGTAGGTGAAAACGCCGCATATGCCGACGCCATGACGGTGAACGTGCAGCATAATTTCCACCGCCGCCTCGCGGCTCTTGTTGAAAACCTTTTCGAGGATGTGAACGACGAACTCCATCGGCGTGTAGTCGTCGTTGAGGATGAGCACCTTGTAGAGACTGGGCTTCTTGGTCTTCGGGCGCGTTTTTGTGACAATGCCGGTGCCGGTGTCACCGTCCCGCGTTCCCTGGCCGCCCTGGCCCCGCCCGTCACGTCCGTCTTTCATCTGGATCTGTCACAAACCTATATAGGCACGGTCATCCTAATCGATAAGGGCCCGAAGCAAAGCCCTCCGCTAGGATACTGCGAACCGGGTAAACCGCGAATCAAAAAGAAAAGGGCCCGGGAAAACCCCAGGCCCTTCTCCGCACTTTTACGTAAAGGAATTAGGCAGCGCGCGCGTTTTGCACGACGTCAACCCAAGCCTGAACGCGACCTTGGATCGGCGCGAAGCTTTCCTTGCTCGTCTCGGTGAGCAGTTCGCTGAGCTTCGTGAGCTGGCTGACATAGCCTTCGAACGCCGTCTTTGCGAAACCGGTCTGCAGTTCGAACGCCTCGTGGGCCGACTTAGACGCCATCAGGGCCTTCGCGGCAGCGATCGAATCCTCGATCGACTGCTTGGAATAGTTGTAAATCTCGTTGTGCAGGGTTTCTGCGCCTTTGCCGGCCACGTTGGCAGCCTTCACATAGGCTTCGACCGTGTCCTTGCTGAAGCCGAGGAGCTGATCATAGCCCTTCACGGCCTTGTCGAAGTTCGTCTTGAGCGCTTCGGTTCCGTTCTTGAAAGCGGTCTCGAAGGCTTCCGTGGTGCCGTTGATTTTCTCGCCGGCCGTCTTTGCTTTCGCCATTATGGTTACTCCAGTTGAGTTTCATGGCGCACCGTCTCTGGGGACCAGCGCCTTGCTGCGGTGCAACATGGCTTATATGCGGTGCAGCACCCGGGCTGTCAAGGGGGTTTTGTTGCGCTGCACCTAAATCCGTAAAAACCCTGCCTGGCGGTCGGGATTCTCCAGCGTTAACACTTCGTAAATATCGGAAATTTATCGTCTATTCCTGATTGCTTGCGGTCCGGACAACATTTTGGTTTTTTAATCGCCGGCAGGGGTGCCCGCGAGTCGCAGGGATGGGAATTGTGAATGTTTGAACGGTCGCGCACCCGACGCCGCGCGCTCCCAGTATTGGCGATTTTCGCTTTGGCGATGGCCCTTGGCATGGGCTCGGTCGACGCGAGAAGCCACCATGCGCTACGTGGGCATCGTGGCTGGCATGCCCGTGCGGCAATGCCGGCAGGCGCGACGGATCCCGTCAAGGATGCAGCTCTCATTCTGGACGGCGAAACGGGGCACGTCCTCTATGCGCGGAACGCCGATGCCGAACGCCACCCGGCGTCTCTGACCAAGATGATGACGCTCTATCTGCTTTTTGAGTCGATGAAGCGTGGCGACGTAAATCTTCAAACCATGCTGCCCATCTCTGAGCACGCGGCCTCGCAGCGCCCGACCAATCTTCACCTCTACGCGGGCGATTCAATCTCCGTCGATACAGCAATCAAAGCGATTGTCGTGCGTTCCGCCAACGACGTCGCGGTTGCTATCGCCGAGGCGCTGGGTGGAACGGAGGGACATTTCGCCGAGCTGATGACCGCCAAGGCGCGCGCGCTCGGCATGCATGACACGTTTTATCACAACGCGTCCGGTCTGCCCGACGAGTTGCAGATCACAACCGCTTCCGACCTTTCGGTTCTGGCCCGACACCTCGCCTACGACTTCCCGCAATATTTCCCCTACTTCGCGACGCCTGCGTTCACCTTCCGCGGAACGACTTACGTTACGCACGATAATCTGATCGGTCGCTATGACGGCGCGGACGGGATCAAGACCGGCTACACCGGCGCATCCGGATTCAACCTGGTTTCGTCGGTCGTCCGCAACAATGAGCACGTCATCGGGATCGTCATGGGCGGACGCACGGCGCGCCGGCGCGACGCCGAGATGATTCGCCTGCTCGACGATGCGTTCGCGCAAATCGGCCGGAACCCGACCCTGGTTGCGCGCAATGGCGTGCCGTGGCGTCAGGTCGCAGTAAATCTCCCAACGATTCCGTCGGGGATCGGCGTCGCACCGCAGACCCGCGGCAGCGACGACGAAGATTCGGCCGAATCGGCGCCCGACGAGGATCTCGGGAACGACACGAACGTCATAGCCGCGCCCGCCGCTCCCGTTCCGCACACCAATGCGCTGACGGCTGCCGCGCCGCCGCCGGTCGTCGGCCCTGAGCCTCATCCCGTGGTTGCGCAAGCGCTCCCTGCCGTTCCGCCGACGCCGGTGAAGAACCTTCCTGCGGCCCCGCCGATGAAGATGGCGAGCGTACCCAAGCCAGTCGCCAAACCTCTCACGGTCGTCGCAGCGGCTATTCCATCGCCCAAAGCACGGCCCGATTCCTCACCCACGCCGACGGCGAAGCCCAACCTGCGCGCCGATACCGGCGAGGGTGACATCGGCGACGCCGGCATTCCGGCCTTCAAGGCGAAGGGTCCCGCCTGGACGATCCAGATCGGCGCGTTTGCCGACATGGATCAGGCCCGCGGCCAGCTCGAGGCCTATGCCGAGAAGTCGATGGACGTTCTCGGCCAGGCGGCGCGCATCGTCATTCCGTTCGCTGGGGTCGACGGCCATACGCTTTATCGCGCCCGCTTCGGCCCGTTTGCCGAACGCGAAGCGCGTCAGGTCTGCGCCCGTCTCAGCCAACGCGGCCAAACCTGCTTTGCGGTTCTGGCCTCAGCGCGATAGCAGCACGTCCTTCGCTTCGTTGATCTTAGCCGCGATATAATCCGTGCCGCCCTTGTCCGGATGGTTCTGCAGCATCAGCCGGCGATGCGCCGCGCGGATCTCGTCGTCGCTGGCGCCCTCTTCGAGACCGAGCACCTTCAGGGCTTCGGCGCGCGACATGCCCGTCGTCGCGCGTTCCGGTTTCGTGTCTTCGGCATGGTTCCGCCCACGCCAATCTCCCCCGAAGGTCCGGTCGAGATAGGCCTCGAGCAGGCGCGCCGACTCCGGGTCGTCGGCGGCCGCTTCGTTGTACAGCGCGACGACGTCATCTTGCTTCAGTTGATCCAGTCGGCGGCCCGCATGCGCGCCCTTGAGCACCGTTCCGCTCATGTCGCCGCTGTCATGGTCGAGCTCCATGTCGAGCCAGGCGGTGCGCACGCCCGACGACTGACCCGTCGAACGCGAACGCCCCGGAAAATTGTAGTGCGGCCATCCGCCGGGCCAGACATGCCCGCGCGTGAAGAGTCCCCAGGCGGCACTCGCGATGAACATACCGGGCGCGAAGCGATCGGTGACGAACAGCCAGACAGCCAGAAGACCGAGCGCCGCGGCACCGACGTAACGCAAGGCTTTGACGAGTGCCTTCGGATCGGCGCTGACGAAGGCGCGCAGGAGGAAGATGAGCGCAATCAGCGCGACGGCGCCGAGCAGGATTTCGCCCATCTATTTGCGGTCCATGGCCTGGAACAGCCGCAAGACGTCGCCGCCCTTCTTCGCCGCATGCTCGCGCAGCGCCACCGCGCCGCCGGTCGCGTAGATCGCAGCCGCCATCAGGAGCTCGCGCAGCTGCCTGGCGGCACCCGAGTCGAAGCGCGCGTAGACGCCCTTCGTCAACCGAGCCACGTCGCGGAACACCGCCGCGGCGCCCGGGTCGTCGCCTTCATGAAACATGAACGCGGGTACGCCGAGCATGGCGAGCCTGGCCGCCTCGGCGACGACGACATCGTGGCTCTCCTCGAAGCAGTCGCCGACATAGACGAGCGCGCCGACTTTCGTCTTTCGCGCTTCCTCGGTCGCATGTTCGAGCACGCGCCCGAGCTGCGTGAATCCGGCGCGGCAGGTCACGTCGCGCATGCGGTTGGCCAGGACATTCGCCGACGCCGTCCACTCGCTCGCGTGGAACTCGCCGGCGCCGCGGAAGAACACGAGCTGCACCGCCAGCCCGCCGATCGACTGCGCCACGTAGAACATGTCGCTCTGGATGGCCGTCGCGCGGTTCCAGGTCGGCTGGCGGCTCAGCGTGGCGTCGATGGCGAAGATGAGCCGGCCCTTGGCCTGCGCCAGCGTCGGCAGTTTGGCCGCGTGCTTGAGGAACGCGTCGATGTCGCGTGCCGAAGAGGTTTTCGCAGGAAGCTTTTCGTCGCTCATGGGCGCCCTTTGCCCATTATGTCGGCGTTCCGGGCGGAAAATCCAAGCCCTAGCTGGAACTCAGGAGCGCCGTATTGCCCCCGGCAGCGGCCGTATTGACCGTAAACGTGCGTTCCAGCGCGAACCGGTGGAGGTAGGCCGGTCCGCCGGCCTTGGGCCCGGTGCCCGACAAGCCTTCGCCGCCGAAGGGCTGGACTCCGACGACGGCGCCCACCTGGTTGCGGTTCACGTAGATGTTTCCGGCGCGAACACGCGAACGGACGAACGAGGCCGTCTCCTCGATCCGGCTGTGGACGCCCAGCGTCAGACCGTACCCCGTGGCGTTGATCGCCTCGCAAACCTTGTCGAGCCTGTCGCCGGCGAAGCGCACGACGTGCAGCACCGGTCCGAATACTTCGCGTTGCAGCACACCGATGCTTTCGATCTCGAAGGCATGCGGGGGAAAGAAGATGCCATTGGCGCATTCGGCCGGCACCTCGAGCTTGCGGAGCAGTTTCGTGCGTGACGTCATGGATGCGGCATGCGCAACGAGCACGTCCCTCGCCGCTTCGTCGATGACCGGGCCGACATCCGTGTCGAGGCGCATCGGGTCGCCGAGTTTCAGCTCGTCCATCGCGCCGAGAATGATGTTCAGCATCTTGTCGGCGACATCTTCCTGGAGGAAGAGGACGCGCAGAGCCGAACAACGCTGGCCGGCGCTGTCAAATGCGGAGGTCAGGACGTCTTTCGCCACCTGTTCGGGCAGCGCCGTCGAGTCGACGATCATGGCATTCTGGCCGCCGGTTTCCGCGATCAGAGTCGCAAGCGGCCCGTCGCGCGACGCCAGCGCGCGGTTGATCGCCGTCGCCGCTTCGGTCGAGCCGGTAAACGCAACACCGGCGAGGCGCGGATCGCCGAACAGCGCGTTTCCGATCCGGGGTCCGTCGCCAGGCAGCAAATGGAGTACGTTGACCGGAACACCGGCCTGGTGCAGCAGCCGCGTCGCCGCCGCTGCAATGAGCGGGGTCTGTTCGGCCGGCTTCGCCAGCACGGCGTTGCCGGCGGCCAATGCACCTGCGACCTGTCCGGTGAAAATCGCCAGCGGAAAATTCCACGGCGAAATGCAGGCAAAGACGCCGCGCCCGTGGAGAGCCAACTCGTTCGATTCTCCCGTCGGTCCGGGAAGTGTGCGCGAGCCTTCGAACTCCGCGCGAGCCCGCTCGGCGTAGTAGCGGAGAAAATCGGCGGCCTCGCGCACCTCGCCAAGCGCGTTGGGCAGGGTCTTGCCCGCCTCGCGCACGGCGAGAGCCATCAGCTCCGCACGATGGGCCTCGAAGAGATCGGCCGCATGCAGCAGGATATTCGCGCGCACGCCGCCGCCGACAGCGTCCCAGGCAAGCTGCGCGCTGTGGGAGATTGAGAGTGCATCAGCAGCGTCCCTGGCCGACGCTTCGACAACCGTGCCCACCAGCCGGCGCCGGTCGGCGGGATCGCGGACCTCTCCGGTCGCGCCCGTGCGCAGCGCGCCACCAATCAGCGGTGCTGCCACATGCGGCACCGACAGGATCGAATCCATTTCCAGGAGCAGCGGTTCGCTGACTTTGGGATCGCTCCACAGGAAGCCCGACGAGTTGCGCCGGTCCGCCAGCATGTCCTGCGGCAGCGGAATTTTCGGATTGCGATGCGGGCGGAGACCGGCGATCAGCGCGACCGGATCAGCGACGATTTCGCCGAGCGGGGCCTCTTCGTCGGCGAGCCGGTTCACGAACGACGTATTGGCGCCGTTCTCGAGCAGCCGCCGCACCAGATAGGCCAATAGGTCTTCGTGGCTGCCCACCGGCGCGTAGATGCGCGTGGCGACTCCGCCCTCGCCGCGATGGATTTCATGGAGTGCCTCGCCCATGCCGTGTAAACGTTGGTACTCGTAGTCGCGCTCGCCGGCCGCGAAGATGTCTATCGCGGCGAGCGTATGCGCGTTGTGCGTCGCGAATTGCGGGTAGAGCGAGTCGGTCGCGCGCAGCATCGCGCGCGCGCAGGCGAGATAGGACGTGTCCGTCGCGGCCTTGCGCGTGAAGACAGGATACTCCGTCAACCCCTGCTCTTGCGCGCGCTTGATCTCCGTATCCCAATACGCTCCCTTGACGAGGCGCACGGGGATCTTGCGCTTCTGGCGCCGGGCAAGATCGATGAGCCAGAGCAGCACGGGTATTGCCCGCTTCTGGTACGCCTGGACGGCCAGTCCGAGCCCGCTCCAGCCGCGCAACTCGGCCGCATCGCCCAACGCTTCGAAAATGTCGAGCATGAGATCGAGGCGGTCCGCCTCTTCGGCGTCGATGGTCATGGCGATGTTCGTCGCCCGCGCCCGCGCGCCCAATCCGATCAACACCGGCATGAGTTCGGAAAATACGCGTTCGCGCTTCACCCACTCGTAGCGCGGGTGCAGAGCCGACAGCTTCACGGAGATGCTCGGCCGCTCGTAGACCGCGCGCGCGTCCGTGGGATTGTTCAGCGCCAGGACTTCCAGCGCATTGCGGTAGGACTGCGCGTAACGCGCAGCGTCGGCGCGCGTGTAGGCGGCCTCCCCCAGCATGTCGAAGGAGAAACGGTAACCGTTCGCCTCTAGCGGTCGCGCCTCGCGGAGCGCCTCGGCGATCGTGCGGCCGAGCACGAATTGTCGGCCCAGAACGCGCATGGCGTACATCACGGCCTGGCGGATGACGGGTTCACCCGATCGGGCGACCGCGCGTTTGAGGATGCCCTCAAAGTCCCACTTGGCCGCGTCGTCGAGTCTGACGATCCGGCCGGTGAGCATAAGCGCCCAGGTCGATGCGTTGACAAACAGGGATTCGGACTTGGCCCTATGACGGTCCCACCGCGCGCCGCCGATCTTGTCGCGGATCAGCTTGTCTGCCGTTTCACTATCGGGAATCCGCAGTAGTGCCTCGGCGAGGCACATGAGCGCGACGCCCTCTTCGCTCGAAAGGGCATATTCCTGCATGAACGCGTCGATGCCCCCACTCCGCTTTCCTTCGGCGCGGATTCGGGCGACGAGCTCCGTCGCCATCTTTTGCGTCTTTTCCGCTTCTGCCGGCGAAAAGCGCGCCTGCGCGACACGGTCCGAGACGACGGCGTCTTCGTTTGCAAGATAGAGCTCTGAGATGGCGTCGCGAAGCGGGGTGGAGGTCATGGGTGACGCGGAAGGAATCTCAGATGCAGTGTAGCGCGCCACGCATGTCGCGCGCTATGTTTGGCGCATGAATTCACCCGAGATTGTGACAACGATATCAGACCTGCGCGCGCGGATCTCCGTTTGGCGCGTCTCCGGTGCCCGCGTCGGCCTGGTGCCGACCATGGGCGCCTTGCATGACGGTCATCTCTCGCTCGTGCGCGAGACACAAAAGCACTGCGCCAGGGTCGTCGCGAGCATCTTTGTAAATCCCGCGCAGTTCGCGCCGCACGAAGATTTTGACCGCTACCCGCGCGCGCTGGAAGCCGATGCCGAGAAGCTCGGCGGCGTTGGCGTCGATCTCATCTTCGCTCCCGCGATTTCGGAGATGTACCCGACCGGATTCGCGACGCGAATCGAGGTGGGCGGACCGAGCGCCGGGCTGGAGACGGATTTCAGACCGCACTTCTTCGGCGGCGTCGCGACGGTCGTCGCCAAGCTTTTGATCGCGGCCATTCCCGACTACGCTATCTTCGGCGAGAAGGACTACCAGCAGCTTCTGGTGATCCGGCGGCTC
The DNA here is from genome assembly GCA_035499335.1 of Rhizomicrobium sp. Taxonomy (GTDB): domain Bacteria; phylum Pseudomonadota; class Alphaproteobacteria; order Micropepsales; family Micropepsaceae; genus Rhizomicrobium. The sequence goes on along the minus strand of DATJZB010000011.1, from coordinate 18,597 downwards.
GCGGCAGACCTCGGCCTCGCCATCGAAATCGCCGGTGGGGCGATCATCCGCGAGCCCGATGGTCTCGCTATGTCGTCGCGCAATGCGTACCTCAGTCCGACTGAACGCAAGATCGCAGGGCAGCTGAATCTCGTCCTCATATCCGCGGTCGACAGCGCGCGAACGACCGGCGCGATTGCGGCCGCGGAAGCGCGTGGCCGCGAACTGCTGTTGAGCGCCGGATTTTCGTCCGTGGACTATGTGACGATCCGGGACGCGTCGACTCTGGAAAGAATCGAGACGCTGGACAGACCCGCGCGCATTCTCGCCGCGGCGAAGATCGGCGCGACCCGGCTCATCGACAATATGCCGGTCTAGAGCAGACCCAGCTCCGCCAATTCCGATTTTAGGTCTTCAGGCAGATTCTTGGCGCTCTTCCCGCCGGTAATGTCCGGCGGGGCGTCCTTGGGCAGGAGATAGCGCCAACCCTGGAACGGGCGGTGACGCCGCCGCGCGACCGGGATCAGCTTCGGCTCATAGACGATTGCGCAGTGAGGCTTGTGATTTTTCTGGACGGGTTTGAGATCGACAAGCTTCTGGCGCGCCACGACCTGCCCCTTGATCACCCAATAGATCGAACCGCCGTCGAGAAGCTCGTCTTTGCGTTTCGGCGTCATGCGCGTGACATGCTGCAGGAGCAGAGGTTCGCGCTTCTTTTTCTTTTCCTTGAGGCGCTGGTCCTGCCAGTGCGCCAGGTCGGCCAAGGAGTCCGGACCGACCGACAGTTTGATCAGGTGAAGCGTCACGTCGCACCCGTTCGCGCAAAGCGGATCACGACCGTTCCTTCGGCGACCTGATCGCCGGGCGAAACGCTGACGGACTCGACCGTTTCGTCGGCGGGCGCGGCAAGCGTGTGCTCCATTTTCATGGCTTCGAGCACGGCCAGCGGCTGGCCGCGCCTGACGGCGTCGCCAGCCTTGACGAAAAGCTGGATGACCTTGCCCGGCATGGGCGTGACAATGCGGTCTGTCGCGGCTCCGGCCGCGTCGGCGGCGGCAAAGGGATCGTAAGGCTGAACGACGAAGGTCTCGCCACGGTCCATGACCGCGATCTGTCCCGAACGCAGGCGCAGAGCCACTTCCGTCACGGGACCTTCCGCGATCTCCACGAGCGTCCGCTTTCTGTCGACGATGAATTCGAGTTTCGGTCGCGTGCGCGCACCGAGTCTGAAACCATCATGCGCGTTCCAGGGATCCGACGAGTCGCCCTGCGCCCCCTCCGAAAGAATCAGCTGCGCGGCCGCTTGTAACGCGCGCGCAGGCGGCGCAGTCGGCGGCAACAGTTTGCCAAGGCGCTTCTCGATGAATCCCGTATCGATGTCGCCGCGAACGAATTCCGGATCGCGCAGCGCACGGATGAGGAAGGCATTGTTCGTCTGCAATCCGGCGATCTGCGTTTCCTCGAGCGCCGAAGCGAGCCTCGTCGCCGCCTGCTCGCGCGACGTATCGTGGGCAATGACCTTGGCGATCATCGGATCGTAGAACGGCGTCACCGTGTCGCCTTCGCGGACGCCCGTGTCGACTCGCACGCCGTGCGAAAATCTCAGCCGTTCGAGCGTCCCGGTGGAAGGCAAGAAGCCTCGTTGCGGATCTTCCGCATACAGCCGGACTTCAATGGCGTGTCCGTCGATTTTCAACTCGTCTTGTTTTTTCGGCAGCGGCTCGCCAGCGGCGACGCGGATCTGCCATTCGACGAGATCCGTTCCCGTGATGGCTTCGGTCACCGGATGTTCGACCTGCAGGCGGGTGTTCATTTCCATGAACCAGATGCGGTCGGCCCGAAGGCCGTCGGACGTGTCGGCGATGAACTCGATCGTGCCGGCCCCGACATAGTCCACTGCCTTCGCAGCCCTGACCGCCGCTTCGCCGATGCTGGTCCGCAGCGCCGGGCTCATGCCGGGCGCCGGCGCTTCCTCGATCACCTTCTGGTGGCGGCGCTGAAGTGAACAGTCGCGTTCGAACAGATGAATGACGCCGCCGTGCCTGTCGGCGAACACCTGCACTTCGATGTGACGCGGCCGCGCGACGTACTTCTCGATGAGGACCTTGTCGTCGCCGAACGCAGCCTGTGCTTCGCGTTTGGCGCTCGCGAGCGCCGCGACGAAGGTCTCGGCGGCGTCGACGCGTCGCATGCCCTTGCCGCCGCCGCCGGCCACCGCCTTGATGAGCACAGGAAACCCGATCCTGGCCGCCTCCAGCGCCAATTGTTCCGTCGACTGATCATCGCCCAGATAGCCCGGCACGATCGGCACCGCTGCCTTGGCCATCAGCGCCTTGGCGCGGTCCTTGAGTCCCATCGCGCGGATCGCCGACGCGGGCGGCCCGATGAACGTGACGCCGGCCGATGTGCAAGCCTCGGCGAACCCCGCGTTCTCCGACAGGAAGCCGTAACCGGGATGGATGGCGTCGGCGCCGGCCGAACGTGCGGCATCGAGGATTGCGCCGATGTTGAGATAGGACTCGCGCGGCGCGGGCGGCCCGATGCGGACGGCGCGGTCGGCGAGCGCGACATGCGCGGCATTTGCGTCGGCGTCGGAATAGACGGCCGTCGTCGCGATGCCCATGCGCTGCGCCGTGCGCATGATGCGGCAGGCGATTTCACCGCGGTTGGCGATCAGGATGTTCTTGAACATCGTCACATCCGGAAAACGCCGAACTTCGTCGTCCCGACCGGCGCATTGAGGCAGGCCGAGAACGCCAGCCCGAGCACACGGCGCGTGTCGGCCGGCGCGATGATGCCGTCGTCCCACAGCCGCGCCGTGGCGAAATAGGGATTTCCTTCGTCCTCGTACTTCTGTCGGATGGGAGCCTTGAATGCCTCGATTTCCTCTTTCGTCCATTTGTCTGCGTCGCGGTGGACGGTGGCGAGGACGCTCGCCGCCTGTTCGCCTCCCATCACCGAAATGCGCGCATTGGGCCAGGTGAACAGGAAGCGGGGCGAATAGGCACGGCCGCACATACCGTAATTGCCGGCCCCGTAACTGCCGCCGATCACGACGGTGATCTTGGGCACCTGGGCGCAGGCGACGGCCGTCACGAGCTTGGCGCCGTCCTTGGCAATCCCGCCGGCCTCGTATTTTTGCCCGACCATGAAGCCGGCGATGTTCTGCAGGAACAGCAGGGGAATTGTTCTCTGGCAGCACAGTTCGATGAAATGGGCCGCCTTGAGCGCGGATTCGGAAAACAGGATGCCGTTGTTGGCGATTATGCCGACGGGGATCCCTTCGATCTTCGCAAAGCCGGTGACGATGGTCGTGCCGTACAGCTTCTTGAACTCGTCGAACTCCGAGGCGTCTACCAGCCGGGCGATGACTTCGCGAACATCGTACTGCGTCGCCAGAGTGGGCGGCACGATGCCGTCGAGCTCGGCGGTGTCCAGCGCGGGCGGCCTCGACGGCGACAGCGGAATGTTGGGCGACTTGCGGTAGTTCAGGTTGGCGACGCTGTGGCGTACGATGGCGAGCGCGTGCGTGTCGTCGTTGGCATAGTGATCGGCGACGCCCGACTGGCGCGTGTGCACGTCCGCCCCGCCCAGATCCTCGGCCGAGACGATTTCGCCAGTCGCCGCCTTCACGAGCGGCGGCCCGGCGAGGAAGATCGTGCCCTGCCCTTTGACGATGACGGTTTCGTCGCTCATTGCCGGCACATAGGCGCCGCCCGCCGTGCACGAGCCCATGACGCTGGCGATCTGCGGAATTCCCGCTGCACTCATGTTCGCCTGATTGAAGAAGATGCGCCCGAAATGTTCGCGATCGGGAAAGATCTCGGCCTGGTTGGGCAGGTTCGCGCCGCCCGAGTCGACCAGATAGATGCAGGGAAGATTGTTCTCCCGCGCGATCTCCTGGGCGCGCAGATGCTTCTTCACCGTGATGGGATAGTACGTGCCGCCCTTGATCGTCGCGTCGTTGCACACGATCACGCATTCGCGGCCCGAAACACGGCCGATGCCGGTGATGATGCCCGCCGCGTGAATGTCGCCCTCGTACATCCCGTAGGCGGCGAGCGGCGAAAGCTCCAGGAACGGCGACCCCGGGTCGATCAGCCGCTCGACCCGGTCGCGGGGCAACAGCTTGCCGCGCTCCGTATGGCGCTTGCGCGAACGTTCGTCGCCCCCAAGCGCGGCAACGGCCTGGCGTGCCCGCAGCTCGGCGACGAGCCTTTGCATGCTCGCGGCGTTCGACTTGAACGTCGCGTCGTTCGCCGACATGGACGATTGCAGAACGCTCACAGAAGCTCGACCGCGACCGCCGTCGCTTCGCCGCCGCCGATGCACAGTGCCGCGACGCCGCGCGTCTTGCCCCGGTTCCGCAACGCATTGATCAGCGTGACGATGATCCGCGCGCCTGAGGCACCGATGGGATGACCCAGGGCGCAGGCGCCACCGTTGACGTTGACCTTCTCGTGCGGCAGGCCGAGATCGCGCATCGCGATCATCGTGACAACGGCAAAGGCCTCGTTGATCTCGAAGAGATCGACGTCTTCCTTCTTCCAGTCGGCGGCCTTGAGCACTTTCTGGATCGCGCCGACCGGCGCGGTGGTGAACCATTTCGGCTCGTGCGCGTTGCTCGCCTGCGCGACGATGCGCGCGATCGGCTTGAGGCTGCGGCGCCTGGCTTCGTCCGCGCTGGAAAGGATCAACGCCGCCGCGCCGTCCGAAATCGACGACGAGTTGGCGGCCGTGACGGTGCCGTCCTTGGCGAAGGCGGGTTTCAGCGTCGGGATCTTGGACGGATCGGCCTTCTTGGGCTGTTCGTCGAGCGCGACAGTGGCGTCTCCGCCCTTGGCCGAAACCTTCACTGCCACGATTTCGGCGGCGAACGCACCGCTATCCTGCGCCCTCTTGGCCCGGGCCAACGATTCCGTCGCGTAGGCATCCTGTTCGGCGCGCGTGAACTGATAGTGTCGCGCGGCATCTTCGGCGTAGGTGCCCATCAGGCGATGCTCGTAGGCATCCTCGAGACCGTCCAGGAACATGGAGTCCTTGACCTCGCCGTGGCCGAGGCGGAAGCCGCCGCGCGCCTTGGGCAGCAGGTACGGCGCATTCGACATGCTCTCCATGCCGCCGGCGATCGCGATGCTGGCGCGTCCCGCCGAAATCTGGTCCGCAGCCATCATGACGGCCTTCATACCCGAACCGCACATCTTGTTGATCGTCGTCGCCGGGACTTCAAACGGCACGCCGGCATAGACGGCGGCCTGGCGTGCCGGCGCCTGGCCCAGTCCGCCCGGAAGGACGCAGCCCATGACCGTTTCGTTGACATCGGCGGCCGCGATGCCCGCGCGTTTGACGGCCTCGCCGATGGCGGAGGCACCGAGCTCAGGCGCCGTGCGCCCAGACAGCTCGCCCTGGAAACCGCCCATGGGGGTTCGGGCGCCGGAGAGGATGACGACTTCGGTCGATGACATGGCTGTACGCGTCCCTTGCTTGCCTGCTCCCGGCATGCCCGCCGAGGCCGCCTTGAGTTAGCACCAAATGGCAAGTCCGGCCAACAAGCCGCTCTTCTAGTTGCCGGATTCCTCGAACAGTTCGCGGCCGATCAGCCACCGGCGGATCTCGGACGTGCCGGCCCCGATCTCGTACAGCTTGGCGTCGCGCAGCAGCCGGCCGGTTGGATAGTCGTTGATGTAGCCGTTGCCGCCGAGCGCCTGGATCGCCTGGAGCGCCATCCAGGTGCCCTTCTCGGCCGCATACAGAATCGCACCGGCCGCATCCTTGCGGGTGGTCTGGCCGCGGTCGCAGGCGCGCGCCACCGCATAGACATAGGAGCGGGTCGCCGAGAGCGCCACATACATGTCGGCCAGCTTTCCCTGCATGAGCTGGAACGAGCCGATGGCTTCGCCGAATTGGCGGCGCTCGTGCACGTAAGGGATCACGGCGTCGAGACTGGCCTGCATGATGCCGATCGGACCCGCCGCCAGCACCACGCGCTCATAGTCCAATCCGCTCATCAGCACGTTCACCCCGCGACCCTCGCCGCCCAGAATGTTCTCCTCCGGAACCTCGCAGTCCTGGAAGACGAGTTCGCCGGTATCGCTGCCGCGCATGCCGAGCTTGTCGAGTTTCTGGGCCGTCTTGAATCCCTTGAAGCCCTTTTCGATGATGAAGGCGGTGATGCCGCGCGGTCCGGCGTTCGCATCGGTGCGTGCATAGACGACAAGCGTGTCGGCGATCGGGCCGTTGGTGATCCACATTTTCGTCCCGTTGAGAACGTAGCGGTCGCCCTTCTTGTCCGCGCGCAATTTCATCGAGACGACGTCCGAGCCGGATCCGCTTTCGCTCATGGCGAGCGCGCCGACATGCTCGCCGGAAATCAGCTTGGGCAAATACCGGCGCTTCTGGTCAGGCTGGCCGTTGCGGCGGATCTGGTTGACGCAGAGATTGGAGTGCGCGCCGTAGGAAAGGCCGACCGACGCCGAGCCTCGGCTGATCTCCTCCACGGCCACGACATGCTCGAGATAGCCGAGACCCGAACCGCCCCATTCTTCCTCGACCGTGATCCCGTGCAGGCCGAGTGCGCCCATCTGCGGCCAAAGCTGCCGGGGAAAGACATTGGTGCGATCGATTTCCTCTGCCAGCGGCGCAATCTTGTCCTGCGTGAAAGCGCGCACCGTCTCGCGCAGCGCATCGGCCGTCTCGCCGAGATCGTGATCGAGAGAGCGATATCTTGCTGTCGTCATGGGGACTCCGAGGGAACGAGGCGACCGTCGCCGGACCAGCTCCGGATGCACCGCGTCTGGATCGACGCTCCCGGAGACGGAGGCTATGCCAAGCTACGGCACAATACCTAGCGCACGCGCTTTTGTCCGGCCGCGGGACTTATAGGGCTGCAAGAGCCCCATTTGAAGAGCGTAAGCTTTCGTCAATCATCCTCATTCCGCCGCGAAATTGCGAGGGATCACGCAGGATTGAGCCGTGAACCTTCCGGACAGTGCGGAATTTCGGCATCGACGCGCCCGGGCGCGATCGTACCCGTACGGGGTCGTCACTAAACCATTTGGCAACCTGGCCGACCCCATACTGCCCGTAACGGCAAGCAATGACTTTGCCGAACGGGAAGTGGGATACTATGAAGCTTGCAACTCTTGCCGCCGTGGCGACTTGCTGCATCGCTCTCGCCGGCTGCGCCGATCAAGCACTCAAAGACGCGAAGTCCAGCTGCGAATCCTTCGGCTTCATGGCCGGAACGGACTCCTATACGCGCTGCGTCCAGCAGGATGCCGCCATGCGAGAGGCCTCCATCGGCCGCGTGGCGTTCGTCACGCCGATCGGACCGCGTGCGCCCGGGATCCTGATGTCGACCGTCGACTATTCGTCGCTCGGCGTGCCGGTCCTGTATGCGACCTACATATCGGGCGGCAACCGCGTCTGCATGTACAATCAGGCCGACTACGACGTCGACACGACGGTACCGGCGGATTCGTCTTGCCCGAGAACACTTCAGTAGATGACGTCGAACACGATCCATCTGCCCTGCGCGCCCGACAGAGCGACGCCGGAGCGGGTCGTGAACGATTTCGGCTTCAATAGAAACGAGGTGGCGCTGGCTCGGACAATCCGGTCGCCGATCGGCCGACGGATCGGGATTCGGACCGGGTCCGCCGGGTCGTCGTGGTACGACCGGCCATCCCCTGACTAGGGGGCTCGGGGCGCAGCCCATAATGGGTACTATCCCGCCCTGCAGAGGAAGATCGACGCATTGCGATGGCGGACGAGCAGGCGCTTCTCAATCGGCCGGAACAGTTGGACTTCAAGCTCGTGTTCGACGCGATGCCGGGCATGTGCCTCGTGCTCGATCCGGGATTTAGGATACTCGCGCAAAACGCCGAACATGCGAGAGCGACGCTGACGAGCTCGAAGGACGTAATCGGCCGCGGGCTGTTCGAGGTGTTTCCGGACAATCCCGACGATTCGGGCGCGCATGGCGTGTCGGTCGTGCGCCAGTCGCTGTTGACGGTGCTCAAGACCCGCGCCAGCGACGTGATGCCTATCATCCGCTACGACGTCCAGCCGGAGATGGGGAAATTTCAGACGCGCTACTGGGCGATCGTCAACACGCCTATCCTGGGCGCGGACGGATATGTTCGCTGGATCATCAATCGCGCGGACGATGTCACTGCGCTGGTCGAAGCGACGGCGGATCATTCCGCGATCCCGTAGCGCACGCCGCGTCACGCAAGCAAACCGACAGCGGCTCTGGTGCGGTCGAGAAGACTCGAACTTCCACGGGTCGCCCCGCTACCACCTCAAGGTAGTGCGTCTACCAATTCCGCCACGACCGCACAGTCCTGAAATCACGGGTAGAGGGGGCGGGATGTAGCAAATCCCCCTGCAGGTGGGAAGGGCCTGAAACCGGCCGAAAATCGCCCGCTCAGCCGCGCTAAATGCCTTCGCCGTCCACGCCCAGATGGATACCGCATTCGTCCTTGTCCAGCCCCGACCAGCGGCCGGCTCGATAGTCCTCGCCGGCGGCGACACGGCGGGTGCACGGCATGCAGCCGATCGAGGGATAGCCGTCTTCGACGAGCGGATGGCGCGGCAGATTGTACTTCGCGGTGTAGGCTTCGAGCTGCTCCAGCGTCCAGTCGGCGAGCGGATTGAAGCGGAAGCGCCCCTCGAAGAATTCCACGGGCTGCATTTCCGCGCGTTCGCGCGTCTGAAAGCGCTTCCGGCCGGTCACCTGCGCCGCGAACGGCTCGAGCGCGCGCTTCAACGGAATGACCTTTCGCAGGTTGCAGCAGGCGTCGGTATCCTTCGACCACAGCACGCCGTCCGGATCGACGCGCGCGCGGTCGACCGGATTGGGCGCCAGCGAGCGGATGTCGCCGAGCCCGAGCACATCCTGGAGACGATCCCGGTAGCGGAGCGTTTCGCCGAACAGTTTTCCCGTGTTGAGAAAGAGGACCGGCGTGTTGGGATCGATCTCCGCGACGAGATGGAGCAGTACCGCCGACTCGGCGCCGAACGACGACACGACGGCGCTCTTGCCGGCGAACTCGCCCCGCAGCGCCAGTTCGAGGATGCCGTGCGCGTCGCGTCCCCGTGCCGCGTCCTGCAGCTGGGACAATTTGGCGACGACGAGCGGATCGGCGGTACCCGCATCCTTGCGGTCGAAGGCGCGCGGCGCGATGCCGCGCGAGCGATCGATGACGGTTACGGTCGCACTCATTGCAGCCAGCCCTGTTCTGAAACCATGGCACGCGTACGCGTGGCGACTTCGACGGGCGCCAGCCCCTGCGAGCGCCAGGCGGCGCGCGCTTGGCCCACATGCTCGACGCGGCCGGACCATTCGGGCCCGAAACGCTCCTCGAGCCACTCGCGTACCCGACGCGCCAGCCCCGGCGCGCGGCCGCCGGTCGACGCCGTCAACAAGAGATCGCCGCGGCGCACGATCGCGGGCACGTGGAAGTCGCAGAGTTCGGGCGCGTCCTCGACATTGACCAGGATGCCCGCGTGCCGCGCCCGGCCCGCGAGAGCTGCGGCTATGGCCGGATCCAGGCCTGCGATGAAGAGAACGTGGATCGACGGCAAGGTTCCGTTATCGCTCACCGGGACGGGCGTGACGCCAACCGCCGCCAGGGAGCCTTGTCGCCGGGCTCGGCCTTCACCGGCGCCGGCAAGACCGACGCGGACGGTTTCGAGTGCCAATATGATGGGGAGCAACATCGCCTCCGGGGCCGGCCCAGGGCCGGTTCCACAGCAGACGTACGCACGAACTCTTAAAAATGCAAGGATGAGGTGGGGAATAAAATAAACAACAAACTATCTGTGTGCAATTACTGGTAGCCGCGCAGAAGGTCGGTGATCGACACGCCGATTTTGTCGCCGTGAATGATGATCTCGCCTTTCGCCACGGGCCGGTCGTTGGCGAGGATCGTGACCGGATCGTCCTGATGGGAGTCCAGCTCGATCACGGCTCCGCGGCCCATCCTGAGCAACTGATGCATCGGAATGGTGGAGCGTCCGAGGACGACCGAGATTTCGACTTTGACGCCGGCGATGTTCGAGGACATGAAGGGCCCCATGGGTGACAGGCAGAATAGTCGGACAATTATGCTTTCGGACGGGTTAACGCTGCCGGACGTCGAGTGGCGCGTTTCCGAGGGGCTTACGCCCTACCCCGCCGCCGTCGCCCAGATGGAAGAACGCGCGGCCGCCATCGGCGAAGGCCGGGCGGGCGAACTCGTCTGGCTCGTCGAGCATCCGCCGGTCTACACGGCCGGTACCAGCGCGAAGGACGCGGATCTGCTGGATGCCCGCTTTCCGGTGTTCAAGACAGGCCGCGGCGGTCAGTTCACCTATCACGGTCCAGGCCAGCGCGTCGGCTATGTGATGCTCGATCTCAAGCGACGTAAGCCGGATGTCCGCGCTTTCGTGCACGATCTGGAGGACTGGCTGATCCGCACGCTCGTCCAGTTCAACGTCAAGGGCGAAAGGCGCGACGGCCGCGTCGGTATCTGGGTCGCGCGGCCCGGCCGAGAGGACAAGATCGCGGCAATCGGCGTACGCGTGCGCCGCTGGGTGACCTTCCACGGCGTCAGCATCAATGTCGATCCCGACCTGACCCATTTCTCCGGCATCGTGCCGTGCGGCGTAAGCGAACACGGCGTGACCAGCCTGCACGACCTCGGCCTGCCCGTGACGATGGCCGATCTCGATGTCGCGCTGAAGCAGAGTTTTCGCGACGTGTTCGGAGGCTAGCGGATGCCGCGTGTCTCGGCCGCCTTCTTCTCCACGGGCATCGTCTGCGCGGTGCTGGCGATGCTCGTCGGCATACGCATGGAGGCCTCGCACAGCTTCGTTCTCGCGCCGCTCCAACTCCAGCTCAACGTCGTCGGCTGGGTGAGCATGGTTCTCTACGGAACGTTCTACGCGATGACGCGCGGTACGCTCTCGCTCGGCCTGGCCTGGACGAACTACTGGGTGTCATTGGCCGGCATCGTCATCCTCGTTCCAGCGCTTGCGCTCTATCTCTCGACCAACGCAGGCATCTGGTACAGGTTCGTGCTCGCAGGCGACACGATCACCGTTGGAGCGATGCTGGTGTTCGCTTACTCGGTGTTCCGGGAACTCTTCCGGCGGAGACCGCCGCTCTAGATCGACGGACGGCGGCGAAACCCTTTCTCGGCGGCCGGCTCGGCCGTGTGCAGCTCGACATTACCGACGCGCGAGCCGGGCGGGCCCTTCATGCAGAGTGCGATCAGCAATTCGACCGCCTTCTCGGGTCCCGATACGAGCGCCTCGACGGTGCCGTCCGAGCGGTTGCGTATCCAGCCGTCGACACCCAGGCGCGTCGCCTCGCCTATCACGAAGTTGCGATAGCCGACGGCCTGCACGAAGCCTTCGATGCGCAGGCGCATGTGGGTAAAGCCGTTGTGATCATCGGTCATGTCGGTTCGATGTTAACGAGCGCTGCTTCTATTGCGAATATAGAACAGCGGTTCGCGGGAGCCATGCGCTTTCGACACATTGCCGTTCTAGTGGGTGATTTCCCACCTTCGCAAAGAGCGATACTGAGGGGGACATGCGTGCTGGCAGGCAGGATTGTGGCAGCAGCGCTTGCGGCATGCCTGACGACGACCTGGGCGTCGGCCGACCCCGCCCCGACCGGCGTCCTCAGCTACGACTCAGCGTTCTTCGCGGCAGCCAGGCCGAACACCGCCTTCGACATGGTCGGCCGGCTCCCCGGGTTCGGCTTTGAAGACGTCGGTACGGCACGCGGCTTTGCCGGCACGGCCGGCAATGTTCTGATCAACGGGGAACGCCCGACGTCCAAGACGGACACCCTCCAGGCCATCCTAAGCCGGATACCCGCGGCGAACGTCGAACGCATCGACCTGATCCGCGGCGGGGCGCCAGGCATCGACATGCAGGGCCAGACGGTGGTCGCCAATGTAATTCTCAAGCAGCAGGACTCGCTGCACGTCGTCGGTCTCGCCGAAGACAATATCTTCCTCAACGGCGAAATGATTCCGAATGCTTCGCTGCAGTTCACGCGCCGATCGGGCGACACGACATATGAAGGGACGATCAGCATCGTCCAGAACTACGACGACTCGGTCGGCCGGGGAACGCACGACGTGTTCGACGGCGAGGGCCACCTTCTCAGTCACGACGTCACGGAGTCGCACGGACTGGGCATTGGCGTTTCGGCGAACGGCGCGATCACGCTTCCGTTCCTGGGCGGGGAGTTCAAGACGAACTTTACACTTCAGGACAGCCCGTTCGTCGACATGCTCACCTACCGGCATTCGGGCTTTTTCGAGGTCTTCGGCGACCGGTCGCGCGACAATGGTTCCGAATTCGGTCTGCACTGGCAGGGGCCGTTCGGCGGAACGCAGCTCGAAACGCTGGTGCTGCAGCGCCTCGACCACACAGTCTCGGCGTCGGACTCAAATAATGGTGCCACCGCGCAGCATTTCACATCGATCACCGACACGGGCGAGTCCATCGCGCGTGCAACGCTGCGCTACACGCTCAATCCGGACCTGAGTTTCGAAGGAGGCGCCGAAACTGCTTTCAATTTTCTCGGCGGGAAAACCGCGTTCCTCGTCAATGGCGTGAATCAGCCCCTGCCCTCCGCGATCGCCCATGTCCAGGAATTGCGCGGCGAGATATTCGGCCAGGGAACCTGGAAAATCTCGACCGACTGGCTGTTGGAAGCGGGCGCGCGCGCCGAATATTCCAGGATCGGCGAGAGCGGAACCGAGCGCGAAAGCCGCTCCTTCTTCTATCCCAAACCGCGCCTGGTGCTGACCTGGTCGCCGCTGCCCGGCACACAGATTCGGTTACGCTATGAAAAAGTGGTCGGCCAGCTCGACTTCAACAATTTCGTGGCCTCGGCGAACCTATCGTCGACCGGCGTAACGGTAGGAAACAAGGACATCAGGCCCGACCAGCACGCGCAATATGAGGTGTCGCTGGAGCGGCACTTCTGGGACAAGGGCGCGGTCGTGCTGACCTTCATGCACGAAGACATCAAGGACGTCGTCGATTTCGTTCCGATCAAGGACGCGATGGGCAATCTCTTCGACGCGCCCGGCAACATCGGCAATGGCCAGGACAACCAGATCACGTTTCAGGCGACGCTGCCGCTCGACCGGCTGTTCATTCCGAACGGTCTGCTGACGACGACGAGCACCTTCAACCTGACGTCGGTGCGCGATCCGGTGACGGGCGTCAATCGCGTGATCTCGCTTCAGCGTCCCCAGAACGTGAATGTCGGCTTTTCGCAGGACGTCGACAGCCTGAAGTCGACCTGGGGGATCAACTACTTCAATGGCTGGGACGAATATTCATACCGGCTGACGACAACCCGGCACCGCAAAGTCACGCCGACCTATTTCGTTGCCTTCTGGGAGTACAAGCCGAGCGCGGCCTGGAGCTACCATTTCCAGGTGAACAACATGACCAGCTTCCGGTATCACGACGACAATTTTACCTTTGCCGGTCCGCGCAACGTCGCGCCGCTGATCGGCGTCGACGAATATAACGGCCAATCCGTGCCGCAATTCGACTTCCAGATCCGCTGGACCTACTGATTCCGGTCAGGCGAATTCCAGGATCACATCGTCGAGCGCGAGGCTGTCGCCCTTGGCGGCATTCACTTTCTTGATCGTGACGTCGCGCTCGGCGGTGAGGACGTTCTCCATCTTCATCGCTTCGACGACGGCGAGCGTCTCGCCCGCCTTGACGTCCTGACCTTCCGAGACGTTCACCGAAACGATCAAACCCGGCATCGGACAAAGCAGCATCTTGGACGTGTCGGCTGCGGCCTTGAGCGGCATCAGGGCCGCGAGGCGAGCCGCCTCGGGCGAGCGGACGAAGGCGGTGACCGTGCGCCCGCCCTGACCGAGCTTGTAGCCGCCCTGAACGCGCGTGAGTTGGATGGCGAAGTCGCCGCCCTGCGTCGACAGCACCATGATCGGCTGTCCCGGCTGCCACTCCGTGATCGCCCGGAACGGCTTTCCGTCGATGACGAGATGCAGATTGCCGGCCGCCAGATTGGCGCCTGCAACCGAGAAGCCCTTTCCGTCGACCGTGACGGTATACTCGCTCGCGACCTTGTGCGCGCCGTTCATGATTCCGGAGATGCCGCTGGCGCGCAGCGCGCGCGCGAGCCGCGCGGCGACAGCGGCGGCGACGAAACGGTGGCGCGCGGCTTCGTCGAGCGGCTGGCCGTGGAATCCTTCCGGGAACTCTTCCGCGATGAAGGCGGTGGTGATCGTGCCGGCCCGGAAGCGCTCGTTGTGCATGATCGCGGTGAGGAAGGCGATGTTGTGGTTGATGCCCTCGATGCGGAAGCGATCGAGCGCTTCGGCCATGGCGTCGATCGCGGCGAGCCGCGTCGCGGCATGGGTGCAGAGCTTGGCGATCATCGGGTCGTAGAACATCGAGATCTCGCCGCCTTCGTACACCCCGGTATCGTTGCGGATCGTGATGCCGTCCCGCGTGCCTTCGGCAGGCGGCCGGTAGCGCACAAGGCGGCCGGTCGAGGGAAGGAAGCCGCGATAGGGGTCTTCGGCGTAGATGCGCGCTTCGACCGCCCAGCCCTTGATGCCGACGTCGCCCTGATTGATCGGCAGCTTCTCGCCGGCAGCCGAGCGGATCATCAGCTCGACCAGGTCGAGACCGGTGATCAGCTCGGTGACCGGATGTTCGACCTGAAGGCGTGTGTTCATCTCGAGGAAGTAGAACTTGCGATCCTTGTCGACGATGAACTCGACGGTTCCCGCGCTGTCGTAGCCGACCGCCTTCGCCAGCATCACCGCCTGCTCGCCCATCGCCTTGCGCGTCGCGGCGTCGAGGAACGGCGACGGTGCCTCCTCGATCACTTTCTGGTTGCGGCGCTGGATCGAGCATTCGCGCTCGTTGAGGTAGAGCACGTTGCCGTGCTTGTCGCCCATCACCTGGATTTCGATGTGGCGCGGCTCGGTGACGAATTTCTCGATGAACAGCCGATCGTCGCCGAAGCTGGCCTTGGCCTCGTTCTGCGACGACTTGATGGCCTGAACGAGCTCGTCTTCGCGGTGGACGATGCGCAGGCCCTTGCCGCCGCCGCCGGCGGACGCCTTCACCATCACCGGATAGCCGATCTCCTTGGCGATCTTGCGCGCATGGGCGTCGTCCTTGATCTCGCCGATGAAGCCGGGAACCGTGTTGACCTTGGCGGCCTGGGCGAGCTTCTTGGACTCGATCTTGTCGCCCATGGCGGCGATCGCCTTGGTGTTCGGGCCGATGAAGACGACGCCGACCTTGGCCAGCGCCTCGGCGAACGCCTCGCGTTCCGAGAGAAAACCGTAGCCGGGATGGACCGCCTCGGCGCCGGTGTCGCGGCAGGCCTGAACGATGCGGTCGATCACGAGATAGGATTGGGCGGACGGCGGCGGACCGATATGGACTGCCTCGTCCGCCATCTCGACGTGCAGCGCGTCCTTGTCGGCGTCGGAATAGACGGCGACGGTCTTGATGCCCATCTTGCGGGCGGTCTTGATCACGCGGCAGGCGATCTCACCGCGATTGGCAATCAGAATCTTCTTGAACAATTTTTCCCCCGGCCGGATCGGAAACGCCTGATGCGGCTAGGTTTTAGGGCGAAGAATTGCATCCGTAAACCGGTCATGGCGTTGACGCAGGGGCGGCCATGCCGCACCCCGCCCAAGCCCGCCCGAGCGAACGTTATTTCCCGCCGGCCAGCGATTTGTCGCGGATCGCGCGAAACTCGTTGCCCTGGTACCAGTTCGGCCAGCGGTCCGAGTTCGCGAGCGTGTCGCCCAGCGCGTAGAACGCGAGCAGATCCTGGACCGGTCCGGACATATCCCAATTCGGGTTAAACTCGTCCGACGGCTGGTGGTAGTGCTTGATGCGGTATTCGTCCCGTAGCGCCTGTCCGGCAGCAGTTCCGCCGTTGACGAGGTCATAGCCGCCGCCCGGATCCAGCATCGGCACCCCCACATGTGACAGGCTGATATGGTCGGAACGGTAGAAGCCGCCCTTTTCCGGCTCGGGGTCGGGGGAGATCGTGCGGTTCTGGGTTTTCAAGACGTCGGCGAGCAGGTCTTCCATCTCGGACGCGCCGTTGCCGACGAGGATCATGTCGTGCGCGGATCCCTCCGGCAGATTGGCGTCGAGGTTCACGCCGCCGACGATGTGCGACAGCGGCCAGACGGGATGGGCGGCGAAATACGCCGAGCCCAACAGGCCCTGCTCCTCCAGCGTCCAGCAGATGATCGCGATCGAACGTTGGGGACGCGGCTTCGCATGCGCGAAGGCTTCGCCAAGTTCGAGAATGCTCGACACGCCCATGCCGTTGTCGACGGCGCCGTTGTAGATCTTGTCCGGGCCGGGAACGTCCGGCTTGATGCCCAGATGGTCCCAATGGGCCGTGAACAGGATGACGTCCTCGGGGTGGACGCGCCCGGGGACGACACCGACGATATTGCGCGTATCGAGATGCGCGAAGTTCGAATGGGTGTGGGCGTCGAGCGTTTCGCCGGTCATGTCGACCGCCTTGAAGCCCGGCTTGTTGGCCGCAGCCTTGAGCGCGTCATAGTCGAGGCCCGCGCGCTTGAAGAGATCGCGCGCCGTGTCCAGCGTTATCCAGCCCTGGACGGGCACCATGTCGAGGTCCTTTGTCGGCGTGTCGAGCCACAATTTGTTGCCCGAATTGGAGTTGCGCACGACCTGCCAGCCATACGCGGCGGGGCCGGTTTCATGCACGATGATCGCGGCCGCGGCGCCCTGGCGCGCCGCTTCCTCAAACTTGTAGGTCCAGCGGCCGTAGTAGGTCATCGCCTTGCCTTTGAAGAAAGCCGGATCGGGATGCGCATCCTCGTTGCCGGGATCGTTCACCAGGATGACGACGGTCTTTCCCTTCACGTCGATGCCCGCATAGTCGTTCCAGTGATATTCGGGCGCCACGACGCCATAGCCGACGAACACGAGCGGCGAGGCCTTCACCGTCACGTCGGCCGAGGCGAATTGCGGGGTCCAATAGACGGTTTGCTCGGGAAAACCGGGAGACAGCGCGCCTTGCGGCGTGTTGAAGGTCAGCGACGAACGCGGTGCGTCGAGTGCGATATTGACGGCCGGCACGCGCTGGAAATAGCTGCCGTGATTTCCGGGCCGAAGGCCGATGCGCTTCATCTCGTCGGCAATCCACTGCGCCGCCGCTTCGCCGTTCTTCGTGCCGGGGCCGCGTCCCTCGAAGGCATCGTCGGAGATGGCACGATCGCGCGCCAGGATGTCGGCCGCGACGATCTGCGGGCTCGTGTTCGGATGCGCCGGATAAACCGTCGCGGGCGACGCACAGATCGCGGCCGGCGCGATCAGAAGGGGCGCGACAAGCAACAAGAGAATGCGACGATTCATATACTTCCCCTCTGGGCAGAAAAGCGTACGGCGTTAGGGTGCGCACGCGAAGCAAAACCATCCGCGGTGTAACATACGGTTCTCGCCGCGCAGGATGCACAAATTCGGGAGCACGTCATGATCACGTTCATCAATTCCGCGGCCGCGAAGACGGCCAATCTACCGTTCAGTCAGGCGGTGCGGATCGGAGACGTTGTCTATCTGTCCGGCGCGATCGGCAATGTCGCGGGCAAGATGGAACTGGCGCCCGGCGGGATCGAAGGGGAGAGCCGCCAGATGATGCAGAACATCGAGGCCGTCCTGAAAGAAGCCGGTCTCGGCTTCCGCAACGTGTTCAAGGCGGTCGTCTACCTGGCCGACATGTCGGAGTGGGCAGCGTTCAACAAAGTTTACGTCCCCTACTTCGAAGCCGGACGCTATCCCGCCCGCACGGCGATCGCGGCGCATCAGCTCATTCTCGGCGCCCGCGTCGAAATGGAATGCTGGGCCGATGCAAGCGGGCGGTAACCCGACTTCGCCTTACAGCGGAATATTGTCGTGCTTCTTCCAGATGTGCGGAACCTGCTTGTTCTTGAGCATCCGCAAGGCGCGCGCGATGCGCCAGCGCGTCGAATGCGGGCGGATCACGTCGTCGATATAGCCGCGCGAGGCCGCGACGAAGGGATTGAGAAAGCGGTCTTCATATTCCTTCGTGCGTTGCGCGATGGCATCAGGATTGCCGCGCTCGTTGCGGAAGATGATCTCGACGGCACCCTTGGCGCCCATCACGGCGATCTGCGCCGTCGGCCAGGCATAGTTCACATCGGCGCGCATGTGCTTGGACGCCATGACGTCGTAGGCGCCGCCATAGGCCTTGCGCGTGATGACGGTGACCTTCGGCACGGTCGCTTCCGTGAAGGCGAACAGCAGCTTGGCGCCGTGCTTGATGATGCCGCCATGTTCCTGGGCCACGCCCGGCAGGAAGCCCGGCACGTCGACGAAGGTCACGATCGGAATGTTGAAACAGTCACAGAAACGAACGAAACGCGCGGCCTTGCGGCTGGCGTCGCTGTCGAGCACGCCCGCCAGCACCATCGGCTGGTTCGCGACGAAGCCCACGGTCGCACCTTCGATGCGCCCGAAGCCGGTGATGATGTTGCGGGCGAAGGCCTCGCCGATCTCGAAAAAGTCGCCTTCATCGGCGACCTTCAG
>DATJZB010000010.1:0-101924 GCA_035499335.1 Rhizomicrobium sp. | reverse complement strand
CGGCACGCTGCTCGCCTCGGCGCGGGTGCATCTCCATGCCGGCAAGAACCGCCAGGCGCCGTTCACCGTCGTATCGGTCGCGCTGGACGATGGGCCCATCGTGCGCACGCTGCTCGACGGCGACGCGGACGTGCGTCCCGGCGACCCGATGGCCACGACGCTCGTCCCGGTGCGCGATCTCGAGGGTGAAGCGCGTCTAGACCTGCGCTTCGTGCGCCGGCACTGAGGAGCGCGCCGTGGCAAAAACGCTTAAGGACCTGCGTCCCGTCTATGTCGTCGGCATCGGCCTGCACCGTTATCAATTTCTCAGCGACACGACCTATATCGACCTCGGCCTCACGGCCGTGCGCGCCGCGGTCGCGGACGCGAAAATAGAATGGCCGGCGGTCGAATCCGCCTATGTCGGCCGCGCGCTTCTGCCGATGGCCTGCGGACGGCCGATTCTGCGGCACATGGGGGCCACCGGCATTCCCATCGTTCATGTTGAGAACGCGTCCGCCTCGGGCTCGACGGCATTCCGTCATGCCTGCATCGAGGTGGCCTCGGGCGTCAGCGACGTCGCGCTCGCGCTGGGCGTGGACAAACCGATGCCGATCGCGCGTTCGGAAGGTCTGACCGGGATCGGCAATCTCGCCGACGACGCCATCGCTCCCTTCACCCATTTCGCGCTCCTCGCCGATCAATATGCCGGCCAATATGGCGCGCGCCTCGAGGATATCGCGCTGGTGGCGGTGAAGAACCACCGCAACGGATCGAAAAATCCCTTCGCACAGCACCAGAAGGAGCGCACGCTCGAAGAGGTTCTCGGCGGCAAGAAGATCTCGGGAACGTTCACGTCGCTGCAATGCACGCCGATCGGCGAAGGCGCCGCCGCGGTCATCGTCGCGTCTGAAGACGGTATCAGGCGACTCGGTCTCGACGCGGGCCGCGCGGTGCGGGTCGCTGCGTCGGTGGGGCGCAGTCAGAAGGTGAGCACGGATGCGACGCGATACGACGCAGTCCTGACGCGCGAAACGGCGCGCGCGGCCTTCCGCGAGAGCGGGATCACGCCGGACAAGCTCGATGTCGTCGAACTCCACGATGCGTTCACGGTCGAGGAGATCGAGTATGTCGAGGCGATGGGGATCTGCGGCGACGGTGAGGCGATTGCGCACCTGAAGGAAGGCGCGTTCGACATCGGAGGGCGCTGCGCGGTCAGCCCGTCGGGCGGTCTCATCGCCATGGGCCATCCGATTGGACCGACGGGTCTTGGTCAGATCGTCGAGATCGCGCGTCAGCTGCGCGGCGAGGCGGGTCCGCGCCAGCAGCCGCGCGCCCGCACTGGCCTCGCGCACATGGTGGGCGTGGGCGCCGTCTGCTACGTGCACATTCTCGAGAAATAGCGGCCTTTGCCGGCTGCCGGGCTCAGGATCCGGCGGTGCGCGACGCCAGCATGTAGCCGATGCCGGTGCTCAGGAAGTTCACGCCGAGCAGGATCCCCAGCGTGATCGCCGAGATCGCGGGCCAGCCTGCGGCAATCAGCACCGCCAGAAACACGCTCGCCAATCCGGAGATCAGCATGCCGATCCAGCCCGGAAGCGGGCGCATCTCGAACGCGAAGAAGAGTTCGAACGCGCCCTGAAACACGAAGATCACGCCGACCAGCAGCGTCAGGCCGACGGCGCCGGCCAAGGGATTGAAGAGGAGGAAAACTCCGGCCGCGATGGACAACAAGCCGAGCAGAAGCGCGCCGAAAAAAGGTCCCGTGCCGTGAATGGAGAACGAACCCAGGAACGTGAGACCTCCGGAGATCAGGAAAGTCCAGCCGACGAGCAGCGCCGCGACCAGCGTCGAGAAGACCGGAAACGCGATCGCCGCGGCGCCAAGGGCCGTCATGGCCAAACCGAGCCAGAACAAGGTGCTTGCCGAGGCACGCAGCCGTCCGTGAAAGTGGCTCTCTCCAAGCGGGGAATTGCTCATTCTCAAGCCTCTCGCGGTGTGGCGTTTTCGCTGGCGAGACTAGCACCCCGGCTGCGGATTGTGATGGCGAGGCCGGGCACCCGCGGGTAAATTCGCGCGAGGCGCGGTGCCGTTGTTGCGCCCGCTCTGCGGTGCCCCGACATCGACGCGGTCGCATTTCAACCGCCGGCCATAATGTGCAGCGCGCCGGACACATGCTAGCGTTCGCGCGCGACTGCAAACGAGGCCGACCATGACCAGCGATGCCCTGCCCAAGGAAGTGATCCGTCTCTGGCCGGACGGGCCGCCGTCGAAGCTGGAAGGCGTCGGTCCCGAGACCGAGTTCCGCGGCCTCGCCGGCGTCTCCGTCGATACCTTGATGCTGCGCAACGTATCCGAGCCGACGCTCACCGTGTTCAGGCCTGCGAACGGACAGTCGAACGGTATCGGCGTCATCGTTTGTCCCGGCGGCGGCTGGCGCATTCTCGCCTGGGAACATGAAGGCATCGACGTTGCACGCTGGCTGGCCCAGCGGGGCTATACCGCATTCCTCCTCAAATACCGCGTCATGGGTACGCCAACGTCCCAGGCGGAGTTCGAAGCCGACATGGGACGGGTGACGCAGCAGATTGCGCTGCCGCGTTCGGGTCGCGACGCCCCGCGGGCGATGGGCGATATCGTGCCCGCCGAGATGATACGCAAACCGCGCGAAGCGGCCGCCGATGACGGACGCCGGGCCGTGGCTCTGGTGCGCGAACGCGCGCGCGAATGGGATTTGCGGGCGGACAAGATCGGCATGATCGGATTCTCGGCCGGCGCGTTTCTCGTCGCCGATGTCGCCGTCGACCCGCGCGCAGCGCCGCTTGCATTCGTTGCGGCCATCTATGGCGGCGAGACGCAGGGCCGGCCCGTGCCGCCGGACGCGCCGCCGCTGTTCACGGTCATCGCGCAGGACGATCGTCTGCTCTTTCGCGTGGTCGAAGGTCTCTACGCCGACTGGTCGAGCGCAGATCGCGTTGCCGAATTGCACATCTACAGACGCGGCGGGCACGGCTTCGGCATGGTGCGGCAGGGCTTCCCATCCGACCGGTGGATCGATCTGTTGGGCGATTGGCTCGCGGATCAGGGACTCGGCTGAGGCGGCTCGCGTCTAGCGCAACGCGCGCAACGTCCCGGCGGCGCCGACGCGGTAGAGCGACGCCAGCCATTTGCCGACGGTCGAGACCAGCCGTTCGTTGCGCCCCAGTTCGCCGAACAAGTTTTCTATGCCGAGCAGCGGCCGCGGATCGGCGCCGCCTTCGACCGCCTTCTCGAGAAGAAGCGGCGCGAGCGGGTGCCGCACGTCTACCGGCTGGCCGGCATCGTCCGTCCCGCGCACGCGACGAAACCAGGCGGCGAGCGCCAATGCGAGCAGGTCGAAGTCCGCATCGGCCTTCAGGCGCTCGCGGATCGGATCGACCAGGAGGTTGACGGGCGCGTCGGCATTCACGCGATCGAGCGTGTCCCTGATCGTGGCGTTGGCGAAGCGCGCGACCAGCGTCGCCTTGTACTCGGCGAGGTCGACTCCCGGAACCGGCGGCAGCGTCGGGGCGGTTTCGCGGTCCATCAACGCTTCCATATATCGCCGCAGGCTCGCATCCAGCATCGTCTCATGGACAAAACGATAGCCGGCGAGGCGGCCAAGTCCCGCGACGGCGAGATGGCTGGCGTTGAGCAGACGCAACTTCATGAACTCGTAGGGCGCGACGTCGGAAACGAACTGCGCACCTGTCAGCTCCCAGGCCGGCCGTCCGTCTGCGAAATCGTCCTCAATCACCCATTGCGAAAAGGGCTCGCAGAACACCGGCCAGTTGTCGACGACGCCGTAGCGCGCTGCGAGCTCCGCTGTGTCTTCCGGCCGCGTGATGGGCGTGATGCGATCGACCATGGTGCTCGGAAAGCGGGCCTTGGCCGCTATCCAGCCGGCGAGACCGGGATCGCGCAGATGGGCGAATTTGAGAACTGCGTCCTTCAGCACGCGGCCATTATGGGGAATGTTATCGCAGCTCAACGCGGTAAAGGCGGTGCGGCCCGAGATCATGCGCTGCCGGTAGGCTTCGACGATGATGCCGATCGCGCTATGCGGCCGCATGGGATCCTCGAGGTCCGCTGCGATGGCCTCGTGACGGCGGTCCAGGCGCTTGGTCGCCGGATGGAGGCAGTATCCGTTTTCGGTGACTGTGAGACTGACGATACGGATGCCGCGTCCCGCGATCGCCGCAAGGAGAGACGAAGGATCGTCGGCGGAGCAGATCGTTTGCGCCACCGCGCCGATGACCGTCACCTTCTCCGTCCTGTCGTCGCGCTCGACGAGCGTGTAGAGGCCGTCTTGCGGCGCCAGCGCTTCGTGCATCTTGCGATCGCCAGCGAGCAGGCCGGCGCCGACAATGCCCCAGTTGCGCGCCGCCGGTTGGCGCTCCATCAGGTCGTGTGTGTAGCGGGCCATGTGCGCGCGGTGGAAGCCGCCAAAACCGAGATGCACGATCCCGGGCGTGACGGACGCCACCTCGTAGCCCGGCACGCGCACGGCGGGCGGAAAGCGATCCAGCGCAGCGCGGCTCAGCCTCAAACGTTCCATGCGCGCGAGCTTAGAATGGTCTGCGGCGCGACGCCAAACGCGCGGCGGTCAGTTGACGCGCCGTGTCTTGCCCGCCCAGAAAGGTTCGCGCAGCTCGCGGCGCAGAATCTTGCCGCTGGCGTTGCGTGGCAGCGCCGCGATGAAGTCGACGCTCTTGGGCGCCTTGAACGCGGCGATGCGCGTGCGCGCAAAGGCGATGATGTCCTGCGGGTCCGGCGACGCGCCCGGCTTCGGCACGACCATCGCCTTGACGGCTTCGCCCCACTTCTCGTCCGGCACGCCGATCACGGCGACGTCGGCGACGTCGGGATGGCCGTAGATCGCGCTCTCGACCTCGGCAGGATAGATGTTCTCGCCGCCCGAAATGATCATGTCCTTGACGCGGTCGTGAATGTAGACATAGCCGTCCTGATCGATGAATCCCGCGTCGCCGGTGCGCAGCCAGCCTTCTCCGTCGATCGTCTTGGCGGTCGCCTCGGGCAGGTTCCAGTAGCCCGCCATGTTCCAGGGCGAACGCGTCGCGATTTCGCCGACCTCGTTGGGTCCGAGCGGATTGCCCGCTTCGTCGATGATCCGCACTTCGACGCCCGGCAGCGGCCTGCCGGCCGAACGCATGCGCGGATTGCCGTTGAGATCGTGATCGGAAGGCGCCAGCGCGACGATGGTGCCCGTCGTCTCCGTCATGCCGTACATCTGGGCGAAGCCGCAGCCGAACACTTCGACCGCCTCGCGCAGCAGGTCGAGCGGAATCGGCGACGCGCCATAGCCGAGATGTTTCATGCGCGAATAGTCCGTCTCGCGCGCGCGCGGATCACGCAGCACGATCTGGATCGCCGCCGGCACCAGAAATATCTTGCTGACGCGCTCTTCGGCGATGAAATCGAGCACCTTGCCGGGATCGAATTCGCGCGCCACGACGTTCTTGGCGCCGTTGCGCAGCCCCATGAGTCCCCAGCCCGAGCCGCCGATATGGGCGACCGGCATGGCGACGAGGCTGACATCCTCGTTCGACCAGGTGTTCCAGTCGATCTCGGCAGCCTGCATGATCTTGTGTGTCTCGATGAAGTTGGCGTGCATCAGCATCGCGCCCTTCGGGCGGCCGGTGGTGCCGGAGGTGTAGAGCTGGATGGCGATATCGCGCGGCGTCAGGGAGACGTCAGGCGGCGTCGCGGGCTGCGCGTCGCGCCATGCTTCGAAGCTCTGCCATTCCGGCACGCCGCCTTCCATGGCGATCGTTTTGCGGACATTGGAAGCCTCTTCGAGGACCTTCTTCGCCGCGCCGGTGAACTCTGGGCCGACGAAAAACATTGGCGCGGCCGAATCGTTGACGATATAGGCGATTTCGGGCGGCGCCAGCCGCCAGCCCACGGGCGTCATCACCGCGCCCATCTTCGCCGCGCCGAGGAAGAGTTCGAAATAGTGGTCGCTGTTCTTGCCGAGATAGCAGACGCGATCGCCCTTCTTCACGCCGCTGGCGAGAAGCGCGTTGGCGACCTGGTTCGTGTGGCGGTCGAATTGCGCGAACGTCGTGTCGCGCCCTTCGAACGAGAAGGCGATCTCGTCGGGCTGCGTGCGCGCAAATGTTGGCGGAATGTCCGCGATCGTCTTCCAGTCGTCCATTGTCCACTCCCCGTGTCGCCCCGTTCGCCGGGGGCTGGAGCAAGAATGCATAAACAGGCGGCGCAGCGGAATAGCGGGTGCGACGCCAGACCTATCCGGTCACGACCTTTCGCTGTCCAGATGCGCCATCATGGGCGTCGGATAGCGGTCGCCGACAGCGGCCCCTTTCGGCACTGCCCGTTCGATCGCCTGCATGTCGCCCGGGGACAGCGTCACTCCGGTCGCGCCAAGCGCCTCCGTGAGCTGATCGCGGCGGCGCGACCCGACCACGGGGACAATGCTTTCGCCGCGCGCGAGCACCCAGGCGATGGCCACCTGCGCGACGCTGGCGCCTTTGGCGGCGGCGATGCCGCGAAGCGCCTCGACCAAACGAAGGTTCGAATCGGCATTGGCGGACTGGAAACGCGGCATGAAATTCCGCGTATCGCCCGGCACCGGCTCTCCTTTCTGCCAGCGACCGCTGATCAGGCCGCGGGACAACACGCCATAGGCGGTGATTCCGATTCCGAGTTCGTTCGCCGTCGGCAGGATCATGTCCTCGATGCCGCGCGAGATCAGCGAGTATTCGATCTGCAGGTCGCAGATCGGATGCACCGCCGCGGCCCGGCGCAGTGTCGCCGCGCCGACCTCGGAGAGCCCGATGTGGCGGACGTAGCCGGCCCTCACCATGTCGGAAATGGCGCCGACCGTATCCTCGATCGGAACCTGCGGATCGAGCCGCGCGGGACGATAGATGTCGATATGGTCGAGGCCGAGCCGCTGCAGCGAGTAGGCGAGGAAATTCTTGACCGCCTGCGGCCGCGCGTCCGTTCCGCCCCAGCCGCCCGAAGGATCGCGCAACCCGCCGAACTTGACGCTGACGACGACCTGATCGCGCGGCACGCCCCGGAGCGCTTCGGCGATCAGCATCTCATTGTGTCCCATGCCGTAAAAATCGCCCGTATCGAGCAGCGTGACGCCCGCGGAGAGCGCGGCGTGAATCGTTGCGATGCTCTCGCCCCGGTCCGCCGGCCCGTACATTCCCGACATGCCCATGCAGCCGAGCCCGAGTGCCGCCACCGATGGGCCGGTTTTTCCAAGTCGGCGCGTCTGCATGCCTGTATCTCCGCAAGGTTCGAACGCGGGTGAAAGAAGGATCGCTGCGTTGCCGGCACGCAACATGCACGATCCGCCGCATGCTTTCGACCCTATAATGGTCGCGGGATTTGTGAACGCGCCGTCCGGTTTCGCCCGTTTGCGATGCTCGGAGGCGAATTATCGCGGGCGGGGTTCGGAAAGGACCGCGTCGACGGCATCCTGAACGCTTAGAAACGAGTGGTTTTCGCCCAGCAATTGCAGGATTCCGAACCGCCGCAACGCAGCTTGCGCCCGCAGCGATTCGAGGCGCGCGATGTAGAGCGGAATACCAGACGCACCACATGTCATGACGAGGTGCCTCAGAACTTCCGCCCCGGTGAAATCGATTTCGATGACGTTGCTGGCTTCCAGAATTACCGCCGTGAGCGGTTTGGCGGCGCGCTCCAGCTGGGTGAGAAATTCGCGGCGGAAATCGTTCGCGTTGAGGAACGACAGCGGTGCCTGGAATGCGAGAACCAGGATCCCGTCGATCGTTTCGCCACTCGAAGCGGAGGTCGGCGGCCACCAGATCGAGGTTCCCGGCACGCGTTCCAGCGCGATCACGCCCGCGCGGGTCGTCGTCCACACACCGTGGGCGAGGGAGAGGAATATCCCGACGCCGACGCCCAGCTCGATCGGCAGGATGACGATCGCGGCGATGGTCGCGACGATGAGCAGGAATTCGGCGAAGGCCTGACGGAAGACCTCGACCATGTTCGAGACGCGCGTGATGCGCAGTGCGACGAACAGCAGCACGCCGCCGAGCGCCGCTTTCGGCACGTGCGCGAACAGTCCGGGACCCGCGACGAGGAGCGCGCCGAGAATGGCCGCGGCAAGCAGTCCGCTCAGTTGCGAACGGCCGCCGCTTTCCTTGACCAGCGCGGTTCGCGGCGGGCTGGCGTTCAGCGCAAATCCGCCGATCAGACCGGAGACGATGCTTCCGACGCCGACGCCGATGAAGTCCCGATTGATGTCGGGCGGGTCGTTGCTCCCCGCGAACGCCTCCAGGGTCGCGGCCGTCTGCATCATCACGATCAGCGACACGATGAACGCCAGCGCTGCCAGCCGGCTGAGTGCCGCCGGTGCGACGGCTGCAAGACCGAAGTGAGGCGAGGCGAGTGCGATCGGGCCGATCGTCGCCACGCCGCGATGTTCCAGATGGAGCAGGACGACGATCAGCGTTGCGAGCACCAGGCCGATCAGCGCTCCCGGGATCTGCGCGCTGGTCTTTTCGCAGACGAGCGCGATCGCCAGGACGCCCAGCCCGAGGCTCACGTCGAAGACGTTGGCATGCCCAGCCGATGCGGCAATTCCCGCGATGCGTTCGAGTAGTGTGCCCTGTCCGGCGGCGGTTCCGAGCAGGAGCGGAATCTGCGAAACGGCGATGTGCACGGCGATTCCGGCGAGGAATCCCGTCGTCACCGGAACCGAAAGAAGATTGGACACCCAGCCGAGGCGGAAAATGCCCGCCGCGACCAGCGCCGCTCCGACCATCAGCGCCAGCGTGGCGGCAAGCTCGACATAGGACGGCGAGCCCGTGGCGGCGACGGCCGCAAGGGCGCCCGCGAAGATCGGCGCGATCGTCGAATCGGCGCCTACCGATACGAAGCGGCCCGCGCCGAATACGGCGAACGCGACTGAGCCCACGATAAAGGCGTAGAAACCGAACGCCGGCGAGAACCCGGCCAGGCCGGCCGTCGCCATCTGTTCGGGGACCGCGATGGCGGCAAGCGTCGCGCCCGCAATGAGGTCACCGCGAAGATCGGTCGGGCGCCAGTGCGCGAAGGAGCGGAACAACAACGGCATTGCCTGCTTTTCGGGGCTTACAAAGCGCGGGTGAGATCCTAGACTTCGTCGGACAAGGACGCATGCAATGGTAACCGCCCGAGCACCCATCCTCAAACCCGTGCCGATCGCCGAACTGCGACCCACCCAGATCACGGTGGGCATGCGCGAGGTGGAGGAAAGGCGCAGGCGCTGGCGCGCGCTCAAGAGCGGCAAGGCGGCGTTTCTGGGCCGTCACATGATTCCGGTCGTGCTCGGTCCCAAGGACCGTCACTACATCGTCGACCATCACCACCTGGCGCGGGCGCTCCACGATGAAGGCGTCGAGGAGGTCCTGGTCCTGGTCACGGCGAACCTTTCGATGGTCGAACAGGACGCGTTCTGGATCGTTCTCGACGACAGAAACTGGATGCATCCCTTCGATTCCGAAGGAAAGCGCCGCGCTTATCGCGACATCCCCAAATCGGTCGACAAGCTGGTCGACGATCCGTTTCGCTCGCTGGCGGGAGATCTGCGCAGGGCGGGCGGCTATTCGAAGGAAACGGCGCCCTACAGTGAGTTTCTCTGGGCAGACTATTTGCGCCGCAAAATGAAACGCAAACATGTCGTCAACGATTACGCGGACGCGTTGCGCCGCGCCTTGCGTCTCGCCAAAGGCCACGATGCGAGTTACCTGCCCGGATGGTGCGGCCCCGCGGCCGAGGATTGAACGCGCCGCGCGCTCCGCGCGAAACCGCTATTGCGGGATCGTCGTCCAGCGGCCTGCGTTCGCGGCGCGGCGAGCGGTCCAGCGATCGAACGCCCATCTGTTCGGCAGGGCGTTGAACGTGACGCCGTTGACGGCTGTGCCGCTCAAGTTCCACGGATTGACGGGAGTCTGTTCGATCGGCGTGCCGGCAACACGCGGCGCGACCACGGGCGTTTCACGCACGGGCGTGGCGCGGTCGGGAATGCCGTTGATGGGCGTGCCGTCTATCGGGATCGCATTGAGCGTATGCGCCGCAGCGATGCCCGGCCAAGCGCAGGCCGCCGCAACGGCGATCGTTCGAAGATATAGTGCCGGTGTCGAAACCATGAGGTCCTCCCGACGGAATGTCCGAGGACGATAACGCCCGAAATGGCAATTGGTCCACATTCGTGGACCCGCCTGGCAGCCATGAGCGGAAGGCGAAGCGGTTCGGCTCCCCGCCCAAATCGCGACGGGATCGTTCGCGGAGCGGCCGCTACGCCTCGGGACGGGGAATGTTGACGCCGACGATCAGCAGATGGTCGACGGCCTCGTCGGTCGCGCCCAGCGGCAGGAAGACGCTTTCGTGGTAGGGCAGCCAGGCGTCGTGCGGCGCGTGGTCGACCAGCCCGCGGACCGCCATCGGCGCGCCGGTCAGGCGAACGCCGTCATACGTCTTGCGCAGGATCCGTCCGAAGGCCGGCTCCATCTTCTCGACGTCCGAGATGCACACGCCTTTGAAGTCGCGATTGAACTGCTGGCGCTCGATGTCGCCGACGAACTTGTATTGATAGTCCGCGCCGTCTTCGAGCACGGCGACGATCAGGGAATAGGAAATGAACCGGGACATGCCGCGCAGCGACAGATCGCTTCTTGCGGGAAATTTGCGGGCGCCGCGAACCGAGTTCCAGTATGCGACCGCGGCCTTCGCGATCGGATGCTCCACGTCGTCGGGGGAAAACAGGCGCGATTGATCGGCCTCCAACAGCTTCTTCTTGACCGAGGTGTTTGGCATGGCAGGCGTGCCCGTTTGGCGCGAACCCCTATACGCTGTGGCGCGTAAATTTTTGCTGTCTTTTGGGGACTAGGTACTACTACGTAGCCTTCGGGCGGCGCTCAGGTGCCTGGCTTGCCCCAGGGGCCCGGACGCGTGCTTTTGCGCTCCGACAATATATAGACCGCGGTAACGGCCAGGACGACGAGCATGGCCAAGGGCGGGGTGCGCGCGACCCAGTTGGTCGCAACGATCGAGCCGACCGCCGTCATCAGCAGCGCGAGAAACAACAGGGCGATCAATACGGCCTTGGTTCGGAGCTCCACCATGCGCCTTCGCCTTCCTGCATGCTCTTTTGCCGCCATTCTGACGGCGGCGTGCTTGCCGAAGCATGAACCGGTCGCCGTCAATTCGCTCACTCGGCAAAAAAAAAGACCCGGCCAAAAAAACGCGGTCGGGTCCAACCCCATGCCTGCGCCGGGTGCCGAAAAGCGCGCGACCAAGAGAGTCCCGTTCAGTCTAAGCCGCGCGGACGGGGCGGCCAATGCCGCCGTCGCCCGGATTGCCCGTCGCGCTGACGAATCCTGTTCCGCTTTGGCACAGCGGGAAATTTTGCCGCGACGAAGAGAAACGCTCCGATCGATCGGGCGAAAATCGCCGGTCGCGTCTAGCCGCGCGGATCCGCCGCCGCTTCGGCGAAGAACACGTCGCCCGCGCGGTCGGCGAGGTCTTGCGCTGTCCATCCGACTTGCGGCGCAAAGCCCTTGGCTTGCACCATCTTGATCTCGCGTATTCCGCGCGCGGATGCGCCGAGCATCTTGCCGGTCTGGTCGCCCGACAGGCCGCTCACCATGTAAAGCACCGCCGGCGCGATGTTCTCCGGCAGCGATGCCGGATCCGGTTCGCGATCGCGCCGCCCCGGCAGATCCGACGTCATGCGCGTATAGGCGCCTGGCGCCAGTCCCCAGACGCGGATGCCGTATTTTCTGCCTTCGATGGAAAGGACACGCATCATTCCCCACAGTCCGGCTTTCGCCGCGCCGTAGTTCGTCTGCCCGAAATTTCCGAACAGGCCGGAACCGGACGAGGTCAACACGATGACTCCGCCCTTGCCCTTCTGCTTCATCCAGTTCCACACGGGCAAGGTGACGCAATAGGCGCCCTTCAGATGCACGCGCACCACGGCGTCCCAAT
Source organism: Rhizomicrobium sp. (assembly GCA_035499335.1). Classification (GTDB taxonomy): domain Bacteria; phylum Pseudomonadota; class Alphaproteobacteria; order Micropepsales; family Micropepsaceae; genus Rhizomicrobium. The sequence continues at coordinate 89,933 of DATJZB010000010.1, read as the reverse complement.
CGCTCTCGCTGGTGTTGGAGAATGTCTTGTCCCGCAGGATGCCGGCATTGTTGACGAGGATGTCTACCTGACCGAACGCGTCGAGCGCCGTCTTCAGGATCGAGGCACCGCCGTCGACACTCGAAACGTCCGCCGCGTTGGCCACCGCGCGCCCGCCCTCGTTGCGGATTTCGTCGACGACCTTTTCGGCCATGGGCGAGGTTCCCGCCGCGCTGCCGTCGCGCGAGCCGCCGAAATCGTTGACCACGACGGCGGCGCCTTCCTTGGCGAACAATTTTGCATAGGCGCGGCCGAGACCGCCGCCGGCACCCGTCACTATTGCGACCTTTCCCTCAAGGAGACCCATCGCTTTCTCTCCCGTCCATCATTGCGGACATCCGACTGCAGGGGCGGCGGGCTTGTCAATTCCGCTTAGGCGAGTGCATCGGAACTGGTGCGCAACAGGTCGATCGCGCCGGCGGTGACCGCGGCGGCGACGCCGGGAGCCTGCGCCAGAACCTGCTCCGAAAAAACGCGCGCCAGGCCGATGCGCGTCTGGCGCCAGCTGTCGGAGGCGTCCGCCGGTCGGCCGGCGACCGCGGCCAACGCTCCCTTGGCCAGCATCCAGCCGCCGGTGAGATCGCCCAGCAGGCGCAGATAGGCGCTCGCGCCGGCGAGCGCGTCGGGTTGCCCGTGTCCGCGCCGCTCGAGCATCCAGGAGGTGGCCGTCTGGGCGGCGCCGGCCGCCGCCTCGAGCCGCATGCCGACGGCGTGCAGCCACGCGTCCGGCGAACTCTTGAGCGCGCCGATCGTCGACCAGATGTCGTCGAGCAGATCGCGCACCGCCTGGCCGTTGCCGAGCGCCAACTTCCGGCCCATCAGGTCGATCGCCTGGATGGCGTTGGTGCCTTCGTAGATCGGCGCGATGCGCGCGTCGCGATAATGCTGGGCCGCGCCGGTTTCCTCGATGAAGCCGAGGCCGCCATGTACCTGCAGCGCCATGGATGCGACTTCGACGCCGACATCGGTAGACCAGGCCTTGGCGATGGGCGTGAGCAGCTCGCTGCGCAGTCGCGCCCGTTCGGCCGCCGCCGCGTCCGGGGACGCTTCGGACAGATCGGCGGCGACCGCCGTCGCCAGACAGATCGCGCGCGCGGCTTCGATCCTCGCCTTCATCAGCATAAGCATGCGGCGAATGTCGGGATGATCGAAAATCGGCGCAGAAATTTCTCCGGTCCATGCCGAACGGCCCTGGCGCCGCTCCACGGCATAGGCCAGCGCCTGCTGATAGGCGCGCTCGGCGATCGCCACGCCCTGGTTTCCCACCTGGAGTCGAGCCGCGTTCATCATCGTGAACATGTGGGCAAGGCCCTGATGTGGCTCGCCGACCAGTTCGGCGAGTGCGCCGCTGAACTGCATGGTGCAGGTGGGCGATCCGTGAATGCCGAGCTTGTGCTCGATGCCGATCGGTCCGGCGGTATTCGCCGCGCCGAGCGTGCCGTCTTCGCCGACCAGCCGCTTGGAGACGAGGAAGAGCGAGATGCCGCGGCTGCCGGCCGGCGCGTCGGGCAGCCGGGCGAGTACGAGATGGACGATATTGTCCGTCATGTCGTGGTCGCCCCAGGTGATGAAGATCTTTTGGCCGGTGAGGCGATAGCGTCCCGCGCCGTCGGGAACGGCGCGCGCGGTCAGCGTGCTGAGATCGGAACCCGAAGCCGGTTCCGTCAGGTTCATCGTGCCCGTCCACTCGCCGCTGACCAGCTTGGGCAGATAAAGCGACTTCTGGCGCGCTGTCCCGTGCGCCGACAAGGCTTCGGCGGCGCCGCGCGTCAGCATCGGACACAGTCCGAAAGACATGTTCGCGCTGTGCACCATTTCGAAGACGGCAATTTCGAGAGTCTTGGGAAGTCCCTGTCCGCCGAATTCGGCTTCGGAGGCGAGCGCGCACCAGCCGCCGTCGACGAAGCGCCGATAGGCGTCGGCGAATCCGGGAACGGGACGCACGCGCCCGTTCTCGAACTGCGCCCCGATCGTGTCGCCCGCGCGGTTCAGCGGCGCGAGAATCTCGGCGGCCAGCTCGCCGCCCGCTTCGAGGATCGCCGCGACGGTCGCGCTGTCGCAGTCGGCATATCTGGCCGTGGCCTGGAGCCTGGCGAAGTCGACGATCTCGCCGAGGGCAAAAAGAATGTCCCGGACGGGGGCTCTGTAAGACATGTCGATGCTTTCACCAAAGGCCCGCCGGAGCGCCGGCCGCGCGGCATGATAGCCGAGGGTCGAGGTCCGCGCCTCCTTCTTCCTCCGACGCCGATTCACCTGCGAATGTTGCCCCCCATCCAAAAAAATCTGCGCTAGACTGGCCGCAGAGAAACCGGGAGCTCGACGCATGACCGATGCCTATACGCCGCCCAAGATCTGGACCTGGAACAAGGAAAGCGGCGGACGTTTCGCCAGCATCAACCGGCCGATCGCCGGTCCGACGCACGACAAGGAACTGCCCGTCGGGCGACACCCGTTCCAGCTCTACTCGCTCGCCACGCCGAACGGCATCAAGGTCACGGTCATGTTCGAGGAGTTGCTGGCGGCCGGCCATCGCGGCGCGGAATACGATGCCTGGCTCATCCGCATCGACGGCAATCAGTTCGGCAGCGGTTTCGTCGCGGTCAACCCGAATTCGAAGATTCCGGCACTGATGGACCGCAGCGGACCCAAGCCGTTCCGCATCTTCGAATCCGGCGCCATTCTCCTGCATCTTGCCGAGAAGTTCGGCGCTTTCATTCCCAAGGAGGCGGCTGCGCGCGCGGAGTGTCTCTCGTGGTTGTTCTGGCAGATGGGCAGCGCGCCCTATCTCGGCGGCGGGTTCGGCCATTTCTACGCCTATGCGCCGATCAAGATCGAATACGCCATCGACCGCTTCGCGATGGAAGTGAAGCGGCAGCTCGACGTGCTCGACCGTCGCCTGGCCGAGAGCAAATATCTCGCCGGCAACGACTATACGATCGCCGACATGGCGGTGTGGCCCTGGTACGGCGCGATGTCGAAAGGACTGCTCTATGGCGGCGGCGAGTTCCTGCAGGTGCAGGACTACAAGAACGTCGTGCGCTGGACCGACATGATCGCCGAACGTCCCGCGGTCAAGCGCGGACGCATGGTCAACTGCGCCTGGGGCGATCCGGCCGGCCAGCTGCACGAACGCCACGATGCGGCCGACTTCGACACCAAGACCCAGGACAAGGTCGCGGCCGCCTCCTAGACGTGCGCTTCGGCTCAGGCGCGCTCGAGCGTCGCACGCTCGCGCCGCGCGGCGAATTCGAACACGACCCAGGCGCCGCAGCGGCTGCAATCGACGTCGTTGCCGTAGCAGCAGAACGGCGTGGTAAAGTGATCGCCGTCGAGCCAGAGCGGCAGGAGCGATTTGCGCGTGGGACAGTCGGCCGTGACCGCTTCGCAGTCCGGCGGAAGCATCAGTTCGAGGCTGCGCGTACCGTTGCGGATGAACACCCCGTGCAGCGCCTTCAGCCGCAGCACCTCGTGCACGGCGACCGCACGGTCCCCATTGGTCGGCCACGCATTCTCGCCGGCATCGCCCTCCGTCGGAACGTAGAAGCTGAAGGTCATCCAGCCGACCGGCGTTTCGCGCAGCGCCTCGACAAGTTCGCCCAGCCGGTGCTGGTTGCGGCGCGTCACGGTGCATTGCACCTGGACCGTCGAGGAAAATCCGGGCGGCAGCTCGCACAGATTGCGCAGCACGCGCCGGAAGGTGCCGGCGCCGCGTATAGCGTCGTTCAGGTCTTCCGGTCCGTCGAGACTGACGACGTAGTGCACGCGTGGACCAAAGTCGGGAAGCGGGATCGTGCCGTTCGTCGTGATCGTGTTGCGCGCGAACAGCCGAACACCCTCGGCCAGAAGCTTGCGCTTGAGCAGCGGCTCGCCACCCATCCACAGCATCGACGAAAGACCGTGCCGGTCGCGCAGACCCTCAAGCGTCTCGAGCATATCAGCGTCGCTCATCTCGGCGCGGATCGACTTCGGCGCGGCGTTCGGATTGCCGTCGCGGTAGATGAAGCAGTGCTCGCAGGCGAGATTGCAGTGATTGGTGACGTTCACCGTTGCGGAGGTGTAACGCGCATCTTCGCGATAATGCCCGGTCAGCGTGGCGCGGATCATGACGTCGGCCTTCGTTCCGGCCGCAAGCATCGGCGCCCGGCGGCGCGCGAGTTTGATCTGCGTCAACGATGCGGTGCGTCAGACCGGGCTGTCGCCGGGCCAGACAGGCGCGCGCTTCTCCTTGTGCGAGGCGACGCCTTCGCGCGGTTCGTCTCCGGCAAAGCCGAGAAATTCGAGCGCCAGCGAAGCGTCGAACGTCGGACCCATCTGGCGCAGCCAGTTGTTGAGCGCATGCTTGGTCCAGCGGATGGCGCTCTGCGCCCCGGTCGCGAGCCGCGTGGCCACTTCGAGGGCCCTGGCGTCGAGCTCGGCATCGTCGACCGCCAGGCTGACGAGACCGATCTCGGCCGCCTCCCGGCCGAGAAGCTGGTCGCACAACAGCAGATAGTACTTCGCCCGCGCCATGCCGATGAGCAGGGGCCAGACGATCGCGGCATGGTCGCCGGCGGCGACGCCGAGCCGCGTATGGCCGTCGATGATCCGGCAGTCCTTGGTCGCGATCGAGATGTCCGCAAGGATGCCCGTCACCAGTCCCGCGCCGACAGCGACGCCGCGCATGGCGCTCACGATGGGCTTGTTGCAGTTGATGATGTTGTAGACGATGGCGCGCGCTTCCTTCCAGCCGCGCGCGCGGGCCTGCGCGTCGTTCATCAGATCCTCGACCATCGCGAAATCGCCGCCGGCCGAAAACACGCGCTCATTGCCCGTGATGATCACGGCATTGACCTCCGGATCGGAATCGACGTCGTTCCAGATCTCCGCCAATTCGCGGTGCAGGACGTGGTCGGCCGTGTTCATCTTGCCGTTGTCGAGCCGTATGCGCAGAACCTTCGGGTGCGGGCGGTCGAACTTCAGCTTGGTGTATTTCGCGTAGCGATCCGTGGCGGGCATGGCGCGTCTCTTTTCTCTGCGTGAATGGCCAAGCGTGCAGGGTAGGGTTCGATGGGCCCGGGAGTCGAGCCGGACGCGATGGCGAACGGGGCGGAAACCGGGCGCTGCGGCGCTTGCCGGGCCGGACCTCCCGCCATAGGCTCCCGCACATTTCGAGCCGCCGGCCGATCGGACGTCGTTCATATCCAAAAAATCATTCAGAGGGGAATCGAGATGCGCGCAAGGAATTTGACACTGTGCATTGCACTGACGTCATTGGGACTGACGCCGGCGCTGGCGTCGGACAAGACCGACATTGCCGCGACCATCACTCAATACAACGACGCGTTCAACAAGAACGATGCCAAGACCGCGAACGCCTTGTGCACCGCTCAGACGGTCATCATCGACGACTTCGCGCCGCATGCCTGGCAGGGCGCCACGACCTGCGACGATTGGTGGAAGGCGCTCGGCGTCAGCGACAAGAATCAGGGCATCAGCAATGAGATCGTCACGCTCGGAAAAGCCTGGCACCTGACGGTCACCGGCGACCGCGGCTACGCGGTCTACCCGACCCACTACAGCTACAAGCTCAACGGCAAGGCGGTCGTCGAGCAGGGCGTCTGGACCTTCGCCATGAAGAAAGAGGCCGGCGGATGGCGTATCGCCGGCTGGGCCTGGGCGCAACACTGACGCGATGGCCCCGCGCGGCAAAAGTCGCCGGTGCGAACTTGTGACTTTTGTTCGCCAGCCGTGAAGGTGACAGACTGGCGGGATGAAAAGCCTTCATCTCGCGCCGCTGCCGCTCGCCAAAGTGTATCAGCTCATCGAGCCCGGACCCGTCGTCCTCCTGACGACCAGCGCCGGCGGCCGCGCCAATGTCATGACGATGTCCTGGCACATGATGCTGGATTTCGAGCCGCCGCTGCTGGCCTGCATCGTGAGCAATCGCAACCATAGCTTCTCGGCCCTGCGCAGGACGAAGGAGTGCGTCATCGCGATTCCCGCAGCCAGGCTCGCGCGCGTCGCGGTGAAGATCGGCAACTGTTCCGGCCGCCGGGTCGACAAGTTCGAAAAATTCGCGCTGACGCCGCTGCCGGCGCGCCGTGTCTCGCCGCCGCTCGTCGCGGAGTGCTTCGCCAATCTAGAGTGCCGCGTCGTCGATGCGGCGCTCGCCTCCAGGTACAATCTCTTCGTGCTGGAGGTCGTGCAGGCGTGGCGCGATCCGCGGCAGAAAAATCCGCGCACCATCCATCACCGGGGCTACGGCACGTTCGCCGTCGACGGCCGGGTGATACGCATCGCATCGCGCATGCGATAGCCCTTGCCCGATCTTTGATTGTCGGATGTGATGCGCGTCTGCCATTGGGGGACGCCATGTCGTTCGGAAGGATATTGTTCGCCGCCATCGTCGCGTCGTTGCTCATGCATCCGGGAATGGCCGGCGCGACAGCGGCCGCGACGTCCACTGCGATCAAGCAGGAACGCTGGGCCGTCGACGGGCTCGAGAAACCGGCGCGCATCGTCATCGATCATTGGGGCATTCCGCACATCTTTGCGGCGAGCGCCCGCGACGCCTTTTTCGTGCAGGGCTACAACGCGGCGCGCGATCGCTTGTGGCAGATCGATCTGTGGCGCAAGCGCGGGCTGGGGCTGCTGGCAAAGAGTTTCGGCGCCGCCTATGTCGATCAGGACCGCGCGGCACGGCTGTTCCTCTATCGCGGCGACATGACGAAGGAATGGGCCGCCTATGCGGCCGGCACCCAGGCGGCGACGCAGGCGTTCGTCGCGGGCATCAATGCTTATGCCGCCGAGGTGCGCGCCGGGAAGAAGCCGCTGCCGCCGGAATTCCGGTTGACCGGCACGCTGCCGGACGACTGGCAGGCCGACGACGTCGTGCGCATCCGCAGTCACGCGTTGGTCGCCAATCTGACGTCGGAGGTGGCGCGCGCGCGCGTCGTCTGCGCCGGCGGAGTCGACGCGGACCGGTTGCGGCGCAAGCTCGAGCCGGCGCATGCGCTGACGGTGCCCGAGGGCCTCGATCCCTGCGACGTCACCGACGATGTGCTCAAGGATTACAAGCTCGCGACCGAGGCGGTCAGCTTCGCGCCGCCGGCACAGAAGAGCGCCGACGCTGCGGCGCCGCTGCGTTTTAGCGACGCCGATTCCAGACCGCCGGAAGAAGGTTCGAACAACTGGGTGATTTCGCCGTCCCGTTCCGCGACGGGCCGCGCCATCCTCGCGAACGATCCGCATCGCCAGCTCGGCGTGCCGGCCCTGCGCTACATCGTCCAGTTGAACGCGCCGGGGCTGTCGATCATCGGCGCCGGCGAACCGGCGCTGCCGGGAGTCTCCTTCGGACATAATGACCGGATCGGCTGGGGTCTGACGATCTTCGGCATCGATCAGGAAGACCTCTACGTCTACACGCTGAAACCGGGCGATCCGGATTCCTATCGTTACGGCGACGGCTATGAAGCGATGCGCGTCGTGCACGAGACGATCGAGGTGAGGGGCGAAGCGCCGCGCCCCGTCGATCTGCGCTTCACCCGCCACGGGCCCGTCCTGTTCGTCGATGCCGCGAAGGGCCGCGCCTTCGCCATCCGCACCGTCTGGAACGAGCCCGGGGTCTCCGGCTATCTCGGAAGTTCTCGCATGTGGCGGGCGACGTCGTGGAATGATTTTCGCTCGGGGCGCGACGCCTGGGGCGCGCCGCCGCTCAATCTCGTTTATGCCGATGTGAAGGGAAATATCGGCTGGGCGCCGGGCGGCATCACGCCCGTGCGGCCCAATTGGGACGGTCTGATGCCGGTGCCTGGCGACGGCCGCTACGAGTGGAAGGGATTCCTCAGGGGCGATCTCTTACCCTCCAGCTACAATCCCAAAGAAGGCTGGTTCGCCACCGCCAACGAGATGAATTTGCCGCAAGGCTATCCCGCGGAGGAACGCCGGATCTCGTTCGAGTGGTCCGATCCGACGCGCATCACGCGCATCAAGCAGGTGCTCGGCGGCACGGCGCATGTCAGTCTGGCCGATTCGATGGCGCTGCAGACGGACAGCCACAGCGCGCAGTCGGAGCGCGTGACGCGGCTGCTCGCGCCCTTGTCTTCGCCCGATCCCGCGGTGAGCCAGGCTTTGTCCCTGCTCAAATCCTGGGATCACGATGAAACGGTGTCGAGCGCGCCGGCCGCCATATATGAAGTGTGGCTCAACAAGCATCTCGGTCCGATGCTGGTCAACACGGTGACGCCACCCGCCGCGCGCAAACTGATCGACGCGCCGTCGCCCGACGCCGTGATCACCTATCTGGAGCATCCCGATGCGGCGATAGGCGCCGATCCGGCCGCGGCGCGCGATGCGCTCCTGCTGGCCAGCCTGGCCGAAGCCCTCGCCGAGCTCAGAGCGTCGCTCGGTCCCGACATGGCGGCCTGGAGCTGGGGACGGCTGCACCATGCGACGTTCGAACCCGCGATCGCCGCGCGCGCCGATCCCACCACCCGGGCGCAGATGTCGATGGGTCCCTTGCAGGTTCCGGGTTCGGCGTCATCGCCGCGCGCCGCCACCTATCGCATGTCGGATTTCGCCGTCACCGCCGGCGCATCGGTCCGCATGGTGCTCGACGTCGGCAACTGGGACAATTCGGTCGCGATCAATTCGCCCGGACAATCCGGCGATCCGTACAGCGCGCACTATCGCGATCTCTTTCCCCTCTGGGCCGCGGGCGATTACGTGCCGCTGCTTTACAGCCGTTCGGCAGTCGAACGGGAAGCGGAGACCGTGCTCACCCTGACGCCGTTGCCAAAAGCGAAGTGATGCTTCTAGTCTCGCCGGTCTCGGAGCTACGACATGAAGCAATGGATCGGTCTCGGCGCGATCGCCGCGCTCTCGTTTCTCTCGCCTGCGCAAGCCTCGGACAGTTCGCCTGTCGGACGCTGGGTGACGATCAGCGACAAGACCCACAAGCCCAGCGGCGTGATCGAGATCAGGCTGGATCATGGCGCGCTCAAGGGCATCGTCGTCGAGCAGCTCAATCGCCCCGCGTCGGCGCCGCCGTCTCTTTGTCGCAAATGCGAAGGCGCACTGAAGGACGCTCCGATCATCGGCATGACGATCATGTGGGGTCTTACCAACGACGGCGGGGCGGTGTGGGACAATGGTTCGATCCTCGATCCCAATTCGGGCGACATCTACAGCGCCAAGGTCGAACTCGAGGATGGCGGCCAGAAGCTGCTGGTACGCGGCTATCTCGGCATCTCGCTGCTCGGCCGCTCGCAGGAATGGGTTCGCCAGAACTGATTAGCGGCGGAAACGCAGGTCCCAGCCAAGCGCCTTCCAGTTGGCTTCGATCCGGTCGATGTCGTGAAGACCGGCGGGATTGGCCCTGGACGGCGAGTTGCCGAGGAATGGCGCGCGCTCGCGGCGCCAGATGCCGAGCAGCCGGCGCAGTTCCGGCAGCGGTTCGCCGTGATCGTCGACCCGGACGCTGAGATCGGGGAAGTCTTCGGTCGTCACCATCACCATCGCCGCCGATTGACGTCCGCGCCGGTCGCCGCCCGCCGCTTCGCCGCTCTCCAGCGCCTCCAGCATGCGTTCGGGCAGCGGCGCCGACGGATCGCCTTTGAAGCCGGACAACGTCGCGGTCGCGACATGCTCGTTGCTCAGCATGTTGCCGGCGACGCTGACGCCGCTCTCGCCGACGCTGCCGCACCATTCGACGCAGTGTCGCCCGGTCCAGGCGGCGAAGCGGCCATGTTTGTCGACGGCGTGGATCTGGCGAATCTCGCGGCCCTCATCGCCCGCCACGGCCGACCTGATCGCCAACTCCGGAGACAGGCCGCGCGCCAGACCATCGAGCACCACCGGCGCCAGATAGCGGTTGGTGAGCGATTGCGTGCCGACGGCGCCGACGCCGGCGCGAACGAAAGGCACGAAAGAGCCGGACGCGAAAGCCTTGGTGGCGACGGCGGCGCCGAAAGCGCCTGTCTTGGAATCGAACGCGACGATGGACCAGGTCATTCGGCCGGCTTCCCTTCGAGACGAGCGGCCTTCAGTCTGCCGCCCCGCTGGCCTGGACTGAAGTCATTTACGCACGAACGCGCACAGCTTGTTGCCGTCCGGATCGCGCACATAGGCGGCGTAAAAGACGGGATTCATCCCCTCGCGCACGCCCGGCGGCCCCTCATCGCTGCCGCCATGCGCCAGGGCCGCCGCATGGAACGCGTCGACGGTGCCGCGGTCGGCGGCCAGAAAGGCGAGCATGGTGCCGTTGCCGCCCGTGGCCGCCTTTCGGTCGAACGGGCGCGTCAGGAAGAATTTGGTCTTGTCGCCCGGCGCCGAATAGCCGGTCCAGGTCGGGCTCGTCGTGTCGCGGTTGCGGCCGAGCGGGGCGAACACCGCGTCGTAGAAGGCGATGGCCCGATCCATGTCGTTCACGCCCAATGTCGAATAGGAAAACATCTTGCTCCCCGTCATGTTCACCGCAGTGAACGACGCCGCGAAGTCCGGCGCAATCGGCGCGCGATCGGCTATTCTGGCCGGCGCCAAGAAGGGTCCTTTGGGGGGACGCATGACAGCTTTTGCGACGGCCGGCGCCGGATTCCTGCTCGCCGTGCTTTGGTTCGACCTGATGTTCGACGTTCAGACGCGCCGCAGCAAGGATCCGATCCTGCCGCCCGAGGTGCTGCGGTCGATTTCGGCTTACTACCGGCGCGTGACGACCGATGCGAGCCCGATGAGCCGGCTGGTCGCGGCGATGATGCTCGTCACCGTCGTCGCCATTGGCGGCGAGATCGCGCTTGACCGGCGATCGATCTGGATGCCGCTCCTTTCGCTCGGCTTGACGCTTTGCGCCGTCGGTCTGGCAGGCGTGCGAACGGTCCGCAACGCAGTGCGGCTCGGCCGCGCGGAGGACCTGGCGCGGCAGCAAAGCGCGCTCGCCCGCTCGATCTTCCGCGATCATGTGTTCTGTTTCGCGGCGATGGCCGGCGTGCTCGCGCTGCAACTGACCGAAGCGGCGCTGCGCTGAGCGGCGTCAGGCGACGGGCCGGGCGTCGGAGGACCTGGCCTCGGCGTCCTCGGAGCGGAAACCGATGCGCGAATGACTTCCGTCGCAGAACGGTTTGCTCGCCGAGCCGCCGCAGCGGCAGAGCCGCACGTTCTCGACTCGCGATACCGTTCGTCCGGTGCCCGAGCAGATTTCGAGATTGCCGAGGACTTCGAGCGGTCCGTCGACCAGCGGGGTGATCGTAAGCCTCCCGTTGCGTCGCTCCAGCGGGTCGGACTCGACGGTCTCGGGTTCGCCCGAGGCAGCGAACTTCGCCGCGCGATGGCTGTTGTCGCAGAACGGCTTGTTCGCCGACTTCCCGCAACGGCAAAGCGTCGCGCGCGTCATCGCGCCATGAGCGGCGATGTCGATCTCGGCATGCACCGCATAGGGTCCGTTCTCGCGGAGGCGCAGCACGTTGACCGCTGGCGGGCTTTCCTGCGGCCCGCCGTCATGGCGCTCATAGCGGATCGCGCCCGACGGACAGGCCTGCGCGATCGCCACCACCTGCTCGACGGCGACGGTCTCGGGATGCAGCCAGGCACCTTGAACGTTGGCCAGGAACACGCTCGGCGCGCCGAGCACGCAATGGCGCGAATGGATGCAGCGCGTGCGGTCGAAGCGCAGCGTGACGTCTTTGGTATGCGCGACATCCGGATCGCCTCCCGCGGCCGGCGGCGCCGGGCCGGCCCGCGCGACGTTTTCCACCGCGATCAGCAGATGCTCCTCGAACCGGTCGTGCAGTGCGCGAAATCTCTCCGCGACCCTGTCGAGCCGGCCGGCGACATCGAGCAGCGGAACGCGCGTCGCCAATTTGCGTGCCGCGTTGGCGAGTTCACTGGCGCGCTCCCCGAGGATTTGCGCTGCGCAGCGCTGCACGAGCTGGCCGGAGGACAGCGGCAGTGCGAAGGTCAGGCCGCCATTGACGCCCGGGTGCGATGCGCCTGCCGGCAGCAATGTCGCCGCTTCACCGACGACGCTCATCGCATACATGATCTCGGTCGCGGCGGCGGAAAGCCCGACGCGCAAGTCGCGCGGCAGCGGCGCCGGCGCGAAGACCTGGGCGAAGGTGCGCATCATCAGGGCGTAGAGCGCGTTACCCAGGTCGACGACCTTGGACGTCAGCGAGTCTGTGATCAGCGCGACGTCGCCATGCGCCATCGGATTGTCGATGCTTGGATTCTCCAGCACGCGCCGCGCCGGCTGGAAGTCGGGCCGCACGCGTTTGAGGCGTGTCAGCTCCTCGCGGATTGCAGCGAAACGTTGGTAGTGCGAGCCCTCGCGATGGGCGGGCGCGCCTTCGCCCTGGCGCACAATCTCTTCGACGGCGCGCCGCGCCGCGGCGAGGGAATCGATCTTGAAGAGACCCGGCATCCCGAACTCGGCGGCACCGACCTGCGCCTCGCCATGTCCGACGAAGACGTTTTCCTCGCCCAGCGCCTCGCAAAGCTTGGCGAGGCCGCGCAGCACCGCATGATAGAGCTGGCCCTGGCTCGCATAATCGCGCGGCGTCGGCGAAAGAAGCTCGGGCCGGGCTGCGCGGGGGTGATGCGCCGGATGGTCGAAGCCGGCGCCGTCGACGAGGGCGATGCCTTCCGGCCGTTCGATGTACATAAAGTGATCGATCGTCTCTTCGCGGAACGGCGAAAGCCGCATCACCACGTCGGCGGGGAACCAGCCGCAGCGGACCGGGAATTCCGGCCGCCAGAGATGGGGCGATGCGCCCGTCGCCGCCAGGATGTTGTTGACCAGCGAGAGGTGCAGCATCTCCTCCAGGGCGACCTGGCGGAGCGAGCGCCGCCATCCTTCGATCGCGGACTGCTCCGAAGGGGTGATGGCCTCGTCCGGCCCGCGCTTGAGGCTCCACATGGCGTAGAGGTAGCTGCACATGACCGCATGCTCGAACTCGGCCGCCTCCGACAGGAGGTAGAAAAGCTCTTCGCGATCCTGGATGACGATATCGTCCTGCGGCATCTATAAGGACCCCCGGCCAATTCTGTGCCGGTTCGCGGGCCGCAGTCCAGAACGCGGCGGTGCGGCCTGGCGGCGGCCTTCTTGTGTGGAGCGTCCATGATCAAGCTTTATCATTGCGCGGCGGCGCGTTCTTTCCGGGCACTCTGGGCGCTCGAAGAGATGGGTCTTCCCTACGAACTCGTGCTCATGCCGTTCCCGCCGAGGGCGCGTTTTCCCGACTACAAGGCTCTCAATCCCCTGGGGACGGTTCCGGTGTTCTTCGACGGCGCGCATCGCATGACCGAGAGCGCCGCCATCTGTCACTATCTGGGGGCCAAATACGGCCCGTCCGACCTGGTCGTCGCGCCCCAGGAGGATGCGTTCGCCGAATATCTGAACTTCCTGCACATGGGCGAGGCGACGCTCACCTTCCCGCAAACCATCGTGCTGCGCTATACGCGGCTCGAGCCGCCGGAGCGGCGTGCGACCCAGGCGGCGGAGGATTATCGCCTCTGGTTCCTGGCGCGGCTGAAGGCAGCGGCGAGCATGATGGGCGATCGCTATGTCTGCGCCGATCGCTTCACAATGGCCGACATCTCTTTTTCCTATTCCCTGTTGCTCGCGACCAGTTTAGGAATGGCGAACGAGTTTCCGGCGACGCTCGTTCCCTATTGGGAGCGGCTGCAACAGCGCGAAGCTTTTCAGCGCGCCAGGAAGGCCGAGGCGAATGAACCGGCGCCGTTTTGAGCGCGGTTTCGAACGTGGTTAACACGGAAAAATCCGTCGGACGCCCATGAAATCGGGCGAAATTGAGACGGAATTGTGTTCAACCCCTTGTAAAAGCTGAAATAAATTTGTGACACTCGTCTTGTCAAAGGCGATGCGACAATCCACCTTCCTGCCCGTACATCGTAAACGTTTGGGGGCAAAGATGGCCAGTCTGTCGCGTAGTACATCGATTCTTCTTGCAGGCGCTTCCTTCATCGCCATTGGCGCGGGCGCTCTCTATGCAACGCATGTTCTGCCGCTCGAGAACGGCCCGGTCGCCGGCACGATCCTTCCGGCCGAGCGCTATCACGCCAGTCAGGTTTCGGACAAAGACGTCACGCTCGGCGACACCGGCGTCGCACAATTGATGCAGACAGACGCGTTCGAGCTGATGGTCAAGAATCCGACGTTCCGCGCCATGGCGTCCGATCCCGGCTTCATGGCCCTCGCACTCAATCCGGCCGCCATGGCGGCATTGCGCGCCGATCCGGCGCGGTTCGCCGAGCTGACGCGCAATTCAGCCGCGTTCCGGATGCTGGCCGATCACGCTTCCGCCTTCGCGGCTCTCGGCCACAATGTGGCGCTGCTGAAAGCGGCCGATCTCTCTTCCACTTCCGCGCTGGCCGGAAAATCGGCCGCGGATCTCGGTGCCCACGCCAACCTCTCCGCCGCTTCGATGGCACTGCAGGCTGCGAACCAGATCAGCGCGGCGCAGAATGTCGGACAGCTCACGTCCAACCTGACGGCAAATGCCGCGGCGGCGTCGGAACTGACGCGCGCCACCGCCCTGCTCAATGCGAACGCCGTCGCGGCATCGCAGGCGGCGGCGGCGACGGCCCAGCTGACCAGCCAGGCCGCGGCGGAGCTCGCGCGCGCTGCGTCGGGACTGCAAAGCGCGGCGGCCCATACATCGTCGAACCTCGGCGCCGCGGCGGCCAGTCACGTCGCTCTCGCCGTGAACGCCGTGCAGACCTCCGCAGCGATCGCAGCGGCAGCCCAGGCGGCCGCAGCCACCGCGCAAGTGTCGGCGGCATCGGCCGCTGCCGCAGCAGCGGCGTCCATGTCGCGCGCCGAAGCGATTTCGCGGACGGCGGCTTTGGCTCCGACCGCGATCAGCGCAGCGCAGCTCTCGCAGGCGGCGGCTACCGCCCAGGCGGTGCAGGCGATGGCCGTTAACGCGGCTGCGGTCTCCGCGGCTGCGCAAGCAACCGCGTCCCTGTCGCCGGCGATGGCGCAGGCTGCGCATGCGGCCGAACTCGCCGCATCGCTGTCGGCGCAAGCCGCTGCCGCTGCGCAGGTCGCGCAAGCCGCCTCGGCGCTACGCGCCGCGATGGCTGCTTCGGCCGTCAGTTCGGCGTTCGCATTCTCGATGAGCAACCCGGCTTTGGTGGCGCTGGCGTCGAATCCGGCACAGTTCGCAGCGCTTTCCACCAATGCCGCGGCGATGGCCTCGATCTCGGGAAGCGCGGCCTCGTTCGCGGCGCTGTCCGGCGTTCCGGCCTTCGCGGCGCTGGCATCGAGTTCGGCGTTCGGCGCGCTCGTCAATTCGGCAAACTTCGCCAGCGCCTTGCACCAGTCGCAGCAGTAATCCTGCCGCAGGTCTGAAAAAAAGGGCTGCTCCGGCAACGGGGCGGCCCTTTTTATTTCCGTCATAAATCAAACCGGTTAAGGTCGCCCGGGGGCTCCCATTGGAGAAGTGAATGCGTAAGGCACTGTTGTGCCTGGCTTTGTGTCTGCCGGCAGCGCTTGCGAGCGCCTCGGCGGCCACCATCGATCTCAATGAGATCGAGACCAAAGACCTGCTGATGCTCTACTTCGATCCGACCGAGACCTACCTCACCCCCTATGTCGGCCGGAACTTCGAAAATTCGCTCGCTTTCCAGAAGCGCACCTTCAACTGGAAGCCTTGGGAACCGACGACGCTCCTGCTGAAGGACTTTTCGGATTACGGCAACGCCGCGGCGCGCTCCGTTCCCAACGGTGCCGTGCTGGTCGACATCTCGCCGCTGCCGCTGACTTACGAGACCTTCAGCCCGGGCGAACGCTTCTACACCATCATGAATCACGAGCTGGTCCATGTCGC
Source organism: Rhizomicrobium sp. (assembly GCA_035499335.1). Classification (GTDB taxonomy): domain Bacteria; phylum Pseudomonadota; class Alphaproteobacteria; order Micropepsales; family Micropepsaceae; genus Rhizomicrobium. The sequence continues at coordinate 74,073 of DATJZB010000010.1, read as the reverse complement.
GACCATGGACGTCTACAACAGCAGCGACGCGTTCTGGCGCGATCTGTTCCACGGCAAGCCGGAAGCGATCCAGCAGCATCCCGAATCGATTCTCTACAACTATCTGGCGGCGCCGCGCGCGACCGTTCCGCGCTGGTACCTGGAAGGCAGTGCCGTCTTCATGGAGACCTGGATGGGCGGCGGGCTCGGGCGCGGCCAGGGCGCCTACGACGAAATGGTCTTTCGCGCCATGGTGCGCGACAACGCCCATTTCTATTCGCCGCTCGGGCTGGAATCGGAAGGCACGCAAGTCGATTTCCAGGTCGGCGTGAACGATTATCTCTACGGCACCCGGTTCTTCTCCTATCTCGCGCTCACCTACTCGCCGGCCAAAGTCGTGGAATGGCTCAAACGCGACGAGGACAGTTCGGCCTATTATTCGAGCCAGTTCGAGCGCGTCTTCGGCAAGCCGCTCGACGCGGCGTGGAACGACTGGATCGCCTTCGAGCACAAGTTCCAGAGCGCCAATCTCGACTCGGTGCATCAATATCCCAACACCGACGCCAAGCGCCTGACGCAGCGGACCCTGGGCTCAATCTCGCGCGCCTTTCTCGATCCGGCGACGAACAGTCTCGTCGGCGGCTTCCGCTATCCCGGCGTGATCAGCCATATCGGTGAATTGTCCCTCGCCGACGGCAAGCTGACCCATCTCGCCGACCTCAAGGGCCCGATGCTCTACAAGGTGACGTCGCTCGCCTTCGACCCCAAGAAACGTCTGGTCTTCTACACCGACGACAACTACGCCTATCGCGACGTGATGCAGCTCGATCTCGCCACGGGCGAAAAGAAGATGCTGCTGAAAGACGCGCGCATCGGCGATCTGGTGTTCGACAAGGCCGACCAGTCGCTCTGGGGCATCCGCCACCTGAACGGTTACGCGACCCTGGTGCGGATTCCGGCGCCCTATGCGGAGTGGAGCCAGGTGCACACCTTCAGGTTCGGCGAAATACCGTTCGATCTCGACATCTCGCCCGACGGAAAGCTGCTCTCGGCTTCGGTCGGCGAGGTGAACGGCGAGCAGAAGGTGCGCGTCTTCAAGATCGAGGATCTTCTCGCCGGCTCCATCACGCCGGTATCCGAGTTCGATTTCGGGCAGACGGTTCCGGAAGGCTTCGTGTTCTCGCCGGACGGCAAATATCTCTACGGCAGCGATTATTACACCGGCGTCTCAAACATTTTCCGCTACGAGATCGCGACGGGCAAGATCGAAGCGGTCAGCAATGCGGTCACGGGCTATTTCCGGCCCATCCCGCAGGCGGACGGTTCGCTCATCGTGTTCGAGTTCACCGGCCAGGGCTTCACGCCCGTGATCATCGATCCCAAGCCCCTCGACAATCTCGGCACCATCAAGTTCCTCGGCACCGAGGTCATCAAGCAGCATCCCGAACTGAAGGACTATGCGGTCGGCTCGCCTGCCGCCATCCCGTTCGAATCCATGATCACCAGGGACGGCAAATACGTGCCGTTCGATCACATGCGGCTGGATGCGAGCTATCCCGTGATCATGGGATACAAGGGTCATGCCGCGATCGGCTGGCACGTGATTTTCGAGGATCCGCTGGCCTTCGAGCAGATTCTCGCCACCGTCGCCTATTCTCCCGCGGGGGACCTGCGCACCTCCGAGACCTTCCACGTCAGTCTCGAATATAAGACGCCCGAGTGGCGCTTCCGCTATTGGCACAACGATTCCAATTTCTACGATCTGTTCGGCCCGGTCGACCGCAGCCTGCGCGGCGACGGCGCCAAGGTCGAATACAAGCACCCGCTGATCTACGATCTGCCGCGCGAACTCGACGTCACCGCGGACCTCGCCTACTACACCGGACTGGACCAGCTGCCCGGGCTGCAGAACGTTCCGGCGACCATCGACCGCAACATCGTGTCGGCCGATGTGGGCCTGAAATACGTCAACACTTCGAAGTCGCTGGGCGCCGTCGATCACGAGGAAGGCTGGGGCTGGAACCTGGACCTCGGCGAGGATTATGGCGCCGACGAAGTCTTCCCCAAGGTCCGCGGCGGGCTCGACTTCGGCTTCGCGCTGCCCTGGGACCATTCCTCGCTCTGGCTCTACAGCGCGGCGGGCGCGGCCGGGGGCAACCATTTCAATCCGCTGACGTTCTTCTATTTCGGCAGCTTCCGGAACAACTTCGTCGACAATGGCGAGGTCAAACGCTACCGCGAATATGACAGCTTCCCCGGCTTCGACATCGACGAAATCAGCGCACGGAATTTCATCAAGACGGTCGGCGAATGGAACCTGCCGCCCGTCCGCTTCGAGGATATCGGCACGCCAGGATTGTTTCTCAGCTCCGCGCGCCCGGCCCTGTTCGCCGGCGTCCTGTTCGCCGATCCGGGCGACGTGACCGCCCAGACCTACGAGACGGTGGGCGTCCAGGTCGACTGGAACTTCACCGTGGCGCTGCGCCTGCCGATGACCTTCTCGATCGGCTATGCGGAGGGCTTCGTCGGCGGGACACCCCATAAGGGCCAGATTCTGGCGTCCCTGAAGATCCTGTGATGAACTGCGGCCGGCATGACAAGCATCCTCATCAATCTGGCCGTGGCGCTATCGCCCGTCATCTTCTTCCTCTACGCGCTCGTCCATCTCGACAGCTTTAAGCTCGTCCGGCTGACGTTCGTGCTGCAAATGCTGCTGGTCGGCGTGGCGCTCGCGGCCGTCGGCTATCTGATCAACGGCGCGATCGCCGTCGGCTTCAGCGTGCCGACGGCGGATTACACGCGCTTCGTCGCGCCGGTGGTCGAGGAACTGCTCAAGGCCAGCGCGCTGATGGTGCTGTTCGCGATGAACCGCATCGGCTTTCGCGTCGATGCGGCGATCGTAGGCTTCGCGATCGGCACCGGATTCTCGATGGCCGAGAACGCCTATCTGCTCCACATCCTCAGCCAGGCCAACATCACCGTCTGGATATTCCGCGGCTTCGGCACCGCCATGATGCACGGCGGCACGACGGCGATCTTCGCCATCATGGCCCAGACGTTGATCGAAAAGCGGCCCAAGCTCGGTCCAATCGACGTGCTGCCGGGGCTTGTCCTCGCCATCGTCCTGCATGCGGCGTTCAACTACTATCCGCACCAGATCGCGCTGACCACCGCCGCCTCTTTCATCGTGCTGCCGGCGATCCTGCTGATGATCTTCGCCAAGAGCGAGGAGCAGATCCACACCTGGCTGCTGAACGACTATGAGAGCCACCAGCATCTGATGTTCGAGATCGAGAGCGGCGAGTTCGTCAACGACGAGGCCGGGCGCTTCATCGTCAACCTCGCCAGCCGGTTCGGCGGCGCCCATGCCGAGGACATGTTCGAATATGTGAAGCTGCACACCGAGCTGGTCCTGCGCGCCGAAAGCATCGACCTGGAGCGCGAGCGCGGCCAGCGCGTCACGCTGACCGGCGCCGACGACGCCAAGTTCGACCGGCTGCATGCGCTGGAAAAGAGCATCGGCCCGACCGCCATGGCCGCGCTCGGACCGCACCTCAAATTCAGCCGCAAGGAGCTGTTCGAAATCCACGAGCTCGAACGGCTGGCGCGCGCCACGCCCGACTGACGTGCGATTTCAAAAGCTTACGCAGCGGCCGGCAATAGGCGGCGCGGGCAACCATGCGCCCACAAAAGCAGTTGCATTCAACCCGCCGAATGGCAGGTTACCGCCAAAGACCATCCCGGGGACGCCGCTGTATGTACTACAAGGAATTGAAGCAGGCTTGGGCCGAACTGACCGCGCCGGGCGCACCGTTCGAGATCAAGGAGATCGAAGTCCGCGGCGTCTCGCTGCGCTCCTACAAAAACGCGCCGCCGAGCGTGCGGGAGCTCTGGCTGTCGACCGCGCAATTCGCCGACCGCGAATACCTCGTCTACGAAGATGAACGGCTGACCTACCGCCAGGCCCATGCCCAGACCGCGGCGATCGCCAACTGGCTGTTCAAACAGGGCGTCAAGCCGGGCGACCGGGTCGCCATCGCCATGCGCAACTATCCCGAATGGATGCTGATCTATTGGGCTTGCGTCGGTGTCGGCATCGCCGTCGTCGGCATGAATGCGTGGTGGGTGACCGACGAGATGGAGTATGCGCTCAAGGACTCCCAGCCCAAAGTAGTGTTCGCGGACGAGGAACGCCTGGCGCGAATCCTGGAGCGGCCGGCGGTCGCGGCGCAGAGCAAGCTCGTCGGGGTACGCGTCAAATCGCTGCCGCCGGGCGTCGTCGGCTACAAGGATGTGATCGCCACCGGCGGTGCGATGCCCGACGTCGCGGTCGATCCCGACGCCGATGCCTGCATCTTCTACACCTCGGGCACGACCGGATTTCCCAAAGGCGCGCAGCTCACGCATCGCGGCTGCATCTCCAACCTCTTCAACATGATGTTCTCGGGCCAGGTGCAGGCACTGGCGACGGCGCGCGGCACCGGCGTGGTGCCCGATCCGAATGCGCCGGTCCCGATACCGGTGGCCTTGCTCACCACGCCGCTGTTCCACGTCACCGCCAATAATTGCGGCGCCTACGCGACGACCGCGGCGGGCGGCAAGATGGTGCTGATGTACAAGTGGGACGCCGGCGAGGCTTTGCGCCTCATCGCGCGCGAACGCGTGACGGCGATGAGCGGCGTGCCGGTGATGTCGCGCGAACTGCTCACCCATCCCGACTTCGCCAGGACCGACCTGTCCAGCCTGATGACGCTGGGTGGCGGCGGCGCGCAATTGCAGCCCGACCTGGTGCACAAGATCGATTCCCAGGTGAAGACCGCGCGTCCCAATACCGGCTACGGCATGACGGAAACCTGCGGCATCATCACGTCTGTCGCGGCCGACTTTTTCGTCGACAAGCCCGCCAGCGTCGGCCCGGCGATGCCGAGCTACGAGGTGAAATGCGTCGACGACGAGGGCAAGACCGTGCCGCCGGGAGCCGTTGGCGAGCTCTGGGTAAAGGGCGCGCCGGTCATCAAAGGCTATATCAACCGCGCCGAGGCGACGGCGGAATCGATCACGCAGGGCTGGCTGCACACCGGCGACGTCGCGCGCATCGACGAGGACGGCTTCATCTACATCGTCGACCGCAAGAAGGACATGGTGCTGCGCGGCGGCGAGAACGTGTACTGCGCCGAGGTCGAGTCCTGCATGCATCATCATCCCGCAGTCGCCGAATGCTGCGTCTTCGGCGTTCCCGATGCGCGGCTCGGCGAGGAAGTGGCGACCGCGATCGTGCTGCGCCCGGGACACAAGGCGAGCCCCGACGAGCTGCGGGCGCACTGCGCGGCGCATCTCTCCAAGCACAAGATCCCGCGCTACTTCTGGTTCCTGACCGAATCGATCCCGCGCAACGCCAACGGCAAATTCCTCAAGCGCCAGTTGCGCGAGACGCTGAAGATCGAACAGGCGGCGTAGCGCGGCGCGCTCACGCTTCGGCGAAGATCTTTCCCGGGTTGAGGATGCCCTTCGGATCAAACGCCTTTTTCAGGGTGCGCATCAGCGCGATCTCGTTGGGACTGCGCGAATAGCCGAGATAGTCTCGCTTTTCGAGGCCGATGCCGTGCTCGGCCGAAACCGAGCCGCCCTGCCGGCGCAGCGCGCCGTAGATGATCTCTTCCACTTGCCGGTGCGCCTCGGCGCTACCGTCGCCGACGCCGGGAATGAGATGGAGGTTGCCGTCGCCGAGATGGCCGAAGACCATCAGCGTCATCGCCGGCCAACGCGCCTTCAGTCCGTCGCGCACTTCGGCGATGTAGTTCTCGATCTTGCCGATCGTCAGGCTGATGTCGAAGGTGAAGATCGGCGCATTGCGCGCCACCTGGAGCACGTCGTCGCGCAAGGCCCAGATGCGCGCGCATTCGTCCTTCGACTTGGCGATCACGGCGTCGGCGATGTCGCCGTTCTCCAGCTCGTCGGCCAGCACGCGCTCGAAGCGCGCCGAATCCTCCTCCTGATTGCCGCCGAGCGCTTCGATCAGAACGTAATAGGCGTGGCCGTGCGGGATCGGCGGCTGGCCCTTGGCCGGCGGCGTGGTGACGAGCCGGTAGAAGTCGGACCACATCACTTCGAAGGCCGAAAGCGTTCCGCCGAATCCGCGTTCCAGGTTGCGCAGGATCCTGGGTAGATGCGCGAAGCGGTCGACCGCGAGCAGCGCCATGTTCTGGCTGACGGGTTTGGGCCGCAGCCGCAGGACCGCGCGAGTGACGACGCCGAGCGTGCCTTCCGAACCGATGAAGGCGTGCTTCAAATCGTAGCCCGCATTGTTCTTGATGAGATGATTGAGCGAGGACATCACCGTGCCGTCGGCGAGAACGGCTTCGAGGCCGAGCACCAGCTCGCGCATCATGCCGTAGCGCAGCACGCGGTTGCCGCCGGCATTGGTCGAGATATTGCCGCCGATAGTGGCCGAACCGCGCGCACCCAGATCGAGCGGGAAGAACAGGCCCTTGGCTTCGGCCGCTTCGCACGCCGTCTGCAGCACGCAGCCGGACTGGACCGTCATGGTCGCGCCTTCGGCGTCGATCTCCTCGATCTGGTTCATGCGTTGCAGCGAGAGCGCCACCGCCCCGTCGGCGCGCGCGCCCTCGACAAGTCCGGTGCATCCGCCCCACGGCACCACCGGCTGGCCGGCGTCGTGGCAGAGCTTGAGAACGATCGAGACCTCTTGTGTCGAAGCGGGACGAACGACGGCGATGGGCGCGCCGAGCCGGCTTCTCGCCATGCCGCCCGGAACCGCATCGTCGCCGGTGAGAACCGCGCCGTCACCAAGTTTTGCCCGAAGGCGCGCGATCAGATCGCTCATGCCGAACCTCGGCTTTCGTTTCGACCGAAATGCTACTCCAAATGCGGGCGTTACGGGCCTTCGCGCATGCAACAAATTTACGCTGGACTGCTGCGTCAAATTGCGAAAGCGCTGCTAGGCTCGGCTCGTCACAACGGAATGCTTCATGGCCAGGTATGACGTCATCGTTCTCGGGCTCGGTGCCGCGGGCAGCGCCACCCTCTATCAGCTCGCCAGGCGGGGCGTCCGCGTTCTCGGCCTCGACCGCCATGCGCCGCCCCATACGCTCGGATCGACCCACGGCGACACGCGCATCACCCGTCTCGCCATCGGCGAGGGCGCGCACTACACACCGCTGGCGGTGCGCTCGCATGAAATCTGGCGCGAACTCGAGGAAGCCACCGGTACGACGCTTCTGACGACACGGGGCGGACTTTTCATCTCGACGACAGCCAGCCGCTATTCCTTTCACGGCGGCAGCTTCTTTCCCACGACCGTGGCCGCGGCGCGCGCGCACAACATCGAACATGAACTGCTCGACGGACAGGAAATCCGGCGCCGCTTTCCGCAGTTCCAGGCCGACGATCACGAGATTGGCTATTTCGAGAAGAGCGCGGGCTTTGTAAGGCCCGAAGCCTGCATCAAGGCGCAGCTCGGGCTGGCCGAATTCGCGGGCGCCGACATCCGCTGCAACGAGACCGCGCTGCGGTTCGAAGAGATCGACGGCGGCGTGCGCGTCACGACGGCGGCGGCGAGTTACGACGCCGGCCAGCTCGTCATTGCCGCGGGACCATGGCTTCCGCAGCTTCTCGCGCCGGGGCTCGCGCGCCATTTCAGGGTCTATCGCCAGGTCCTCTATTGGTTCGACGTCGAAGCGCAGTACGACTCGTTCCGGCCGGAAAGGTTTCCGATTTTCATCTGGGAGTTGCCGGACGGCCATGGCGGCATCTACGGCTTTCCGGCCGTCGACGGACCGAAAGGCGGCTTCAAGATCGCGACCGAACACTATGAGGCGACGACGACGCCTGAAGACGTCGAGCGCGGGGTTTCGCGCGACGAGATTTCGCACATGTACCGCGAGAATGTCGGACCGTTTTTTCCCGGCGCAGGATCGCGCTGCATCCGGACAGCCGTGTGCCTGTACACGACGACGCGGGATTTCGGCTTCGTCGTGGATCGTCATCCCGACTTCCGCCGCGTGATCGTCGCGTCGCCCTGTTCGGGCCACGGCTTCAAGCATTCGGCCGCGCTCGGCGAAGCCATTGCCGACCTGGCGTTGGGCGCCAGCAGCCCCTTCGATCTCGGCGCGTTCGGTTTCGCGCGCCTGGATCGTTGAACCGAACTCGAGAGGGGATCGTCATGCGCTTCATCGCTATCGCCCTGGCCGCCCTGGCCGCCCTTTCGGCGGCGAAAGCGTCCGATTACGTGCCGCCCAAGGGAAGCTGGCGGACGCACACCCCGCAGGAAGAAGGCTTCGATCCCGCCAGGCTGCAGGCGGCGATAGACTTCGCCGTCGCCAACGAGCCGAAATTTCCGCCCGATCTTGCAAAGGTCGCGGACGTGCGCGACATGCGCGTCGCGATTCCGCTGCAATGGTCGGGGCCGTATTCGGATCCGATCGGCCCGCTGCAGCCGCACGTGTCGGCGAACGGCATCGTCATCCGCCATGGCTATATCGTCGCCGAGTGGGGCGACACCGAGGCCGTCGACATGACGCATTCCGTGACCAAGACGTTTCTGTCGGCGGTTGCCGGAATCGCCTTCGACCGGGGCATGATCCGCAACGTCAACGACCGCGTGATCGACTACGTCCATCCTTCGCCGGACTTTTCCGATCCGCACAATCTGCCCATCACCTGGGACGAAATGCTGCGCCAGACGAGCGGTTGGATCGGCACCATGTGGGGCAAACCCTGGTGGGCGGACCGGCCGGGGAAGAATCCGTGGGACGAGCTCGCCGCCGGTCCACCGCCCGTCGGCACGCAATGGAAATATTCCGACGTGCGCGTCAACGCCTTCGCGCTGGCGCTGACGTATCTCTGGAAGCGTCCCCTGCCGGACGTTCTGCGCGAGAATGTTATGACGCCGATCGGTGCTTCAGACCAATGGCATTGGGAGGGCTACACCAATTCCTGGGTGACGATCGGCGGCCGGCGTATTCACGTCGTGCCCGGCGGCGGTCACTGGGGCGGCGGCATGTTCATTTCAGCCCGTGACCTGGCGCGCATGAGCCTGCTCGGCCTGCGCAACGGCAATTGGGGCGGGCGTCAGATCCTGTCCGCAAAATGGATCGCGATGGCCCGGACGCCGACCGGGCCCAATCCGGGATATGGCTACATGAACTGGTTCCTCAACACCGGCCAGAAGCTGTTCCCGGCGGCGCGCGAAGACTCGGTCGCGTTCATCGGGAACGGCGACAACATCGTCTTCATCGACTATGAGCACGACATGGTCGCCGTGGTTCGCTGGATCGACGATGCCCAGAAGGCCGCGTTCGTCGCGCGGCTCGAAGACGCGCTCGCGGCTAAGGCTTCACCCTAAGCATATTTGACGCACCCGAAGGACGCGCAGCACGCGGAATCGGCGCGCGGCCGCGCGCGAAAGTTCGGTTTTGTTAACCATGCCGGCCCTAGATTTTCAGGCTCGCGACACCCGTCTGGCGTGCCGCCGCCCCGACGTGGAGTTATGCGATGGAAAGTCCGGCCGTGCGCCTCAGCACCGATCCCGCATTGTGCACGGACAGAATGGGCACCGCCCATTTCACGCGGCTCGCCTTCTCCGGCGTCGACATGCATCCCCACTGGAACAGGCTCGTCGCCGACATCAGCGACGACGCCAAAGGCGCGGGCCTCGGCATGGATCTTTCGATCATCTCCCAGCTCATGGGTGACCAGAAAACCGGCCTCGCCATCCAGGCGGATTCGTTGAAGTACCAGCGCCTGTTCCGCTCGCCCTGCGCGGCGCCCAAGCTGCGCGTCCTCGCCTTCGCGGCCGAGATGGACATCGGCGGCAACACGCCGATCGAGTTCCTGCTGGAAGGTTCCGACGTCGAGCTGATCACGTTCTATGTCGTCCCGGGCATGCCGGTTCCCGATCCGATGCCCGAGCACGACATCGCGATCGTGCTGGCCCCTGACGACGCGAAGTCGCGCGCCGCGCTCGCCGAAATCGACCGGCTCGTCGCGTCCTGGCCGCGTCCGGTCCTGAATCTGCCGCGCAACATTCTCGGCCTCGACCGCCATACTCTCTGCGACCTGCTCGCGGGGATTCCCGGTCTCGAGATTCCGATCACCAATTGCATCTCGCGCGACTGGCTCATCAACATTTCGCTGCGCGCATGCCTGGTTTCGAACGTCCTCGAAGACGGGGACTTTCCGATCATCGTGCGGCCCATCGGCTCACACGCCGGCTTCGGCCTCGAAAAGCTCGACAATCCCGGCGCGGTCGCCGATTACCTGGAGACTCGCCGCGAAGAGCAATTCTTCGTCTCGCGCTATGTCGACTATGCGAGCGACGACGGGCTGTTCCGCAAGTATCGCATCGTCCTCGTCGACGGCCGGGCTTATGCGTGCCACATGGCGATCGCCGATCAGTGGAAGATCTGGTACCTCAACGCCGACATGATCCTGAACGCCGGCAACCGGAGCGAGGAAGCGCGCTTCATGGCGGCGTTCGACGAGGAATTCGCCGCGCGCCACAAGGTTGCGCTCGCGGAAATGGCGCGGCGCATGGCGCTGGACTATTGCACGGTCGACTGCGCGGAGACGCGGGACGGCAAACTGCTGATCTTCGAGGCCGACAACACCGCGATCGTCCACGACATGGACCCGGTCGACGTTTTTCCCTACAAGCGGCCGCAGATGCGCAAGATCTTCGACGCCTTCGTGGCCATGCTCTACCGCCGCGCCCGCAAGCAGAGCCAGAAAGCGGCCTGAAGCGCCGCGGCCGGCTCCGCCAAAAAAACGCCGCGGAGCGATCTCTCCGCGGCGTCGTTTCTCGTATCCGGTTCAGTGCATCTTGAAGCGGACGGGGACGGTCTTGGGGCCGCACACGAAGTTGGCTTCCATGTTCTTCGGCTCGCCCGCGAGCTCGATGCTCTCCAGGCGCGGCAGAAGTTCCTCCCACAACAGACGCATCTCCATGCGCCCGAGATGCTGACCGAGACAGACATGCGCGCCATAGCCGAAGGCGACATGCTTGTTGGGCGAGCGCTCGATGTCGTACTTGAACGGGCTGTCGAACACGGCTTCGTCCCGGTTGCCGGACGGATAGCAGAGCATCAGCCAGTCGCCCTTGGCGATCTTCTGACCGGCGAGTTCGGTATCCGCCGTCGCCGAGCGCATGAAGTGCTTGACCGGCGTGACCCAGCGGATCGATTCCTCGACATGTCCCGGGATCAGGGCCGGATTGGCCTTCAGCTTGCGGAACTGATCGGGATTCTGGGCCAGCGCCCACATGCCGCCGGCGGTGGTGTTCGACGTCGTATCGTGTCCGGCCGTCGCGGCGATGATGTAGTAGCTCATCGCCTCGAGATGGCCGAGCGGTTCGCCGTTGATCTTTCCGTTGGCGATGACGCTGGCCAGGTCCTTGCGCGGATGCTTGCGGCGGTCTTCGGTCATGGCGTTGAAGTAGGTCATGAAGTCCATGACGGTGGCCTGGATCGTGGCGATGCCCTGGTCGATGTCCATCACTTCCTTGCCGGTGCGATTGAGATCGGGGTCCGCGCTGCCGAACAATTCCTGGGTCAGCTTGAGCATGCGCGGCTCGTCGATCTCGGGCACGCCGAGCACTTCCATGATCACGTGCAGCGGATAGAGGAAGGCGACGTCGCGCGCGAAGTCGCAGCGCCCGCCATAAGATGCCATGCGGTCGACAAAGGACTTGGCGATCTCGCGGATGCGCGCTTCGAGGCCGCGTAAGTTCTGCGGCAGGAACCAGGATTGCGTGAGATGGCGGTAGGCGAAGTGGTCCGGATTGTCCATCTGGACCAGCGAACGCACCAGGTGCGGTGAGCCGCCCATCATCTCGCGGACTTTCTTTTCGCCTTCGATCGTCGTGAAGGTCGTCGGCCGGTCGCCATTGTGGAAGAGATCGTTCTGCCGCTCGACCGTCTGGATGTCGGCGTGGCGCGTGACCACCCAGAACGGATAGCAGTTCTCCGGCTGGGCGACGGCCAGCGGCATATCGCGGCGCAGTTTGACGAAGCAGTCGTCGATTCGCTTGCCGTCGGCATAGGCCTTGGGGTCGACGATGGTCTGGGCCAGTTCCTGGGGAATTCTCTGCATGGACGCCTTCTCATTCTCTTTCCTGGGGGCGCGGCCACTTTTGACCGCGAGACGCTGGAACACGTACCAGATTGTTGCTATACAGCCAACAATTAAATGGAGAGGCGCGTGCCGAAAACCCTTGAAAAGCCCGCATTGGCTCGCCGGACCCAGGCGGAGCGCCGGCTCGAATCCGAGCGGGCCCTGGTCGGGGCGACGATTTCCGTGGTTGCCCGGGAAGGTGTCAGCGCGGCGACGTTCGAGTCGATCTGCGGCCGGGCAGGCTACAGCCGCGGCCTCGTCACCCAGCGGTTCGGTTCCAAGGACGGGCTGATCGAGATGGTGATCAACCATCTGCACGAGCGCCACGAGGCGCTGCTCTCGTCCGCCGGGATCGACGCGCTGCCCGGTTTCGAGGCGGTGCTCCGATATGTCGATCTCTACCTGCGCGATCTCTCGGCCGACAGCGACGGCCGCGCCTACTTCATGCTGCTGTCTTCGGCCGTCGCGGATGCGACGGCGCTGCGCGCCGCGTTCGCTGCCGAGCACAAGCGTGTCGAGCATCGCCTCGAAGCGCTGGTCCTGCGCGGCCAGGCGGAGGGCGACATCCGCCGGGAAATCGATGCCGACGCCGCCGCGCTGATGATCGGGAGCCTCCTGCTCGGTCTCTCGATGCAGCTTCTGGTCGATCCCACGACCAATCTCGAGCCGATCCGCAAAACCAGCCTTGCGACGCTGCGTCTCAGCTTCGGCACGGAAAGTTCAGCCGACAGGAAAGCGACATGAACAGCAAACCCTATCAGACCTGGCAGTGCCGCACCTGCGGCTACATCTACGACGAAGCCGCCGGCGATCCGGCCGAAGGTCTGAAGCCCGGCACGCGCTGGGCCGACATTCCGGCGACCTGGGTGTGCCCGATGTGCGGCACGCCGAAAAAAGATTTCGACATGGTCGAACTGTGAGACCCGCGCCAATTTGATTTCGATCAAGGCGGACGGGGACACGTCGCGTTGAATCCCTCGCGCTTGCGGCCGCGCAGGCGCAAAGAGGGAGCTGCCGGCATGAGCGACGCGCTGTTCGGAAAAGCGAAATTCACGCGCAAGGGCGACGTCACCGAAGCCAGGCTCAGCCGCGTTCTGGACGACAGCCTCGATCGCGTCTGGGCCGCGCTGACCGAAAGCGAAGAGCTCGTCAAATGGCTGGCGCCCGGCTCGATCGAATTGTCGGTCGGCGGCGCGGCGAAACTCAATTTCACCGACAGCGGCATCGTCATCGACAGCAAGGTGACGGAAATCGAGCCGCTCAGCGTGCTGGAGTATTCCTGGAGCGGACCGGGTGAGCCCGCGCGCCCGCTGCGCTGGGAGATCCGTCCCAAGGGCGACGAAGTGCAACTCGACCTGTCGCTGCGCCTGCCGGCGGGCGAAGACGCGGGACGCGCCTGCGCCGGATGGGACGCGCATCTCGAAATGCTCGCCGCTGCGCTCGCCGGCGTCCCGATCAAGTTCCCGTTCGAACTGTTCAAAGCCGCTCGCGATGCGTATCGCGCGCAGTTGTCGGGGCAGTAAGGAACGCCGACTACAAGGCCGATTTCCAGAAGGCGAGCATGTCTTCGCGAAACAGGGCCGGTTGTCCCGGCGCGCTGCCGATGCGGGCGCCGCGGATGCCGTAACCCGATTTGACGGCATAGATCATGATGTCGCGATCGGTGAGCCCGGGATCGGGCGCAGTCCGGAGCGGATGGATGAGCGCGCCGTCATCGGCGATGTAGCAGGTCGGCGCCCCCGGCGACACCGACGCCGTCTCGATCTTCTCGACCGGCGTTTCGCGGTCGAAGCTGTGTTGCGCCCCGTCCACGATGCGCAGGCTCGCATCGCCGCCGCGCACGCGCATGGACTGGATGCAGCCTTGTACCTGTTGCGGCAAGCACCACTCGTCGCGGTCGCCGATGATGGCGCGGACCTTCGTCGCTCCGATATCCGGATCGAGAAATTGCTGGCCGCACCAGGGATAGGCGGCATAGACCGCGGCAAGCCGCGTCCTGTCCTGCATGACCGGATCGGCGAAGCGCCGTGCGGCGGCCGTCAGCACCGCGGAGCCGCCGCGGCTGTGTCCCTGCGCGCCGATGCGCCTGGAATCGATCTCCGGCAGCGCGGCGATCGCCTTCGCGGCGGCGAGAACGTCGTAACCGCTGGCGGCGAACGAATACTGGGCCTGGTTGGAAACGGTCGAGGTCACGCCGCGCGCGCCGAACGGATCAATCACGAATGCGGCCAGTCCGAGACCGGTGATGGCTTCGGCATGCGCCAGATGGGAGACGGCGACGCCGAGGCTGCCCGGAACGACGATCACCGCGCCGACAGGCGCGCCGGCGCCGCGCGGCAGAAACAACTTGCCGTCGATGACGGTGCGCCGCATTTTTTCCGGGGACGAAATCGCTTCGAAGAAGTTGAGCGGATCGGCGGTTTCAAATTCGATCGTGCGCCCTTTTGCGCCGTCGGAGAACGCGATGGCCTGGTCGCGGAACCGGGTTGCGGACATCGGCGCGCCGTCAGTGCGCGGCCAGTGCGGTCTCGCGCTGGTCCGGATGGGTGACGAAATAGTCGAGATCCTTGAGCAGCTTCTTCCACGCCGAATCGAACTCCGGGGTCCAGTCGTCGCCGAGTTGCTCGCGGATGGTGTCCGCAACCGTCGCGAAGAAGACGCGAAACACTTGCGGCGGCACGTCATAGCCCGAATGCGTGATCACCTCGCACTGGATCATGTTCGCGGCGAACATGTTGTCGCCGATGAAGTCGAGGATGACTTCGAACACCTTGGCGAGCATTTCGCCCTTCACCGCATGGGTCGTGTCGCGCCAGAAAAGCGGCTTCATGTCGGGATATTGCGCGAACAGGCGCGCATAGACGAAGGGCGTCAGGTCGGGACATTTTTCGGAGACGAGCTCGAGGCTCGCCTCGATCGGGTTGGACGCCATAGTTGCTCCCCAGCCATTCGGCATTCTGCGGTCGAGCCAATAAGAAGGGGTTTGGCGCGGCTGGCAAGCCTCCTCGCGCGCCGCCTTCCAACATGTTGATCGCGCATGGCAATCGCGCGGCAGTCCGCGCTGCGGAGAATCAACAGCGGCCGGTCGTTATTCGAATATTTCGCTCGCGGGGCGAAATCTTCTCGGGCAAACTGACAAGAAGTCAGTAGGGCAGGGAGACGAAAAACGATGTCGCAGACCGCAGAGCCGGGAGCCAAAACCCGCAAGGACGAGCTTGGCTTTGATCCCGATGCCCTCAAGAAAAAATATCTCGCGGAGCGCGACAAGCGTCTGCGTACCGACGGCAACGAACAATATCGCAACATCGAAGGCAAATTCGCGCACTATCTCGACGATCCCTATGTCGAGCCGGGATTCACGCGCGCGCCGCTGAGCGACGAGGTCGAAGTGGTCGTGATCGGCGGCGGCTTCGGCGGACTTCTCGCCGGCGCGCGCCTACGTGAAGCGGGCATCCAGGACCTGCGCATGATCGAGAAGGGCGGCGATTATGGCGGCACATGGTACTGGAACCGCTATCCCGGCGCCGCCTGCGATATCGAGTCTTATATCTATCTGCCGCTCCTCGAGGAGGTCGGTTACCTCCCGGTCGAGAAATATACGCGCGCGCCCGAAATCCTCGAACATAGCCGCGCCATTGCGCGCAAGTTCGACCTCTATCGCGACGTCCTCTTCCAGACCGAAGTCACGGAGATGCGCTGGGACGACAAGCTCTCGCGCTGGATCATCGGCACCAACCGCGGCGATGCGATCAAGGCGCGATTCGTCGTCATGGCGAACGGGCCGCTGCATCGTCCCAAGCTGCCCGGCATCCCCGGCGTCGAAACGTTCGGCGGACATTCGTTCCATACGAGCCGGTGGGACTATCACTATACCGGCGGCGACTGCATGGGCGGACTGACCGGGCTCGCCGACAAGCGCGTCGGCATCATTGGTACAGGCGCGACGGCCGTGCAATGCGTTCCGCATGTCGGTGCCGGCGCCAAGGAGCTGTTCGTCTTCCAGCGCACGCCGTCTTCCGTCGACGTCCGCAACGACCGCCCGACCGATCAGACCTGGGCGAAGTCGCTCGAAGCCGGCTGGCAGCAGAAGCGCATGGACAATTTCAACGCGCTGGTTTCCGGCGTGCCGCAGGAGGTCGATCTGGTCAGCGACGGCTGGACAGACATCATCGGCAAGTTCCTGACGCTGATGCGCAAGCAGAACGAAGCGGGCGAAGCGGTCGATCTCGCCGACACGCTGCAGCTCGCCGATTTCAAGAAGATGGAGCAGGTGCGCGCCCGCGTCGATTCGGTCGTGCGCGACACGAGGACGGCCGAGGCGCTCAAGCCCTATTACAACCAGTTCTGCAAGCGGCCCTGCTTCCACGACCAGTATCTGGAGACGTTCAATAGGCCGAACGTCCATCTGATCGACACCAACGGCCAAGGCGTCGAGCGCATCACCGAGCGCGGCGTCGTGGCCAACGGCAAGGAATATGAGATCGACTGCCTGATCTACGCCACCGGATTCGAGGTCGGCACGGATTATACGCGCCGCTCGGGCTACCAGCTGTACGGCCGCGGCGGCATTTCGCTGTCGGACAAATGGAAGGACGGCGTGGCGACTTTGCACGGCATGCACAGCCGCGGCTTCCCCAACGTCTTCATCATGAGCAACAGCCAGTCGGGCTTCACCGCCAACTATCCGCACATGCTGAACGAGCAGAGCAAGCACCTCGCCTACATCATCAAGGAATGCGCCGCGCGCCAGGTGCGCGTCGTCGAGGCTTCGCAGGAAGCCGAAGAGGCGTGGATCCAGACCATCATCGACTCCGCGATGATGCGCCAGAAGTTCCTCGAGGAATGCACGCCGGGCTACTACAACAATGAGGGAAAACCCTCGCAGCTGGCGGCGCGCAACGGCTCCTACGGACACGGCCCGATCGCCTTCGTCCAGCTGATCGAGAATTGGCGCGCCGAAGGCTCGCTCAAGGGTCTCGAGCTGAACAAGGCCTGAGCCGCGGGAGAGCGCCCCTGCGGTTCAGCCCATCGCCGCCAGATGTTCGTCCAGCTGGTCCAGCGTGCCCTTGAAGCCCTGATCCATCGAGGTGCGCATCGCGTCGAACGCTTCGCGTTCCGCCGGCGTCGGATTGAAGGGCGATCCGGTCATGGAAAGCCGTGTCTTGTCGCCTTCCTCGCTGAACGTGACGACGTTGAGCACTTCGAGCGGCCAGTTCGGGTTGAAGGGCGCGCGGACCGTTCCGCCCGACGCGTCGGAAAACGAATTGGTGAAGACGATGCGCTCGGGCTTCCGGATTTCGCGGTAGACGAACTTGCCCCACATTTCCTGACCGGTGGGCGCGCGCATGCCGTAATGAAACATGCCGCCCGGTTTGAGCTCGAGCGTGCCGCGGAGCCATGTGAAGCCCTTCGGGCCCCACCATTTGGAGAGCTCGTCGAGCTCGGTATAGGCGCGCCAGACTTTCGCGCGCGGCGCGGCGAAAACGCGGCTGAGGCTGAAGGTCGGCTCGCTTTGCTCGCTCATGATCGTCTCCTCGTTCAGATCGTTGGAAGATAGTCGGCAAGACGGTCGAGCGTCTGACGGCCGCCTTCGACGGCGCCGAACTTCAACTCGCCGTCGCGCGCCGCGACGGACGGGAAGGTGCTCGCCATCGTGATTTCCGTCGTGCCGTTCCGCTCCGCGAACGTCACCGTCGCTTGGAAAATGTGCATCTCGCTGCCCTCGGCGCCGCTGTGATCGTAGACCAGGCGCTCCGGCTTTTTCACCTCGCGATAGACGATCTTGTTGGGATAATCTGTGCCGTCCGGCCCGTGCATGATGAAGCGCCAGATGCCGCCGGGCTTTACTTCCATCGCCTGAATGGTGGTGCGGAATCCGTTCGGTCCCCACCATTGGGCGATGTGCCGGGGATCGGTCCATGCGGTCCAGACCAGCGCGCGCGGCGCGTCGACCGTCCGCGTGATCACGATCGTCGGTTTGCCCGGCAGCGCGACGCCCTTACTTCTTTCGGCCACGCTTGCGCTCCCTGGATTGCAGTTGCTTGAGATAATCGTCGAGCCGGTCGAAACGCTCGTTCCACAGCTTGCGGTAGTCCTCGAGCCAGCTATCGACGTCCTTCAGCGCCTCCGGCTCGATCTTGCACGGCCGCCACTGCGCCTCGCGGCTGCGGCTGATGAGGCCGGCATGTTCCAGCACCTTCAGGTGTTTGGACACCGCAGGCAGGCTCATGTCGAACGGCTCGGCCAGCTCGGAGACGGACGTCTCACCCAACGCCAGCCGGGCCAGGATCGCGCGTCGCGTCGGGTCCGCGAGGGCGGAAAAAGTCGCGCTGAGATGATCGGCCGGCATTCGTATTGCACCATTAGGTTAAATAACCTTTCGGTTTAATACAACGCGGGCCGGAGCGAGTCAAGCGTCGCTCGCCTCAGGGCTGGGCTAGCCGGGCCTCGAGCTGCGCCTTGTCGGCGAGGAACCACACCTGTTTGCCGCGATTGGTCTCAAAGACGAAGTCGCGCAACGCGTCGCTCTCCGCCAGCCGATCGGCGATGTCGCCGAGGATGACCAGCCGCATATTGTAGTTGACGAATTTCTGCATGATCTCGCCCGCCACGCGCGTCTTCAGCGAAAAGAAGGCATCGCTCAGCCGGGAGACCGGGATGGCGACGAGACCGGCGCGGCCGGAGAAGGCTGCGCCGATGACGTCGACCGCGTCGCGTTCGTTGCGGATAAGCGGCCCGTCGGCCGCACATTCGAGGATCTGCACGCCGTGCAGCATGTAGATGCTGTCGCCCATCTTCTACACCCCGTTCGCCACGCGCAGGAACGAGACGATCTGCGCCGTCGGCGTGGGGATGAAATGGCCGATCTCGGGATCGAGATGGATCTCGGCCTGAGGCAGCAGCTTTTCGGTCCGCCGCTTGGTGTCGTAGGAATCGATCAGCGCATCCTCGCCGCCGATGAAAAGCGTCATCGGCATCCTGAGGCGGGAGAGCGCGCTGTCGGGAAAGGGCGGGATATGGTCCCGCCGCGGCACGAAATTGCGGAAGATGAGTCCAAGAAAATCCTCCACCGGTTTGATGCCCGGTCCGCGCGCGGCATAGGCGCGGCCCATCACCATGGCGCGCAGACGTTTGCGGCCCCATTCGCCGAGGAAGAAATAGGGAAAGGCCTTGAGGAGGAAATTCTTCAGCTTGCCGACTCCCGCCGGGCAGATCAGCGCCAGCGCAATCACGCGGTCGGTGCGCCGAATGGCATAGTCGAGCGCCAGCCAGCCGCCGAGCGAGACCCCGACGAAAGACGCCTTCGATGCGGATAGTCCCGCCAGAACGTCGTCGAGCCAGAGCGCATGCTCCTCGGTGCCCGGTTTGTAGCGCGTGCGCGCCGAGAGGCCGGGCTCGCCGATGAGGTCGACGGCATAGACGCGGAAATGCTCGTTCAACGCGGCCGCGTCCGCGATCCACATGAAGGAGTTCGACGCGGAACCGTGGAACAGGAACACGGGCGGCGCGTCCTCGCGCCCGCTGGCGATGACGAAAGTGTCGCCGGCGCGGGTCGGCACGACGATCTGCCGGTTCGGCGCCGGCCAAAGCTTCAGGAATTCCCGGTAGCGTTCGTGAATCGCGCGCGCACCATCTTCGGATTTGTAGATCATGGCTCAATGTCCCGACAGCATTTCGATCGCCCGCAGCAACCCGCCGACGGTGGCGATGCTGCCCGTGAGGATCACCTTCAGACGCGCGCGTTCCTCGTCGTAGATCGTGTCCACGCGCAGTGGCGCGTCGCCGGAAGGCCGGCCTTTCACGCCGGCCGTGAGATAGGTCGTGAAGCGATAGGCGTCGTCCTTGCTGACGGCGTCGATGTCGACGACGCTCGACACTTCGATGTGGCGCGCGCGGCGCACCGGAGGCCGATCCAACGCCGCGGCGGACTGACCGGTCAGCGCCTCCAGATCCTGGCGCGTGATGCGGTACTGCTTTCCGATGCGCACGGCCTTGAGTTTCCCGTCACGCACATAGTGCCGGACGGTCTTGACGTGCAGGCCGAGCAGTTCGGCGACCTGCTCTACGGAATAAAGATCTTGCGGCATCGGTACCTCGGTCTTAAATATCTCTATCATTCCCTATCAGTCATTTCAATAGGGAACAATAGATAACTATACTGGAAACACCCTTCGAGACCATTTGCGCCAGCGCGAGGTCGGCAAAGCCGCGAAAAGGGTGGTTAGAATGGCGCCAAACAATCCAGCAATTCGGGGAAACGGCGATGGCGGACACGAGGATGAACGGTGCAGAGAGTCTGGTCCGCACCCTGGTCGCGAGCGGAGTTGAGGTCTGCTTCTCCAATCCGGGCACATCCGAGATGCACTTCGTCGCCGCGCTCGATCGCGTCGACGGCATGCGCGCGGTGCTCGGGCTGTTCGAGGGCGCGGTGACCGGCATGGCCGACGGCTACGGCCGCATCGCGGAGAAGCCGGCTTGTACCTTGTTGCATCTGGGACCGGGGCTCGCGAACGGTCTCGCCAATCTGCACAATGCGCGCCGGGCGGCGACGCCGATCGTGAACATCGTCGGCGATCACGCGACCTATCATGCGCAGTATGACGCGCCGCTTGCATCCGACATCGCGGGCTTCGCGCGGCCGGTATCGGCCTGGGTGCATTCCTCGCCGAGCGCCTTGACTGTCGCCGCCGACGGCGCGCGCGCCGTGCAGGCCGCGATGACGCCGCCCGGCCAGATCGCGACGCTGATCCTGCCGGCCGACACCGCCTGGAACGATGCCGACGGGCCGGCGCCGGCCCTTCCGCGCCAGACGCCGGCGGCGGTTTCCGCGCAAGCCGTCGAGCTGGCCGCGCAGGCCCTCAAGAACGGAAAAAAGACGACGATCCTGATGCGCGGCGCGGCGTTGAAGGAGCGCGGCCTGAACGCCGCGGGGCGCATCGCCGCGAAGTCGAACGCGCGCATCGCCTGCGACACGTTCACCGCGCGCCTGCAGCGCGGCGCGGGCCGCGTTCGGCTGGAACGCGTTCCCTACTTCGCCGAACAGATCGTGGAATTCTTCCAGGATACCGAGCAGCTCATTCTGGTGGGCACCAAGCCGCCGGTTTCGTTCTTCGCCTATCCCGGAAAACCGAGCTATGGCCTGCAGGCGAGCACGCGCGTGATCTATCTCGCGCATGCGCATGAGGACGGCGTCGCCGCGCTCGACGCCCTGGCCGAGGCCGTCGGCGCGCCGAAAGAGGCCGCCAACGTCGCGCCGCTGAAGAAGCCGGATTCCATCGCGGACAAGTTCGACCAGTACACGATCGGGCAGGTGATCGCGCGCCACTTGCCCGAAGGCTGCATCCTGTCGGACGAAGCCGCCACGTCGGGCGCCGGCACCGCGCTCGCCACCATCACGGCCGCGCCGCACGATCATCTCGGGCTCACCGGCGGCTCGATCGGGCAGGGACTGCCGGTCGCCACCGGCGCGGCGGTCGCGGCCAAGGGCCGCAAGGTCGTCTGCATTCACGGCGATGGCGGCGCGATGTACACGCTCCAGGCCCTGTGGACCCAGGCGCGCGAGAAGCTCGACGTCACGACCGTCATCTTCGCCAACAAGTCCTATGCGATCCTGAATATCGAGCTGGCGCGCGTCGGCGCGAGCAATCCCGGACCCAAGGCGCTGTCGATGCTCGACCTGCACAATCCGGAGCTCGATTGGGTCAGGCTCGCCAGCGGCATGGGCGTCGAGGCCTCGCGCGCGACGAACATCCGCGACTTCGAGAGCCAGTTCGCGTCGGCCGTCGGCCAGACCGGTCCGCGCCTGATCGAAGTCGTGCTCTGACGGCTATGGACGGCGGCGCGCGCGCCCGCCAAACTTGAAAAAACGGCAAAGGGTAGGGCGATGGACAAGCAAGCGGACGATCTCGACCTGTGGCGCGACGGCGCCAGAGACATGATGCCGATGGTCGTCGCTCTCCGGCGCGAACTGCACAAGTTCCCCGAGCTCGGCCTGCATCTGCCGGAAACCACGCGTCGCGCGCGCGAGGCGCTGGCCGGTCTCGACGTCGACATCGTGGAAGGCAAGACCACCTCGAGCATGGTGGTGACGCTGAAGGGCGCGCAGCAGGGCCCGACGATCCTCCTACGCGGCGACATGGACGCGCTGCCGATGCCGGAAGACACCGACGTCGAGTTCAAATCGCAGCACGAAAACCGCATGCATGCTTGCGGGCACGATTCGCACACCGCCATGCTGGTCGGTGCCGTGCATCTCCTGCACCGTCATCGCGACCGGCTGAACGGCAACGTCAAATTTCTCTTCCAGACGGGCGAGGAAGGATATGCCGGCGCGCGCTTCGTGATCGAGGAAGGCATGCTGGATGCCGCGCCCGCGCCGACCGCGGCGTTCGCGATCCATATCTCCCCGAACATCCCGACCGGGCTCATCGCTTCGCGCCCCGGTCCCCTGCTTGCCGCCGCCGATACCATCGATATCCGGTTGAAGGGCAAGGGCGGCCACGCCTCCATGCCCCACTTCACGCGCGATCCGGTGACCGTGGCCTGCGAGATCGTCCAGGCCTTGCAGTCGCTGGTGACGCGGAGGATAGACGCCTTCGATCCGGTCATCCTGTCGATCACGCAGCTCGACGCCGGTACGACGAACAACGTGATACCGGAAAGCGCGCGCCTGCGCGGCACGCTGCGCAGCTTTTCGGAAAAGAGCCGCTCCCAGGCCATCGAAGGCATCACGCGCCTCGCCGAAGGCATCGCCCGGGCGCACGAGCTCGAGGCGGACGCGACGCTGACCCAGGGCTACCCGGTGACGCTGAACGACGAGAAGTTCGTCGGCTTTGCCCAGAACGTGGCGCAGGATCTGTTCGGCAAACAGGGCTTTCTCAAGATGCCGGCGCCGATCATGGGCGCGGAGGACTTCTCCTACGTGCTGCAGCGCATGCAGGGCTGCATGGTCTTCCTCGGCGTCGCGCCGGACGGCGTCTCGCACACGCACGCCCATGCCTGCCATTCCAACCGCATGATGATGGACGAAGCGGCGATGGCGAACGGCATCGCCATGCATGCCGCAGTCGCCGACCGATTCCTGCGCGGCACGGCCTGACGGCGCCCGCCTTGCGGAGGATAAGAATGTCCCACGACGCGCCGCTCGACGCCCACGAGCATACCGAACATGCCGAGCACGCGGCGCATGCCGGCGATCCCTTCATCGCGCGCATCGCGATCTCCGTCGCCGTGCTGGCGGTTCTCGCGGCGGTGGCCGGGAGCCTCGAGACCGTCGAAGGCGGCCGGGCGCTCAACGCCACGAGCGAGGCGGTGCTGGCGCAGGATCGCGCCACCGACGCCTGGGACGAATACCAGGCCGACAGTCTGAAGAAACACATCTATGGAATCGCCGCCGACGGCGGAGGGCCCAACGCGCCGCGCTATCGCAAGAGCGAGCAGGACAATGTCGAGCGTCAGGCATCGATCCGGACCGACGCGAAGAAGAACGAGGCCGACCGCGACCGCCTGCTCGCAGAAAGCGGAATGCACGAGGAGCGTCACCACTGGCTGACCGGCGCGGCGACGCTGTTCGAGATCGGCATCGCCATGTCGACGGTCGCGATCATCACGCGCCGCCACTGGCTGTGGTTCAGCGCGATGGGCTTCGGCACCGTCGGACTGGTGCTGCTGGGATCCGCCTATTTCGCCTGAAGATCGGCCGGCCTGGGGCTCAACGCCGTCGCGGCGGGCAATTGCAGACGCGTGCCGCCCTCGAATTTCGGCTCGTAGTTCTCGCCGGGATAGGACGTTTTGTAGTTCGCCCGCACGCTCTGGATGATGTCGTCGAACTTCACGCCGGGGTTCTTCCGCAACGTGTCGACGATGAAATAGGAGAACGCCGTGAACCGGGACATGCCGTCGCCGATCCGCGCCGCGGCAGGTCCGGCATCGGCCACGATCAGCGGCGTCGTCTGGTCGGCGCTCGAAGCGAAGAAGGCGACGTAGTTCTTGGGCCAGTCCTTGTCGCGCGGCGATGGGCCGAAGGCGGGCGCCGGCGCCGGTGCCGCCATCAACGGCTTCATGGTGTTGTGCGATGCGTAGTCGAGCGCTCCCATGCCGGTCGACAGCACGGGCTTCTTGTGCAGCAGCAACGCGTCATAGGTCATCGTGTCGGAATGGCAGGAATCGAAGATCAGCCAGATGAAGGCGGCGTGCTTCGACATGTTCTTGAGATGCGGCGCGATGTCGTGATCGACCAGGGCGTTCGAGAACGGCCCCTCCGGATCGTTCTGCGGCCGCGGGCCGGCATCCATCGGCAGGAAGACTTCGTCGAGGTTGAAGGGCTTGGGCGGATCGTTCGGCGCGGCGCGCTGCTGGCTGCCGTGGCCGGCGAGCACGATCAGCACCTTGTCCTGGCCGCCGCTCTTCTGCAGTTTGGCTTCGAGATCGGCGAAGGCCTTCTGGATGTTGGCGCGAGTCGGCAACAGGACGTGCGGGTCCTTTTTGGTCCATTTCACGTCGCCCGCGTCCATGCCTTCGGCGAGGATGGTGATGTCGCTGAAGCCCTGCGTGCGCAGATAGTCGTTCCACAGGATCACCGAATTGCGGGGACCGTCGAACAGGCTGACGCCGGGCAGGTTGTCGTAACCCTGAACGGCGACGAGCAGCGCATGCCGGACGGGCGCCGCGGCGTCGGCCGGCGCGCCGAACAGAATTGCGAGCAGCATCGAAATCAGGACGGCGCGAGATGTCATCGTGCAATGCCTGCCAAAAAAAAGGGGCCGCTCGCGCGGCCCCCGTTCAATCGGATGCGCCTCAGTAGCAGTAGTACTGATACCAGCAATAGCCGTAGTTGCAGTAGTACTGGTAGTAGCAAACCGCCTGCGTCGCGCTGACGTTCTTCATCTCGCCGTCGATCGCCGATGCCAGCGAGGCGTTGGCCCCGGTCGCATAACCCTTGGCGAGCTTGAGCAGGGTGAGGGCGTCATAGGCTTCGGGCTTGCCGCCGCCGGCAGAACTCGTCTGCTTGGCGACGTTCGCCTTCAGGCCATTGATGATGTGCGCGGCAGCGAGCAACGCAGCAGGATCCTTGTTGGTCATGCCGTATTGCGCCAGCGTCGCCGCGAGATTGGCGCGCGCCGCGCCGTCCGGTGCCGCCATGGCTTCCTTCGCGGTTGTCGGCGCGAGTGAAGCGACCATGGTCAGACCCGCGACGGCCGCCGCGAGAATTAACTTTCCAAACTTCATGAAATGCTCCCTTCAGGTTGACGATCGAAATGAGATCGAATGCGGAATGACGTTGCTTGAGCATTCAGAATTCGAGCGCCCGCGCGTGGCGCTGAGACTCTTTTGGAATTTTTTGATCGAACTCCACTCGCCTAACAACAAACGAAAGCCCCGTAAAATTAACCCTACACCCCGGCGCGTTCGGAGTCGCGCGCCAAATAGGCCGGCGGCGCCTCGCGCCACTGCCTGCGGCGCCCTGGCTTTTGCAGTGCAAACACCTCGCAATCCGGCGCGGCGACGCGGTTGCACGCGCGGCGGGCCGAAGCGATATTGATTCCGCTGGACGATTCGACGGGGGTTGGGCTCATGAGTCACGTGTCGCTTCAAAGGCTTGCCGAAATCCGGCGCAACCATCCGTTGCGCGATACCTACGCCGAGATCAAGGCGAGTATGGGGCAGCTCGAAAAGCTTGCCGTCTGGATCACGGAACATGTCGGAACCATGACGTTCTTCTTGCTGATCCTAGCCTGGACGGTTTTCTGGCTGGGCTGGAACTTCCTCGCGCCGCCGCGCCTGCAATTCGATCCGCCGATGGGCTTCGTGTTCTGGCTGTTCATCTCGAACATGATCCAGATCCTGCTCATGCCGCTGCTGATGATCGGACAGAACATCCAGGGGCGGCAATCCGAAGCGCGCGCGGTCCACGATCTCGACGTGAACATCAAGGCCGAAGCCGAGGTCGAGACCATCCTCGCGCATCTGGAACGCCAGAACGACATGCTGATGGCGATGCTGCAGAAGCAGGGCATCAAGCTCGACGAAGTATTGAAGCAGACGAGCTAGGCAAGAGCCGCAACGCTAGTGCCGCGAGCGCGCTCTCTGGCGCGCCTGCATGGCGATGCCGAAGGGGATGGAACTCAGATAGATCACCATGCCGACGGTCAGCGTGATCCACGGCCAGGTGATCATGAATCCCGCCAGCACGCCGATGAAGGCCCACAGGACCAGCCGGTGCTGGCGCGCCGGACGCATATACTTGATCGAGGGTGTCGGAAGCTGGCTGACCATCAGGCTCGACGAGATCGCGATCATCGCGCCGCTGAACAGCGGATTGCGGAAGAGATCGCCGCCGCCCTGGAAGCTCAGCAGCATCGGCAGGAGCAGGAGTCCCGCCGCCGCCGGCGTCGGCAATCCGGTGAAGTAGGGATTGGCGGGAGACGAGCCTTCGTCGCGCACGCTCTGCACGTTGAAGCGCGCCAGCCGGATGGCGCTGCAGGTGCAGAAGATCAGCGCGGCGACCCAGCCAGCATTGCCCATGCGCGACAGGCTCCACATGAAGACGAGTACGCCCGGCGCCACGCCGAACGACACCAGGTCGGCCAGCGAGTCGAGCTGCGCGCCGAAGCGCGTATCGGCGCCGAGGAAGCGCGCGGCGCGTCCGTCGAGCATGTCGAACAGCATGGCGAAGATGATCGCGCCGACCGCGAACGGCCAATTGCCGTCGATCGAGAAGCGTATCGCGGTGATGCCGCTGCACAGGCCGAGCAGCGTCAGGACGCTGGGAACGACGCGGCCGACGGAAAGTTCTTCCAGCCGTTCCGCCATCCGGCGCGGGTCGATTCTGCGATAAGCCAAGGACGTGCCTAACCTTGAAGTTCCGCCAGGACCGTTTCGCCGGCCCTTGTCACAGAACCTTCTTTTATCACGATCCGGGCCGAAAGGGGCAAATAGACGTCGAGGCGGGAACCGAAGCGGATCATCCCGTAGCGCTCGCCACGCCCGATCCGGTCGCCAGCTTTTATGTCGCAGACGATGCGGCGCGCCACCAGGCCGGCGATCTGGACGACGACGAGATCCGCTGCCGGGTCGGTGCTCAAAGTGGGGCGGATGCGGGCCGACATCCGCTCATTGTGGATGCTGGCCTTGTCGAAGGATGCGTTGAAGAATCGTCCCGGACGATAGGCGAGCGCGATCACTTCGCCGTCGACCGGCATGCGGTTCACGTGCACGTTGAACACGTTCATAAAGATTGACAGGCGCTTGCGCGTCTGTTCGCCGAGACCGAGTTCCGCGGGTGGAACCGCGTCGATGATCGGCAAGAGCACGCCGTCGGCCGGGCTGACGAGACGGTTCGCGCCGGCGGGCGGTGTGCGCTCCGGATCGCGGAAGAAGGCGAGGCACCAGACCGTCAGCGGCGCGAACGCAGCGCCCGCCCATGGCGACAGGGCAAAGAGGCCCGCGTTGACGAGCGCGAACAGCGCGATGAACGGCCAGCCTTCGCGATGGATCGGAATTCGCACGAAATCACCTGCGCTTTGCCCAGCCGGTCTAATCCATCACCGCGCCAAAGAAAAAGGGCGGCGCGCGGCCGCCCTTCATCCAAGCGATGGCGGCCGGTTTCAGCCGCGCGCGCCCGAGAACGGGAACGAGCCGAACGCGCCCGCCTTCACGTTGCCGGAAATCTTGTCGCCATCGACCGTGCCGCTGTGTTCCAGCGTCATCGGCATCGGCGAAGTGATCGAGATCGACCAGGAGACGTTGTTGCCGTCCACCTTGCCGTTCGCGATTTCCATCGAGCCCTGTTGGCCAGCCTGCGTGCCGGTCAGCGCGCTGCCGTTGGCCTTAAGGTCGAGCGTCGCCTTCTGTGCGCCCATGGGCGAATTGATCGTGATGTTCCACTTACCGTCGACGGCCATGCGTCGTACCTCCCTTGATGAAGGCGTGCATCTAAGAGTTCCGGACGGCTGTGCGCAAGGCTTTGCTGACGACCACGTCACCGAAATACGCGAGGTTCGTGGAATCCCTATTCGGATCAGCGCCCTAGCTTCAGGCCGGCCAGACCACGACCGAACTGCGACCGATTGTCGAGCGGGTCAGGGCGTGACGTTTGGCGAAAAGCCCATCGGGATCGCGGGTCTGGTCGCGCGACTCTTCCCATACGCCGTGGCTCGCATAATAGGTCAGCAGCAGCAGGCGGCCGGCCGCCTCGCGCACATCCTGTGCGGTCCGTTCCGCCGTGAACAGGCCGAAGATTTCGGTCTGGTAGCTGCCCTCGAAATTTTCCCAGGCGCGGTTCGAGAGCGCAACGAAATCCGAGACGCTGTCGGCATCCACGGTGAACCAGCGATGGACGTAGATTCCGCCCTTCTTGAGAACCGCATCGTCTTTCGGCCGCACGGTCGGCGTCAGCATTTCCGGATGCATGGTGACGACACCGGGTGCGCGGTCGATCTCGCGCAGCCGGTCGCGGTGCGCCGAGGGCCAGCGCAGCAGCACGATCGCGTCGCTTGAGGCAAAGCCGAGCTGACCCTGGAAGAGACCGAGCATCTCGCCGCCAGCCGCCGCGATCGCCGGCGCGGCGACTTCGCGGACATGGTCGGCGAACGCGGTCCATGCCTGACGTCCGCGTTCCAGCGTGAAGCTCAGATAATCGTAGTGCGCGGGCATTGCTTTCGACTCCCGTCAGGCGCCTCAATGGCAAGCCAACAGGAGTTTAGCCATGACGACAAGCCGCGAAATCCATCTGGTGAAACGTCCCGACGGCATGCCGCGCGAGAGCGATTTCGCCCTGCGCGAGGTCCGACTGCCGGAACCGTCGGACGGCCAGGCCCTGGTCCAGAATCTCTATCTCAGCATCGATCCTGCGACGCGGCCGCGCATGACGCGCGGACAGGAGGTGAACGCGGTGCTTGGCGGGTTCGCTCTCGGCCGGGTCCTGCAATCGCGCGCCGCGGGCCTGAAGGAGGGCGACATCGTGCGCGGCGCCTATGGCTATCGCGAGCGCTACGTCGCCGATGCGAAACATCTGGCGAAGGTCGACGCCGATCCCGGTCTGCCGCTGACCGTCTACATGCATGTGATGGGCGGCGCGGGCTTCGTCGCCTATGGCGGGTTGATGGAGATCGGAAAACTCAAGCCGGGCGAGCAGGTGTTCGTCTCGACGGCGGCCGGTTCGGTCGGCTCTCTCGCCTCCCAGATCGCCAAGCTGAAGGGCTGCACGGTCGTCGGCAGCACCGGCTCGGACGACAAGGCCGCGTGGCTGCGCTCGCTCGGCCTCGACGCCGTCATCAACTACAAGAAGGAACCGATCCGCGACGCGCTCGAAAAGGCGACGCCGAAGGGCATCGACGTCTATTTCGACAATGTCGGCGGCGAGCATCTTGAAGCCGCGCTGCGGCGCATGAACACGCTCGGGCGCGTCGCCGTGTGCGGCATGATTTCGACCTACAACGACCAGCAGATCGGCGTGCGCAACCTGTCCTCGATCATCTATGCGCGCGTCAATATCCGCGGCTTCGTGGCGCCGGACTTCATGCACCTCTATGGCCAGTTCAACGACGAGATGACGGGCTGGCTGAAGAACGGCCGGATCAAGTATCAGGAGACGTTGTTCGAGGGCATCGAGAACGCCCCGCGCGCGCTGATCGCGCTGCTCAACGGCGAGAACACGGGCAAGATGATGGTGAAGTTGGCGGCTTGAGACGGCTCAGGCCGCGAGAACCGGCTCGCGCATGTGCGGATTGGTGCCGAGGCGCCAGGTATCGAACGCGCCCAAGATGCCGGTGACGTTGACGCCGTCCTCGGAGAGGGGCAGCAGCAGAACCTCGCGCTCCAGATGTTCCTTGCCGGTGTAGTGCGTCGGCAGCGGTCCGCTCACCAGGGGCTTCTTGCTGTCCAGGCATTGGCGGAACAACGCGTCCGCGGCGTCGAAGAAGTGCGATCCGCGCATGCCGGCGAGCGTCGGCGCGGCGCAGCGCCGCTCGAGGAACTGCATCAGCTTGTCGCCGGCGAAGCCGAACCGGAAATCCCTGCCACCGTCGACGACGTCGACGGTGAAGGTCCACGACGTCGTGCGGCGCAGCCGCGACGGCGTCAGCTCGCCGCGCTGCGGTCCGATGCGTCCGGCCGCGAGTTCCATCCAGATCGCATAGACCGCCAGCAGCTTCTCGCTGGTGACGGCGCTCGTGAAATTGTCGTGCCTGTCCATCGTCGGTCCCGCGCGGAAACGCACGCGCATCCGCTCAATCGGTTGAAAAGGGAGGCGCGAAACCCGTCCGCGGCAAATCGCGCGACGCGCCTTTTAGCAGCTTGGTGAATCGTCGCGCTGCGACGGAACGTCCCGCGCTATCGCTTCGATATAGGTGCCCGCCCGGGTTCGCGAGGCTTTGGGCGCCGGCCAGATGCTTCGAGTGCTAAGTATTGTGCGGGAACGCTCAGTTCTCGAGCATCACCTTGCACTGGTGCGACGGCCGGCGCAGCGCCTCGAAGGCGCCGGGCAGGGCGTTGAGGTCGACGATGTCGGTGACCATGTGGCTGACATCGATCCTGTCGCTCGCGATCATGGCGATGACATAATCGAAATCGTCGGGTCTGTAGCCGAGCACGAATTGAACTTCGAGCTCCTTGAGGATGCCCATCAGCGGCATGATGGTATCGGCCTGCTGGCAGACGCCGGCGACGACGATGCGTCCGCCGCGCGGCGCTTCCATCATGGCGGTGTTGAGCAGGCCCGGCACGCCGACGCATTCGAAGATCACATCGGGGGCCTTGCCGGCGATCTTCTGGACCTGGGCGACGAGCGGCTGCGACGGGTCGATGGCGTCGGTGGCGCCGAACTTGGCGGCCATCTGGCGGCGGATTTCCGCCTTCTCGCTGACGATCACGTGGCGCGCGCCGAGGAACTTGGCCCACAGCATGGTGGCGAGACCCACCGGGCCGGCGCCGATGACGAGGACGGTCGCGCCGCGCGGCATGCGCGCCATGTCGACCGCGTGCAGGCCGACCGCGAGCGGCTCGACCATCGCGCCTTCGCGGAACGAAACGCTCTCGGGCAGCTTGTAGCCGCTGCTCGCGCCGATGCGCACATATTCCGCATAGGCGCCGGGCGCCGCGCCGAGACCGATGCTCACCATCTTGGAACAGGCGCCGCCGGCGATGCCGAAGTTCAGGCAGGGCGTATGGTCGCCGCAGCAGATGACGGGGAAACCGGCGAGCCGGTCGCCCGGCTTCCACAAATGCTTCACCGCGCTGCCGACTTCGATGACTTCGCCGGCGAACTCATGTCCCATGATCGAGCCGAGCGCGAGCGGCATGGCCGAGGTCGGCTCCGTCATGTGCAGATCCGACCCGCAGATTCCGCAATTCTTCACTTTCAGGATCAGGTCGTGGGCGCCGGGCTTGGGATCGGGCACGGTCTCGATCACCAGCGGCTTGGACATTTCCTTGAAGACGGCGGCGCGCATCGGCGTTCCCTCGATTTTTCTGGACAGGCTGGGACGAAGCCTATGTCATCCCGCGGCCGGAATGAAATGGATGGGCGCATGACCGACCTTTACGCAACGGCACGCGAGATGCTTGCCGATCTCCGGGCGCGGAAGATATCGGCGCGCGAGCTGCTCGACGCCCATGTCGCGCGCAACGAGCGCATCGCCAGGCCCATCAACGCCGTGATCGAGAAGGACCTTTCGAGAGCGCACAAGGATGCGTTTGCGATCGACGAGGCGCGGGCGAAGGGCGCCGCGTCAGGCGCGCTCGCCGGTCTGCCGATGACCATCAAGGACGGTTTCGACGTCGAGAACATGCCGGCCGTCGCCGGCAATCCCGCCTACAAGGATCGTCCCCGCAACTGCGCCGACGCCGACGTCGTGGCCGCCGCGCGCAAGGCGGGCGCGGTGATCTGGGGCAAGACCAACGTCCCGTTCATGCTCGGCGACATCCAGTCCTACAATTCCATCTACGGAACGACGAACAATCCCTACGACGTGACGCGCGTGCCGGGCGGATCGTCGGGCGGCGCGGCGGCCGCACTCGCGACGGGCGTCACACCGCTCGAGATCGGATCGGACATCGGCGGATCGCTGCGCCATCCGGCGAACTATTGCGGCGTCACCTCGCTGAAGCCGACCTGGGGCGTGCTCTCGCAGCGCGGTCATGTGCCGCCGCCGCCCGGCTCGACCGAGAACACCGACCTCAACGTCGTCGGACCGATGGCGCGAAACGCCGGCGACCTGAAATTGCTCTGGAGCGTGTTGCGCGGAACGCCGGAGCAGCCGCGCCGGGACGTGAAGGGCGTCCGCATCGCGGTGTGGGACGAGGAACAGAGCTGGCCGCTGGCGCGCGACGTGCGCGAAACCGTCGAAAGCGCGGGTGCCGTGCTCGCCAAGGCGGGCGCGAGCGTCCGCCACGCCAA
The DNA here is from genome assembly GCA_035499335.1 of Rhizomicrobium sp. Taxonomy (GTDB): domain Bacteria; phylum Pseudomonadota; class Alphaproteobacteria; order Micropepsales; family Micropepsaceae; genus Rhizomicrobium. The sequence continues at coordinate 41,570 of DATJZB010000010.1, read as the reverse complement.
GCCGGATCTCGACGGCGCGGAACTGATGCGCTTCTACACCGCGATACTGACGCCGATCATCACCGCCGGTCTTCCCGAGGCGCTGTTGAAGTCCTTCGACGCGATGCGCGCGGACGATCTCAAGCTGGTCGAACGCGGCGGCGACGGCGCGACGGCGGCGGCTTTCCGCCTGCGCGCGCGTCCGACACCGGCCGAAGCGGCGGATGCGCAGGCGCGCCGCCAGGATTACAAGCAGAGGCTCGCCGCCTTTTTCAAGGATTTCGACGCGATCCTCATGCCCATCTCGATGGTGTCCGCGTTCCCGCACCAGCAGGAGCCAACCTTCAACGACCGCATACTCGACGTGGACGGACAGAAGGTCCCCTATCCCAAGATCATCGAATGGATCTCGCCGGCGACGGCCTTGCACGCGCCGTCCCTGGCGGTGCGCGCCGGCCAGACGCGCGGCGGCGTACCGATCGGCGTCCAGATCGTCGGTCCCTGGAACGGCGAAGACCGGCTGTTCGATCTCGCGGCCGCCGTAGAGGAAGGACTGGGCGGCTTCCGTCCGCCGCCGGGGTTCTAGTCCCTCGCATTTTCCACGGCCGGGGCGATATGCGATAAGGCCGCCACGCTATTCCAGCAAAACGGGAGATCATTCATGGCCATCAAACTGCGCAACGGCATATTCCTCGCGCCCTTTCATCCGGTCGACGAGGATCCGACTTTGTGCATCCAGCGCGATCTCGAGTTGATCGAGCATCTGGACCGGCTCGGCTATGAAGAGGCCTGGGTCGGCGAGCACCACTCGGCCGGCTTCGAGATCATCGCCAGCCCCGAGCTGTTCATCGCCGCCGCCGCCGAGCGCACCAAGCGCATCATGCTTGGCTCCGGCGTGATTTCGCTGCCCTATCACAATCCGCTGATGGTCGCGAACCGCGTCATCCAGCTCGATCATCAGACCAAGGGCCGCTTCATGCTCGGCGTCGGACCCGGACTGCTGCCGTCCGACGCCTTCGCGCTCGGCATCCATCCCTCGACCCAGCGCGACCGGATGGTCGAGGCGATCGAAGTCATCCTGCGCCTGATGAACGGCGAGCGGGTGACGCAGAAGTCGGAATGGTTCAATCTCGTCGACGCGACCTGCCAGCTGCGCCCCTACACCTGGCCGCATCCCGAAGTCGCGGTGGCGTCGTCGGTCACGCCATCCGGCGGCAAGCTCGCCGGCAAGCACGGCTTCGGCATGCTCTGCGTGGCGGCGACGCAGGAAGGCGGCTACGACGCGCTCGGCATCAACTGGAAAATCGCCAACGACATCGCCGCCGAAAACGGCCGCAAGATGAATCCCGAAAAGCTGCGCCTCGTCGGTCCGGTCCACATCGCCGAAACCCGCGCCGAAGCCTACAAGAACGTCGAGTTCGGCCTGCACAAATGGCAGGATTATTTCGGCGGCATCAGCGCGGTCGCCGGCCGCGAGGCGACCCAGGGCCAGTCGATCGAAGATCTCGTCAAGCAGGGACAGATCGTCGTCGGCACGCCGGACGACGCGATCGCGCAGATCCGCCGCCTGCAGGCCAAGCAGGGCGAGTTCGGCGTGTTCCTCCAGCTCGCGCACAACTGGGCCAACTTCGAAGCGACCAAGAAGTCCTACGAACTGTGGCAGCGTCACGTCACACCGGTGATCAACAACGCCAATGTGGCGCGCGCCGAAGCGTTCAACTGGGCGCGCGACAACAAGGAGGCCTTCATCGGCGCAGCGATGAACGCGGCGATGCAGACCATCGTCAAACACAACGAAGAGCAGGCGAAAAAAGGACAGAAGGCGGCCGAATAGGAATCGCACCTGCAAATCCCGCACGGGGGTAGCGCGAAAACCGCGTCTACCCCCGGTGCATTTGCGGCGCTATTTTTTTCCCCGCAGCGACACGAACCGGAGCCGGCATGAAAGCGCTCGTCATCATCGATGTGCAGAAGGGCATGTGGGCGCATCCGGACTATCCGCCGTACGACGGCGACGGCGTCGTCGACCGTATCGCGATGCTGATCGCCAACGCCCGCGCCGCCGGTGCACCCGTCCTTTATGTCCAGCATCACAATCTCGACGAGCCGGAACATCCGTTCAAACCGGGTCTGCCGGGCTATCCGTTCCACGACAAAATCGCGCCGCAGCCGGGCGACGACGTCACCGTCAAGCACAAGTCCAGCGCCTTCCACGGCACCGACTTCGACGCCAAGCTGAAGGCGACAGGCATCGATCACCTCGTGATTACCGGCATGCAGTCGGAGTTCTGCGTGAACTCGGCCATTCGCGGCGCCTATGAGCGCGACTACGCGATCACGCTGGTGTCGGATGCGCACTCGACGGGCGACACGCGCGTCGCTAAAGCCAGGGACATCGTCGCGCTGCAGAACCTGATTACCCGCGACTTCGGCACGGTCCTGCCGGCGGCGGAGATTCGCTTCGACTAGAGCTTCACCTGGCCGGAGACGATGGCCGCGTACTTTTCGCGCGTCAGCGGTTCGTACCGCCTGGTCTGCGGATCCAGCCAGTAGATCGGATCGCGGAAGGCCGAGAGGTCGAAACCCGCCTTCACCAGTTCGACCTTGCGTTGCTTGAACGTGCCGGTGATTTCCAGTTCGGGAAGCAGGCGCACGAAGATCGGCTTGGCATAGGCGGGCAGACTGCCCGCGATCGCGTCGGCGAGCGTGGCGATGTCGAAGCCCTGCCCGGTGACGAGCGCCGCCATGCCGGCGCGACCGTCCATGCCCGGAACCGCCACGCCGTAGACGTTCGCCTCCTTCACGCCGGGCACGACGCCGAGGGCCTCGGAGACTTCGCTCGTCGCCACGTTCTCGCCCTTCCAGCGGAACGTGTCGCCGATGCGGTCGACAAAGTAGAAATAGCCGTGTGCGTCGCGGCGCATCAGATCGCCGGTGCGGAACCAGGCGTCGCTTTCCTCGAACACGTCGCGCAGAATCTTCTTCTCCGTGTCCGCCTTTTTCGTATAGCCGTCGAAGGTCTTGCCGGGCTGGTCGCTGATCTTGCCGATCACCTCGCCCACCTCGTCGGGCTTGCACTCGATGCAGCGGCCGTCCCAGCCGCGCACGGGCTCCTCGCGCTCGATGTCGAACTTGACGATGCGGGTCGTCATGATGGCGCGCATGTAGGACGGAATCCGCCCGACCGCGCCGACCTTGCCGTCATAGTTCAGCATCGAGACGTTGCCTTCGGTGGCGCCGTAGAACTCGATGATCCTGGGGATCGCGAAGCGCTTCTGGAAGACGGGCCAGATCTCGGGGCGCAGGCCGTTGCCGGTGATGGCGCGGATCTTGTGATCGCGCTCGTGCGCGGAAACCGGCGCGTTGAGAAGGTAGCGGCAGAGTTCGCCGATATACTGGAACAGGGTCGCTTCGTAGCGATGCACGTCGTCCCAGAATTCATGCACCGAGAATTTGCGCTTGAGGATCACCGATCCGCCGGTCAGAAGCGCCGGGCCGATGGCGCAGACGCCGCCCGCCGAGTGATAGAGCGGCAGGACATTATAAAGCCGGTCGCCGGACTTGGCGTTCAGGCCGCCGGCAAAGCCGTGCATCATGTAGAGCATGCGCAGGTGAGTGAAATTCGACGCTTTGGGTAGCCCGGTCGTGCCCGAGGTGTAGATGTAGAACGCCTTGTCCTTGCAGGTGACGCCGGCGCGCCATGCCGGATCGGCCGGACCGTCCGGCAGCGCCGCGGCATCGAGATCCTCGAGCCCCGCGACGGCACCGCCCATGCTCCAGCCGGTCGGTGCCGGCACGATCTGCGGCGCGGCCTCGCAATAGGCCTGCGCGAGCTCGGCGCCGACGATGGCGTGGCGCGCGCCGGAGATGGCCACGGAGTGGGCGAGGGCGCTGCCGCGCAGATTGGTGTTGATGAGCGCCGCGACGGCGCCAGCCTTCAGCAGTCCCAGCCAGCACGCGACATATTCCGGCCGGTTTTCCATCAGCAGCGCGACGGCGTCGCCGCGCGCGATACCGTTGGCATGGGCCCAGTGCGCGATGCGATCGGCGGCCGCGTCGAGCGCAGCATAGCTCATGCGCGCATCGTGGCAGTAGAACACGACGGCCTGCGGCGTCCTCTTCGCCTGGGCTTCGACGATGTCGACGATGGTGTGCGGGCTGTCCGGGCGGACGTCGCGCATGCCGATGAGCGTCCGGGCGATCGCCGAGATATAAGTGGATTCGCGGGCGAGTCCGTCGAACAATCCCATGGGCCTGAAATTCAGCGTGCGTAGTCTAGGTCGCTATGGATAACGATACCGAACCCGATGCGGAAGTGCTGGACCTGCGCGGCCTCAAATGCCCGCTGCCGGCGCTCTTCGCCAAGCGCGCCTTGTTGCGAACGAGTCCCGGAAACGCGCTGGACGTCGTCGCCGACGATCCACTCGCCGCCGTCGACATCCCGCATATGTGCGCGCAGGAATCGTTCGAAGTCGTCTCCAGCGGCCGGGACGGCGCGCTCGTCCGGCTGAGATTGAGACGGCCTAATGCTCCGGCTGCGGACGTTCGGCCCCAGGACCCAGCCGCGCGATGACGTCTTCGGCGCGCAGCGCGTGCGGGTCGGCCTTGGCCTGTTCGGGCGTCAGCAGGATGATCTCGGCATAGGCTTCGTACTTGGTGCTGGACACGGTGGTCGCGACGTGGCCGAACGGATCGAACGCCCAGCTATGACGGTACCAGCCGAAGCCCGGGCCCCAGCCGGGCCAGCCGGCGAAGTCGGTCTGGTATTCGGTCTTGGCTTCGGTATTGCGGGTGTCGAAGGCGAACCAGGCGTATCCGGCATCGCGCGTGACCTCCGCCGAGCGGAGCAGGAGATAGTCCTCGACCTTGTCGCGCATCGTCGCCGAATTGCCCCGGAAGGTGACGCGGAAACGGTTGTCGGCCAGACGCTCCTGCGAATATCCCGCGTGGTTGCTGGCGTCGGCCGCCTTGTACGGCGTCGGCGCGATGCAGCCGGACAGTGTCACAAATGCCAAGAGGCCAAGTATATGCTTGAAATTCATAGCGGTTCTCCGGCCACGCCCTGTCTCAACCCTACCACATGAGCTTCCCGCCGGTCGCCTAAGCAAGGAATCATTTGATAACTGAACGGTCAGTTATTAATATGGAGGCATGACCTCTGTGTCCGCACCCGCCGAGACCCGCTGGACGCGCCGCAAACAGGCGCGGCCTGCCGAGATTCTTGACGCCGCCATGAAGGTCTTCGCCCACAAGGGATTCGCCGCCGCGCGCATGGACGACATCGCGCGCGAAGCCGGCGTGACGAAGGGAACGATCTACCTCTACTTCGAGAACAAGGAAGCCGTGTTCAAATCGCTCGTGCGCGAGGCGGTGGGGACGACGCTCTCTTCGCTGGCGTCGGAGGCGCAGAGCTTCGAGGGGTCGGCGCGCGTGCTGCTGCGGATGGCGCTGACGCGACTCGCCCAGCTACTGATCGAAAGCGACAAGGTCGTCCTGCCCAAGATCGTAATCGGCGAGAGCAGCAACTTCCCCTGGCTCGCCGAATTCTATCGCTTCGAGGTGATCGAGCGCGGCCTGCAACTGCTGACGTCGCTGATCGAGCGCGGCATCGCGCAAGGAGAATTTCGCAAGTTGCCCGCGCACCATGTCGTCCGGCTCTGCGTCGCGCCGGTGCTGCTCAGCGCGATCTGGCGGGTCACCTTCGCGCCGCTCGATCCCGAGCCGTACGACTATCCAGGCCTCATCGATCTCCATCTGGACGTCCTGTTCCGCGGCCTTGCGCCCGAGAAAGCCGCCGCATGAAGCGCATCATCGCCCTCGCCGGTCTGCTGCTCCTCGCCGCCTGCGGCAACGAAACCGACTCCGGCTGGCTCGGCTATGCCGTGGGCGACGACGCGTTCGTCTCCGCGCCCCAGGCCGGCTGGGTGGCGAAGCTCGCCGTGCAACGCGGCGACAGCGTCCGCAGTGGACAGCTTCTCTTCACCCTCGACGATACCAGCCAGACCGCCGCGCGCGACCAGGCCGTGGCCGCGATCGCGCTTGCCGCCGGACAGATGACGGAAGCGCAGGCCAATCTCGATCTGACGCACAAGGAGCTCATCCGTCAGAGCGGACTGTTGCGCGACAGCGCCGGCACCAAACAGGCCTACGACATCGCCAAGTCGAACTATGACCAGGCGGTGGCGCGGATCGCGCAGATAAACGCCCAGGAGCAGCAGGCGCGCGCCGCTCTCGCCAATGCGCGCTACGAACTTTCGGAACGCGACGTGATCGCCCGCACCACCGGGCGCGTCGAGGACGTGTTCTTCCGCGAAGGCGAATATGCGCCCGCCATGACGCCGGTGGTCTCCATCCTGCCGCCGCAGAACATCTATGTCCGCTTCTTCGTTCCCGAAAGCCAGTTCGCCCAGGTCAAGCTGGGTGAGCGCGTCTCGATCGCCTGCGACGGCTGCGCGCCCGGCATGACGGCCACCGTCACCTTTATCGCCCAGCAGCAGGAATTCACCCCGCCCGTGATCTTCTCGATCGGCAACCGCGAGAAACTGGTCTTCAAGCTCGAGGCGCGCGCGCCCGGCGGCCTGCGGCTCAATCCCGGCGAGCCGGTGCAAGTGCGTCCGCTCTGAATGACTTCGCTCGCCATAGACGTTCGCGGACTGAAAAAGAGTTTCGGCCGGAAACAGGCCGTCAAGGGAATCGACATCGCGGTGCCTGAGGGCGAGGTGTGGGGATTCCTCGGCCCGAACGGTTCCGGCAAGACGACCACGATCCGCATGCTCTGCGGTTTGCTGCGCGCCGATGCGGGCGAAGGCACCTGTCTCGGCTACGACTTCCGGACCCAGTCCGAACAGATCAAACGCGAAGTCGGCTACATGACGCAGCGGTTCAGCTTCTGGGAGGATCTCTCGATCCGCGAGAACCTGGACTTCGTGGCGCGGCTCTACGAACTGCCGGACGCGCGCGGCGCGGTGTCCGACGCCATCGCGCGGCTCGGCCTGACCAACCGGCAGGAGCAATTGGCCGGCGATCTTTCGGGCGGCTGGAAACAGCGGCTGGCGCTCGCCGCCTGCATGCTGCACTCGCCGAAACTTCTCCTGCTCGACGAGCCAACCGCCGGCGTCGATCCCAAGGCGCGGCGCGATTTCTGGGACGAGATCCACCATCTCAGCGCCAGGGGGCTGACCGTCCTCGTCAGCACGCATTACATGGACGAGGCGGAGCGCTGCGACCGCATCGTCTACATCAATCTCGGCACCATCGTCGCGCGCGGCACGGTCGCCGACGTCATCTCCCATTCCGGCCTGTTCACATTCGTCGTCCAGGGCGAAGGCGCGCGCGGGCTTGCCGGCAAGCTCGAAGGCGCCGCAGGCGTCGAGTTCATCGCCTTCTTCGGCGCGGCGCTGCACGTCAGCGGCCGCGACCACGCCGCGCTCGAGCGCGCGCTGGTGCCCTATATGAGCGAACCGGGCCTCACCATCCAGGAAGCCGCGCCCAGCCTCGAAGACGTCTTCATCCAGCTCCAGGAAAAGAGCGGCGGAGACGGGATGTGACGCATCGGCGCCTTTCGCTCGGCCGCATCGCGGCGATCCTGGTGAAGGAGTTCATCCAGCTCCGCCGCGACCGCCTGACCTTCGCGATGATCCTCGGCATCCCGACCATGCAGCTCCTGCTCTTCGGCTTCGCCATCAACAGTGATCCGAAGCATTTGCCCGCCGCGATCGCGATTTCCGATCCGGGAACGTTCGCGAACTCCATCGTCGCCGCGCTCACCAACTCGCGTTACTACGACATCCGTCTCGCCACCAATTCCCCGCAGAAGGCGCGCCGGCTGCTCGCCGAAGGCGAGGTCTCCTTCGTCGTCGAGATACCGGCGAACTTCAGCCGCGACATCGTGCGCGGCGCGCAGCCAACGCTGCTGGTCGAAGCGGACGCCACCGATCCCGCTTCCTCGTCCAACGCGATCGGCGCGCTCAACACCATCGCGCAGGACGCGCTGCGGGACGACCTCACCGGCGCGCTTGCCGCGCGCGCGCAGTCGGCGCCGCCGTTCCTGACGGTGGTGCATCCGCTCTACAACCCCGAGGTCAATACGCAGTACAACATCGTGCCCGGACTGCTCGGCGTGATCCTCACCATGACCATGGTCCTGATGACGTCCATGGCGCTGACGCGCGAGCGCGAGCGCGGAACGTATGAGAACCTGCTCGCCATGCCGACCCATCCGGCCGAGATCATGATCGGCAAGATCGCGCCCAACATTCTCGTCGGCCTGGCCCAGAGCGTGCTGGTGCTGCTGGCGGCCAAGCTCATCTTCGGCGTGCCGATGCTCGGCTCGCTGGTGCTGCTCGGCGGCGTGCTGGTGATCTTCATCGCCGCCAATCTCGCGGTCGGCTACACCTTCTCGACGCTGGCAGAGTCGCAGCTCCAGGCCATGCAGATGATGGTGTTCTTCCTCTTGCCGTCGATCCTTCTTTCCGGCTTCGCCTTTCCGTTCCGCGGCATGCCCGAATGGGCGCAGTGGATCGGCGAAGCCCTGCCGGTCACGCATTTCCTGCGCGTCGTCCGCGGGATACTGCTCAAGGGAAACGGCCCGGCGGAGATCTGGCCCGACGTTTGGCCCCTGATCCTCTTCCTGTTCGCGGTCATGGGGATCGCGCTGTTGCGCTTCCGCCGTACGCTCGATTGAACGAGGTGCCGTGGCGACCGCGGGTCTCAGCGGCACACGAGACTCCACACTTTGGACGCCGCCCAGACGAACACGCCGGCAAACAATGTCGCGAAGAAGAACAGTATGAGGTTGGAAACCGAGTCGTCAGAATCTCTGACGGCGACCGCCATGCACATCATCCCAAGACTTTCGACGATGAGATTGGCGTAGAACAGCCTCGAGAGAAGACGGTCGACCGTTGCGATGCGCGCATCGATGTACGAGGCCCGGCCGGTCAATAGAGTCATCGCAACCGTGCCGACGCCCGGAGCGATCAGGATGAGCACGCTCCCCGCAAAAAACGGCGAATTGAGCAAGCCGGAGGACGCGTCTGTCAGCGTACGGCACATGACGATCGACATGCCGACAAAGCCGATCGAGAGCGCGGCGAGCGCGATGGAGAAGGTAGCGACGTACGTCAAGCGCGCATTTCTCGGCAAAATTAAAGCGGCGCGTTTCGCATCGGGGGGCGGCACCGGAATGAGCGCGTTGAATACGATTGAGCCGTCCGGCAGGCGAAAAAACGCCATATCGTTCTCGCACGCAGTAGGGCCGGCGGAGCATGGTTCGCCCATTCGAGCGTGCGGATTTCGCCGCGCACCGTCCATCCCCACAAATGAGGGGATCGCTCGGCTCGTCGCGCCGCCCGCCCTGTCCCCCTTGGCGGCAGTTGCTTGCGCCGCCGGGGCCCGGCCGGTCCATTCCCCTTCTGTTCCGGGCGGCGCCTTAATACTCCCAAGATTGAGGCTTTCTCCCGCACTTGCTAAAGCTAACCGCCCGTTACAAGTTCGGGCCACATCAGAACCCCCCGGCCAACGGGGCGTCATTTCGGAATTTCGAGTGGGGTCCGAACGCTTCGCATGACCGGTCTATCCCTGATCCTGCAGTTCCTGCTCGCCGGCGTCCTGTGCGTGATCGCCGCTCTGTCGATCCAGCTCGTCGTCCTCGGCTATCTGCGCCTTTATCGTCCGTCGCCGCGCATCCGCACGCCGCTCCTGCCGGACGAGGCGTTGCCGCGCGTGCTGGTCCAGCTCCCGGTCTGCGACGAAGGAGCTCTCGCCGTGCGCGTCGCCGCCGCCGCCGCCCGGCTCGACTGGCCGCGCGACAAGCTCGAGATCCAGGTGCTGGACGATGGCCGCGCCGGCGATCCGGAAGATCTCGTCCGCGCCATCCGAAGCGTCGTGGCGCCGGAGGTGAACCTCAAGGTCATGCGCCGCGGCGAACTTTCCGGCTTCAAGGCCGGCAACCTGGCCTTCGGCCTGCAGCATTGCGACGCGCCCTATGTCGCGATCTTCGACGCCGACTTCGTGCCGCCGACCGATTTCCTGCGCCGCACCGTGCCGGCGCTCGTCGCCGATTCCGGCCTCGCCTATGTGCAGGCGCGCTGGGGCCACGCCAACCGGACCAAGAACTGGCTGACGCGCGCGCAGGGCATGCTGCTCGACGCGCATTTTGCCGTCGAACAGGAAGCGCGCTTCCGCGGCGGCCTGCCCATGTCCTTCAACGGCACCGCCGGCGTATGGAGCCGCGCCGCGATCGACAATGGCGGCGGCTGGACCGGCGATACGCTGACCGAGGACCTCGATCTCTCCATGCGGTGCGCGATGAAGGGCTGGCGCACCGCCCTCATGTCCGACGTCGAGGTTCCCGGCGAGCTGCCTGAAACCGCCGCCGCCTGGCGCGCGCAGCAGGCGCGTTGGACGAAGGGCCATGCGCAGACCGCGCGCAAGTTGATGCCGGCCATCTGGGCGAGCGACATGCCGCTCTGGAAGAAGACGGCGATGTCGCTGCAGATGATCCAGTTCGCTTTCTACACGCTGGCTTTCGCCAGCGCCGTGATCAGCCTGACGCTCATGTATCTGGGCGTCGCCTATATCGTCAGCGTATCGCTGCTCGGGCTTTCGGTTTCGGCCCTCGGACTGATCGCCAGTACCGCCTATCTCTATCTCGGCCAGAGGATGCTCGGGCGCCAGCGTCTACCCTGCATCGCCCGGTCGATCGCGTTGGCGGTGGTCTTTCCCAGCGGCCTGATCCTGGCCAATACCCGTGCGACATATGAGGCTTTTTTCAGCTCCCGGATGAACTTCCAGCGTACGCTGCGGCCGGGCGAGCGTTATGCCGGCGGCTGGCGGGGCGGTCCGGAACTGGTTGCCGGCCTGCTCCTGCCGATCTTCGCCTTCAGCGAGCAGGCCTGGAGCGCACCCTTTTTCTTCTTCGCCGTCACGGGCCTCGTCTCGATCGGGGCTATGGGATTGTCCGGATCGACAACCGCCCTGCCGAGAAGCGAAGCTCCGGCCCGGAAAATAAGGTAAAAATCAACCTTTTTTTTCGCTTTTCAAAAGCGGTCCAGTTCTCTAACTGGCTTTTGAACCCATTGCGGTAGCGTGGCCTTTGGCCACCGCCTGGAGCCTCGAGGGCTGATCATGCGTCTTTCGACTGTTGCCCGGTTAGCCGCCGCTCTCTCGGTGTGCTCGCTTCTGGCGGCTTGCGGCACGGTCCAGGGCACCCAGCTCTCGGCGAGCGACCTTGCCTACGGACGGATCAACCGCGGCACCACGCCTGTCGGACCGCTTGAGAATCCGACGCTCTTTCCCGACGACAGCGGCGATATCGGCCCGACGCGCGTCGAAGGCTCGCTGGAATGCGTGCCCTATGCCCGCGATCATTCGGGTGTGAACATCCGCGGCGACGCCTACACCTGGTGGGAAAAGGCCGCCGGCCTCTATCAGCGCAGCACCCAGCCTTCCGAAGGCGCCGTGATGGTGATGACCGGCTATGCCGGGCGTCACCGCGGCCATGTCGCCGTCGTCCGCCGTGTCGTCACGCCGCGCGAAATCCGCATCGATCACGCCAACTGGCTGAACGACGGCGCGATCTATGTGAACGATCCGGTGCTCGACGTCAGCGCGGACAATGATTGGAGCCAGGTGAAGGTCTGGAATATCCGCTCGGGAAGCTGGGGCACGAAAGTGTATGACGTCCGCGGCTTTATCGGTCCCGGCGCGCCCGATGCGACGCCCGTGGCTTCGGCGGACGACCCCATCGCGCGCCAGATCGCGGCATCCGACGCCAGCCCGCCGCCGCCGCGCGCCCGCCATGCGCGGGCCGTTCGCTAAGCCGAATCCGTGGCTTGGCTGAGCTTCTGCGCTATTCCGCCTCGCCCCTCTTTGCGGCCATGAGACCCGAGATTATGGTCCGCGCCCTTCCGGAGGCGGCGCGGCCGCTTCGCCGTAAACGCAGCGTCCGAACCGAAAGCTGGCTTTCCTCCGTGATCCTTCGCTTCCCGCTGCGTGCTCGCGCGAACAGATGCCGCCAGGCCGGTCCGCAATGACCGCCACGCTGATGCACAGCTCGACGTTCCGCCGCGAGGCCGGCCTGACGCTCGGCGCGCTCGGCGTCGTGTTCGGCGACATCGGCACCAGTCCGCTCTATGCGGTGAAGCAGTCCGTCATCGCCGCGGGCGGAGCGCTGCCCGCCGCACCCGCGGTGCTCGGCGCGCTGTCGCTGATCTTCTGGTCGCTCGTCATCGTCGTCACCATCAAATACGTGTTCTTCATCATGCGCGCCGACAACAATGGCGAAGGCGGCGTGATGGCGCTGGCGGCGCTGGCGCACCGCTCCAGCGGACTCAGCCGCGGCATCAAGACGGCGATCGCGCTGCTCTCGCTCGGCGGCCTCGCGCTGTTCTACGGCGACGGCATGCTGACGCCGGCCATCTCGGTCCTGTCGGCCGTCGAAGGTTTGGGCGTCGAGAGCGAAAGCCTGAAGGCGCTGATTCTGCCGTTCACGCTCGCCATCCTGATCGGACTGTTCGTGCTGCAGCGCTACGGCACCGCCAGCATCGGCAAGCTGTTCGGCCCGGTGATGGTGGTGTGGTTCATCGTCATGGCGGTTCTGGGCGTCGCGGCGATCATGCAAAACCCGCAGATCCTCAAATCCATCAATCCCTGGTACGGCGTGGCGCTGTTCGTGACGCGACCCTGGACCGCCTTCGTCGCGCTGGGCTCCGTCGTCCTCGCCGTCACGGGGTGCGAGGCGCTCTATGCCGACATGGGCCATTTCGGCCGGCGTCCCATTCGCGCGGCGTGGCTGTATTTCGCGCTGCCGGGCCTGGTGCTGAACTATTTCGGACAGGGCGCCGCCGTGCTGTCCGATCCGCACGCGACCGAGAACACATTCTTCGCGCTCTCGCCGCACTGGGCGCATTATCCGCTGGTGGCGCTCGCCACGCTTGCGACGATCATCGCCTCGCAGGCGGTGATCTCGGGCGTCTTTTCGATTACCCGCCAGGCAGTCCAGCTCGGCCAGCTGCCGCGCATGGAAATCAAGCACACCTCGGCGACGGAGATGGGCCAGATCTACGTTCCGCGCGTCAACACGATGCTCGCGGTCGGCGTCGTGCTCATCGTCCTCATCTTCAAGACTTCCGACAATCTCGCCGCCGCCTACGGCATCGCCGTGACGGGCGTGATGGTGATCAGCACCTTCCTCGTCGCCATCGTCGCGATCCGGCGCTGGCGCTGGCGCGTGCCGGTGGTGATCGCCGTGTTCGGCATGTTGGGCCTGGTCGATCTCGCCTTTCTCGCCGCCAATTCGCTGAAGGTGGTGCAGGGCGGCTGGCTGCCGCTGGCGATGGCCGCGACCGTGTTCGTCCTGATCGACACCTGGCGCGTCGGCCGCCGGGTCCATATGGAGCATATGCGCGACGACACGCTGTCGCTCGATCTCTTCCTCGAGCGCGCACCCGCCGCGCGTGTCGCCGGCACCGCGATCTTTCTCGCCGCGCGCACCGACGTCGTTCCCGGTCCGCTGCTGCACAGCCTCAAGCACTACAAGGTGCTGCACGAAAGGGTGGTGCTGGCTTCGATCACGGTCGAGAACATCCCGATCGTGCCGGGCGCGCGCCGCGTCGAGGTGAAGAAACTCGGCAAGGGATTCTTCGAAGTGAAGATCCATTACGGCTTCTTCGAGATCCCCAACGTGCCGCGCGCACTGGAGCGCTGCCGCCCGTTCGGCCTCGCCATCGAGCCCGATTCCTCGACCTTCTTCCTCGGCCGCGAGACGCTTGTGCCCGGAGAACATCCCGATCTCCAGAGCTGGCGCATCTCGCTCTACACCTGGCTGGCGTCGAACGCGCTGGCGCCGGCGCGCTTCTTCCAGTTGCCGCCGAACCGCGTCGTCGAACTCGGCACCCAGATCACGATCTGATCAGGCGAGGGCGTAGACCAGCGCCTTGAGATAGGCCGTTTCCGGCAGCATCGGATGCACCGGATGGTCGGGACCGGCACCCGCCTGGCGCAGCAGCGCGCCGCTGCGTCCGGCGCGCGCGATCCCCGCCGCGCATTCGGTCGCGAATCTTTCCATCCCGATATTGTGCGAGCAAGAGGCGAGCAGCAGGAAGCCCTGCGGCGCAACGACGGATGCGGCGAGGCGCGCGAGCTTGCGGTAGGCCTTGGCGCCGGGCTCCAGGTCCTTGCGCGCCTTCACGAAAGGCGGCGGATCGGCGATGACGATGTCGAACGTCTCCTTGGCGAGCGCCAGCCGCTCGAGTTCCTCGAACACGTCGGCCTTCACGAACTTGCACTTGACGCCGTTCGCCGCCGCCGAATCTTCGGCGATCGCAAGCGCGGGTGCCGAGGAATCGAGACATTCCACTTCGCGCGCGCCCGCCTTGGCCGCGGCGATGCCGAATCCGCCGCTATAGCTGTAGGCGTCGAGCACGCTGCGGCCGTTCGCGAGCGCCGCCATGAAGGCGCGGTTGTCGCGCTGGTCGTAGTACCAGCCGGTCTTCTGCCCGCCCGCGAGGTCGGCGAAATAGCGCACGCCGTTCTCCTCGAGCGCGATGCGCGCGATCGCGCCCTTCGCGGCGCGGACATAGGTGTCGAGACCTTCGAGCGTGCGCGCCGGCGTGTCGTTGCGCAGGACCACGCTGGCAGGTTTCAGGGTTTTTTCCAGCGCGGCGAGCAGCGGATCGATCAGGCGTTCCATGCCCGCGGTCGTGATCTGCGCCACGACCGTATCGCCGAAGCGATCGATAGTGAGGCCGGGCAGCCCGTCGCCTTCGGCATGGACCAGCCGATAATAGGGGCGCGCATAGAACGCGTTGCGGATGGCGAGCGCGCGCTCGATGTGGCGCACGAAAAATCCGGTTCCGACGATCGTGTCGGGCGCGCGGTCGAGCAGGCGCACGGCGATCAGGCTTTTCGGATTGAAGTAGCCGGTGCCGAAGGGCTGTCCGTCGTCGCCGGCGAGATTGACGATCGTTCCGGGCGGCAACGCCTTGGCGGCGGCGTCCATCTGGATCTCGTTGGAGAAAATCCACGGCGCACCGGCGCGCGCGCGACGGCCTTCGCGGGGCTTGAGCTTGATTGTATTGTGGCCGGTCATGCCCCGGAGGTAGCACAGTCGCGGCGCAATCCGCCAACCGCGCGTTTACGGACCGATCTTGGCGGCGGGCACGCTCTGCCAGGCCATGCGCCGCGCCTCGTTCGGCGCCGAAGTCATGTGCGGCAGCCCGTCCCCGAAAATCATCGTCGCGCGCTTGCCCCCGTCATAGCGCAACCAGGCGCCGGACGTGTCGTTGGACGGATTGCCGGATTTGGCGAAGGCCAGCCAGGCGTCCATCATGCCGTTGGACAATTCCTCGGCGGCGTCGCCGGCGCCGAAGAACGGCGCCGCGCCTTTGACGCGGAAGGTGCCGAACGTGAAGCCCAGTTCCAGCGCATGACAGGCGCCGAGAGCGCCGTTCAGCATCGGCGAAGACCAGTCGAAGCGGTAGCCGTAGACCGGCGCATGCGCCGCCTGGGCGTCGAGCAGCCGCGTCGCCGGGACGAAGAAGGTGTGATCGGTCATCACCTCGTTCCAGCGCTCGAACGGCGTGCCGCCGCTATAGCCCTTCAGCACGTTTTCGGCATGCGCCTCGCCGACCAGGTTCGCGGTCATCTTGCGCAGACGCGCTTCGTCCATCTCGCGCAGATTGGCGGCGGCGACGGTAAAGAGCTTCCATTCGTCGCGCGTCGTCCCCGTCAGGAGCGGGACGCCCGCCGCCGATCCTTCGGCGACGCAGTCGATGGCACGCCGGGGCAGAATTCGTCCGTCGATGGTGGGCGCAAACGGCATGCCGAGTCCGATTTCGCGCGGGGCCTCGAGCATCTTCTTCTGGATGCCGAGGATGGTTTCCCACGGCGCCTCGACCGGATCTGCCGAGCCGAGCTTGTCCATGACATGGCGCGCGATCCTTGCCGAGAGGTCGCGCGCATAGCCGATGTCGCTCGCGCCCGATTGCGGGATCGCCTTGTGGAAGAGACCGCGCGCGCCGGGCGCGGCGAGCAGGGCTCCCACGCTCATGCCGCCGGCACTCTCGCCGAAAATGGTGACGTTGTCCGGATCGCCGCCGAACGCTGCGATGTTGTCCCGCACCCATGCGAGCGCGGCGATCTGGTCGGCAAGGCCTTCCGCGCCGGTGCCGGGCAGCTTGCCGCCGCTCGCATCGTGCAGGTTGAGAAAGCCGAAGGCGCCGAGGCGATAATTGATTGTCACCAGGACGACGTCGCCGCGCGGCACGATGTACTTGCCGTTATAGGTGCCGACGCTGCCCGCGCCGGTGACGAAGGCGCCGCCATGGATCCAGACCATCACGGCGCGCCTGGCATTGTCGCACGCCGGCGTCTGAACGTTGAGGTACAGGCAGTCTTCGGAGCGCGTGCCCGGCGTTCCGCCGAGGACGGCGCCCGATGCGCTCTCGACCTGCGGCGCGATATTGCCGAAGCGCGCGGCATCGCGGGTCCCCGTCCAGGGTTCCGGCGGCTCGGGCATGCGCCAGCGCAACGGCCCCACGGGCGGCTTCGCATAGGGAATGCCGTTGAAGCGCAGCACGCCGTCCTTCGCGACGCCCTGAAGCTTTCCCTGCGCGATCTCTGTCGTCGCGGAAACCGCCTGGTCCATGCTTGCCCCTTTGCCGAAACGCTCGCCGATGCCGGGCGTCATGATCGGTGGGCGAGGCCGATTGCGCAAGGTTTTTCCGGTTTAACCTGATCTTGACCATCCGAACGCAAAAATCGGGCATGGACGCAGTAACGCATAGCGACGCGATCGGCGCCTACAATGCGCGCGCCAAAGCGATGGGCTGGACGCTCCGCTGCGCACCGGCGGCCGGCTTCAAGCGGACCGAACTCGCCGATGCGCTCGACCTGTGGCGCGCGAAAGCGGACGGACGCAAGATGCCGTCGCGCGCCGATATGAGCGCGCGCGCGATGAAGCCGTTCCTGCGCCAGATGTCGATCGTCGAGCGCGTCGCAACCGAGAAGGGCGCGCGCTACCGCGTCCGTCTGCACGGCTCCAAGCTGGCGAGCTATCTCGGCGACAAGACCGGACGCTATCTCGAGGAAGTGATGCCGCCGGGAACCGCCGCAAGCTATGCCGCGGTCTACGATACGATGCTGAAACTGCTCGTGCCGTTGCGGCTGGTGATCAACTATGAATCGCCGAAGATCGACTATCTGTCCGGCGAATCCCTGATCGCGCCGCTCGCCGCGCCGGGAAAGGCCTCGCCGCTGATCCTCTCGGTCACCTATCTGGACTCGCGCGAGCGAAGCGCGATTGCGCCGACGCGATCGGCAACGCCGCACGCCTGATCCAGGCGTTCCGTCCGTTCAGGCCGGCGTCACCGCGAATCCCGCACGCGGGAAATGCACCACCACCTCGCCGACTTCCGGCGCGCTGCGGCGGATGGCGATCTCATGCGCATTGGAGAAGACGATCTCGCCGGCGATCGGATCGCGGCCGTAGTCGTCGGCGGAGACCTTCACGCGGTCGCCGGGCTTTCGGCCCTGCGGATCGTACGGATCGTGCGCCGGGCGCGCTTCGGACACCGCATCGCGCGCCACGGCAAGCGCTTCCTTCGGCGTCATGTCCTTCGGCGTGCCGTGACCGATGGCGTGGACGCGCTCATACCAGGCGGCGACGAGCGGAAATTCTTCCATGAGCTCCTTGGCCCGGTGCGGCAGCGCGTTCCGGATGAACCAGGGATTCATGTAGGCGTGGATGTCGGCCAGTCCCGCCTGCTGTCCGCCCCAGAACGGTCTTCCGTCCTCGAGCTGGTCCGACAGGAACTTCGTATGGGCGCGATATTGGTCGCGCATCAGGGGCACGGCGGCCTTCAGCGCTTCGGCCGAGAATCCGCCGCCGCTCATCGCCGCGCGATCCTTCTTGAAATCCTCCGGCACCATGTCGCCGATCTCGCCGAAGATCACGGCGACGGCGGCCTGGAAAATCTGCCGGTCTGCCCAGAATCCGAGACCGTAGGGCGCGCCCTTCTTCTGCGGCGACAGGCTCGGCGTCGGATGCAGCCGTTCGAGCTCGCGCAGGATGATCTGCGTGTCGCAGAAAATGTCGGCGCCGATCTGCATCACCGGTATCTTGCGGTAGCCGCCGGTCAGGGGGATGAGATCGGGCTTGGGCATGATCACCGGCTGGACGACCGAGCGCCAGGACAGCTCCTTGATCCCGAACGCGACGCGAATTTTCTCCGAGAAGGGCGAGTTCGGATAATTGTGGAGAATGATTTCGTGAGCCATTGCTGCCTCCTGTTCCGCGTGTCCGTCGTCGTCCGCAGCGCGCGCGACGGGCGCTACGAGAGCTCGTTCGAGAAGCGGATGTTGTTCTTCTTCAGTCCCTCGAGCACGACGTCGAGGCCGCCCGAGCGGATCATCCATTCCAGGCGGTGGTCGCGGTATTCGCGCTTGAACATCCCGCTCTCCACCGCGCCCGCCACCATCGTCATCCCCTTCAGGGAATCCGCCGCCGCCTGCGCGGACTTGTGCACCGAAGCGCGGCCGTTGGCGCGCGCCAGCCACTGGCCGAGCGGCGACTTCTCATCGGGCCCGAAGCCGTTGCCGCGCGCGCCGTTGAGATAGGGGACGACCGAAAGATCGGCCCAGCCGAAATGCGCGCCGCCGAACCATTCGCCGTCGCCGAGCTGGCGCGTCAGCCAGGCGTAGATTCCGCGCGCCTGGCTCACGGCATGCGCCTCGAGCGTCCGCGCGCGCTCGCCTTCGGCGCGCTTGAACCAGCGGATTTCGCCCATGCCCCAGTTGATCGGCTCGAACTGCGTGTCCATGACCTCTTCGATCATGCGCGCGCGCGCCGCCGCGATCGGCTCGCGCGACAAAAGCGCGGGCTCGGGCCATTTGTCCTCGATATATTCGAGGATGATCGTCGAATCGAAGATCGTGTCGTCGCCGTCGATCAGCGCCGGGACTTCGCCGCGCGGATTGGCCTTGAGGAATTCCGGATCGGGCTGGCCGGTGCCGATCGCGTTCGGCATCCGGGTGACGTAGCCGACGCCTTTTTCGTCGAGCGCGATCTTGACCTTCTGCGCATAGGGGCTGAGCGGATGCTCATAGACGGTGAGGGTCATTTCCTGTCCTTCCAGATCTGCGCCATCCACCCGAAGAGGGTGGCGGCGTCCGATGGCGTATCCTTGGCGCCGAACTCGCGATAGAGGCTGGCGACGTTTACGGCGATACGCTCCGCGTCGCCCCAACCGGAATAGTCGTCGAGCGAGATTGACCGCGCCGCTTCCAGCGCGCCGAGGCCCGCCTCGAAACGCTTCCGCGCCTCGGCCTCGATATAGACGAGATAGTCTCTCACCCGTGTGACACCCTTCTTGTCGGTGACAGGGCCATGGCCGGGTACGATGGTCGTCACGTCCATCGCCAGAATGGTCTCGCAGGCCGCGATCCAATTCTCCACCGGTCCCGCCCAGATGATGGGATGACCGTCGATGAAGAGGATGTCGCCCGTGAACAGCGTCTTGTCCGCCGGGACATGGACGAGGGCGTCGCCGCCCGTATGCGCCGGCCCGACTTCGATGAGTTCGACCAGCTTGTTGCCCACCTGCCGCGTCTCGTGTCCGGTGAAGGTCTGGTCCGGCGGGCGGAACGAGGTGTGCTCGAAGTCGAAGTCGCTGAAGCAGTGCAGAAAGAACGCGCCGGTCAGGCCCATTTTGGGCGCCGCTTTCATGAGTTGCGCCAGACCGCCCGGCGTCTCGTGCTTCATCGCCTCCGCGGCGGCCACCGTGGAGACGATCTGGCAGCCTTCGACGCAGGCGTTGCCGTAGCAGTGGTCGCCATTGTGATGGGTGTTGACGAGCGTGCCGATGCGCGCGCCGCTCACTTTCTTGAAACCGTCCAGCATCGCGACGGTGTGCGCGGTGTCGAACATGGTGTCGACCAGCAGCGCCTCGCCGCCATCCGTCACCAGTCCGGCGTTGGAGAAGCCCCAGCCGCCGTCGGGCTGGAGATAGGCGAACGAGCCGTTGCCGAACTCGACGACTCCGGGCTCATAGCTTGCCTTGCGAAACCGTAGCGACATTGCGCACCCTATTCTTGGCTTGACCGATTAGGGCGCGGCCTGCTTCCTGACGCAAGCGTCCTTCGGCACGGCCCGCGCCTGTCGCGGCAGAAGCGGCCAGGGACGAGGTCTTGGATTGGAATGACATGATCGAAGCTGTGATTTGGGACTTTGGCGGCGTGTTCACGACCTCGCCTTTCGAGGCGTTCGCCCGCTATGAGCGCGAAAAAGGCATACCCGTCGGGACCATCCGCAAGATCAACGCGACCAATCACGAGAACAATGCCTGGGCCCATTTCGAGCGCTCGGACGTCGACATGGAAGGCTTCGACCGGATGTTTGCGGACGAAGCCAGGGCGCTCGGCTTCGACATTCCGGGCAAGGACGTGCTGCCGCTGCTCTCGGGCGATTTCCGCCCCGAGATGATCGAGGCGCTGCGCCGCGTCCGGACCCAGTTCAAGACCGGCTGCATCACCAACAACATGCCGACCAACACGGTCGCGGGAGCCTCGTCGCCCGCTGCCGGCCGCTCGATCTATGCGCGCGAGATCATGGAGTTGTTCGACCGGCTGATCGAAAGCTCCAAGATCGGCATCCGCAAGCCCGACCCGCGCATCTACACGATGATGTGCGAGATGCTGGGCGTCGCTCCCGCCGCCTGCGTCTTCCTCGACGATCTCGGACCCAACCTGAAGCCCGCGCGCGCCATGGGCATGACGACAATCAAGGTTGAAAACGGCCCGCAGGCCATCGCCGAACTGGAATCGGCGACCGGCATGAAGCTCGCCTGAAATCTGCCGCCCGGCGCCGAAAATCGCGCGGCCGCAGCCGCGCTTGACAAGCAACGATTTCATGTGTCAGATATGTTTGACACATGACAGTCGGAGTTTAATTTTGGCGCTCAGCGGGGATCAGTTGCTTGTCGTGCTCGCCGCGCTCGCCAGTCCGCCGCGTCTCAGGATCGTTGCGGCGCTCAAGACCCACGGCCGCAACTATGTCAGCCAGCTTGCGCGCGAAGTCGGCATCAGCCGGCCGCTGCTCCACCTGCATCTGCAGAAGCTGGAGGAAGCCGGCCTCGTCACGAGCAAGCTGGAACTGTCGAGAGACGGCAAGGCGCTGAACTATTTCGAAGTCGCCGACTTCGACCACGAACTTTCGCCGGCGGCCATCGTGCGGGCCACCAAGACGCTTACCGCAACATCCACCAAATCCGATACATGAAAGGACCCCACCATGTCTGAGCCCGTCTTCTTCGCCACCATCGGCTTGATCCTCGTGACGATTCTCGTCGTCTTCGGCATGAAATATCTGTCGGCGGCGCGCCAGGCGCAGGTGCGCATCACCGGCGAGGCCGAATATCGCGACATTGCGGCGAAAGCCGTCGCGGTTCAGACGCAGAACGGCGCCGCGCTCTCGGTCATCCAGACCGAGCTGGCGCAGATCGGCAGCCGTCTCGCGGCGGTCGAGAAAATCCTCAAGGCCGTCGAGTGATGCCCGCTCCGCGCGGCGATGCTATCGCCGGCGTTGAGTTTCAGCTCCAACTCGCCGGAACCTTTGTGGCGCGCTGGTTGGTGAGCAGTTTGGCGCGCCGGTCTTTTTCCGCGTCGGAGAGTGTCGCCGGATCCTCGATCGCCGATGGCGGCAGCGTCGCTTCCATCGCCTTCTTGACGGCGGGGCGCGCTTCCATCGCCGCCATCCAGCGCTTCACGTTCGGGAACTCGTCGAGATCGATCTTGCGCAGCTTGTAACCCGAGGCCCAGGGATAGCAGATCATGTCGGCGATCGTGTACGCGCCGGCCGCAAGCCACTCCTTCTTATGCAGGCCGAGATTCATCACGCCGTAGAGGCGATGCACTTCGTCGCTGAAGCGCGTCACGGCGTAACGCAGATCGCCGTTCGCCGCATTCTGTGCGGCGCGGAAGAAATGACCTTGCTCGCCGAACTTCGGTCCCTGGTTTCCCATCTGCCACATCACCCATTGGATGACTTCGTATTTTTTCGCCATCTCCTGCGGATAGAACTTCCCGTGGGTTTCGGCGATGTACATCATGATGGCGCCGGATTCGAAGATGCGGACCGCCGCGCCGCCGCCTTTCGGCGCGGTGTCGACCAGCGCCGGCATGCGGTTATTAGGCGAGAATTTGAGGAATTCGGGATCGAACTGATCGCCGCGCCCGATATTGGTCGCCTTGATCTCGTACGGAACGCCGAGCTCCTCCAGAAGGATCGTGACCTTTTTCCCGTTCGGCGTCGGCCAATAATACAACTCGAGCATCGCGCTCTCCTCATTTTGACTGGCGCAAGCCTAGCATGAAGGCGTATGCGTTGCGCGCATCGGTGGCATCGTTAGACTGCCCGCAAAGAAATCCGGAGGAATTCCATGACAATTTCTATGTACAAAGTTTCGGTCCCGGTATTCCTGAGGAATCTGAACGGGCTGAACGGCGTGCTCGACAAGGCGGCCGCCTTCGCCGAAAGCCGCAAGCTCGACCAGGCCGTGCTTCTCGGGTTGCGCATCTATCCGGACATGTTTCCGCTCAACGTGCAGATCGCGCAGGTGACGGTGCATGCGACCCGCGGCGTCGCGCAGCTCGCCGGGCTTACGCAGCCCGATCTCGGCGCGCCGGAAACGACGATTGCCGGCCTGAAGGAACGCATCGCCAAGGCCATCGAATTCGTCAAAAGCGCGACGCCGGCGCAGATCGACGGCACGGAGGACAAGGAGATCGTCCTTAAATTCCCCACGCGGGAGCTGAAATTCGTCGGGCTCGATTTCCTGCTCGGCTTCGTGCTGCCCAACTTCTATTTCCACTACACGACCGCGTACGACATCCTGCGCTCGATCGGCGTCGAGATCGGCAAGCGCGATTTCATGGGACCGCCGCCGGGCTAGGTCGCGCGATCAGGCGAAATCCTTCGCTAGCGCCGCGCGCACGGCCGGCGCCATCACGGCCATGTGGCCATAGTTCGGATGCGCCATGCCGATGACGACCGGCTCGGTCCCCGACCGGAAGGCCCGGATCTGCTCCGGCGTTAACTTGAAGCGCAGCCAATGGACGGACGAGGTCTTGCCGTCGGGCGTGGTGCGGTCCTCATAGTCGGTGGGCGTGGCCTTGATCCGGTCGCGGCCGACATCGAGAAAGACGCTATCCTCGATATGTCCCAGCCGGCGCAGCTCGCGCTCGCGCCGGTCCGCATCCTCGATCTCGATCATGAAGGTGGCGATCAGTTCGTCGCCCTGCGGGATCAGCGGATTATAGGCTTCCAGCTCGCCTTCGATCTGGCCGGCGCCGCCTTTCTCGATGCGCAGCATCTCCTGCACCTGCAGCCACATCGACGTGTAGTTCTCGAAATAGAGCGTCGCGTAAGGCCCGACTTCCATGCGCCGATCCTTCTTCTCCGCGATGGATGCGGCGCGCAATTGGGCGCGCCTCGCATTGTATTCGACGTCGGAAAGGATGTCGGCGGCGGTGATCCTGCGGGTCTTGGCGGGCATCTTGAAGTTTCCTTCGGCCTCATGCTGCGACACGCTCGGCATGAGGAACTTTGTTGTCTCCCCACCCTCAGCGTGTCGAAGGGTGAGCGGGCCCGGCCGGTCAGACCAGCCCATAGGCGCGGGCGAAAATCTCGATCGGATGTTCCGGCTCGCGGACCTTCGCTTCGCCGCCGTCCTTCCCGGCCAGCGCGCCGACCTGTTGCACGATGTGCTGCGCCGCAAGCGGGCAGTCCGAGGCGATATGGCCGCGCGCCTGCTGCGCCGCGGTCCGGAACACCGGGCGTCCGACCTTGACCGCGAGGTCGTGCGTCGGTTTCACCACGCCGAAGGTTCCGCCATGTCCCGAGCAGCGCTCGATCACGTCGACCGGCGTGTCGGGGATGAGGCGCAGCATCTCGGCCGCTTTCGGTCCCATGTTCTGGGCGCGCGCGTGGCAGGCAAGATGCACCGTCACGCCTTCGGGCAGCGGCGTCAGTCCCTGCGGCAGTCCCTCTTTTTTCGCCACGTCAACGACGTACTGGTCGATGTCGAACGTCGCGGCCGCGACGCGTTTGACGTCCTCGTTGTCGGGCACGATGAGCGGCCACTCGAATTTCAGCATCAGGCCGCAGGACGCGGTGAGGGCGACGATGTCGTAGCCTTCGTCGATCAGCTTGACGAGTTCCCGCGAAACCTTCGCGGCGTTGGCCGCGACGCGTTCGAGCTCGGCCTGTTCCAGGAACGGCATGCCGCAGCAGCCGGGATAGGCGACCCTGGTCTCCACGCCGATATGGTTGAGCACCGCGCGCGCCGCGAGGCCGGTCGGCGGCTTGTTGTAGTTGACGAAGCACGTCGCATAGAGCGCGGCCTTGCGCTTGCCGAAAGCGGGCGCCGCCGCGTTGGCGCGGATCGGATCGCCGCGGTCGGCGGAAACGAAGGTGCGGGTGTGGAATTTCGGCAGTTGCGCGGTGCGGTCGATGCCGGCGACGGCTTCCATCAGCGGACGGGTGAGTCCGTTCGACGTGTCCGACGCCCAGTTGACGACCGGCGAGGCGAAGCGCGCCAGCTTGCCGTTCCGGTCCATTTCGGCGAGCTGCTGCTGGGTAAAGCTGGTCTTGCCCTGCCGCGCCTCGACCGCGCGGGCGCGCAGGATCAGGTGCGGAAAGTCGAGATTGAATTCATGCGGCGGCACATAGGGGCATTTCGTCATGAAGCACATGTCGCAGAGCGTGCACGCCTCCACGACTGGCGCGAAATCCTCCGACTTCACGGCGTCGAGTTCTTCCGTCGCGCTCGCATCGATCAGATCGAACAGGCGCGGAAAGGAATCGCAGAGATTGAAGCAGCGCCGGCAGCCGTGACAGATGTCGAAGACGCGCCGCATTTCCTTGTCGAGCGCGTGCGGGTCGTAGAACGCTTCGTCGCGCCAGGCGATGGGATGGCGCGTCGGCGCGCCGAGACTGCCTTCTTGGGATGCCATGATTCTCTCTGCTTCCTCGCCAACGCGCGGGAAAGGCGGATCGCCCGCGGTGCGGGCGGGATGAAGGGGGCGGCATTCGCCCCCTCCTTTTCACATCGATCGCCGTCTCGCCCGAAAGGCGAGACGCCGCGCTCTTACTTGCCGAGCGTGTCGAGCGCCTTCTGGAACCGGCCGGCGTGCGACTTCTCCGCCTTCGCCAGCGTCTCGAACCAGTCGGCGATCTCGTCGAAGCCTTCGCTGCGCGCCGTCTTCGCCATGCCCGGATACATGTCGGTGTATTCGTGGGTCTCGCCGGCGATCGACGCCTTGAGGTTCAGCGCGGTGCCGCCGATCGGTTCGCCCGTCGCCGGATCGCCGACCGCTTCGAGATATTCCAGATGGCCGTGCGCATGGCCCGTCTCGCCTTCCGCGGTCGAGCGGAACACGGCGGAAACGTCGTTGTAGCCTTCGACGTCGGCCTTCTGTGCGAAGTAGAGATAGCGGCGGTTGGCCTGGCTTTCGCCGGCGAACGCATCCTTCAGATTCTGGGCGGTCTTGGAACCCTTCAAGCTGGCCATGGTGTCTCCTTTGCCTTGCTGGAACGCATTTCGGCGGAGAGAAAACTCCCTCGCCGCGGCGATGTCAATAGATTAGAATTGTTCTAAAGAGAATGCGAACGGCTCGCAGCGCCGGGCTAGCCGCGGCGCACCCGCACGACGACGTCGATCCGGTCGACGGACATTCCCCTGGGCGGCGCCGGGACGCCGGCGACGGCAATGTTCTCGCCGGGAATGTCGATCAGCGTGCCTTCGTCCTCGACGTAGAAATGCTGATGATCGCCCGTATTTGTGTCGAAATAGCTGCGCGCCGCGTCGACCACGACCTGGCGCAGCAGCCCCGCCTCGGTGAACTGGTGCAGCGTGTTGTAGACGGTCGCCAGCGAGACCCGCACGCCGGCGCGCGTCGCCTCCTCATGCAGCGATTCCGCGGTCGCGTGGCGGTCGCCCGCGCCGAACAGGAGCCCGACCAGCTCGATGCGCTGGCGCGTCGGGCGCAGTCCCGCGCGCCGCAACGTCGCCGCGGCATCCAGGCCCTTATCGCGACTCTTCCGCGCCATTAAGTATCTGATCCCACAAAGAAGCTCTTGTGCCGCTGACACTCGGGCTTCATCTTTGCTAATCTGCATTCCAGCAGGCAATTGTTAGAATGCTTCTAACGTAGAAATCGGCATTTTGTCCCTTTCTGTCAAGGGCGCCGGCCAAAGGACCAAGACGTGGATACCCGCAATCCTTCCCGCCAATCCAGTTTCGACATGGCCGGCCTTCTGGCCTGCGCCCGCGGCGAGTTGTTCGGCGCCGGCAACGCCAGGCTGCCGCTGCCGCCGATGCTGATGTTCGACCGCATCACGAAGATCACGGAGAAGGGCGGCAGCGCGGGCAAGGGAGAGGTCGAGGCGGAACTCGACGTCAATCCCAACCTCTGGTTCTTCAAGTGCCATTTCCAGGACGATCCGGTCATGCCGGGCTGTCTCGGTCTCGACGCGCTGTGGCAGATGGTCGGCTTCTTCCTCGGCTGGGCCGGCGGACTCGGCAAGGGCCGCGCGCTCGGCGTCGGCGAAGTGAAGCTCACCAGCATGATCCTGCCGACCGCCAAGAAGATCACCTATTACGTCGAACTGAAGCGCGTGATCATGCGCAAGCTCGTGCTCGGCGTCGCCGACGGCATCGTCAAGGTCGACGGCACGCTCGCGTTCGAGGTGAAGGACCTCAAGGTGGGCCTGTTCAGCGAGGCGGCCGCAGCGCTGGCGCAAAACGCGGCCGCACCGGCCTGAAATCGACGTCCTCGCCCTTCGGCAAGCTCGGGGCGAGGACGGGTACGGAATCCACGTCCTGAGCCTGTCGAAGGATGCGTGGCGAAGTCGAATGCATCCCCCGCAATTCCGCTTCAGTCGCCGGACGGAGCGTTCGAGAAGGAAGACCGTTTCATGAGGCGCGTCGTCGTCACCGGGATGGGCATCGTCTCGTCCATCGGCAACAACACGCAGGAAGTCGTCTCGTCCCTGCGCGAGGCGCGCTCCGGCATCGTCAAGGCGGACGACTATGAGAAGATGAACTTCCGCAGCCAGGTGCATGGCAGCCTGAAGATCGATCTCGAAGCGGTGGTCGACCGCCGGGCGCGGCGCTTCCAGGGCGACGGCGCCGGTTACTGCTGGGTGGCGATGTCCCAGGCGATCACCGATTCCGGACTGGAGGAGAAGGACATCTCCAATCCGCGCACGGGCCTCATCGTCGGCTCCGGCGGCCCCTCGACCAAGGCGATCGTCGCCGCCGCCGACACGGCGCGCGCCTCCAGCCCCAAGCGCATCGGGCCCTTCGCGGTGCCCAAGGCGATGTCGTCGACCTGCTCGGCCAATCTCTCGACCTGGTTCAAGACCAAGGGCGTGAACTATTCGATCTCCAGCGCCTGTTCGACGTCCGCCAACTGCATCGGCAACGCCGCCGAGATGATCCAGTGGGGCAAGCAGGACGTGATGTTCGCCGGCGGCGGCGAGGAACTGGACTGGACCTTGTCCGAACTGTTCGACGCGATGGGCGCGATGTCGTCGAAGTACAATGCGACGCCGCAAAAGGCGTCGCGCGCCTACGACAAGAACCGCGACGGCTTCGTGATTTCCGGCGGCGGCGGCATCCTGGTGCTCGAGGAGCTCGAACACGCCAGGGCGCGCGGCGCCAAAATCTATGCCGAGCTCGTCGGCTACGGCGCGACCGCCGACGGCGCGGACATGGTGGCGCCGTCCGGCGAGGGCGCGGTGCGCTGCATGCAGATGGCGCTGCGCGACGTCAAGGCGCCGATCGACTACATCAATCCGCACGCGACCTCGACGCCGGTCGGCGACATTCCGGAGATCAACGCCATCCGCGAAGTGTTCGGCGAGAAGATGCCGCCGATCAGCGCCACCAAGTCGCTGACCGGTCACAGCCAGGGCGCCGCCGGCGTGCATGAGGCGATCTATACGCTGCTGATGATGCAATCCGGCTTCATCTGCGAGAGCGCGAACATCGAGGAGATCGATCCCGCCGTCGCCGACGCGAACATCGTGCGCGCGCGAATCGACAATGCGCGCATCGACACGGCGCTCTCCAACAGCTTCGGATTCGGCGGCACCAACGCGACGCTCGTGTTCCAGCGTCATACATGAAACGCGCATCGGACGGCGCAACGCCGTCCCAAAACGAAACAGACCCACGGGGCGAGGGCAAAATGGCAGATGCCAAATTGATGCAAGGCAAGCGGGGCCTGGTCATGGGGGTGGCGAACGACCATTCCATCGCCTGGGGCATAGCGCGCACCCTGGCATCGCACGGCGCCGAGATCGCGTTTACCTATCAGGGCGATGCGCAGGCCAAGCGCCTGCGGCCGCTGGCCCAGTCGATCGGCTCGCAGCTCGTGCTGCCGGCCGACGTGGAAAACGACGACGAACTCGATGCGGTATTCGACAGAATCGCCACGGTTTGGGGCGGTTTGGACTTCCTCGTCCACGCCATCGCCTTCTCGGACCGCGACGAGCTGAAGGGCCGTTACGTCGACACCAGCCGCGCCAATTTCTGCCGCACGCTGTCGGTCTCCTGCTATTCGTTCACCGCGGTGGCGCGGCGCGCCTCGCACCTGATGAAGAAGGGCGGCTCGCTGGTGACGCTCACCTATCTCGGCGCGCAGCGGGTGATGCCCAACTACAACGTGATGGGCGTGGCCAAGGCGGCGCTGGAGGCGAGCGTGCGTTATCTCGCCGCCGATCTCGGCCGCGACGAGATCCGCGTTAACGCCATTTCCGCAGGACCGATGCGGACTCTCGCCGGCTCGGCGGTGGGCGACGCGCGCATGGTTTTCAAGTGGAACAAGAGCCATTCACCGCTCAAGAAGTCCGTCGAACTCGATCATGTCGGGGGCGCGGCATTATACTTGCTTAGCGATCTGTCCGGAGGCGTGACGGGCGAAGTCCATTTCGTCGACGCCGGGTTCCACGTCGTCGGCATGCCGCCGACCGCGGACCTCAAAGGCTGGATCGCGCCGGAAAACGGCGCCGAGAATGGTGAAGGGACCAGGATCAATGAGGGCGAACGCGTTTAAGGTTTCGCTGCTGGCGCTCGGCCTGGCGCTTTCGGCCACGGCCGCCGACGCCGGATGGCAGGACACCGCTTCGGCCTTCGATCAGCAACGTCTCGCCAAGCTCGGCGAAGCCAAGGACAAGGCGCTCGCCGAAGCCAAGGCCGGTACCGGCAAGGGCGATGCAGGCGCCATCCGCTCGGCGCTCGGATCCGACTCGCACGCGCCCGATGCGGCGGCGATGACCGGCGGCTGGCGCTGCCGCACGATCAAACTCGGCGGCATGACGCCCTATGTCGTCTATTCCTGGTTCCACTGCCGGATCGCGCATCGCGGCGGCGGATTGTTCTTCGAAAAGACCTCGGGCGGCACGCGCACCGCCGGCTTCCTCTATCCGTCCGACGGCGGTCTGGTTTATCTCGGCGCCTCGCAGGTCGCCGGCGAACCGCGTCACGCCTATTCCGGAAACGGCGCATCGGCGGGAGCGCCGACGACGCCCGACGACCAGATCGGTCTGCTCACTTCGATCGACGCGCGGCATGCGCGGCTCGAGATGCCCTATCCGGTCCAGGAATCGACGTTCGACGTCATCGAACTCAAGCGTTGACGCGAACCGGCGGCGCGCTATAGGAAGTGCCGTCACCCCGGCCTCTCCCAGAGGTTTCATGCCAGAGATTGTCGTCACCCGCTGATCGCTTCGCCCATGGCGGAGCCTGACCACGCACCGGCCGGTGCGCGCCATCGCGCGCGCGGCGCCGACTGCGGATCGCGGCTGCATGCACGAGTCTCAAACAGTGAACATTTCAAAACTGGAACAACGCGTCCTGCACTGCCTGGCGCAGGGCGGATGCATCGAACATGTGTGGAACGACGCGCGGATCGTCGCGGTCCATTGCTGGAATCGCGACGGCTACCGCCTGGCCGATTGCACGCTGGACCTTTTCCGCAAGCTGAAGCGGCGGGGATTGATCGAAAGCCGCGCCGGTGCGCCCTATCGCATCTCGCGGCTCGGTCTTTCCTCCGTGCGCGCGCAATTGGACAATCGCTGAGGTGGCCGTCCCTCGACGAGTTCGGGATGAGGGAAGCGGAGAAGAGAGCCTCATGCTTCGACGGGCTCAGCATGAGGGGAGTACAGATAGCCTCATCCTGAGCTTGTCGAAGGATGAGCTTGTCGTGCTTCGACGGGCTCAGCATGAGGGGAGTACACAAAGCTTCATCCTGAGCTTGTCGAAGGATGCGCTTGTCGTGCTTCGACAGGCTCAGCATGAGGGGAGTACACAAAGCTTCATCCTGAGCTTGTCGAAGGATGAGCTTGTCGAAGGATGAGACGAACGAGGAAAAAATGACCGACGAACAACTCAACGCGCGACTGGCGAAGTCGCGCTTTCCACGATCTTCCGGCTATGACGCGCGCTGGATCGTCGACAATGTGATGGGCCCGCACGTCCTGTGGCTGGCCGAGCATCTCAGCCTGGCGCTCGCGCTGAAGCCGGGCATGCGCGTGCTCGACCTGGGCTGCGGCAAGGCGGTGAGCTCGATCTTCTTCGCCAAGGAGTTCGGCGTGCAGGTGACCGCCGCCGATCTCTGGATCAAGCCGGACGAAAACCTCCGCCGCATCGAAGCCGCCGGCGTTTCCGACCGCGTCCTGCCGGTCCGTGCCGAGGCGCACGCCTTGCCCTTCGCGCAAGGCACGTTCGATGCGATCGTCAGCCTCGATGCCTACCAGTATTTCGGCACCGACGACCTCTATCTCGGTTACATCACGAAATTCCTCAAGCCGGACGGCCGTCTCGGCATCGTCGTGCCGAGTTTCGCGCGGGAAGTCGACACGATTCCGGAACAGCTCAAACCGTGGTGGGAATGGGACTTCTGCTGCTTCCATTCGCCCGACTGGTGGCGGCGCCATTGGGCCAAGACCGGCCTGGTGACGGTGGAGGATGCGAGCTGGATGCCGGACGGCCATGCGCTGTGGCTCGACTGGTATCGCGCGACGCTCCATCTGCTCGAAGGCTTTCATGCCAAGTCCGCCACGGAGGGCATCGCCATGCTCGAAGCGGACACGGACCGCCTGTTCGGCTTCACGCGCGCGGTTGCGCGGCGCACCGCCGGCGACTGGTTCTCGGGCAATACGTTCGTCTGACCTGCCCGGCAGGCGGCCGATCGCGAAGGACCGGACGGGAACGACGCGAGCCGGGACGTTGGAAGGGCGGAAAACGTCCCGGCTCGCCGCGCGCGCCAAGGGTTAGCAGGAGCTTGCGCGCGAACCTATTTCACCGTGACGGTCGCCACCATGCGCGGATGGATGGTGCAGACATATTTGAACGTGCCCGCCTTGGTGAAGGTGTAGGAAAAGGACTCGCCTGTATCGAGCGCGGCGGAGCGGAACAGTCCGTCGGCGCTCACCACCGTGTGCGGTTCGCCGTCATTGTTGTGCCAGTTGACGGTCGTCCCGACGGCCACGGTGATGGCCGGCGGCCCGAAGTTGAAGTTCTTGATGGCGACCTCGCTCGCCGCCGGCACGGCCCGGGCGGCGCAGAAGGCCAGCGCGCCGGCCACGGCGGCGCCAACGAGAATTTGCGATCTCATGCAACGATTCCTGTCCTGAGATGAATGTCAGCCGAGCGCGATGTCCTTGACGCTCATCGCCAGCGGATGCGGCGTGTAGCGGACGGTGCGGATGCCGAGCATGCTGGGCAGCACCGAGGCATCCACCGTGAGTGGACCCGGTCCCGGACCGTCGCCCGCCTTGGGCTGCGGGAAACAGGTGGCGCGCGCGGTCTGGAAGGTGATGTTGCCTTCGACCTTGGACACGATCTGGTGGATGTGGCCGTTGAGCACGGTGACCGAGCCGAAGCGGCGCAGAAGCGCGAACGCCTGCTCGGCATCGCCGGTGCCCCAGCCCCACGGTTCGTAGATCGTCCACAAGGGCATGTGCGCGAAGACGACGATCGGCTGGCTCGACGAGCGGCCGGCAAGATCGTCCTTCAGCCAGGCGAGCTGGTCGTCGCCGAGTATGCCGAGGCCGCCGGGCTTGAAATCGAGCACGTTGATCAGCGCGACGAAGTGCACGCCGCTCGAATCGAAGCTGTAATAGCCGCGATTGTTCGAAGGCTTGCCGAAGCGATCCATGAATTCCTTGCCGCCGCCGGCGTCGGCGACGTCATGCTCGCCGGGCACGTAGTGAACGTCGGAGACGTTCAGTCCCGACAGGATCTGCGCCGCGGCGTCGAACTGGTCGGGCCGGGCGAGCTGCGTGATGTCGCCGGTGTGCAGCACCAGGGCGGGCTTCTCAGGCATGGCGTTGATCAGCGCGATGCTCTCCTTCAGCGTGCCGGCGACGTCGGGATTGGCCTCCTTGTTGAAGCCGATATGCGTGTCGCTGATCTGCACGAAGAGGGGCGTGCCGAGCGCCGCATGGTGTTTCGTCTTCGTCGCCGCCTGCGCCAGATCGCTCGCCAGGAGAACGCCTCCCGAAAGCGTGAATAGCGTTCCGGCGCCGCCATAGGCGAGGCACTTCAGCGCGCCGCGGCGCGTGGGAAATTCGGATTGCGTCATGGTCTCCTCGATCGTTCGTCGAAGCCATGACCGGTACGTGGTGCGATTTATTCCCGCGCGTCGGTCTGCGAAAGCGCCTTCAGCAGGCGCGAGAGGTGCAGGATGTCGTCGATCGAGGTGTCGGAGATCGCGCAGAAGACGAGGTTTCCGCTCTTCCAGAAGACGATGTGATAGCCGTTGCGCGTGGCGAAGTCGGGAAGGTCCTCGTCATAGTTCGACCATGCAAAAACGTTGACGATATGTCCGCCGTGCCGGTAGACGGTCACCGCCGCGCGCACGCCCTCGAGGAAGTCGACGCGGCCGCCGATCAGCTTGAAACCTTCCCTGGAGAAGTCCGCCACCGGCGGCGACAGGTCGGCATGCGCCGCCAGCCACGGCTTGACCGTGTGCCGGTCGCTCGAAACCACGTCGATCAGATGCTCCGACGCGATCGCGCGCAGATGCGCATTGGTGATGTCGGTGATGAGCGGATCGGTTTCCGCCGGCATCAGCAGGAAGAAGGCGAGCGAAGCGGCCATCGCCGTCGTCAGCGCGCCGCCCGCGGCGCCCGCCCAGACCGTGCGGAACCAGGGCGTCCGCACGGCGCGGCGCGGCGCCTCGGCATCGAGTGCGGCGTCGATGCGCCGGCGCAGAGACGTGTCGGCCCGATGATAGGTCGCGTCTTCCCGCAGCGCGCGCCGCATCGCCGTCAGGTCGGCGAGGAGCGCGCGACATTCCGCGCAGCCCTCGACATGCGATTCCAGCGCCAGTGCGTCCGCCGCATCGAGTTCGCCGTCGAGATAGGCCTCGACCTGCCGGCTGCGATCACACGGCATCGCGCGCCTCGTCGTGAACCCTGCCCAGCCATTTTTCCCGCAGCAGCGCGCGCGCCCGGGCGAGGCGCGACATGACGGTCCCGATCGGCACGTCCGTGACGGTGGCGATTTCGCGGTACGAAAGATCCTCCATCTCGCGCAGGATCAGGACCTCGCGGAATTCTTCGGGCAGCGTCGCGATCAGCGCGTCGAGCTTGCGCCCTTCGTCGCTCCTGACGGCGGCCGCCTCCGGACTCGGCCCCTCGAAGGTCATGGCGTCAAGACCCATCTGCTCGGCATCCTGGGGCAGCGCGACATGACCGCGCCGCTTGCGGTCGCCGGCGGCCGTGCGCCAGCAATTGCGCACGATGGCGAGCAGCCACGGCCGCATGTCGCCGCCGCGAAATCCGTCGAAAGCGCGCCAAGCGCGCAACATGGCTTCCTGCACGACATCGTCCGCATCCGCGTTCGAACGCGTCAGCCAGCGTGCAAGATTGATCGCCGCATCCAGATGCGGAAGGGCCTGCGCCTCGAACTTTCGGCGCCTGTCATCCATCGTGGCGGTTGCCGCCTGGGGCTACGCGTTACAGATAACATGACCCAGATTGGGGGTGGTTTATTCCGCCATCAACAATGCGCGAGCTAGCGAACGGTGCCGCCCTGCGGTCCGAAAAACAGCACCCAGGCCTTGAAATCCCCGGAAAAGCTGGCGAAGCGGTGCTCCACGCCGGCCGGCACGAAGAGTATGTCGCCGGCGTCGAAGCGCACGGTTTCGCCGCCGCGCTTGAAGATGCCCTGGCCGGACTGGATGACATAGATCTCGTCGCGCTCATGCTTGACCTGGGTGTCCTGGTCGGTCGGCACGAAGAGAAGAACGTTGGCGTCGCCGTGCTGGAACAGGGACACCGACGCATGGCCCGAGGCGGCCAGTTTGCGCGCCGACGCGATGAAGTCGATCTTGAGCGGGAGCTTGGTCGTCATCTCGACTGTCCTGCTTTCGCAGCGGCCGCAAAGCGTTCGAACAGATAGTGACTGTCCATGGGCCCCGGCGAGGCTTCGGGATGATATTGCACGCTGAACACGTCCCTGCCGCCGAGCGCGATGCCGCAGTTCGTGCCGTCGAACAGCGAGACATGCGTTTCGCTGACGCCCTTGGGCAGCGTTTCGCGATCCACGGTGAAGCCGTGATTCATGGAAACGATCTCGACCTTGCCGGTTACGAGGTCCTTCACCGGGTGGTTCGCGCCGTGATGGCCTTGCGGCATCTTGCGGGTCCTGGCGCCGAGCGCGAGACCGAGCATCTGGTGGCCGAGGCAGATGCCGAACAGCGGAACCTTCGCCTCGATCAGGCCGCGGATCGTCGGGATGGCGTAGACACCGGTCGCTTCGGGATCGCCGGGACCGTTGGACAGCAGGACGCCGTCCGGCTTGTGCCGCATGACCTCCTCCAGCGTCGCCTGCGCGGGCACCACGGTGATGTCGGCGCCGTGGCCCGCGAGCATGCGCAGGATGTTCCGCTTGACGCCGAAGTCGATCACCGTCACGCGCCAGCTCGGCGCCGCGATCTCGCCATAGCCCTTGCTCCAGGCCCAGGGCGTCTCGCGCCAGCGATAGGTCTGGCGGGTGGTCACGTCCTTGGCGAGATCGAGACCGACAAGGCCGGGAAAGCGCTTGGCCGCCTGGACGCCGGCGGCGACGTCGACCGCGCCGTTCCGGGCCTGCACGATCGCGCCGTGCGGCATGCCGCGCTCGCGGATGCGGTTGGTCAGGGCGCGGGTGTCGATGCCCGCGATCGCGGGAATGTCGTGCGCCTTGAGCCAGGAGTCGAGCGCGCCGAACGCGCGGTAGTTCGAGGGATGCTCCGCATCGGCGCGCACGACGAGGCCGCGCACGACCGGCGTCAGCGATTCGATGTCTTCCGCGTTGGTGCCGACGATGCCGATATGGGGAAAGGTGAAGCAGACGACCTGTCCGGCGTAGGACGGATCGGAAAGAATCTCCTCATATCCCGTCATCGCCGTGTTGAAGCAGACTTCGCCGATGCCTTCCTTGAGGGCGCCGAAAACATGGCCCGCGAAGAGGGTTCCGTCCGCCAGAACGAGCGCGCCGCGCTGAAAGGCGGCGGCCGGTTTTGCGGCCGTTGCGGACGTTGCGTCGGACATGGGAGATACCGGTTGGATTTGGCGGAAAATAGGGATGCGACCCTTCAGGGTCAAGCTCTCGCGGTCGCTATTTTCCTCTGACATTTCAACGCGTTGGAATTCCGCCGCGATTTGTCTAGATTGGGATTCTCCAGTCGGGATGGGTAGGATGGGCCTGCGCGAACAGATCAACGATTCGCTGAAAGAGGCGATGAAGGCCAAGGACCAGAAGCGCGTCGGCGCGCTTCGGCTGATCAACGCCGCGCTCAAGGACAAGGACATCGCGGCGCGCACGGAAACGAGCCGCGAACTTCTCGGCGACGACGAGATCCTTTCGCTGCTCGCCAAGATGATCAAGCAGCGCGAAGATTCGATCGCCGCCTACAAGGCGGGCAACCGCCCCGAACTCGCCGCCGCCGAGCAGGGTGAGATCGACGTCATCCGCGAATTCATGCCCAGGCAGATGAGCGCGGATGAGGCAAAGGCTGCGATCGCCAAGGTCATCGCCGAGGTCGGCGCGTCGTCGATCAAGGATATGGGGAAAGTCATGGCGGCGCTGAAGGAGCGGTTTGCCGGACAGATGGACTTCGGCAAGGCGAGCGGCGCGGTGAAAGAAGCACTTTCGCCCAAGTGATTTTCGTCCCGCTCGCGGAGAGCGGGATATTCCCCGGCCGGCCTGCTGTCCGGCGCCGGGGAAGCGGCAACGGGACAGCGATGCAGTACACCAAGATCATGCGTGAACGCTTATCCGCCGGGGATCCGGAATTCGAACTCGATCCCCAGTTGCGCGTGCAGGCGCCGCAGATCAAGGCGGCGCTCGCCTTCTGGACCGCCAAGCGCGGCGACCGGCCGATGCCGACGCGGGATCAGTTCAGCCTGCGCGAGACGTTGGGCTTCGCGCCGCATCTCCAGCTTCTCGATCTGCAGGATAACGGCAACGCCTATCGCCAGCGGCTGACGGGGACCGCCATCGTGGCGCAGCTGAAGACCGATCCGACCGGACAAATCTTCGACGCCGCGTCCACCGATCCGGTGGTCCATCGCATGTTGCAGGCGGTGCGCTGGGTGATCGCCAATCGCAAGCCGCTGCGCACGGTGGCGCACCGCACCGCGCTCGCCGGACAGGACTTCATGAAGCACGAGACGCTGTTCCTGCCGCTGTCCAGCGACGGTTCCGCGCTCGACATGCTCGCCGTGGTCAGCGATTTCTCCGCCGCATCGGCGCCGGCGCGCTGACCCCGCGCGCGGGAGCAGCCGCGAAGCCGGGAGATCCGCTCGTCGCGGCCGTACGTCGGCACAGCGCCTGCTTCCAGGCCGCGGCGCCTTTCGCGGCGTTGCTCCGCCCGCTTTTCCGGCCCGACGGGTGAGCGACGGCCCGGAATCATGTGAATTGCGCGGCGCGGCGCATCTATTTGTTAGCGATGGGCGGCCGCAGGACCTATCTTGGCGGCATGCGTTTTTCGCCCAACCTGCTTGAGGAAATCCTGCGCCGGACGGACATCGTCCAGCTCGTCGGCCGGCGCGTGAAGCTGTCCCGCAAGGGACAGGCGTTCTGGGGCTGCTGCCCGTTTCACAAGGAAAAGTCCCCCTCCTTCAAGGTCGAAAATGCGCGGCGGACCTATCATTGCTTCGGCTGCGGCAAGGGCGGCGACGCTTTCCGCTGGCTGATGGAGACGGACGGGCTGTCGTTCCCCGAAGCGGTGCAGCGGCTGGCGGGCGAGGCGGGCGTCGAACTTCCCAAATGGTCGCCCGAAGACGAGGCGCGCGAAGAGAAGCGGAAATCGCTCTACGACGTGATCGAAGCGGCCTGCGCTTTCTTCGAGGAGCAGCTCCGCGCCGATGCGGGGGCCGAGGCGCGCCGCTATCTCCAGTCGCGCGGCTTGAACGGCGAGGCGGCGAAGCGCTTCCGCCTCGGCTATGCGCCGCCCGGCCACGCGACGCTGATCGAACATCTCAAGACCCGGAACATCACGCTGGACGACATGGTCGCCGCGGGCGTGGTCCGCCCGGCGACGGAGGATCGCGGGCCGCGCGATTTCTTCTTCGACCGTGTGATGTTCCCGATCGGCGATGCGCGCGGCCGCATCGTCGCGTTCGGCGGACGCGGCCTCGCGCCGGACGCCAAGCCCAAATACATCAACACGGGCGAGACGACGCTCTTTTCCAAGGGCCATCTGCTCTACAATTTCGCGAGCGCCCGGCCGGCGGCGATCAAGAGTCAGCAGATCGTCGTCGCCGAAGGCTATATGGACGTGATCGCCCTGGTGCGCGCGGGGTTCGAGGCAGCGGTCGCGCCCCTCGGCACCGCGCTGACCGAAGACCAGCTTCAGCTCTTGTGGCGCACGGCGGCGGAACCGGTCCTCGCCTTCGACGGCGACGAGGCGGGACTGCGCGCGGCACATCGCGCGGCGCACCTCGCGCTGCCGCATCTGACGGCCGGCCATTCGCTGCGTTTTGCCTTCCTGCCTGCGGGCGAGGATCCGGATTCGCTCATCCGCACCAACGGACCCGCCGCGATGCGCAAGCTGATCGACGAGGCATTGCCGCTGTCGCAGATGCTCTGGCGCGCGGAAACCGAAGGCAAGGATTTCTCGACGCCGGAGCGCCGCGCCGGGCTCGAGCGCGCGCTGGGCGAGATCGTCTCCGCCATCGGCGATGCCAGGATCGCCGACTATTACCGCCGCGACTTCGACCAGAAGGTGTTCGACGCCTTCAAGCGCCGGGCCTCGACGCCGCCGGCGGAGCGGCGTCCGTCCGACCGCGGCCGCTTCGACAAGCGCGGCCATGTGGTGCCGCGGCCGGGAAGCTATGGCGGCGGCGAGACCGTGTCGGCGGCGGTGAAGGCGAGCATCCTCGCCCGTTCCGGGCGGAGCGGGGCACTGCGGCTCAAGGAGTTCGAGCTCGCGGCGCTGCTCCTGGCCGAGCCCGGCCTTGCCGAGCGGCACGGCGAGCTTCTGGCCGAGCTTCCCTTCGGCGACGCTCAGCTTGACAGCCTGCGCCAGCAACTCCTAAACCTCGCCGCTTCCGGCTCCAGGCTTGAAAAACAGGGGTTGGAGAACCATCTGGGACGTCTGGGAATGGCTCAACTTGTCGCCCGTTTGAATGCGCGGGCGGTGGGTGGACCGGCGGATGAGACGGATGCCGGGGATAGCGATGCCAGGTTCCTCAAGGCTGCCGGCGATCTGCGCGAAATGGCCGAACGCGAGCCCGAAAGGGCCCGCGCCATGGAGCGCTTCAAGAGCGAAGGCACCGAGGAAAGCTGGCACGACGCCCAGAAACTGTTGGACCTCCCCCCGGGCGACTAGGCGGAGCGAAAACAGGG
The DNA here is from genome assembly GCA_035499335.1 of Rhizomicrobium sp. GTDB lineage: Bacteria > Pseudomonadota > Alphaproteobacteria > Micropepsales > Micropepsaceae > Rhizomicrobium. Next base: position 2,685 of record DATJZB010000010.1, on the reverse strand, counting down.
ACTCTCTCGCCTCTATATAGGGGCCCCTTTTTGACGGAATTCAGCGTGGCGACGAAAACGGCGACGAAAAAGCAGGCAAAACCCTTGAAAAAGCACGCCCCGGCCAAGCCGGCACCGGCGCGAAAGGCCGTTTCCCGGTCCAAACCGGCCGCCAAGCCCGCCGCCGCCGCCAAGCCGGCCGCCCGGACGCACACGCCTGCCAAGGCCAAGCCGGAGCCCAAGGTCAGCGCCAAGGCGGCGGCCGCCGCCGCAAAAGTTGCCCTAAAGGCAGTTCCGCCCCAGCCGGCGGCCAAGGCCAACGGCAAGGTCCCGGTCAAGGTCGCCGCCAAGGCCGGCAAGCCGGGCGAGGACACGCCGGGCGATGCCGACAGCCCGCTCCTGGACATGTCGGACGTCGGCGTCCGCAAGATGATCGCCAAGGCCAAGACGCGCGGCTATGTGACCTATGACGAGCTCAACAAGGTCCTGCCCTCCGACAAGGTCTCGTCCGAACAGATCGAAGACACGATGGCGATGCTCAACGAGATGGGCATCAACGTCATCGAGAGCGAAGAGCAGGAAGAAGGCGCCGACAGCGATCTTCCCGCCGTCGCCGAAGGCAAGGAAGTCGCCACCAAGAGCGGCACCGCGACGGAACAGTACGATCGCACCGACGATCCGGTGCGCATGTATCTGCGCGAGATGGGCAGCGTCGAACTGCTCAGCCGCGAAGGCGAAATCGCCATCGCCAAGCGCATCGAGGCCGGTCGCGAGCTGATGATCGGCGCCTTGTGCGAGAGCCCCCTGACGTTCGAGGCGCTGACCGTGTGGCGCGACGAGCTCAACGAAGGCAAGGTCCTTCTGCGCGACATCATCGATCTCGAAGCGATGTATGCCGTCGGCCCGGAAGGCCAGGCCGCCGCCGCCGCGCAGGCCGCGAGCTCGGCCGCGCATCTCGCCAACATCAATGCGGCCGCCGCGGGCCAGCCTTTGCCGCGTCCCGCGCCGCCGCCGCCGCCCAAGCCGGCGCCCGCACCGGCGCCCAAGGCCGACGGCGAAGAGGGTGACGGCGGCGAAGCCGCCGCTGCCGCCGACGCAGCCGATGCCGACGATTTCGACGACGAGGGCAACCTGCCGCTGAGCGCCATGGAAGCGACGCTGAAGCCGCAGGTGCTCGAGGCGCTCGACGCCATCGCCGCGCTCTACAAGAAGCTCGGCCGCCTGCAGGACGCCTCGGTCGAAGCCGCGCTCGCCTCCGACGAATTGTCGACCGGCCAGGAGCGCCGCTTCAAGAAGCTGCGCAACGAGACGATGGATCTCGTCAAGGGCCTCAAGCTCAACAACAACCGCATCGAGGCGCTGGTCGACCAGATGTACGGCATCAACCGCCGTCTGGTCTCGCTCGAAGGCCGTCTCCTGCGTCTCGCCGAGGCGCACGGCGTGGCGCGCGAGGACTTCCTCAAGGAGCATTTCGGCAACGAGCTCGATCCGCACTGGTCGCGCCGCGTCGGCCGGCTCAGCCGCATGGGCTGGAAGGAATTCGTCGCCGAGGAACGCGACAAGATCAACACGCACCGCGACGAGATCCAGGCGCTGGCGCAGGAGACGCGCCAGTCGATCACCGAGTTCCGCCGCAACGTGCAGACGGTGCAGAAGGGCGAGCGCGAATCCGGCGTCGCCAAGAAGGAAATGATCGAGGCCAACCTGCGCCTCGTCATCTCCATCGCCAAGAAATACACCAACCGCGGGCTTCAGTTCCTCGACCTCATCCAGGAAGGCAATATCGGCCTGATGAAGGCGGTCGATAAGTTCGAATACCGTCGCGGCTACAAATTCTCGACCTACGCCACCTGGTGGATCCGCCAGGCGATCACCCGTTCGATCGCCGACCAGGCGCGCACCATCCGCATCCCGGTGCACATGATCGAGACGATCAACAAGCTGGTGCGCACCTCGCGCCAGATGCTGCACGAGATCGGGCGCGAGCCGACGCCGGAAGAACTGGCCGAGCGTCTGGCCATGCCGCTGGAGAAGGTGCGCAAGGTTCTCAAGATCGCCAAGGAGCCGATCAGCCTCGAAACGCCCATCGGCGACGAGGAGGACAGCCATCTCGGCGACTTCATCGAGGACAAGAACGCGGTCCTGCCGATCGACGCGGCGATCCAGGCGAACCTGCGCGAGACGACGACGCGCGTCCTCGCCACGCTCACCCCGCGCGAGGAGCGCGTGCTGCGCATGCGCTTCGGCATCGGCATGAACACCGACCATACGCTCGAGGAAGTGGGCCAGCAGTTCAGCGTCACGCGCGAACGCATCCGCCAGATCGAGGCGAAGGCGCTGCGCAAGCTGAAGCATCCGTCGCGCTCGCGCAAGCTGCGATCGTTCCTGGATAATTAGGGCGCGCATCGGACCGATCCTGAACGCGCGCGATCGCCGAACGACGTCGCTTTCGAAGCCGGCGGATGCGCGATGCCATTCAGACTTGACGGACGAACGCGCCCACCGCCGTGAGCTTACCGTCTAAGCAATTAAATCCTATTCACGTCCTTGTTTTCCTATTTTCCACTCCCATCTCTGCCGGGAAACGCTGGCGGAGCCTCGGGTGAGCCCTTCTAGATAACGCGAGACCAGACAGGTCCGGGTGCGAGCTCGTGCGCACCCTTGCGGCCCGGTGTCGCCTGCGCAGGCCAAGGCAAAGCGCGGCGG
>DATJZB010000009.1:0-5870 GCA_035499335.1 Rhizomicrobium sp. | reverse complement strand
AAGCGCGAGGGCGGCGAGTTGAACCAGGCATCCGCGCCTTCGCTCCTGTAGGCGTCGACGATGCGCTGGTTGACCGCCGGATCGTTGAGGACTTTGCCCGTCGCCTTCTCGACGAAGATCGACATCGGCACGCCCCAGGCGCGCTGGCGCGACAGGACCCAGTCGGGCCGGTCCTTCACCATGCCGCCGAGCCGGTTCTCACCGGACTTTGGATACCATTCGGTGTCGTGGATCGCCCGCATGGCGCGCGCGCGCAGCGTGTCGCCGGGATCCTTGCCGATCGGCTTGTCCATGCCGACGAACCATTGTGGCGTGGCGCGGAAGATCACCGGCGCCTTGGAGCGCCAGGAATGCGGATAGGAGTGACGCAACGTGCCCTTCGCCAGCAGCTTGTGGCGCGTCATCAGCTCGCGGATCACTGCGCCGTTCGCGTCGCCGTCTTTTCCCTCGGGCGTCAGGATGCGCCGCCCCGCGAACAGCGGAACGTGGGGATTGAACGAACCGTCTTCGCCGACCACGCTGAATGCATCCGGATGGTCGACCGTGTAGTTCTTGTGCGTCGACAGCATCAGCTCGAAGTCTTCTTCGCCGTGGCCCGGCGCGGTGTGGACGAAGCCGGTACCGGTGTCGGCGGTGACATGCTCACCGGGAAGAAGCGGGACGTCGAAGTCGTAGCCGTGCCCGCGGAACGGATGCGCGCAGACCACGCCTTTCGGATCGAACGAACCCAGTCGGTTCAGCGCTGCTTTCGAGTGTTTCGCGGTCTGCTCCGCCAGGGCATCGGCGAGCGCGATCTTTTCGCCGACGGTGGCGAGAGAGCCGTCCTCCGCGCCGACGACTTCGTACAGCCCGTATTCCAGTGTCGGCGAATAGGCGATGGCGCGGTTGCCGGGGATCGTCCAGGGCGTCGTCGTCCAGATGACGACGCTGGCGCCGCGATGCGCGCCTCTGACGATCGGAAACTTCACATAGATCGTCGGCGAGGATTTCTCGTGATACTCGACCTCGGCCTCGGCGAGCGCGGTCTTCTCCACCGGCGACCACATCACCGGCCGAAAGCCGCGATAGAGCAGATCGTTGCCGACGAACTTGTGCAGCTCCGAGGCGATCACCGCTTCGGCGCGAAAGTCCATCGTCGTGTACGGCTTGTCCCAGAGCCCGATGCAGCCCAGCCGCTTGAACTGTTCGCGCTGAACGCCGATCCAGTGATTGGCGAATTCGCGGCAGTCGCGGCGCATCTGCTCGATCGGAACGTCCTCCTTGGACTTTCCTTCGGCGCGATACTTCTCCTCGATCTTCCACTCGATCGGCAGGCCGTGGCAGTCCCAGCCCGGTACATAGGGCGCGTCGTAGCCGAGCATGCCGCGGGAACGGACGACGAAGTCCTTGAGCACCTTGTTGAGGCCGGTGCCGGAATGAATCTCGCCGTTGGCGTAAGGCGGCCCGTCATGCAGAACGAAGAGCGGCCGGCCCTTCGCCTGGCGCCGCATGCGGCCGTAAAGGTCCATGGCCTCCCAGCGCGCGAGCCATTTCGGCTCGGCCTCGGGGAGACCCGCTTTCATCGGAAAGTCAGTGGTTGGAAGAAAAAGACTCGCGCGGTAGTCGCGCGGCTTGGTGGCGGAATCTTTCGTGTCGGACATGTCGTTCAGGCCTTCGAGGTTGCGGTCGCTTCAACCCGGTCTTCGCGAACAGGGTTACCCCCGGCACGAAGCCGGGCGGCAAATTCGCGAAAAACCCCGAAAATCCATTGCGGCCTGCCTGCAAATCACCCCGGGGTTCTAACAGTGGGTACGGAGGCCGTCCACCACCCGTTTGCGCCCCGCATCGAGGGGCGAGCGAGCCGGCGCATGAAAGCGCGGCGCCCCTATCCCGGTTCGGCGGGATTTCCGGCGGCGGGGCGCGCCGCGGCGAGCGCCTTGCGCGCGGCTTCGCTGTCCCTGGCGATCTGTTCCTTCAGCGCCTCGAGGCTGTCGAGCTTCGCCTCGGGACGGATATAGGCCACGAAGTCCACCGCCATGTGCTTGCCGTACAGGTCGCCGGCGAAATCGAACAGGAACGTCTCGAGCAGCGGGGTCGCGACTTCGTACATCGGACGGATGCCGAAGCTGGCGACGCCTTCATGCGTCGAGACCACCTTTTCGTCCTCCAGCACGCGCGCGCGCACCGCATAGATTCCGAACGCCGGCTGCAGGCTGTCGGCGAGTTTCATGTTGAGCGTCGGAAAACCGATCGTGCGGCCGCGTTTGTCGCCATGGTCGACGCGCGACTCGATGCTCCAGTAGTGGCCGAGCAGGCGCGCCGCTTCCTCCGGCCTGCCCTGCTTCAAGGCATCGCGGATCTGGGTCGACGAAATCTTGTCGTGGCCGCCGCCGGGAACCGGCTTGAACAGGCTGACGCCGAAGCCCTTTTCCGCGCCCATCGCCGTCAGCAGCGCCGTGTTGCCCTTGCGCCCCTTGCCGAACTGGAAATCCTCGCCGACCACGATGGCGCTGACGCCCAGCGCCTTCACCAGCACATCGATGACGAAATCCTCCGCGCTCTTCTCGGCCATCTCCGCATCGAAGGTGAGCGCGTAGAGTATCTGCGCCCCGAGTTCGGCGATTAGCCGCGCCTTGACGCGGAACGGCGTCAGGCGGAACGATTCCGGCGACGGGCGGAAGAATTCCTGGGGATGGGGTTCGAAGGCGACGACACCGAGCGGCGCGCCGTTCGCGTGCGCCAGGTCGCGCGCCGCGCCGATCAGCGCCTGGTGCCCGAGATGGACGCCGTCGAAATTGCCGAGCGCCACCACCGCGCCTTTGGAGGCGTCGGGAACATCGCGATAGTGGCGGAAGATCTTCATGCGCCGGCGTTCAGGCCTTGGGACGCGAAGGCGCCATCACCATCGCTTCGCCGTCGACGACGGTGGTTTCGCCGACCTTGCAGACGCAGTCGAACACCACCCGCCGCTTCTCGGCATTGACCTCGCGCACCGTGCACGTCGCCACGACCGTGTCGCCGATCCGCACCGGCGCCTTGAAGCGCGTCGTCAGCGACATGAAGATGGTGCCGGGCCCCGGCATTTTCATGCCGAGCACGGTCGAGATGTAGCTGGCGCTCAGCACGCCATGGGCGATGCGGCCCTTGAATATGGTCCTGGCGGCGAAGGCCTCGTCGAAATGCACCGGATTGACGTCGCCGGACACTTCGCCGAACAGCTCGATGTCGCGTTCGGTCACCGTCTTGGTGAAGCTCTCGGACATGCCCGGCTTCAGGTCTTCAATATAGTAGGTCATCGCGTCGTCCCGTTGCTTCGGCCGTTTTTATTCTGCAAGGCGCCTACCAGACAAGCGCCCGCATCGCCGCCCGCGCCTGCACGCCCGCCTGCGCGAAAAGCTCCGCCATGTGCGGCGCGGAGAATTCCGCTACGTCCTCGCCATGGATGCCGTCGGCGATGAAAAGCGCGTCGAGGCCCATGCCGTTGGCGCCCCTGATGTCGGTGTTGAGGCCGTCGCCGATGGCGAGCGGACGCTTGGCCCCCGCCAGAGCCGAGAGGACCACTTCATATATGGGCCGGTGCGGCTTTCCGTAATAAACGACGGCGCCGCCGATCTGTTCATAGGCCTCGGCCAGCGCGCCGGCGCAGTAGACGAGCTTGCCGCCGCGCTGCACGACGCGGTCCGGATTGGCGCACAGCATGGTGAGGCCGCGGCGCCCGAACTCGGCGAGCATGTCGACATAATCGTCCGGCGTCTCCACCTCGTCGTTATACGGACCGGTGCACAGAACGAGCTTGGCGTGCGCCGCGTCGGTCAACTCGATGTCGAGGCCGGCATAGATGTTGCGGTCGCGGTCGGGCCCGAGATGCAGCATGGCGAGCCGCTCGCCGGCCGAACGCCGCGCCAGATCCTCGCGCGTCGCAGCGCCCGAGGTGACGATCGTGTCGAAACAGTCGAGCGGCACGCCGAAGCGGCGGAACTGTTCCTCGAGATCCTTCGCAGGCCGCGGCGCGTTGGTCAGCAGCGCGACGCGGCCGTAGGAATCGCGGAAATGCTTCAGCGCCTCGCAGGCCGCCGTGAACGCGGTCGCGCCGTTGTGCAACACGCCCCAGATGTCGCAGATCAGCGCGTCGTACTCCGGCGCGATCTCGGAAAAATGGCTGAGGAGCTTCGGCTCGGCGGTCATGTTATAGCGGTCGCACGCGGACCGCGCGCCGGTCAATGCGGCTCGCCGTCCGTGGCGTTCCGCCCTGTCGTCAGCCGGTCCGGCGGAAGGGGATGATCGGCGCGGCGGCCGGTTCCTTTTCCATCGCCTTCAGGGAATCGTCGCGCACCGCGCGCGGCTCGCCCAGAAGATAGCCCTGCGCGAAGTCGACGCCGAAATCGAGAAGCTGCACGACCGTGCGTTCGTCCTCGACGCGTTCGGCGATGAGATTGAGGCCGTGGCGTTCGAGCAGCTTCTTGAGATCCTCGGCGGCGACTGCGGCGTTGGCGCTGCTCATGCTGTCGGTCAGCGTGTGCGCGCGCACTTTGATGTGGCGGAAGCCGAGCTTGCGCAGCTTGGCGAAGTCGAGCGCGAGCGACTGGACATGGTCCATCGACAGCGCGAAACCGAGGCTTGCGAGATAGGCGAGATTGGATTCGCCCTGTGGCCCGGCGCGCAGCACGGCGTCCTGTTCGAACTCGAAGACGATCTGACCGGCCAGGTCGCGATTGTGGTGCATGAATTCGAGGAACTGCGGGAAGAATTCGGTGTCGGCGAGCGTGTCGCCGGAAATGTTGCAGAACACGCCGATGTCGCGCTGCTTCTGCGTCAGGCGCCGCACGATCTGCACGCAGCGGAAGAGGAGAAGGTTGTCGACCACGGACATCAGGCCGGCGGGCGCCGCGACCTTTATGTATTGTTCGGGCATGATGACCTTGCCGTCCTCGGCGCGCAGGCGCGACAGCGCCTCGTAGAAGCGCAGCTTGCGCTGCGGCAGGCTGACGATCGGCTGGAGATAGAGATCGACGCGGTTTTGTTCGAGCGAGGCGCGGATGGTTTCCAGCAGGTCGGCCTGGCCGAGCGGCTCGAGATAGGCCTTCACCGATCCGGTCTGGCGGCGCTCGACGATCTCTTCGGCCGGCTGCGTCCTGGCGCTGTGGGACATCTTGCTGGCGAAGTCGCGCATCAGGCTTTCGAGCACTTGCAGCTCGGCGACGATCTTCCTGCTCTGGGCGTTGGTCTTGGCCTCGAGCGCGGCGCTCATCTCTTCCATCTTGGAGCGCGTCTCGTCGAGGGCCTGTTCGAAGTGGAAGCTGACGCGCTTCAGTCCGGCGATCTCGTTCCCGGTGATCCGCTTTTCGCGGCGCCGGATCAGCGCGCTGTGGATTTCGATGCAGCCGAGCGAGAGCACGGCCGCCGTCAGGATGCCGGTCGCGACGCCGGCGAACATGAACACCGTCGTGCCGACGGTGGCGCACACCAGAAGGTAGGTCGCAGCAATCAGAACTTTGGTCATGGCAGCTTCCGCCGGCTACCCGGCAATAATTGCAGGGCGGTGTTTCTAATTGCTTAACCAAACAATGCTTTGCTCTGTCTCATCCCAGTCCCTAACAAGAGGTAAATTTGCCGGTCTGGAAGGACATTTTGGCCGCCGCCGGCGGAGCCGTATGATGCGAATCGATCAGACTCGGACGGGCGTCATGCGCTCAGCGGTTGCGACTCTGGGATTTCTCGCCGCGCTCTTGTTCGCGCCGCCCGCGCTGGCGGCGCCGACCTGCCAGGACCAGGACGGCGGGACCATCAAATGCGGTACGCCGGGCGCCATGCCGGTCGGCTGGACGCCGACGCCGCAGCACCTTCTGGAAGTGAGCAGGGCCCAGCCGCCGGGCACGGACATGGCGAACGGA
>DATJZB010000008.1:0-8647 GCA_035499335.1 Rhizomicrobium sp. | reverse complement strand
AAATGGTTGATAACGCGCATCCATCGACCTTTCAGGGAGTAACGCCCACAGCCACTCGGTTTCATTCGGGACTGATTTGTAATCAGGGGGTCACAGGTTCGAGTCCTGTAGCCGGCACCAGATAAAGTGAGGGCGCCGGTCTCCCGGCGCCCTGAAATAGACGGCGTGTCGTTGCCGCGGCTTACCAGCTCGCGCCGAGAGAAACGCCGACCACGCGCGGCACCAGCGTGAACCCGCCCCCGATTTGCGCCGTATGTCGCGCGCGGATCGAGACCTGGGCGGCCGGCACATTGGATAGTTCATTTCCTTGCAGCGAGCGCCCCGCGCCGCGACGCCGGCCTCGGTCTGCGCTATCCGCGGACATGCGTCGAACGACGAAAATGCAGTGCGCAGCGCTACTCTTCGAATAGGTAGGCCTCTACGTCGTCGAGACTGAGCGAATATCCCTTGCCGTGCACGATGTCGCCTGTATCGAGCGCGATGACCTGGAACTTTCCCCATTCGGGCGCATGCCGGTTCTTCGTCGGCGACATCCGGAGACCGTGCCCTCTGCGGACGAGCGCGCGTTTGATGCGGCGGATCCTGGACTCGTAGGAATTTTTCATATCGCCGACCGATGGAGCGCGCCTGTAGCTTAGCACTATCGCCCGCGCGGCGATGGCCCTCCTGGGCGCATCGCGCGTCCCGCCAAGGCCGTGCTATGCCACTGTCCGAGCCTCAACCGGCGTCGGGGAAAAGCCATGCAGATCACCGTCTATCACAATCCGAATTGCGGCACGTCGCGCGAGGTGCTGGCGGCCATCCGCGCTTCCGGACAGGAGCCGCGCATCGTCGAATATCTGAAGACGCCGCTTTCGCGTGCCGAGCTGGAAGCGCTGACACGGCGCATGGCCATCCCGCCCCGCGACCTCGTCCGCACCAAAGAGCCGCTCTATGCCGAGCTCGGGCTCGATAAACCTGGTGTCGGTGACGGCGAAATCCTGGATGCCATGGCCGCACACCCGGTTCTGATGAACCGCCCGATCGTCGCGACGGCGCACGCAGCGAAACTCTGCCGGCCGGGTGCGGTCGTCCACGAGCTTCTGGCAGGCCGAGGTTCATAGCCAGACGCCCCCTCGACCGCGCTTCCGCCGATTCAGCACATTTGGCGCCGGAATCCCGTCATTCGAAACGGTCGCACCCCGGGGTGGCCGTCTTGACTGGCGCACTTCATTTGCGACGCTTGCAGCCGCGCCACGGGCAGGAGCGAAAGCATGGTGACATTCACGCGTGAAAGATCCGAGGCCGGTGTGACCGAGCGTCTGTTTGACCTGACGGTAGCGGGCGAACGGGTTCCCGCGGTGATCTGGTCTCCAGAAGGCGCCAAAACGCCACGGCCGCTCATCCTCATGGGCCATGGCGGCTCGCAGCATAAGAAGATCGGCACTCTCGCGGCGCGCGCGCGCCAATATGCACAACGCCTCGGCTATGCGACGCTTGCCATCGACGCGCCGGGTCACGGCGACCGTATCAGCCGCGAACAGGCGGAGAAGCTGGCGAAGGAAGTCGGCGATCGCGTGCGCGGAGTCGGCGGCACGGGTGGACCGTCCGCCGAGATGCTGAAAACCATGGCCGAGAGAACGCAGCGCGCCGTGCCGGAATGGAAGGACGCGCTCGATGCGGCCCAATCGCTCGAATTCGTCGGGAGTGGGGGGCCGGTCGGCTATTGGGGCGTCTCGATGGGTACCGCCATCGGCGTTCCCTTTGTTGCCAGCGAGCCGCGGATCAAGTGCGCCGTGTTCGGCCTCGCCGGGCTCCGCCCTGGCGCCGCCGCGTTCGAACAGGCCGCCAACGCCATCCACATACCGGTCGAGTTCGTGTTCCAGTGGGAGGACGCGGTCGCGCCGCGCGAGACCGGGATCGCTCTTTTCAACGCCTTCGGTTCCAAGGAAAAGACGATGCACATCAATCCCGGCGCGCACGTCGAGATCCCCAATTTCGAAGGCGGGTCGTGGCAGGCCTTCTATGTGCGTCATCTCGGTGTGGCAAAGGAACACGCGCGCGCAGCGGCCTGAATCGTGCAAAGAGCGGCCGGCGCGAAACGCAGCCGCCCCGTATTCATGTCCAGGACCCATTCATGCGTGAAGTGATTGTCGCCCGGCAGTTCCGCGGGCCTCCGAATTCCGGAAACGGCGGCTATGTCTGCGGTCTGCTCGGGAAGGAGATTGCCGGTCCCGCCAGCGTCGTGTTGCGCGCGCTCATTCCGCTGGATACGCCGCTGGACCTCGACGTCGGCAAGAAATCGGTGCGCTTGCTGGGGCGCGACGGCACGCTCATCGCCGAAGCAACCCGGGCGGAGGTCGACCTGCCCGATCCACCCGTCGCGCCGACGCTGAAGCAGGCGCACGCGGCCGGCGCGCGTTGCCCCGTCATCGAAGCTCCCTTTCATCCGCCTTGCTTCACCTGCAGCTCGGCGCGGCAGGATGGAGACGGACTACGCATCCTGCCCGGTCAGGTGGAAGGCGCCGCCGCTGGCGAGATCGCCTGCGTGTGGACGCCGCACAAAGCGTTCGCCCGGCCCGACGGTCTGATCCCGCCGGAGATCGTCTGGGCGGCGCTCGACTGCCCCGGCTCGCTCGCATGGATCGTGAAGACCGGAATGGGTGGCGGCTTGCTCGGCACGATGACGGCCGAAGTCACGATCCTGCCGCGCGCCGGACAGCCGACGGTCGTGACCGCGTGGCCGATCGAGCAGAACGGGCGCAAATTCATCGCCGGCGTGGCGCTGTTCGACGAGCATGGGCGCGTGATGGCGAGAGGGACGCAGATCTGGATCGCGCGCGGGACCGCGCCGCGTTCCTAGATCTTGGGCGAGACGTTCGCCGCCTGGTCGAACTGCGCCGCGCGGAACGCATCCGCCGCGTGCTGCGCGGCGGCGAGGTCGTCGGCGGAGAGTTGCGTGCGCAGCGCGTCGATGCGCGCCTTGGCCTCGGCGTCGCCCTGGGCGCCGGCGATCGCGTACCATTTGTAGGCGTCGAGGAGGCTTTGCGGCACGCCGTCGCCGCGCTCGTAGAGAACGGCGAGATTGAATTGCGAGTCCACGTAGCCGAGGCTCGCTGCTCGCGAGAACCAGCGAACGGCTTCCGTCGCGCTCTTCACGCCGCCAAGGCCTTCCGCGTAGGCGACGGCCAGATCGTGCATGGCCTTGCGATTGCCCTGCAGCGCCGCCGCTTCATACCAGTGCGTCGCCTCGACCAGATCCGCCTTCGTGCCGACACCGCTTTGATAAAGCGTACCCAGGACGTACTCGGCAACGGCATTGCGTTGCTTGGCAGCCAGGGTCATCCAGCGGAATCCCGCACCCGCATCGCGGGGCGTGCCTTCGCCGTCCAGATAGCGATTGGCGATCTCAAGCTGGGCATTGGCATCGCCCGAACGCGCGAGCTGGGAAAGCTTGTCGAGCGGCGTGTCCGCGACCGCGAAGGCCGGCGAAAGCTGCACGGGAACCGCCGCGGTGTGCCGCAGCGCTTCGTTCCGTCCGTCGCGGACGCCCTGGCTGAAGGCGAGGACTGCCCCGACGACGAAGAGCGCGCCGACGGCAATCCCAAGAAGGATGTAGCGCACGCGCATGTCGATCTTTTTCGGCGTCCGCGCGACAGCTTCGGCCTCCGCCTTGACGGTCGCCGCGGCGATGGCGGACGCGCGGGCAGAGTCGAGGAACGATTTATGCGCAGCATGCTCGGCCGGTTCATGTGCTGGCGGCGCGACATCTTCCACCACCGCTTCGATCGCGACTTGTTGAGGCGGCTCCACCGGCACCGGTTCCTCCGGTACGTGTTCGAAAGCCGGCGCTTCGTTCTCGACCAGCGCCGCGCGGGCAACACCTTCGACCGTCTGGAGGCGCAGCGTGGCCTCGCCGATCGCCATGCGAAGCTCATTAACGACGCTTTTCTGCTTGGCTTCGGACTCGTCGACACGCGCGACCAGCGCACCCAACGCGCTTTCCAGTTCCTTGATCTCGTTTTCGGCTTTGACGACGAGATTGCGGCTGTCCTTTTCGACCTGGTCCTGCCGCGCTTCCATCGCCGTCATGGCGCGCTCGAAGACGCGGAGCCGGCGCTCGAGCCAGGCGTCCGGCGCGCGCGGCGCGGACTTCTCGGGCGCATTTTCGGACGCGACGGCCGCACTCTCGTCGGAGCGATCCTCGCCATCGTCCTGCGATCTGCCGCGCATCTGGCTTTCCATGAGACGTGTCATGTCCACGCGGCGCGACTGACGGCGCTCGGCGTGCGAGCCGCCCGCGGCATAATCCGGCGCGCCTCCCATGGCAGCCGAGATTTCGCGACCGCTTTCGATGATGGCGTCCGCCGCTTCGGCACGCTGCAGAGTCAGGATCACCGCGCCTTCGCGATCGTCCGCAGCAGCAACCTCCTGCTGCACGTCTTCGATTCCGCCCATCTTGCGGGCGAGCGTGGCGAGACTGTCGGCCGCGACGCACAGGAGCAGGTCCTCCTTGCGCACGAATTGGCCGAACACGACCGGCCGTGGAAGCGACGCTTCGGCGGCAACTTTTCCCAGGGTAAGATTTTCGACGCCGTCGCGCTCGGCAAGGGCCCGCGCAGCCTTCAGGATCGCAGCCCTGGCGTCGCTGCGTTCGTGGGACATCATCTCGGGTTCGATCGTCTGCACTGCACCCTCGGCAAGGCTGGCAGATTGGCATGGGTGAATTACCAAAGATGAAAGTCGATAGTTCGGTTTCTATACGTATTTTCTGATTACGTAGTTATTCGGGTATCCTGAACGGAAGTAGGAAGGGCTTTTACCGTGTCCATGGATGAAGCGCCGTTTGTCGCGGGTTTTTGCGATGAAAGGTTCGCGGCCGTAAAGCGGGAATTTACCGAGAACTTCCGCGAACGCGGCGAGCGTGGCGGCGCCGTGGCCATTTGGCACGAGGGACGCGTCGTCGTCGATCTGTGGGGCGGATGGGCCGACGTCGCGCGCAGGCACGCCTGGGAAGAGGACACGATCGTCAACTTCTTTTCCGTGAGCAAGGCGCTCTGCGCCATCGCGGTAATGCAGCTCGCCGAGCGCGGGTCCATCGATCTGGACGAACGAGTCGCGGCCTACTGGCCGGAATTCGCGCAGGGCGGAAAAGACGAAGTCAGAGTTCGCCAACTGATGTCCCACCAGGCCGGACTGCCGGCCATCCGCGAGCCCCTTCCGGACGGCGCGGCGATGGAATGGAGCGTCATCACGAACGCTCTCGCCGGTCAGACGCCGTGGTGGAAGCCGGGCACCGCGCATGGCTACCACGTCAACACATTCGGCTTTCTGGCGGGCGAGCTGGTCCGGCGCGTCTCCGGGCGCAGCATCGGGACTTTGCTGCGCGAAGACGTGGCCCTGCCGCTCGGCGCCGATATCCACATCGGACTTCCGGCCGGCGAACATCACCGTGTCTCCGAATTTCTCTGGCCGGGGAATCCTGTGAAGCCGCCGTTGGACGGCGACAACGACCTCATGCGGTGGAACACCTATTGGAACCCGCCCGGATTTTCCGGCTCGAACTGGGTGAATACGGCGCGCTGGCGCGAGGCCGAAGTGCCGTCGACGAACGGACACGGCAATGCGCGCGGCATCGCGCGCGTCTATGCAGCGCTCGCAGCCGGCGGCGAAGTCGACGGGATACGAATTCTCTCCAGTTCGGCGATCGATGAGGCGACGACCGAGCAGGTCAACGGGCCCGACATAATCAACCAGCGCAACAGCCGTTTCGGAATCGGATTTCAACTTACGCAGCCGGAGCGACCACTGGGACCCAACGCCGGCGCGTTCGGGCACTTCGGTGCAGGCGGTTCGCTCGGGTTCTGCGATCCCCAAGGCCGCGTCGCCTTTGGTTACGTCACGAACGACATGGGCCCGCGCTGGCAAAATCCGCGCAACCGCGCGCTGATCGACGCCGTCTACAGTTCCGTTCGATAGTCTCGGCTAGGACGCCGTGCTCGGCACCGCCTCGGGAAGAGCTTTCCTGCCGTGCACGATGCGCATCAGGACGTTGATCGTCAGGATCGTCGCGCCGTAGACGATGAGCTGCGCGCCGTTCGGAGCGTCGCTATAGCCGACGAGGGTGTGCAGCAGCCGACCGGCGATGCTTCCTTCCGGCAGCAGCCAGGACGTGTCCCAAACGGTCGACGTCAGAACCTCGAAATAGCCGCCCTGCTGCAGGAACAGGACCGCCTGTGCCGCCATCCCGGCAGCAAGCAGCGTGATGAGCCACGACGTGACGGAAAACAGACGGTGTGCGGGGATCGTCAGCAGTCCAAAATACATCAAGGCGGAAACGGCCGCGCCTGCGAGCAGGCCCAACGACCCGCCGAACAACATCGCGGCGGTCGACAAGCCGCCCTGCGCTGCAATCCCGTAGAGAAACAGCACGACCTCGGAGCCTTCGCGCAGAACGGCGACGCCGACCACGACGGCGAGCGCCGTCAGAGTGCGCTGTCCGGTCGAGACCTCGCTGCCGATCTGGCGCACCTCGCGAGCCATTTGCTTGCCATGGCCGGCCATCCAGACATTGTGCCAGGTCAGCATCATTACCGCGACGAGCAGGATCGATGCGTTGAAAATTTCCTGGCCGGAGCCCTGGAACAACGCCGCCAGCTGCCCCGCAAACGCGGCAACGAGGCATGCGCCGAGCACGCCGGCCCCGACGCCGATCGCGATCCACAATCCCCGCCCGGCAACGCCCCTGGTGGCCGCGAGGACGATGCCGACGATCAGGCCCGCTTCGATGACCTCGCGAAACACGATCAGAAGACTGGCAAGCATTCCCTACTCCGCAATCACGACGCCCTGCGCCGTTTCGGAATGATATTCACCCATGAAGGGATAACGGCCCGCCGATAAAGGTCGCAGGCGGACGTTTCCGGTACTATGACCTGCGACAACTTTCTCGACCTTAAGCGAGGTCGAGTCGAACTCCTCCGCAGTGTCGTCATTGTTGGTTAGGGCGATGACATTGGGCACGTCCGCTTTCACGTGGATCTCGGCCGGCGCGAATTTATGGTTCTTCAGAGAGACCGGAATCGTACCGTCGTCGGCCAGGGCGGGCACGATCGCGACGACAGCCGCGGCGGCAAAAAGAAGGGATTTCAAGACGTTCATCTCACCAAACTCATGGACATAGGTAGCACGCGGATCAAGATGTAATCGCAACTCATTCTCAAGTACAGCCCCCAGAACAATCCGTCGCACCAATTTTAGGTTGAAGTTCCAATAATTGTACAACCGTCGCATGTCGAATCATACTCGCGTCCAACGCGCCATCCGCGCGAGTGATGCGTCCGGTATTTGAGGCAGCCCTTCTCGGCTGGCCCGGCGTCAGTCCAGTTCCCGACATCAGCGAATAGCGCCCATGGTCTTGGCCGGCCGGTTCGCATCCTCGCGCGTTGCGTCGAACGCTGAAGAATACCGAACCTATCTCTCACGCCTCTATTTGCCCATCTCCGCGGAAGACGAACATCCCGTCGTTTCCACCAGCGATACATCGCCGGAAAATCTGGCGTGGCTCCGCGCCGCCTATCCGGGTGCGCGGCTCGCCGGCATCGGCCGCCGGGAACTGCTGAACGCGCTCGAGGAACGTTTCGGTGTCGCGATCGTCGACGACGCCGTCGAGGCGCTGGCACGGACGATGCCGTCACTCTCGGCAAAAACGGTCGCGACGCCCGTACAGATGACGCTCATGGGTGCGTTCGTCGCGGCCTTCGTCCTGGCGCTGGCGCTGCGTCCGCACGCGGCACTGGACCTGCTTGGCGCCCTCGCGTCGCTGTCTTTTGTCGCCGGCACGCTCTTTCGTGCCGTTCTGGCCGCGCTGGGCGACCGCGAGCAACGGGTGACCGTCACGCCTGCGGTCGAGGACGAAACGGCGCCCGTCTACACGATCCTCGTGCCGCTCTATCACGAAGCGCGCGTGCTGCCGCGGCTCATCTCGGCGTTGCGCGAGCTCGACTATCCGAAGGACAAGCTCGACATCAAGCTGATCGTCGAGTCCGACGATGCCGCGACGGCATCGCTTGCCGGCACGCTCGCGGCCGCCGGACCGTTTCACGTCATCCGCGTACCGCAAGGAACGCCGCGAACGAAACCGCGCGCCTGCAACTACGCCCTCGCCTTCGCGCGCGGCGAGTTCACGGTGATCTACGACGCGGAGGACCGGCCCGAGCGCGACCAGCTGAAAAGGGCCGTCGCGAAATTCCGCAAGGGACCCCGCTCGCTCGCCTGCCTCCAGGCGCGCCTCAACTTCTACAACGCGCGGGAGAACTGGCTGACACGGCTCTTCGCGCTGGACTACAGCCTTTGGTTCGATGCGCTCATCCCGGGCCTCGAGAGGCTCGGACTTCCGATGCCGCTTGGCGGAACATCGAACCATTTCCGCACTTCGGCCCTTCACGACGTCGCGGCATGGGATCCGTTCAACGTCACCGAGGATGCCGACATGGGCATCCGGCTCGCCCAATGCGGCATGCGCGTCTCGATGCTCGAATCGACGACCTATGAGGAAGCGCCGACGACCCTCGGGCGCTGGATCAGGCAACGTTCGCGCTGGATGAAAGGATATGCGCAGACATGGCTCGTCCACACGCGTGCGCCGCACTCGTTGTGTCGGCGCGCG
>DATJZB010000007.1:0-47855 GCA_035499335.1 Rhizomicrobium sp. | reverse complement strand
TGCGAGATGCACGCTATAGGCGCCGTCGCGCGCCACGCGAACGGCGATGTCCTCGACCGCGATCGCCTCGGGCGACGCGTCCGCCACGCGCACATGGGTCATCCGCGCATTCGCGCCGACGACGATCTCCATGCCGACGTTGCTGAAACCGGTGCCTTCCGGACGGCTCTCGACGAGTTCAAGCGCGGCGCCCTCTTCGAGCACGAGCAGCACGCGCGCATGGCCGGATCCTTCGACGGCGATGCGAAGCGGCTGCAGGGCGCGAAGGTTCTTCGGCACCCGCAGCGCGAATCCCGCGCGCGCCAGCACCAACGACGCCGCCGGCATAGAGTCGGAAAGCGCGGCCCTTCCGAAATGCGCCTGCACCCATTGCGGCGCATCGGCCAGATTGCTGAGATCGAGCAGCTCGACGCCCTCCGGCAGGCCTCCGATCGTGCAGCGAATGTCGCTGGCACCGGCATCGTTGGCACCGTCGAGCGCGGTCTTGAGATCGGTATATTTCCAGTTCTCGACGCGGCGATGCGGTACGCCCTTGTCGCGGAACAGCCTGGCGGCATCGGCGCGGCGCGAGTCGAGCCAGGCTGCGCTCGTCGTCGCATGCAGCGACAGCGCGTCGGTCAGCCTGGTTGCGGTCGTGGCGTTCATGCCGCCTTGCCTACGATATGCTCGTAGCCCTTGGCCTCGAGCTCATGAGCCAGTTCCTTGCCGCCCTCGGCCACGATCCGTCCGCGGGCCAGAACGTGAATCCGGTCCGGCACGATATAGTCGAGCAGCCGCTGATAGTGCGTGATGACGAGCATCGCACGCTCCGGCGTGCGCATCGCATTCACGCCTTCGGCCACGAGCTTGAGCGCATCGATGTCGAGGCCGGAATCGGTTTCGTCGAGGATCGCGAGCTTCGGTTCGAACAGTTCCATCTGCAGGATTTCGAGACGCTTTTTCTCGCCGCCGGAAAAACCGACGTTGAGCGCGCGCTTGAGCATTTCCTCGCTGACCTTGAGCGCTGCCGCCTTCTTGCGCACCAGCTTGAGGACGCTCATGGCGTCGAGATCGCTCTCGCCGCGAGCCCGGCGCTGCGCGTTCAACGCGGTCTTGAGGAAGGTGAGCGTGGTGACGCCCGGGATCTCGACCGGATATTGCATCGCCAGGAAAATGCCCTTGGCGGCGCGCTCCTCCGTCTTCATCGCCGCAAGATCTTCCCCGCGGAAGAGAATACGCCCTTCGGTGATCTCATAGCCGTCGCGCCCGGCGAGGACGTAGGACAGCGTCGACTTGCCCGAACCGTTCGGGCCCATGATGGCGTGCACCTGCCCGGCCTCGATCGTGAGCGAAAGGCCCTTGAGGATTTCCTTGCCGTCGACGGCGACGTGCAGGTTCTTGATCTCGAGCATGACTAACCCACACTGCCTTCCAGAGAAATTCCGACCAGCTTCTGCGCTTCGACCGCGAATTCCATCGGCAGCTGCTGCAGCACTTCCTTGCAGAAGCCGTTCACGATCAGCGCCACCGCCTCTTCCTGCGGAATGCCGCGCTGCAGGCAGTAGAAGAGCTGGTCTTCGGCGATCTTCGACGTCGTCGCTTCGTGCTCGACGCGCGCAGTCGGATTGCGGCTTTCGATGTAGGGAACCGTATGCGCGCCGCACTTGCCGCCGATCAGGAGCGAGTCGCACTGCGTGTAGTTGCGGGCGTTCGCGGCCTTGGGATGCACGCTGACGAGACCGCGATAGGTGTTCTGCGCCTTGCCCGCGCTGATGCCCTTGGAGATGATCCGCGAGCGCGTGTTCTTGCCCAGGTGGATCATCTTGGTGCCGGTGTCGGCCTGCTGGAAATTGTTGGCGATGGCGATGGAATAGAATTCGCCGACCGTGTCGTCGCCGCGAAGAATGCAGCTCGGATATTTCCAGGTAATGGCCGAGCCGGTTTCGACCTGGGTCCAGGAGATCTTCGAACGGTCGCCGCGGCAGTCGCCGCGCTTGGTGACGAAATTGTAGATGCCGCCGGTCCCGTTTTCGTCTCCGGGATACCAGTTCTGCACCGTCGAGTATTTGATCTCCGCGCCTTCGAGCGCGACCAGTTCGACCACGGCGGCATGAAGCTGGTTCTCGTCGCGCTTTGGCGCCGTGCAGCCTTCGAGATAGGACACGTACGAGCCCTCGTCGGCAATAATCAGCGTGCGCTCGAACTGGCCCGTCTCGCTCGCATTGATGCGGAAATAGGTCGAAAGCTCCATCGGGCAACGTACGCCCTTGGGGATGTAGACGAAGGAACCGTCCGAAAAGACGGCGGAGTTGAGCGTGGCGAAGAAATTGTCGGTCACCGGGACGACGCTGCCGAGATATTTGCGCACCAGTTCGGGATGCGTTCGTATCGCCTCCGAGATCGGGCAGAAGATCACGCCCGCTTCGTTCAGCTTCTCCTTGAACGTCGTCGCCACGGAAACGGAATCGAAGACGGCGTCGACCGCGACGCCCGCCAGCGCCATTTGCTCGTGCAGCGGAATGCCGAGCTTGTTGTAGGTTTCCAGCAGCTTGGGATCGACCTCGTCCAGGCTCTGCTTCTGGGGCGTGCTCTTCGGCGCGGCGTAGTAGTAAGCGTCCTGGTAGTCGATCTTCGGATAGTGCACGCGCGCCCAGTCGGGCTCGCGCATCTGCCGCCAGCGCGCGAACGCGCCGAGCCGCCACTCCAGCATCCAGTCCGGCTCGCCCTTCTTCGCGGAAATGTAGCGCACCGTGTCTTCCGACAGGCCCTTGGCCGCGCGCTCCATCTCGATGTCGGTGACGAAGCCGTACTTGTACTTCTCGCCGATCTCGGCGACCTGTTTCTTGGTTTCACGCGCTGCTGACGACATGGACCTGCTCACGCGGCCGCGCGCGCTTTCGCGCGGGCGACAAGACGGTTGAGGGACGAAAGCGCGGCGTCGACGTCCGCCTCGGTCGAATTCCAGCCGAAGCTGACGCGCAGCGCGGTCGATGCGATCGCGTCGGGAACGCCCATGGCGCGCAGGACGTGCGACGGCCGCACCTTGCCCGAAGAGCAGGCCGAGCCTGAGCTCACCATCACGCCGTCGAGGTCGAGCGCCATTACGGCGGTTTCCGCGGCAATTCCGGGGAGCGCGAAATTGGAGGTGTTGGGCAGGCGCGGGGCGCGGACGCCGAAGATCGCGGCCTCGGGGAACGAGGATGTCAATTCGCTCTCGAAGCGATCGCGCAGGGCCGGTCCGATCGGCTCCGCCGCTGACGCCGCGGCGCCGAAACCGGCGATGCCGGCGACGTTCTCGGTGCCTGCGCGGCGACCGCGCTCCTGTCCGCCGCCGAGGATAGCGGCCGCAAACGGCGCCTCTTCGCGAGCGATCAAAGCGCCCACGCCCTCGGGCCCGCCGAGCTTGTGCGCCGATAGGGAGAGATAGTGGGCGGCCGTGGAGAGAGCGATCTTACCCGCTGCCTGGACCGCGTCGACGAACAGACAGGCTTCATGTTCCTTGATCAAATCGGCGACTTCCGCGACGGGCTGGATGACCCCGGTCTCGTTATTCGCGGCCATGACCGCGACGAGCGCCCTGCCCTTGCCTTCACGGAGTTGCACGCGAAGCGCCTCCAGGTCGACGACGCCGTCGGACGTGACGGGAATATGTTCGAGTCGCAAGCCGGGGACCCGCTCGGCGAGCGCCGCCGCATTGGCGAGCACCGAGTCGTGCTCGATCTCCGAAACGAACAGCCGCGTGATGCGGGCGCCCGCTTCGGCCGCGCCCTGCACCGCACCGAAGAGCGCGAGTGCA
This sequence comes from Rhizomicrobium sp., assembly GCA_035499335.1. Classification (GTDB taxonomy): domain Bacteria; phylum Pseudomonadota; class Alphaproteobacteria; order Micropepsales; family Micropepsaceae; genus Rhizomicrobium. The sequence goes on along the minus strand of DATJZB010000007.1, from coordinate 44,080 downwards.
TTCGCTTCCGTTCCGCCGCTGGTGAAAATCGTGTCCTGGACGCGCGCGCCGGCCAGCGCGGCGACCTGCTCGCGCGCGCGTTCGACCGCGGCTCGTGCCGCGCGCCCCCGTCCGTGTACGGACGAAGGATTGCCGCCGATCGCGAGGGCGTGCTCCATCGCTGCGCGGGACTCGTCGCGCAACGGCGAAGTCGCATTGTGATCCAGGTAATGCATCACGGTTGAATAGCGGTCAGGCCGCTTCGCGCGGTTCGCTGTTGTTCGCTGCGGCGCAAGGCTGGGTGCGTCCCAGCACGCGCTTCTCCACCACGTCGGCGAGCGACACCGACGACAGGAACACCTGGATCTGGCGGCCAAGTTCCTCCCACAGATCGTGGGTGACGCAGCGCGCGCCCTGGGTCGTGCATCCCTTGGCGCTGCCCGGCTTGCAACGCGTCGCCGCGATGGGTTCGTCCACGGCCATGATGACGTCGGAGATGCGCAGCTCGTTGGACGGCCGGCTGAGCCGATAGCCGCCGCCAGGACCGCGCACGCTTTTGACGAGGCCGCCGCGCCGCAGCTTGGCGAAGAGCTGTTCCAGGTAGGACAGCGAGATTTCCTGCCGCTGCGCGATATCGGCGAGCGAAACCGGCTTGTTTGCGGCCTCGTGCTGGGCCAGGTCGGCCATCGCCATAACCGCGTATCGTCCTTTGGTGCTGAGGCGCATATCCGTCTCTCCTTGTCGCAGGCGCGTTTTGCCTTGCTTTTCAGGGGTCCAGTCGGTGTATGAACAGGCTCCGTACCCCGGTGCGCATGGGAATCCTTGTCTGCCGGATATAGGTTCCCCTACTAAGACGGTCAAGTATTAGCGTGACGCACCCCGCATTATTCTGTAACCGCCTGATTGCGCCCGCCTTTTATGGCCGGCCTGCCCGCCGAATTTCCAAGCAAAAATCTAAAGAAAGTCCCTTTTTCGGGATCGTGCCACAGGGAAACCTCCATGCCTGACATCATTCTCCCGGGCTCCGCGGGTCGCATCGAGGTGCGTTACCAGCGCCAGAAGGCTCCCGGCGCGCCCATGGCGCTCGTCCTGCATCCGCATCCCCAGTTCGGCGGGACGATGAACAATCCGCTGGTCTACGACCTGTTCCACATGTTCCACAAAGAGGGCTGCACCACGGTGCGGTTCAACTTCCGCGGCGTGGGACGCAGCCAGGGCACGTTCGATTCCGGCGCCGGCGAATTGTCCGACGCGGCGGCGGTGCTCGACTGGATGAACACGCTCTATCCCAACCCGTCGAACGTGTGGGTGTGCGGCATCTCTTTCGGTGCCTGGATCGGCATGCAGCTTCTGATGCGCCGCCCGGAAATCACCGGTTTCGTCTCGATCGCGCCGCCGGCCAGCATGTACGACTTCGCGTTCCTCGCGCCCTGCCCCGCATCGGGTCTCATCGTGCACGGAACGCGCGACCAGGTGGTGCCGGAGCCCGACGTGCAGAAGCTCGTCGACCGTCTGACCGCGCAGAAGGGCATCAAGATCACCTACAACAAGATCGAGGGCGCGAACCACTTCTTCGACAAGCATGAGGCGGAAGTCGTCGAGACGGTCGAAACCTACGTGCACGACATGATGAGCAAGCCCCGCGAGGGCCGCTAGCGCAGTCCCGCGTTGCGCATCATCATCTCGATCAGCGCCGCCTCGGTGTGATGACCGTCGAGCTGCGCGCTGTCCTTCAGAGTCTTGAGACTCTGTGCCAGCTGTTTCTTCGGCGCTCCCATGTCGATCATGGCGTCGAGCATCACACGCACGATTCCGGTCAACGCGCGCTCATAATCCGACATCGGGCGGTCCGAGTATAAGGAACTCATCCACTCCTCCGTTACGCCCCGGAAAGCGGATGGTGTGCACGCGATGCTTTACAAATGGTTTCGCCGATCCTGAACGAATTTCAATGTTGCTTGGCTTTGAAGGGCTTACGCTATTGTTTTCGATGAAATTTTCCGCCGGTGACCGGCTGGGGCACGCCGGTCGTCGTCGGCAGGCTGAGCGGCAGACCGCGGCGCGAGCGCACGGCTAGGTAGGCGAAGGCCTCCGCTTCGATGTAATCGCCATCCCAGCCGGCGTCCTCGGCGGTCAGGACCGGCGCATTCACGCGGGCACGAAGCTCGTCCATCAGCGTGCGGTTGTGTCTCCCGCCGCCGCACACGATCCAGGTCGTCGCCGGCTCGGGAAAATGCTCGCGGGCCTTGGCGATGGACGCGGCGGTGAATGCCGTCAGCGTCGCGGCGCCATCCGGCGCGCTCAAGCCGTCGACTGCGTCCATGCCGAAATCCATCCGGTCGAGAGATTTGGGCGGCGTGCGCGCGAAGAATGCGTGGTCCAGCATGCGGGACAGAGCCGTGTCGTCGACCTTGCCGCTGCGCGCGAGGACGCCGCCGTCATCAACGGGCTTGCCTGTGTGGCGATGCGCCCAGTCGTCGATCGGCGCATTGCCGGGACCGGTGTCGAACGCCAGGATCGTATCGTCCCCGACATAGGTGACGTTGGAGACGCCGCCGATGTTCACCATCACGACCGGCGGCGCGATTCCTCTCGCCTTGCGCAACAGCGCCGCGTGATAGAGCGGCACGAGCGGCGCGCCCTGGCCTCCCGCCTTCACGTCCGCCGAGCGGAAATCGTTGACGACGTCGATTCCGGTCAGGCGCGCGAGCAAGGCGCCGTCGCCGATCTGCCAGGTCCAGCGCTGCTCCGGCCGATGCAGGATCGTCTGGCCGTGAAAGCCGATCAGCGCGATATCGGACGCCGAGAGGGCGGCCTTGCGCAGCAGCGCCCGAACAGCCTCGGCATGGGCCTCGGTCAGCCGTCTTTCGGCATCCCGGATCGAGTACGGCACCGGCGCACCGGCGGCGACCGTTCGGGCATCGTTGAGCGCGGCCCGCAGCATCTCCCGGGTTTGCGCATCGTAGGGAATCCCAAGAACCGGGCCCGGGACGGCCACATCCTCGCCGTCGGTTTCGACGATGGCGGCATCGATCCCGTCGAGCGAGGTTCCGCTCATGAGACCTATGACTTTAAGAGTTTCGGCCATTCGTGCTACACACCCGACCCTTTTCAACCCGGGTTATACCATGCCTGCCGCGCCCGCATTCCGCTCCGATTTCCTGCGTACCTTCGTGGAGCGCGGCGCCTATTACGACTGCTCGGCGGCGGAGGATCTCGATTCGCTTTTCGTGCGCGAACGCGTCACCGCCTATATCGGATTCGACTGCACCGCCAAGAGCATGCACATCGGCAATCTGGTGCAGCTCATGACTCTGCGCCGGCTGCAGCAGGCTGGGCACCGCCCGATCGTCCTCATGGGTGGGGGCACGACGAAACTCGGCGATCCGTCCGGCAAGGACGAAGTGCGCAAGATCCTGACCACCGAGGAAATCGACGAGAACAAGAAGAGCATGGTGGCCGGCATCAGCCACCTGCTGAAATTCGGCGACGGGCCGAGCGACGCGATCATGGTCGACAATGCCGATTGGCTCGACGAGCTCGAATACATCCCGTTCCTGCGCGATGTCGGCCGGCATTTCTCGGTCAACCGCATGCTGACCATGGAGAGCGTAAAGATCCGTCTCGAGCGCGAGCAGGCGCTGTCCTTTCTCGAGTTCAACTACATGGTCTGCCAGGCCTACGACTATGTCGAGCTGTACAAGCGCTTTGGCTGCCGGCTGCAGTCCTGCGGCAGCGACCAATGGGGCAACGTCGTCTCGGGCATCGATCTGGGACGGCGCATGGAGAGCGTGCAGCTCTTCGGGCTGTCGACTCCGCTGATCACGACCGCCTCCGGCGCCAAGATGGGCAAAAGCGTCGCCGGCGCCGTCTGGCTCAACAAGGACATGCTCAGCGTCTACGACTATTGGCAGTTCTGGCGGAACTGCGAGGACGGCGACGTCGGAAAGTTCATGCGGCTGTTCACCGACCTGCCGCTGCCCGAGATCGCGCGCCTCGAGAAGCTCCAGGGTGCGGAGCTGAACGACGCCAAGAAGATCCTCGCGACCGAGGCGACGGCCGTTTTGCACGGGCGCGAAGCCGCGCTCGCCGCCGGCGAAACGGCCAGACGCACCTTCGAGGAAGGAACGCTCGCCGAAGGCTTGCCGACGATCTCGGCCAGGCTACCCGAAGGCATCCTCAACCTCGCGGTCGCCTGCGGCCTCGCATCGTCGAACTCCGAAGCGCGCAAGCTGATCGCCAACAACGGTCTGCGCATCAACGATGTCGCGGTGAGCGATCCGAAACTCATCGTGGCGCCCGCCGACGTCACCAAGGAAGGCGTCGTCAAGCTGTCGAGCGGCAAGAAGAAGCACGTGCTGGTGAAGCCGGCCTAGGGCTTGTCCTGCGTCGGGCTGTCCGGCCCCTGCGGCGTCGCCGTCGCCGGCGCCGGCTTCACGTTCGAGGGCGCATTGGCCGCGTCCGGCATCTTGCCTTCGAAGATGCGGCGCAGGATGCCCGGCGTCACCATCGACAGCGGATTGACGCTGATGCGCGGCTCTTCCGGATCGCCGGCGACGGAATAAGTCATGCCGATGATGCCTTCGCCCGGCTTGGACACGAGCAGGTCGCCGAGCAGCGGAATGAATCCCAGCACGCTGTTGATTCCGAACAGCGGCACGAGCGTTCCCTTGATCGCGATCTCGTTCTTCGGCCGGTCGAGATAGCCTTCGGCGCTGACGCCGATTGCCGGTCCAGTGGCGCGGGCGTCCTGGATGGCGAGCACGCCGTTGCGCGAGCTGAACGGCACCCTCAGTTCGTCGATGGCGATGCCGTCGCCCTGCAGAAGATTGCCGAAGCCGATGAGCGAGCCCGCGCTGAACAGGCGTGCGAGGAACGGCTGGTTGAGCAGCCGGAAGTCCTCGAGTTTCATGACGCCCTGGTAGTCGTTGGCGGCCGGCGGATCGCTCGCGGCGGGATTGACCGGACCGTGCAGGATGATCTGCAGGTCGAGCTTGCCGCCTTTCATGCTCTGGAAGCCGAACAGGCCGCGCGCCAGGAGGCCGACATCGTTGGAGGTCACGACGAGCTTGCGGTCGGCGCCGGAGGGAACGATGTTTCCGGCGAGCGTCGCGTTCTTTCCGAGCGTGCCGTTCAGGGCCAGGCTTCCGATCCGTTCGCCGACGCCGGCATAGTCGATGTTGAACGGCGCGATCGCGACGCCGCTGCGCAGCACTGCACGATCGACTTTCACGCTGACGTGGAACGGGCCGTCGAACCCCGTGCTGCTCGACGCGCGCGGGGTGGACGCCGCAGCCTTGCCGTTGCCGTTGGAGCTGCCGCGTCCGGCGATGCGCGTGCCGTCGACGGAGCGGCCGCGCACGACGACGTCCTCGCCGGCGGACGAGCGCGTCAGGTTGAACGAGAAATCGTTTGCCGAGCCCGAACGCACGGTCGGCGCGCTGAGCGAAGCCATCTGCCCGTCCGGATTGAACGTCGCCGACATCGTGGTCTGGAGCGAGGGACCGGTGATCTTCACGTCGGCCGATTGAATGGCCGTGTGCGGTCCGAACACCGCCGTGCCGTGGCCCGATGCCGGAAAGCCGGCGGGCTTGCCGATGCCGACCAGGTCGAACGACAGGATCGACGGCGTCATGTCGAGATTCAGATCGGCGCTGAGAAGCTGTCCGCGATGGCCGGTCAGGGTTCCGTTGACGCCGACATTGCCGCGCAGATAGTCGCTGACATGGATGTGCAGCGCCTCGCGCGCCGCATCGTCGACCAGTCCCTTCACCGCGACGCGCGTCGTGATGGCGTTGCGCGTCTTGAAATCCTCGACCCAGTCCACGGTCAGCCGTGATGTCGCCAGCGACGTCACGCCGGCGGCGTGCAGATGGTTGTTGTCGATCTCGAACTTCATCGTGCCGTCGGCGAGGTGCAGGTCCTTGCCGAGCGCGACGGCAAAGCCGGCGACGTTGGCCTTCACCGAGATCGCGACCATGTCGATGCCGAGGTCGCGCTTTAGCGGCAGCTTGAAATCGAGATCGACGTTCGCCGCGCCCTTGGTGGTGTTCGGATCGATGCCGAACCGGGTGGCGTAGTTCAGCGGCTTGAGGTCGGTGAGCTTGAGAATGTCCGTCATCGAGCCGTCGACATGGGCCATGATCTCGGCCGGCGTATCCGCGGCACTGAGATCCGGTACGGATGCATGTCCCTTGCTGAGCATGAGCGGACCGATGCGCGCGCTCGAGACGTCGACCGTGAAGGTGTTGCCGGTCAGCTTCGCTTTTCCCTGCACGGCGGTCATGTGCGTCAGGCCCGTGACGTAGTTGGCCTCGGCATCGATGATCGGGAACGTCATCGCGAGCGCATTGTCGGGCAGCTTGTCCTGGTCGAGCATGCCGGCGGCGAAGTGCGTCTCGAACAATATCGGCCCGACGGAACCGGCGAAGATGTTGCGGCTGATCCAGTCGCGCGCGCCGTCGGCGGCGCCAAGCGGCCAGAAATGCAGGAGATCGCCCACCCTGAGCGTATCGATCCGGCCCTTCAGCTCGGTCACCGGGGATTGCTTGTCGATCAGCGTCACGCGGCCCGAGGTTTCGAGCTTCAGTCCCTTCCCTACGACTCCCAGGCGATCGATCAGGATGTCGTGCGTGGCCGGAACGTAGCTGCCGTTCAACGCAGCCGAAGACACGGCGACGGGTTGCGCGAAGATGCCGGGCGCCGAGAGCGAAACATGGTCCGCGTCGAGCGTCACGCCGAGCCGCTGGATGGCGCCGGACGCATCGTATATCAGGCTGCTTGCACCGACGAGGTGCGCCTTCATCTGGCTGGAGTCGAGAATGGCGTTGTCGACGTAGATGCGGGCCGTCGCGCGGTCATAATGTCCCGCAAGGTGCAGGGTCCTGACCTCCACCGGCTGCTTCACGCCGATCAGGACCGCCGTGCCGGACGCGTCCGCGCCGAAGCCGGCGGACAGCAGATGCGTTCCCTGGATCGCGAAGGACGCCGAGAAGTTTGCGGTCATCGCGACGCTTCTCAGGAAGTGGAACATCTGCGCGTTGCGGCCGAGCGCAGCTACGTCGAGACCGCGGACCTCGATCGTTCCTGTCACCGGTCCTTGCTTCGGCGGCAGATTCATCGAGCCGCTGACTTGCGCGGCGCGGCCCGAGACCTCGACGTCGGCCGCGAGCGTCGCGACCAGGTTCCGTCCGGCGGTCGCGATCTTCACGTCGGCTTTGGGGGCGACGAGGAACATGCCGGTCGTCTCGTCGAGGAAAGCGACGCGCGCGTTGCGGATGGCGAAAGCCTGCAACGCCGACGCGCCCGTGCTGTTCGAGTTGATCGCGTCCGTGATGCGCTTGATGATGTCGCGCTGCGTCTCGTCGCGTTCGACGCCCAGGCGCACGCCGCCGTCTTCCGTACGCACGAGCGTCAGTTGTACGCCGACCAGCGTGATGCGCGTGACGACCAGCTTGCCCTGGATGAACGGTTGCGCGGCCAGATCGATGTCGGCTTGCGGCGCCTGCGCGATGATGCGGCCCTTGGAGTCGAAGACGCGCGCACCGAGCACGACGAGGTTGACGCGCCCCTGGTCGCGCGACCATTCGATCGCGGCTTGATCGTAGCGTACGGTGATACCCGGCAATGCCTGAGCGATGGCGTCGGATATCTGGCCCGACAGCGGGCCGAGCGAGATCGGTCCGACCAATAGCCGCAGGCCGGCGCCGATGACGAAGAACAAGACGGCAACACCCAGAGCGGCCGCAACCAGAGCCGTCCGGCTGAGATGGTGCGACTTGATATAGCGGCCGATAAAGGACGCATTCCAGGCGTCGGCGAGCGTGCCGCCACTCGTCCTGGGTCCCGAATTCCGCTCTGCTAAGGGCTCCTGCGCCAACGCACCTGCACCTCTAACCCCCCAAAATCATGGACAATTGAGGCTGAACCTTGGCCTTCGCCCCCAGATCAGCTATCAGCTTATGGCCTAGACTTCCCACGCCCGCAAACGTCGTAATTTCGTCTTTCGGAGACCGCATGGACCTCAAGCCCGGCGACAAGGCCCCGAAGTTCCGACTTGCGACGGACGGGGGCGGTGAAGTATCGCTCGCGTCCCTCAAGGGACAGCCATTCGTACTCTACTTCTACCCCAAGGACGACACGTCCGGTTGTACGAAGGAGGCGATCGGTTTTTCCGAGAGCAAGAAGAAATTTGATTCGCTGGGCGTTGCGGTGATTGGTGTCTCGAAGGACAGCACCGCTTCACACGACAAGTTCAAGGCCAAGTACAAGTTGAAACTCGTGCTCGCCTCGGACCCCGAAACCGAAACTGCCCTCGCCTACGGAGTTTGGGTGGAGAAGAGCATGTATGGTCGTAAGTACATGGGGATGGAGCGCGCGACGTTTCTCGTCGACGGCAAGGGCGTGATCAATCAGATATGGCGTAAGGTCAAAGTTCCCGGCCACGTTGCAGACGTTCTCGCCGCAGCCAAGTCGCTCCGATGAAATCCGTTCCGCCAAAAAAATCGTTCGGACCTCGATCGACGGCGAAGTCGTTTTTCTGGGGCAAAAGCTTGATTCGACGGCGTCAATTGAGTGAAATGCGCGCCGTTGGGAACGGCGCACAAGACGCACACGAGGGAAGTGTTGGGATGGCGGGGACTCTCGTCGAGCGAGTCTGGGCTTGGCTCCACGAAACGTTTCCGGAGCGCCAGATCTACATCCGCAGCGACGGGCGCGTTCAGTTCTTTACTTTTGGTCCGACTCTCCAGGCAACGCTGGCTGGACTGTCCCTGATCTTTCTCGGCTGGGTCGCGTTCGCGACCGTCAATGTGATCTTCAAAGACCGGATCATCGCTGCGAAGGACCACCGCTATCAGCAGATGCAGTCGGCGTACGAGAATCGCGTCGCCGACCTCCAGCTTTCCTACGACGAATTGAACGGCGCGCTCGTCGCCGCCGAGGACCGCTTCAAGTCGACCGCGGACGAGCTGCAACTCAAGCAGAACACGATCATGACCTTCCTGAACCAGAAGCATCAGGTGGATGCGACGCTGGCAGGACTGGCCAATACGGGAATACGCATCGGCCCGGACCATGCGCCGGCCGAAGCGGGCGATGGTCCCGGACCGAGCGACGGGATCGACAATCCCCAGCCGCCTGCGCTCATGAACAACCTGCCGCCGACGCCGCAGGTATCGGCTCCTGGCGGAGCATCGGTGTTGCCTGCGATGCCGCAGCCGATGGCGCCCCAGCCGCGCACCGCCAAGCCGACAAAGGCGAGCTTCCTCGACTTCGGCGGGGCGGTCGGACACATCACGGGCTTCCTGTTCGGTCGTTCGACACCGGCGACGCCCGAACTGACCCTCAACTTCGCGGCGCATCCGGCGCTGCGCGTGCTGGACGAACAGACACGCCGCGTTGCCGCCATCGGCACGCAGGAGACGGTGCTGATGGTGCGCGCGCAGGGCGAAGTGGCGCATGGCGTCGCCGAGCTGCAGAGCCTGATCCGCCACGCCGGAATCAATCCCGACGACTATGCGCGCCGGTTCGAAGGCGCGCACGGCGTAGGCGGTCCCGACATTCCGCTCCAGAGCGTGCGGATCGACGGAATCGCCGACCAGAAGTTCAGCGATGCCTTCCTGCGCGCCTCGGCGGTGCTCGATCAGTTGAACACGTTGATGTCCGCCACGCGCCATATTCCGCTGACGACGCCCGTCGCCGGCGCGCAGTTTGAACGCACGAGCGGATTTGGTGCCCGCATCGATCCGTTTACGGGGCGCTACTCATTCCATCCTGGCGTCGATTTCGCAGGTCCCTGGGGCTCGGTGATCTCCGCGACCGCTCCCGGCACGGTAATTTACGCCGGAGAGCGTGGCGGATATGGCAATATGGTGGAAATTGACCATGGCTTCGGAATTCACACGCGCTATGGCCATCTGTCGTCGATTCTAGTCCGCGTCGGCGCTAAGGTTTCGCAAGGCGCTCCGATCGGAAAACTCGGATCGACGGGGCGCAGCACCGGACCTCACGTGCATTATGAGGTTTGGTACGATGATGTCGTTCGAAACCCGAGCACCTTTATCGAGGCTGGCAGACATGTTTACGAGTAAAAAGGACTCGGCGGCGACCGCGGCGGCCACAGCAGCGACGGCCGTTCCGCAGGCCAAGCGCGCGGCGCGTTCGTCGGCACCGTCCATCATCAGCGCCGATTTGATCGTCAGCGGTACGCTGACCTCGACGGGCGACATTCAGGTCGACGGCCGGGTCGACGGCGACGTCCGCAGCGCCGGGCTCGTGATCGGGGACAAGGCCTTCATCAACGGCGAAGTCGTGGCCGAAGACGTCACCGTCCGCGGCCGCGTCCAGGGCAGCATCCGCGCCCGCAGGATCCTGCTGTGCGCGACGAGCCATGTCGAAGGCAACATCCTGCACGAAGCGTTCGCCGTGGAAACCGGCGCCTTCTTCGAAGGCAATTGCCGTCACGCCGACAATCCGCTGGCCGATGAGCTCAGCGCCAAGAAACCGGCGAACGAGTTCCGCGCGATTTCCACCGCGCCCGGCTCGACCGCGCCGATGACGCAGGCTGCGGCACCGGTCGCGCCGCGTCCCGCCGTTACGGACGCACCGCGGCCGCTGGCGGCGAGCTGACGGCGCGTTCCGCTATTTCGTCGACGACCTGAGCAAGTCCGGCAGTTCGGCCAGAAAAGCCGCACGCGCGTTCGGCCCTGCGCCCTCCGGCAAGATGGTGTCGGCCTGGATCAGGCGGGCGAAAACGACGGCACGTTCGTCCTTGCGCGCCCAGCCGACGAACCAGCCATAATCGTGGGCGTCGTCATGGACTCCCGACGCAAGCACGGGCGAACCCGTTCCCGTCTTGCCGTGAACGTCCCATCCGTCGCCGTAGGTGCCGATCTCGGTGATGCGGCCGGTCATGTCGAACGCGCGACCGGATACGGGCAGCGTGCGCGCCACAAGCCGGCGCAGGAATGCGATCTGCTCCTTCGGCGCAATCTTGAGCGAGGACGACAACCAGGCGCGTGTCAGTCCGTCATGCTGGCCGGGATCGCCCGAGACGTCCTCGTTGCCATAGCGAAAGGCCGCGACGTAGCGGCGAAAGCGGTCCTGGCCGAGCGATCGCGTGACCTGCTGCGAGTACCAGACGACGGAGTTCCTGATCCAGGCAGTGGGATCGGTCGGCGCGCGCCACGATGCGATGTAGTCGGGATAACCCTCGCGGAACGGCAGCAGCGGCGTGTGCTCATCCTTCAGAAATCCGGAGTCGTAGCCCATCAGGCTGATGGCGATCTTGAACGTCGAGGCGGGCGTGACGCGCGTCGTACAATCGCCCCGCTCGACGAGGATCCGGCCGGTCGATGCATCGGCGAGCATAGTGCAAATCGTATGCGCCTGCGCGCCCGAGACAATGCCGGAAAAAAGGAGCGCGCAAAGACAGTAGCGACGGAACGTCATGCACATGCCTCCTGCCGGCAATCGGCCTAGTCGAGATCCTTGATCTCTTCCTTCGGCTTGCCGCCGATCGCCTGTGCGAGCGCGGCCGACATGAACGGATCGATGTCGCCGTCGAGCACGTCCTGCGGCGTGCGGCTCTCGACGCCCGTTCGCAGGTCCTTCACGAGCTGGTACGGCTGCAGGACGTAAGACCGGATCTGGTGTCCCCAGCCGATGTCCGACTTCTCGCCGATGAAGGCGCCGGTCTCGTCCTGCTTCTTCTTCAATTCCAGTTCGTAGAGCCGGGCGCGCAGCATGTCCCAGCAATTGGCCCGGTTCTGGTGTTGCGAGCGTTCGGTCTGGCAGGCGACGACGATACCGGTCGGGAGATGGGTGATGCGCACGGCGCTCTCGGTCTTGTTGACGTGCTGGCCGCCGGCGCCGGAGGCGCGATAGACGTCGATGCGGACGTCCTTTTCCGGAATGTCGATCTCGATCGACTGGTCGATCACCGGATAGACCGTGACGCTGGAAAAGCTGGTGTGGCGGCGCGCATTGGAATCGAACGGCGAAATGCGCACCAGGCGGTGCACGCCCGCCTCGGTCTTCAGCCAGCCATAGGCGTTCTCGCCCTTGATCAGGATCGTCGCCGACTTGATGCCGGCGCCCTCGCCTTCGCTTTCCTCGAGATATTCGACCTTGTAGCCGTGCTTCTCGGCCCAGCGCGTGTACATGCGCTCGAGCATCGCGGCCCAGTCCTGGCTCTCCGTGCCGCCGGCACCCGCGTGGATTTCGAGATAGGTGTCGTTACCGTCCGCTTCGCCCGAAAGCATGGACTGGAGGCGCTGCTGTTCGGCGCGGCTGGCGAGAGTCTGGATCGAACGCTCCGCGTCGGCGACCATCGCGGCGTCGTTCTCGCTTTCCGCCATCTCCATCAGACCGAGCGCGTCGGCGAGCTCGTTCTCGAGACCGCGCACCGCCGCAAGCGACGTCTCGAGCTTCTGCCTTTCGCGCATGAGCTTCTGCGCGTCCTGCGGGTTGTTCCAGATCGCGGGGTCTTCGGCTTTGGCGTTCAGCTCGTCGAGGCGGCGCGTGGACTTGTCCCAGTCAAAGATGCCTCCTCAGCAGGGCGACGGCCTGCTGGATGTCGTCGACGGTGCGTTGGATTTCGGGGCGCATGATCGTATCTCCGGGCGCTGATATAGGCAGCGCCGCCCGGTTCGTAAAGTTGGGCTGATCAGTACAGTCCGCCGGCCGCCGGAGCGCCCGCCGTTCCGCTCGCCGCCGGAGCGGCCGGGCCCGAGAAAGCGCCGACGCTGTCGCCGATATCGGCATTTGGCGCATCGGGTTCGCCGGGCGCGGTGTTGGGCTTGAACACTTCGGGAATGGAACCGGGTCCGCTCGACAAGGCGCCGGAGTGATAGTCGACATTGACGATCTCGACGCCCGGCGCGACGCGGAACGGCAGGCCGGGCTGGCCCGAAAGCGCACCCTTCATGAAATCGCGGAAGATCGGCGCGGCAACCGTCGCACCCTGCTCGTAACCGCCGAGCGTGCGCGGATTGTCGAAACCGACATAGACGCCGCAGAGCAGATCGGGCGCGAAGCCGACGAACCACACATCCTTGGAATCGTTCGAGGTACCCGTCTTTCCGGCAAGCGGCTTGCCCACGGCGAGCACCGAGCGGCCCGTGCCGCGCAGCACGACGCCCTCGAGCAGAGAAACCACCTGGTAGGCGGTCTGGGGATCCAGCACCTGCTCGCGCGTGTCGGCGAGCAGCGGTTCGGCCCGGCCGGCCCAGTCCGCGGCATTGCAGCCGTCACAGGCGCGGCTGTCGTGGCGCCAGATCGTCTTGCCGTTGCGGTCCTGGATACGGTCGATCAGCGAGGGGATGATCTTCTTGCCGCCGTTGACGAACACGGCATAGCCCGTGACCTGCTTGAGCAGTGTCGTTTCGGCCGAGCCGATCGAATTGGCGAGGAACGGCGCGAGGCGATCGTAGGCGCCGAAGCGTTCCGGATATTGCACGACCTTGTCCATCCCGATCGCCTGCGCCAGGCGGATGGTCATCAGGTTGCGCGACAGCTCGATACCGCGCCTGAGCGTAGTCATGCCGAGATAGTGCTTCTCGAAGTTCTTCGGCCGCCAGACCTTGCCCGTGCCGTCGACCATCTCGAACGGCGCGTCGAGCACCTTGCTCACCGGGGTGTAGCCGTTGTCGAGAGCGGCCGCATAAACATAGGGCTTGAACGACGAGCCCGGCTGGCGCATCGCCTGGAAGGCACGATCGAACTGGCTCGATGCATAACTGAAGCCGCCGGACAGCGCGAGGACGCGCCCCGTATGGGGGTCCATCGACACGATCCCGCCGTTCACTTCCGGCACCTGCCGCAGGCCGAAATTGTGCGGCGCGCCGACCTCTTCGACATAGATGACGTCGCCGATCTTGAGCGCGTCCTCGGGCTTTGCCGGCGCCGCGCCGACGGTGGCGTTGCGCAGTTCCCGGCGCGCCCAGGCAAGTTCCGAGAACGGAATCGTGCCGGTCGACCCGTCGCCCAGCCCGATCTTCGTGTCCTTGCCGTCGAACGACAGCACCACGGCGACGCGCCAACTGTCGATGCCCGACTGGTTCTCCGCGGCGGCCAGCGTGTCCTTCCAGTTGCCCGCGACGTTGATGTTGCTGATCGCACCCCGCCAGCCGTGGCGGCGGTCGTAGCGCACCAGTCCGGCACGCAAGGCGTTCACAGCGTAGTTCTGGAGCGTCGTATCGAGCGTTGCGCGCACCTGCAGGCCGCCGTCGTACAGCGCCTGCTCGCCGTAGCGCGCATAGAGCAGACGGCGGACCTCCTCGACGAAATAGTCGGCATCCTCGGTCTGCGAACCGATGGCGCGCGTCTGCGTGATCAGCGGTTCCGCGATCGCCGCCTGTTCCTGCTCGCGCGTGATATAGCCGTTCTCGCGCATCTGGCCGATCACCCAGTTGCGCCGGTCCAGCGCCGCCTGGTGATTATGGACCGGGTCGTAGGCGGACGGCGCCTTGGGCAAGGCGGCCAGGAACGCCACCTCGGCGATGTCGAGCTCGTCGAGCGACTTGCCGAAATAGTTCAGCGCCGCCGCGGCGACGCCGTACGAATTCTCGCCGAGATAGATTTCGTTGAGATAGAGCTCGAGGATCTTCGACTTGGGATAGGTCGCGTCGATGCGGATGGCGAGGATCGCCTCGCGGATCTTGCGTGAGAATTTGACGTCGCTGTTGAGCAGGAAATTCTTGGCCACCTGCTGGGTGATGGTGGAAGCGCCTTCCAGCCGCCGGTGCTCGAAGACGTTGAAGATGTCCTTGACCGCCGCGCGCATGATCCCGGACGGGTCGATGCCGGGATGGGTGTAGAAATTCTTGTCCTCGGCCGAGGTGAACGCCTCGGTCACGAGCTTGGGCACGAAGGCGATGGGAACGAAAATGCGCCGCTCCCGGGCATATTCGCCGAGCAGCGTTCCGTCGCCCGCATAGACGCGGGTGGTCACCGGCGGCTGGTAGTTGCGCAGCGCCTCGACGCTCGGCAGGTCCCGGGTGACCGAATAGATGTAGCCCAGCGCGCCGAGAACGGCCGCGGCCGTCAGCACCCCTGCTCCCAATCCTGCGTACAGTAGAACCCGGCGCCACATCGGCGTGATCAGCCCCTTTGGGCCGCCCTTCTATCGGTCGATTATGGCGATGGAAAGGATTTCCGTCACGTTACGCCCTTTAAGGAAAGGCGGCCTCCGGCGGCGCGAAATACTGGTCGACGGCACCGGCGATTGCCTGGGCCACGCCGTTCCGCCAGCGCACCGTGCTCATCTGGTCGGCATCCTCGGAATTGGAGAGATAGCCCAGCTCGATCAGCACGGACGGCACGTCGGGCGCCTTGAGGACGACGAAGGCCGCCGAGCGGTGCGGCTGTCGCGGCAAAATGTCCGTCGCATGGGTCAGCATCGCAACGGCGCCCTCGGCAAAGCGCGACGACCGGTTCATCGTGTCGCGCTGGGCCAGATCGATCAGAATGGGCGCGACCGTCGAGTTGCCGCCGGCCAGATCGACGCCGGCGATCACGTCGGACTGGTTCTCCTTGCGGGCGAGGGCCGCCGCCTCCTTGTCCGAACCCGATTCGGAGAGGGTGTAGATGGACAGCCCGTTGACGTTCGGGTCCGGATTGGAGTCGGCGTGGAGGGAGATGAACAGGTCGGCGCGCCAGCTCCGGCCGATATTCACCCGCTCGCGCAGCGGGATGTAGACGTCGCTATCGCGCGTCAGATGGACAACGTAATTGGGTCGTTGCGACAGCGCGCGACCGAGCCGCTGCGCTTCATCCAGAACGACATCTTTCTCCAGCAAGCCATTGACTCCGTTCGTGCCGGAATCGATGCCGCCATGGCCGGCATCGATCACGACGACATGCTTTTCGCCGCCCGGCTTCTGTTGCTGCGGCGGCGGAAGCGACGCGAGCAAGGCGGCGGCCGCCTCGCGCGCCTTGAGGTCGGCGGGCCAGCCGGCGGTCGCGTCGAACTTGTCCTGGGTCGTCGGCTGGAGATCGACGACGACGCGATAGCCGTATCCGCCGGTGGGCGGGATGACGAGCGGCGTCCCGACCGTGACCGGCGCATTCAGGTCGATGACGAATCGCGAATTGCCGGACCGGAACAGCCCGTAGCGATAGCTGCGGACGATCCCGTTGCCGCTCGGCCGCGGCGGCGCCTCCAGGTGCCACTGGACCACGGGCATGTCGATGACGACCCGGTTGGGGTTCGACAGCGTGAAGGCGCGCATGGCCACGGGATCGGAGGTCTCGACCACGAAGCGCGTCCGGTCCTGATGCTCACCGATCCGGACGCCCATCACGATGGGCACGGCAGCGCGCGCGCCGGTCGTTCCGCCGGCGGCGTGATCGTCCTTGAGGACGTGCGAGATGATGTCGTCGACCGATTGCGGCTTGTCCGCGCCCTGTCCGAAAGCCGCCGCAGAAAGATAGGCGGCCAGGGCTGCGCCGAGTCCAATGCGCACAAAACGGAGTCTCAACTGCGCCATGAGCCGAGCGTCGCCCAAATCCTTCTGCGAATCGTTACTACAGCTAGTCGCACTCCCGAGCAAAAAAATGGCGGGCCGAAGCCCGCCATTTCGACGCCGTCAACGCGGACTGCCGCTCAGAGACCGAGGCCGCTGAAATCGCTGAAATCGTCGGTGTTGAATTTCACGCCCGCGTAGAAGAAGCGCCCGATCGGACTGACCGGATAGCCGATATCGTCATTGTTGGGCGACGGCTTTTGGTAGAACAGATTGTCGATGCCGCCATAGACGTGAATCTCGCTCGACGCGTCGTAGCCGACCTGTATCGAGTGAATGTTCTGATCCGCGGTGTGGATCAGATTCTTGGCGACCACGTTCGGCTCGGACAGCACCGTCTGGCGCGTGAAGTTCAGGACGCCATTGTACCATTGCCAGTTGTAGTCGACCGACCATTTGTCGAGCGACCAGGATGCGTCGATGTTGAACTGCCAGAACGGCGAGCCCGGCTCGTTCGACATGTCCGTCGGCGCCTGTCCGGGAAGCGGCGTCATGGCGACCTTGTCGAGATGGTTGCCGATCAGGTGGAGATCGAGCGCGCCCGAGTCCGACCCGAAATAGTCGTCGAGATCGGCATGGTAGGTCGCGGTGAAATCGACGCCCGCCGTGTAGAACAGCGCGACGTTGATCTGGGTCGACCTTGCCTGGCTGATCGAACCTGCCGGCGAACCCACGCCGGCCGAGGTCGTCCGGCGCGTGATCTGCGCGCAGAACGGATTGTTGATCGTCGACAGATCGACGCATTAATCGGCGACGGCCTGAGCTGAGGGCGCCTCGATCGCGTTGGTGATGCTCACGCGGTAATAATCGATCGTCGCCGCGAAGTCCGGCAGGAACCGCGGCTGCAGCACGACGCCAACCGTGTAGGTGCGCGCCGATTCCGGGAACAGGTTTGGGTTGCCACCGATGAGCGTGGGCAGCGTCACATTGCTCTGCACAGGCGTGACACCGGCGACGTATTGGCCCGGACCGAGCAGGTTATTCATGAGTGCCTGGCAGTTGGCGGCGCGGAACGACGTTCCCTGAGCAATAAAGGCCGGGTCGCAGGGGTCGTCGATCTGCTGGAAAGTCTGCTGCTGCGGCGCGAACAGCTCCCCGATGTCCGGTGCACGGACGGCGACCGCGTCGGTGCCGCGGAACTTGACGTCGGCAATGGGCGCATACACGAAGCCGATCTTCCAGGTTTCGTCGGTCCCTGCGGTCGAATAGCTCGAGACGCGGCCGGCGAGATCGAATGAGAGCTCCTGCGCATAGGGCTGATCGGAAAGCACCGGCACCGAGACCTCGCCGAAGGCCTCGCCGACTGTGAAGCTGCCTCTCACCGGCGACGCGCCCGAATTGAAAAACAGGCTCGGAATGACGGACTGCGGCGGCGAGAACGAGGCGCTCGATTCGCGGCGCCATTCGCCGCCAAGAACCACGCTGAGCGGTTTGGCGAAGCCGATGTCCTGGACCTGCGGGAAATCGAAGCTGACGAGTCCGTTGAGGTCCCATTCGGTCAGGACGCCCGTGTTGTGCACGGTCGGGAATGCGAAGGCCAGCGCGGCCTCGTTGTTCGCCGTCGGATTGAAAAGATTGATGGGCGCGCAGCCGGAATTCGGACCCGGCGTAAAAGTGGTCGGAAACCCGCTCGTCGGAAAACCGATCAACAGATCGAACGTATTGCCCAATCCCAAAGCACTGAGATTTGGCGGCGTGGTGCCCGGCTCAAGGTTCGATCGGCAGGTCGGCTTGCCCGTCGCTGGATCGATCACGGCATCAAGGGCGGCCGCAAATCGGTCCGAGGCGAGATCGTGCTCTTCATTGTCGTTGATGTCGGTCTGACCATAGACAAGATGCGCGTCATACTTGGCGTCGTGGAAGAAGTCCGGAAGCGGTACGTCGCCCGATGCCCCGATGGCGGTTCGATAGGTGTTGCGGATCACGTTTTCGACGAGTTCGGCTCCGGGGATCTGGAAGGGGAACTCGCTGAGCAGGCCCAGAGCGGAACCGTCCGGACCGAGGCCTGCGGTGCCGTTGGCCGTGATCTGTGCTGCAACATTCGCCGGAAGAAACGGGTTCTGGTCGGTGATCGGCTGGAATTCGAAAAAGCTGGGTTCGTTCTGCGAGGACGTGTCGACGTGCGCAAAGCGGAATTCGCCCGTCAGCTTGAACCAGCGGGAGAATTCCTCGTCGCCGGTGATTTGCGCAATGTGGCGGTGTTGATTGGGGATGAGATCCGCGCCAAATGCCGCGGCGAGCGGCAACCCGTTGCCGCCGATGGTGAACTCGCCATTGATCGGGCTGCCGATGTCGTACGGCATCCCATTTCCGAGAAAATCGGCATTGCCGTCCAGGTTCGTGTCGATCGCGCCGATTCCGGAGATGCCGATGATGAACCCGTTCTTGGTCGGTATGTTCGCCGGCAGCGTCGGATCGGCGCCGCCGATATTGGCCGGATTGGGCACAAAGAAAATCGCACCTCCCGGGCGCGTGAAGCTGCGCTGACGGAAATTGAGATGATCCTGAACGGATGTCTCGTAGGTGAGCTCGATATTTCCGCTGTCGCCGTCGAAGTTGTGTCCGACCGAAACGGCGGCGATGTATTTGCTGGCGCCGCCATCCTCCGCCCCGCCCGCCTGGACACGCGCATCGACGCCTTCGAGATCGTGCTTCAGCACAAAGTTTACCACGCCCGTCACGCCGTCGGCGCCGTAGACGGCCGATGAACCTCCCGTGACGACATCCACGTTCGAGATCAGCGTGATCGGAATCGTTTCGATATCGACGCCGGAATCGCCCGTCGAAGAACCGACGACGCGCTGACCGTCCTCGAGCACCAGTGTCCGATCGAATCCGAGATTGCGGAGATTCAGCAGGTTCAGGCCGCCGAGCGAGGAGCCGGCGTCGGTTGCCGGCGTGTTGATGCCCGTCGTTTCGACATCGCCGAGCGAAGCGGTGAGCGCGGGAATGCGCTTGAGGTAATCGGTTAGATTGATGGTGCCGCTGTGCAGAATTTCTTCGGCCTTCAGCGTCGTGCTCGGATTGGGCAAATCATATTCCGGCCGGGGTATATGCGTGCCGGTCACGACGACGGTTTCGACCGCCGGCCCCTGATCGGAATTGGCATCCGCCGCTTGTGCGCCGTTTGCCGCCAATAAGGCTGCCGTGCCGACAAGCAGCGCTGCCCGGCATTTCGAAAGCGTCGTTCTGTTCGCCATTGTTGCCCCGTTTGCTGAATCGGCCCCGCCCAATCCCGAGGCCCGCCTATGCCGGAGCAATCTACTAGTATAGATCTGTACTAGGACAGTATTTGACTTTGTAAATAAATGATTGTGCCGATTATGAGACAGGATATCCCTACATCGGAAAGTATATACAGATAACATGAATATTAAACGTCATCTGTTATTGTGCTAGTGAGATACAAGGTAAACTATAACTTCCAGCAACCCGTATTCCCGATCGAGTACTGCACGGACATTCCAGTTTCGCCCAAGCCCAGCTCCTGACCCGCACTTCCGAAGCGGCACGGCGGTCGATTTTCCCTCGCTCCCCTTGCCGCAGAGGCGGCGCACACCTACAAGTGGCGCTTGCTGCGCCGGCCGGTCACAGGGGTGGCCGGATCGTGAGGTGCAGTGGTCCGGAGTTCGCGCCCGAAGGCCTTTGGGCCCAGCGCGCAGCATCCCTCCATTGCAGCAGCGTCCCGCGGCCGGTCCGACCGGCCAAAAGATTACGTTCCCATGATCGATTTCGCGTCTGACTTCACTCCCGGATCCGCAGCAGGACTGCGGACAGCGGTGCGGCGGCGCGCGTCCACAACAGATCGGCCCAGCCCTTCGTCAGCGCCACGACGCGCGACGGGCTCTTGCGGCCCGCACGGAGATTTCAATGCCCAAGCGTATGCTTATCGATGCCAGTCACCCGGAGGAGACCCGGGTCGTCGTACTCGACGGACAAAAGGTCGAAGAATTTGACTTCGAGGCCGCGAGCAAGCGGCCGCTCAAAGGAAACATCTACCTCGCCAAGGTCACGCGCGTAGAGCCGTCGCTGCAGGCAGCCTTCGTCGAATATGGCGGCAATCGGCAGGGTTTCCTGGCCTTTTCGGAAATCCATCCGGATTATTACCAGATCCCGATCGCCGATCGTCAGGCGCTCATCGCCGAACAGGAAGCCGAGGCCCGTCGCCGCCAGGAAGACGACATCGAATCCTTCGAAATCAGCTCCGGCCCAAAGCCCGAGATCTCCGAGGATGAGGACGAAGAGGTCGAACTCACCCCCGAAGGACAGGCCGAAAGCGGCGAGGCCGGTCCCGCTGAGGCGGGCGTCGACGCGCTGCCGACCGAGGATGGCGCGGAGCCGGAACGCCCGCTCGAAACCGACGCGGAAGACCGCGAAGAAGTCTATGAGCATCCCGGCGTCGGCGCGGACGAGGACGAGCACGACGGGGCGCCGGAACACGCGCACGAACATGTCCATCACTTGCACGGCGAGGAAGAGATCGACGCCGTCGCCGATGCCGAAACCGCCGCCGGCGTAGCCGACGAGCAGACGGTCGCCGCATCCGCCTCGCATATCCCCGAAGAAGAAGGCGTCCATGTCGAGACGCCGGAACCGGAGATCACCGAGGAAATTCCGGACATCCAGACCGCGTCCGAGCAGCCGCTCGACGGCGAAGAACAGCCTGCCGACGGCGATGCCCAATCGGGCGAGGCGCAGCCGCTGCACGCACAGCGTCCGTCGCAGCGTTTCCTGCGCCGCCGCCATTACAAGATCCAGGAAGTCATCAAGCGCCGTCAGATCATCCTCGTCCAGGTGGTCAAGGAGGAGCGCGGCAACAAGGGCGCGGCGCTCACAACCTATCTCTCGCTTGCAGGCCGCTACTGCGTGCTGATGCCCAACACGCCGCGCGGCGGCGGAATCTCGCGCAAGATCACCAACGCCAACGACCGCAAGCGGCTCAAATCCGCCGCCCAGGCGCTCGAGCTGCCCGAGGGAATGGGCCTCATCATCCGCACGGCGGGCGAGAACCGCACCAAGCTGGAGATCAAGCGCGACTACGAATACCTGCTGCGCATGTGGGACACGATCCGCGAGACGACGCTCAATTCCAACGCGCCAGCCTGCGTCTATGAGGAAGGCGACCTGATCAAGCGCGCCATCCGCGATCTCTACAACAAGGACGTGGCCGAGATCGTCGTCGAGGGCGACGCGGGCTACCAGAACGCGCGCGACTTCATGGGCATGCTGATGCCGACCCATGTCCGCAACGTGAAGTCCTATCACGAGCCCGTGCCGCTTTTTCAGCGTCACCACATCGAAGCCCAGCTCGATGCGATGTTCTCGCCGACCGTGACGCTGCGCTCGGGCGGCTACATCGTCATCAACCAGACCGAGGCGCTCGTCTCGATCGACGTCAACTCGGGACGCGCGACGCGCGAGCATTCGATCGAGGAGACGGCGCGCAAGACCAATCTCGAAGCGGCCGAAGAGATCGGCCGTCAGCTTCGGCTGCGCGACCTCGCGGGACTGATCGTCATCGATTTCATCGACATGGAGGACAGCCGCAACGATCGCGACGTCGAAAAGCGCCTGCGCGATGCGGTCGCCAAGGACAGGGCGCGCATCCAGATCGGCAAGATCAGCCAGTTCGGCCTTCTCGAGATGTCCCGCCAGCGCCTGCGCGCCGGCGTCATCGCCGGATCGACAATCCCCTGCCCGCATTGCGGCGGCCAGGGCATCGTGCGCTCGGTCGAGTCCACGTCCCTGCGCGTGCTGCGCGGTCTCGAGGAAGAAGCTCAAAAGCAGCGGGCGGATGGGCTGACCGTCCACGTCGCCCCCGACGTCGCGATCTACACGCTGAATCAGAAGCGCCGCGAGCTGGCGCGCCTGGAAGCCGAATATGCGATCACCATCAATTTCGAGCCGAAGGCGGAGCTGATGGCGGGCGAATTCGAGATCGACCGCGTCGGTCATCGCAATCCGGAAGACTTCCCGCGTCCTGCGCTCGCCGCGGTCACCGAACCGGTGATGCCCGAAGAGGATCTCGATCTGATCGAGGAAGAAGAACTCGACGAGGAAGACGAAGCGATCGAAGCCGGCGACTCCGCGCCGCTCGAACTTGAGCCGGTGCGCGAGCGTCCGGAGCGCAGCGAACAGCCGAACCGCGAAGGCGGCCGCCGGCGGCGGCGCCGCGGCGGACGCAATCGCGGCGGTCGCGACCGTCACAACGGCGCTGGGCGCGAGGGCGAGCCCCGCCAGGAAGGCATCGCCGCCATCGAAGGCGGTGAGGCCGCCGCGCCGATCGAAGGTCAGGAAGGCACGGGCGTCGACGAATTCCGCGCCGAACCGTTCGAACGCGAACAGCACCCCGAAGGCGGCTTCGGCGGACAACCCGGCGAAGGCGGCCCGCGCCGGAGGCGCCGCCGCCGCCGCGGTCGCAGGGGCGGCAATCGCGAACAATTCGCCGCGCCAGCGCCGCAGGGCGAAGGCGACGAGGCCGCGCATCCCGCAATTCCCGCTTCGGTCGTTCCGCCCGCGGCGATAGAAGACCGGTTTGGCTCAGCCACTGACGAGATCGATACCACGCCGACGGACGAGCCGCGCGTGAGCGTGCCCAACACCGCGTCGTCGCCGTCCTGGTCGCTGAACGAATCCGCCGAGATCGACACGACCCCCAAGGACGACGACAAGCCGCCGCCGAAGAAGGGCTGGTGGCAGCGCGCGTTCAAATCCTGAGATGCGCGATCGCCGTCTGCGAGCTCAGCGGATGTTGTCGCCCGATGCACCGGTACCGTGTCCGGCAGGATCAGGCAGCGCGACGCAGGTGTTGTTCTGGCAGCTGATGACGTTGATCGTATCGTTCGGGACGCCGGTCGACCGGATGTCGCCTGGGCTCATCACGCGGTCGCCGCCGGCGAGCCGCGCGAGCACGTAGCCCATCGCCGCCGTTGCGTTGGGTCCACCGGCTCCCGCGCCGGCTAGCGAGATGTTCCCGGCTCCGCCCTCGGTGGCGATGACCGGCGTCAGGAATGCTGAGGCGACGCCCGACTGGCCGGCGGCCGGCGAACCGGCGAAGGTGACGCCGGTGCCCGTGGCGGTACGACCGGAACCGAACGGCCCGTTCATCGTCACCGCGCAAGCCACCGCTTCGCCTCTGGAATCGATAGCGGCAAATCCGGTCGCGCCGAGGTCGGCAGGCAGATTGGTGATGGCAAACTGCTGGAGCGCCTGCTGCACCGCATAAACGACCGTCGCTTGCAGATCGGCCGCGCCGACGCTTGTCCCCTGCGCGCGACTGACATTGTCGAACAGCGCGCCGGCAAACTTGCCGGAGCCCGTCTGCTGGCCCGGCAGGAAAATGTAGGCATTGCCCATCTGCATGGCTTGCGGCGCGCCGCCCGCCACCGTGTAGCCCGCGAAGTCCGGCACGCCGATCCCGCCGCCCGCCGACTGCGAATAGGCGATCATGTGTGCGCCGACAGTGCCCTTGTAGAAGCCGTTGGGGCCGTCGACGCGGACCGCCGCCAGCGTCGACGCCAGTGCCCCGTTCGTGACGACCGAGCCTTCCGGCTTGGGCTTGCTCGATTCGTCCAGGAATTCCGCCGCGAGAGTCGCGTCGAGCCGGATCACGTCCTGCGCCGAGTTCAGCCGCGCTTCCAACGCGCGCGAGATCGGAAAGCCCGTCGCGGCGTATCCCTCGCCCGGCGAAACGTCGCGCTGCCAGGGCAATGCGCCATACTCGTTCTGCATCAGCGCGAAGCCGCGCACATTTCCCGGAACCGCATAGGCGCCGGCGCCGCTGGCTTCACGCGGCAGAAAATCGAATTCCTCGTTCCGTCCGCTCGCCGGATCGTGAACGATGCAGATGCCGCCGCCCCCGAGTCCGGCCGCTACAGGATAGGTTACGGAAAGTGCAAAGTAGGTGGCGGTCGCGGCATCGACCGCGGATCCGCCCTGGGACAGGATCGAAGCGCCCGTCCGGACGGCGAAGGGTTCGTCGCCCACCACGAGCGCGGCGCTGCGGCTGCCGCTGGCGCCGCCTTCTGAAAGCCCCAGGGGGGCGGCCAGATCGATGGAGCAGGCGGAGAGAAGCAGGCTTGAAACGCAAGCCAAAATCCGTGATCGCAGCATCGATGTTACATTTCCTTGGTGTTAACGGGCGCGCCGTTCCGTCCGTTGACGCCCACAGCGCGTCCACATACGGTCCCGGGCGAACAGGGGGGCGCGGGGATCATTAGGAGAGTTCAAGCCTTGGCTTTTTGCAACCCTTTGCCTCTCATCCGCCGTGTTCGTACAACGCTTTCCCGCGTCGCACGCGGGATCGCGTTCTTCGCCGGATTCTTCGGATGTCTCGCAGCATTCACAGCTCCGGCTGCGGCGCAAGGCATACTTCTCCTCCGCGACACCGAGACCGAGCGCGCGCTGCGCAGCTATGAGGATCCGCTGTTGCGTGCCGGCGGCGTCGATCCTGCGGGAGTGCATATCTACATCGTGAACGACCCGACGGTGAACTCGTTCGTCGCCGAGGGCCAGAACATGTTCATCCAGACCGGCATGATCATGTTCGCCAGGAACTCGCTCGAACTGAAGGGCGTGATGGCGCACGAGACCGGCCACATCGTCGCCGGCCACCTCTCGCGCGACAGCCAGGCGATCGAGAAAGCGATGATCCCGATGCTGCTTTCGATGGTCATCGGTATCGCCGCCATCGCGGCCGGCGCCGGCGAGGCGGGAATGCTGATCCTGATGGGCGGTCAAGGCGTGGCGCAGGCGCAGTTCAACGCCTTCAGCCGCGTGCAGGAAGCCACCGCGGACCAGATCGCGATCAAGCTGCTCGACAAGACCCACCAATCGTCGCGCGGACTGCTCGCGACGTTCGAGCGGCTGGCCGACGAAGAAGCCATGTCCGCAGACCGCATCGATCCCTACGCCGCCGATCATCCGGTCGGCCGCGACCGTGTTGCGAATCTGGAAACGGAAGTCGAGGCGTCACCCTACAAGGACGTACCGGAAGACCCCGCAGTCGAGCACGAATATGAAATGCTGCAGGCCAAGCTCGCCGGCTATATCGAGCCGATGCAGACCGTGTTCAACCGCTATCCGCCGAGCGACCACGGCAAGCCGGCGCGCTACGCCCGCGCCATGGCTTATTCGCGTCTGCCCGACCTGCCCAAGGCGCTCGCCGAGATCAACAGCCTGATCAAGGACGAGCCCAACAATCCGTACTTCTACGAAGTTCTCGGCCAGATCTATGTGAGCATGGCGAAACCGGAACTTGGCGTCGCCGCGTACCAGAAAAGTGTCGACCTGATGCCCGACGCATCGCAGCTGCGCGTCGGCCTTGCCGCCGCACAGCTGGCGACCGAGCGGCCCGATCTCGCCAAGCCCGCCCTCACGAACCTCAAGGTGGCGCTGCAGCAGGAGGACGACGACTCCTTTGCCTGGTACGAGGCGGCGCAGGCCTACAGCATGCTCGGCGACGAACCGATGGCAGATCTCGCCACGGCCGAGCGCTATTACAATGTCGGCGCCATGCCCCAGGCCGCGCAGTTCGCGACGCGCGCGCGGCACGGTCTGGCGCAAGGTTCCCCGGACTGGCAACGCGCCAATGACATCGTAGCCGTCGCGGTTCCCGCCGCGCGGCAGCAGCAGCAACGCTGAACCCCAAGGACGCTTTCATGAACGGTCAATTCAAAGTCGCCCTGTTCGGCGCATTGGGCGGAGCCGCACTGGCGCTGCTGGTCGTGTTCGGCACGTCCGCGCTCGGGCTGTTTCCCCAGCACTTCGACGGCAAGCAGGTGCGCGCCTATCTGCTCACCCATCCCGAGATTTTCGTGGAGATGCAGGTCAAATTGCAGGAGATGGACGCGGCGACGTCCGAGCGTGAGCAGCGCGACGCCATGCGGAGCATCGGGCTGAAGACGTTCTTCGATCCGCGTGTGGCCTTCGTGACGGGGCCGGCGGACGCCAGGCAGACTTTCGTCGAGTTCTACGACTATGACTGTCCCTATTGCCGCGCATCGCTTCCGGCCGTCATGAAGTACTACGACGCGCACAAGGGCGACACGCGCTTCTCGTTCATCGAATTTCCGCTGCCGCAGCAGCACGGACCGGGTGCCGTGCTCGCGGCCAAAGCTTCGCTCGCCGCGCGCAACCAGCCGGACAAGTTCGTCGCCTTCCATTTCGCGCTGATGGGCGAAAAGGCGGACATCACCGAGCAGACCATCTTCGACGACGCCGCGAGGGCGGGGCTGGACGTCGCCAAGCTGAAGGCCGACATGGCGAGCCACGATATCGACGTCGCGCTCGACATGGCGCACAAGCTGGCGCTGCGTGCCAAGGTCGACGGCACGCCGACCTTCGTCGTCAACGGCCATCTGCATGCCGGTGCCGTGGACGACGACGACCTCAAGGACTTGCTGAAGCAAAAGCCGGTCTGAGCGGCTCGCGGCCACTGAGCCGGGCAACGCCGCCTAGATCAATCCGGTCAGCGGGCTCGACGGGTCGGCATAGGGCTTCTTCGGCATCCGACCGGCGAGATAGGCGAGCCTGCCC
The DNA here is from genome assembly GCA_035499335.1 of Rhizomicrobium sp. Lineage (GTDB taxonomy): Bacteria > Pseudomonadota > Alphaproteobacteria > Micropepsales > Micropepsaceae > Rhizomicrobium. The sequence goes on along the minus strand of DATJZB010000007.1, from coordinate 17,039 downwards.
GCCTCGACCGCCTGTTTCATCGCGGCCGCCATCTTCACAGGGTCCTTCGCATGCGCGATGCCGGTGTTGGAAATGACGCCGTCGCAACCGAGTTCCATCGCCACCGCCGCATCCGACGCGGTGCCGATGCCGGCATCGACGATCACGGGAACCTTGGCGTCTTCGATGATCATGCGGATGTTCACGGTGCTCTGGATGCCCATGCCCGATCCGATCGGCGATGCGAGCGGCATCACCGCGACGGCGCCGAGCTCCTCGAGCCGCTTGGCCATGATCGGGTCGTCGTTCGAATAGACCATGACCTGGAACCCGTCCTTCGCCAGCATCTCGGTCGCGCGCAGCGTCTCGAGCATGTCGGGATAGAGCAGCTTCTTTTCGCCCAGCACTTCGAGTTTGACGAGCGACCAGCCGCCCGCCTCGCGCGCGAGACGCAGCGTGCGCACGGCGTCTTCGCCGGTGAAGCAGCCGGCGGTGTTGGGCAGATATGTGTATTTCGCCGGATCGATGAAATCGACCAGCCTCGGCTGGTTCGGGTCCGTCAGGTTGACGCGGCGCACCGCGACGGTAACGATCTCAGCCCCGCTCGCCTCCAGCGCGCGCGCATTCTCCTCGTACGACTTGAACTTGCCGGTGCCGATGATGAGGCGCGAGCGGTAGGTTTTGCCGGCGATGACGAACGGCTTGTCGGCCGTGTTGCCGCCGCCGATGAAGTGGACGATCTCGAAGCTGTCGCCGTCCTTCACCTGCACTTCGGCATAGGTCGAGCGCGGCACGATCTCCAGATTGCGTTCGACGGCGATTTTTCTGGGATCCAGGCCGAGAAGCACCAGCATCTCGTTGAGCGACATCGCCTTGCCGAAATGCTTGGCTTCGCCGTTGATGATGACGTTCAGGGTCATGCGGTACGCCTCTTCTCGCATACAAAGAAGCGGCGGCGCCGACGGCCGTCCGCTCCCTACGCCGGTATGAACCGGATCAGGTTCTAAGGGACTCGGCACCTGCCGATCTCAGCCGCAACGGCGCCCCCGGGACGCGCTGATCGTGTCTCCCCGCTCCCGGAAGTCAACAAATTCAACGCCATCATGGGTGTTTCCGTACGCGCCGCCTGCGACTATAAGGGGCGGAATCGCGCCCTGCCCGGAGTTCCCTTGGCCAAATCTGGCAAACAAATCAAAGGCTTGCCGATCTACGTTTTGAACGGCCCGACCCTGAACCTGCTCGGCACGCGCGAACCGGAGATATACGGTCGCACCACGCTGGCCGAAATCCGCAACCGCGTCGCCGAGCGCGCGGACCGGCTCGGTTTCAAGATCGTGTTCCGCCAGTCGAACCATGAGGGCGATCTGATCGACTGGATCCAGGAAGCGCGCGCCAAGGGTTGCGGTGTGATCCTGAACGGCGCGGCCTACACCCATACTTCGGTCGCCATCTACGATGCGCTCAAGGCGCTCGGCAAACCGATCATCGAAGTGCATCTTTCCAACCCGCACGCGCGCGAGCATTTCCGCCACCACTCCTATGTGAGCATGGTGGCGAACGGCGTGATCTGCGGACTGGGCGCGCAGGGCTATCTCGCCGCCGTGGACGCCATGGCGTCGCTCATCAAAGGTCAGCAATGAACATGAAAGACATGAAGTCGATCGGTCAGCGGCTGACCAGCGGACCGAAGGGAAAGTCTGGCGATGGGCTCGTCGATTCGGCGGCGATCCGGGAACTGGCCGAACTCCTCAAGGAAACCGGCCTCACCGAAATCGAGATCGAGCATAATGGCGCGCGCCTGCGCGTGTCGCGTCAGTCTGCCGTCGCCGCGGCGCCGGCGATCGCCCCTGCCCCCGCTCCGGCCGCGCCCACCACCGAAACCGCCAAACCGAAGCCGACGAATGCCGGCGGCGTGACTTCGCCGATGGTCGGAACCGTCTATGTCGCGCCCGAGCCGGGCGCCCAGCCCTTCCTCAAGGTCGGCCAGACCGTGAAGGAAGGCGACACGCTCTTCATCGTCGAAGCGATGAAGACCATGAACCCGATACTGGCGACGCGCGGCGGCACGGTAACGGAAATCTGCGTCGACGACGCACAGCCGGTCGAGTTCGGCCAGATCCTCGCCTACATCAGCTGATGTTCGAGAAGATCCTCATCGCGAACCGCGGCGAGATCGCGCTCCGCATCAACCGCGCGTGCAAGGAGATGGGCATCTCCACGGTCGCCATTCATTCGACGGCCGACGCCGACGCCATGCATGTGCGCCTCGCCGACGAGAGCGTGTGCATCGGTCCGCCGGCCACCGCGCAGAGCTACCTCAATATCCCCGCGATCATCGCTGCCTGCGAGATCACCGGCGCGGAAGCGATCCATCCCGGCTACGGCTTTCTTTCCGAGAATGCGAAGTTCGCCGACATCGTGAAGGAGCACGGCATCACCTTCATCGGCCCGACGCCCGACCATATCCGCATGATGGGCGACAAGATTACCGCCATCCAGGCGGTGAAGGCGGTCGGGATTCCGACGGTCCCCGGCTCGGGCGGCGCCGTCGGCGACGGCGAGGATGCGTTGCGCGCCGCGCGCTCGATCGGCTTTCCCGTGCTCATCAAGGCGACCGCCGGCGGCGGCGGGCGCGGCATGAAGGTGGCGTTGACCGAAGCCGACCTGCCGCTCGCGCTGTCGACCGCGCGGGCCGAGGCGAAGGCGGCGTTCGGTAACGACCAGGTCTATATGGAGAAATATCTCCAGCGGCCGCGCCACATCGAGATCCAGGTCCTCGCGGACAGCCAGGGGAACGTCATTCACCTCGGCGAACGCGACTGCTCGCTGCAGCGCCGCCATCAGAAGGTGTGGGAGGAAGCCGGGTCGCCCGCGCTCAACGCCGCGCAGCGCGATGAAATCGGCGCGGTGGTCACCACCGCGCTCAAGAAGCTCGGCTATCTCGGCGCCGGCACGATCGAGTTCCTGTTCGAGGACGGACAGTTCTATTTCATCGAGATGAACACCCGCCTGCAGGTCGAACATCCGGTGACCGAGGCGCTGACCGGCATCGACATCGTCCGCGAGCAGATCCGCATCGCCGCGGGCAGCGCGCTCGAATTGCGCCAGGAAGACGTCACTTTTTCCGGGCACGCCATCGAGTGCCGCATCAACGCCGAGAATGCCTTCACGTTCCAGCCCTCGCCGGGAACGATCACGCAGTTCCACACGCCCGGCGGCCTCGGCGTGCGCTTCGATTCCGCGATCTATTCGGGCTACCGCATTCCGCCCTATTACGACAGCCTGGCAGGCAAGCTCATCGTCCATGCTCGAAACCGCAACGAGTGCCTGCTTCGCCTGCGCCGTGCGCTCGACGAACTCGTGGTCGGCGGTATCGAAACGACCATACCGCTCTTCCAGCAGCTGGTCCGCGAGAAGGACATCATCGACGGCGAATACTCCATCCATTGGCTGGAGCAGTGGCTGGCGAAGCAGAAAGCAGCGCCTAAAAGCGCGCCCTGACCGGCCCGCGCTTGCGCCGCGACGGACGAAGCGCGACGCTTGAGGCATGAGCTACGCCCGGACCATCGGCTCGACGCGCTACGTCTTCGAAGACCTCAGGACGCTTCTCGCACGCGCCTCGCCCGATCGGTCGGGCGACCGGCTGGCCGGCATCGCCGCGGGTTCGGGCGAGGAGCGCGTCGCAGCCCGCATGGCGCTCGCCGATGTGCCGCTCGCAGACTTTCTCCGCGAGCCGCTCGTTCCTTACGAAACCGACGAGGTGACGCGGCTGATCCACGACACGCATGACTCCGCCGCATTCGTTCCCGTCCGCGCGATGCCGGTCGGGGAATTCCGCGACTGGCTGCTGTCGGACGAGGCCACGGACGAGACGCTTGCCGCGATCGCGCCGGGTCTGACGCCGGAAATGGCCGCCGCGGTCTGCAAACTCATGCGCAGCCAGGACCTCATCGCGGTCGCGCGTAAGGTCCGCGTCGTCACGCGTTTCAGGAACACGATCGGACTTCCCGGGCGTCTCTCGACGCGCCTGCAGCCGAACCATCCGACCGACGACGCCAGGGGGATCGCAGCCGCCATCGTCGACGGGCTTCTCTACGGCAGCGGCGATGCGGTGATCGGCATAAACCCGGCGACCGATAATGTGGCGACGGTCTCGAGCCTGTTGTCGATGATCGACGACATTCGAAGCCGCTGGAATATCCCGACGCAATCCTGCGTGCTGGCGCACGTCACGACGACGCTGCGCGCGATCGCGCAAGGCGCTCCCGTCGATCTGGTGTTCCAGTCCATTGCCGGCAGCGAAGCGGCAAACAGGAGCTTCGGTATCGATCTAGCGGTTCTCGGGGAGGCGCGCGATGCCGCCCTATCGCTCGGGCGCGGAACGCTCGGCGACAATGTGATGTATTTCGAGACCGGACAAGGCGCGGCGCTTTCGGCGGGCGCGCATCACGGCGTCGACCAGCAGACCATGGAGGCGCGGGCTTACGCCGTCGCGCGCCGTTTCCAGCCGTTGCTCGTCAACACCGTCGTCGGCTTCATCGGTCCGGAGTACCTGTTCGACGGCAAGCAGATCGTGCGCGCCGGACTGGAGGATCATTTCTGCGGCAAGCTGCTGGGCCTGCCGATGGGCGTGGACGTCTGCTACACCAACCACGCCGATGCGGACCAGGACGATATGGACGTGCTCCTGACGCTTCTGGGCGTTGCCGGATGCAACTACATTATGGGCGTGCCGGGGGCCGACGACGTGATGCTGTCCTATCAGAGCACGTCGTTCCACGACGCGCTCTATGTCCGCGACGTACTCAATCTTCGCCCCGCTCCCGAGTTCGAGGCCTGGCTGATGAATATGGGCATCATGGACGACGACGCGCGCATCCGTCCGCGCCTGGCCGGCACGGGCCCGGCCGGACTTCTCGATTTCGCGGCGAAGGCATGAACACGAACGATGCCTGGCACGCGCTCGCCGCCTTCACGCCGGCGCGGCTGGCGCTCGGCCGGAGCGGCAACGGCCTGCCGACGGACCACGTCCTCGAATTCCAGCTCGCGCATGCCCGCGCCCGCGACGCGGTGAACGCGCCATTCGATCCCCAGCGCGTCGCCGATGCCCTGGGCCGCGCCGACCTGTTGCTGCTCAAGACGGCGGCAGCCGACCGGCGCGCCTACCTCATGGATCCCGACTCCGGCCGCCGTCTCAGCGCATCCTCGCGCCGCGCCTTGACGCACGGCCGCTTCGACGCGGCGCTCGTCATCGCCGACGGACTGTCGTCGACCGCGATTCATTCCCACGGCGCGACTCTTGCGCGGCTCATTCAGGGCAGCCTGCCCGGACTGGCCCTCGCCCCCGTCAGCATCGTCACGGGCGCCCGCGTCGCCATTGGCGATGAGATCGCCCAGGCGCTCGGCGCAGAGCTCGCGGTGGTCCTGATCGGCGAGCGCCCCGGCCTGAGCGCAGCCGACTCCATCGGCATCTATTTGACGTTCGCGCCTCAGCCGGGCGTGACGAAGGACGCCGACCGGAACTGCATCTCCAACGTGCGGCCGGGAGGCTTGCCGCTGGAAGACGCCGCCCATCGCCTCGCCTGGCTGGTGACCGAGGCGCGCCGGCTGCGGCTTACGGGCGTATCGCTGAAAGAGGATGCCCCGGACCTGCAACGCGTCGCCTCACCTGATAGGCTGGGCTCCTGAATCAACGGGGGGATAAACACCGATGGCATGGCTTTCCAAATACCAGCCGCAACTTCTCAGCATCCTGCGCATCGTCACGGGACTGCTGTTTCTCGAACACGGCATGCAGAAGCTCTTTCACTTCCCGCCGATGCCGGCCGGAATGACGATCCCGGCGAACGTCATGCCGATCCTGATGACCGCGGCGGCGATCGAACTGGTGGGCGGCGCCCTGATCGTGCTGGGATTGTTCACGCGCATCGCCGCGTTCATCTGTTCGGGCGAGATGGCGGTCGCCTACTGGATTGGACATTTCGCGCGCAGCCACAGTTTCTTTCCGGCCGTGAACGGCGGAGACGCGGCGATCCTTTTCTGCTTCGCGTTCCTTTTCATCGCGGCGGCGGGCCCGGGTCCCTGGGCGCTCAGCCATTCCGATAAACTTTGAATCGAATGCGAGCCAATTCGTTCGCATCCCGGTAGGGTGCGGCGCGTAGCGTTGGGGCCATGAGCGCCATCGACATTTCCGTCGCCGGTTTGCGCGCGGCCTCGACGCAGTTCGAGACGGCAGCGGCCAACGTCGTGCGCGACAGCACCCCGCCGTCGAGCGTCGCGCAAACGGGAAGCAATCCCCCGCCGCCGCTGTCGCTCGCCGGTGCCGATTTCGGGGCCGACCTCGTGGGCACGACGATGGCGCTGGCCAGCTATCGGGCGAACATCGCCGCGATCAAGGTCGCGGAACAGATGAGCAAGGTCACGCTCGACCTTATCGGCTGAAGCCGCCGGCGCTATGCTGGCGGAATGCACGGCTCGCCGACCCTCACGCCTGAGCTCGTCCTGCACGCCTATGCGGAAGGCATCTTCCCGATGGCGGAGCGTGCCGACGATCCCGACCTCTATTGGGTCTCGCCGGAGCTGCGCGGCGTGCTGCCGCTGGACGGCTTCCACGTTCCGAGGAGACTGGCGCGGACGGTGCGGAGCGACCGCTTCCGCGTCACCAGCGACGGCGCTTTCGTCGACGTCATGAAGGCGTGTGCCGAACCCGTCGCCGGCCGTCCCAACACCTGGATCAACGACGAGATCATCCGCCTCTACACGGCGCTGCACGCGGCGGGACACGCCCACTCCATCGAGTGCTGGCTGGGCGAAACGCTCGCGGGCGGCCTCTACGGCGTGTCCCTGGGCGGTGCGTTCTTCGGCGAGAGCATGTTCTCCCGCGCGCGCGACGCGAGCAAAGTCGCGCTCGTACATCTCGTAGCGCGTCTCAAAGCCGGCTCGTATGTGCTTCTGGATACGCAGTTTTTGACCAAACACCTAGCGCAGTTCGGCGCCGTCGAGATTCCGCGCCAGTCCTATCTCGCACGCCTGCGGGAGGCGCTCGCCCACCCGGCCTATTGGCCGGCATCCTCCGGCAACGCGGCGGGCCTCTCATTGTCCGTCGCGTCCGGCGAGACCGGTTTGACGGGTTTGAGCGGTCCGGCAACGACGGTCTGGCCCGGCTCGCTGGCTTTGCAGGTGATCACCCAGACGTCGTAGATCGGGTGCTCCATGCCGTTCAACCCGGGGCTCGACGCATACATCCAGCCCGAGAAGACGCGCCGCTCCGGCTGATCGGGGCGGTGATCGTCGATCTGAACGAACGCCGCCGTCTCCGGCGTTTCAGTCGGCGGCGTCGAATAGCAATAGCGTGCCGTGATCGTCAGGGTCGCATAGCGGATCGGCTTTCCGATCGGCGCCACCAGTGTCGTCGATTTGCCCGATATCTTGTCGAGGCCGCGCATGACGAGCATGAGCGGACCGGTGGGCTTTCGTGGGGCGGTGTCCGCCGCACCGGCCGACGCTGCGGCCGGAGCCGTCTTGGTCGCCGTCGTCGCCGAAGCCGCCGCCGCGACGATCGCCGCTGCGCCGGCCAGGAGAATGATGCGCCCCGCCCGCACTATTTCCCGCCCGTGGCGGGCTTCTGGTTGTTGCCGCCGCCGATGAAGCGGCCGACCAGGCCCATCAGGTCGACCGAGCCCTGCACATTGGTGATCGCGCCGCCCGGCGCAATCATCTTGTCGCTGCCGCCAGGCGAGATCGAGAGATAGGAGCCGCCGAGCAACCCGGTCGACGTCACCATCAGGGACGAATCGTCGGGGATCTGGATGTCGTTGCGGATGTTCATGTGCAAGGTGACGAGATACGTCTTGGGATCGAGCGTCAGCGCGCTCACTGCGCCGATCTTGATTCCCGAAAGCCGTACGTCGGTGCCGGTCGCGAGTCCGTCCACGCGCGGCATGCGGGCGGTGATCTCATATCCGCTCAGGCTTCCGGAGCTTGTGTTGGTATAGGCGAAGTAGAGAAAGGCGGCGGCCACCGCCACGACGATCGCACCGATGATCGTCTCGACTGTATTGTTGCTGCTCATGCCTACTCCGGCTTCCAGGCTTCGTAGTCGCCTGTGGCGGCGGGACGCACGCCGCTTTTAGCCAGACTGCCATCCGGACGATAGGCGTCGGCCGTGCCGGTGAGATTGGGCGTATGCTCTTTCTCCCACGCCTTGGTAGGCAGCGGAGCCTTGGTCGGTGGATCCTGGAACGTGTGATGCAGCCAGCCGTGCCAATCCGGCGGTACGCGACTCGCTTCGACCGTGCCCGCATACGTCACCCAGCGCCGGTTCCCCTTCTTCGCCTGGTAATAGCGGTTGCCGAACTTATCGGTGCCGACATAGCTGCCCGAGAACCAGATCGTGGCCAGGGTCCCGAACGTGGCGTGATGCCACCAGGCAAAAATCATGCGGATAAAGGACATGCGCGTCTGGCCAAGTCTCGGAATCGCCGCCGGAATATAAGAGGCACGGGGCGATCATGCCATCGGCAGAATGGCGACACGGTGACCGAACCCGTCGGCACGTCATTGTGGAGGAATATCCACAATCGGTCCCCAACGCCGCCAATGGCGTCCGCTGTCACGGAAGCGAAAAAATTTTCTGAGCGATTCTCGTTAACCGCTTGACATGATCTTTTGCCCACAAAAACGCACCTCGAAATGTCTACTAGATCTGGTGGGTAAGATTTCATTTACCACTTCCCGCTTGCGTCGACTTTTGAACGGTGCCCATACTTAGGGCCTGTCGCTGCTCGCGACACCAAATCTGGCGGACGAAATCCAACCTCCCGCCGAGGCTGCTGCTACACAAGCATGCACCCGGCGGTGGGAAAACTGTCCCCAAAACGGTGGCGCGCAGCGGCAGCGAGGGTGGCAACAAATTTCGGGGACAATTCCATGCGTATTCGCCGTCAGTTCACGGTTGAGGGTCGTTCTGCCTATGAAGGCATCGCTTTCCGTTCCGCCACGAGCGAGATCCGAAACCCCGACGGCTCCGTCGTATTTTCCCAATCGGACATCGAAGTGCCGGCCGAGTGGAGCCAGGTCGCCTGCGACGTCCTCGCGCAAAAATATTTTCGCAAAGCCGGCATCCCGACTGCGCTGAAGCCGGTCCCCGAGGAAGGCGTTCCCGAGTTCCTCTGGCGCAAGATCGCGGACAGCACCGAAACGGTGGGCGAGCGCTCGGCCAAGCAGGTTTTCGACCGTCTCGCCGGCACCTGGACATATTGGGGCTGGAAGGGCGGCTATTTCGACGGCGAATCCGACGCCCGCGCCTTCTTCGACGAACTCGCCTACATGCTCGCGACGCAGAAGGCGGCGCCGAACTCGCCACAATGGTTCAACACCGGTCTGCATTGGGCCTACGGCATCGACGGCCCGAGCCAGGGCCATTATTACGTCGACCACCAGACCGGCCGCCTGACGAAATCGGCCTCGTCCTACGAGCATCCCCAGCCGCACGCCTGCTTCATCCAGTCGGTCGCCGACGATCTCGTGAACGAAGGCGGGATCATGGACCTGTGGACGCGCGAGGCGCGCCTGTTCAAGTACGGCTCGGGCACCGGGACGAATTTCTCCTCGCTGCGCGGCGAGAACGAGAAGCTTTCGGGCGGCGGGAAGTCGTCGGGCCTGATGAGTTTCCTCAAGATCGGCGACCGCGCCGCGGGCGCGATCAAGTCGGGCGGCACGACCCGGCGCGCCGCCAAGATGGTCATCGTCGACGTCGACCATCCGGACATCGAGCAGTTCATCGACTGGAAGGTGCTGGAAGAGCAGAAGGTCGCGGCGATGGTGGCCGGCTCCAGGCTCGCGGAAAAACATCTGAAGCTGGTCATGAAGGCCTGCATCAATTGCGAAGGCTCGAACGACGACTGCTTCGACCCGAAAAAGAATCCAGCCCTGCGCCGCGAGGTGAAGGCCGCGCGCAAAGCGATGATCCCCGACAACTACATCGAGCGCGTCATCTCCTTCGCCAAGCAGGGCTATAAGGAGATGGAATTCCGCTCGTACGACACGGACTGGGACTCGGAGGCGTATCTGACCGTCTCGGGCCAGAACTCCAACAATTCCGTGCGCGTCACCGACGCGTTCCTCGAGGCGGTCCTGGAAGACCAGGACTGGAACCTGACCTATCGCGGCTCGAACAAGGCCGCCAAGACGATCAAGGCGCGCGCGCTGTGGGAGAAGATCTCCTACTCCGCCTGGGCCTGCGCCGATCCGGGCATCCAGTTCCACTCCACCATCAACGACTGGCACACCTGCCCGGCAGGCGGGTCGATCCGCGCGTCGAACCCGTGCTCCGAATACATGTTCCTCGACGACACGGCGTGCAATCTCGCCTCGCTGAACCTGATGCAGTTCCGCAAGGACCAGGACGGCGGCGCCAAGGTTTTCGACGTCGAAGCGTTCGAACATGCCTGCCGGCTATGGACTGTCGTGCTCGAAATCTCGGTGATGATGGCGCAGTTCCCGTCCAAGGAGATCGCGCAACTCTCATACGACTACCGTACGCTCGGCCTGGGATTCGCCAATATCGGCGGCCTCTTGATGGCGGCCGGCATTTCCTACGATTCGCGCGAGGGGCGCGCGATCGCGGGCGCGATTTCCGCCGTCATGACGGGCGTGTCCTATGCGACGTCCGCAGAGATGGCGGGCGAGCTCGGCGCGTTCCCGGAATTCGGCGCCAACCGCGACGCCATGCTGCGCGTGATGCGCAACCATCGCCGCGCCGCGTACGGCGACAAGTCGGGCTATGAGGGTCTCTCGACGCTTCCGGTGCCGCTGGATCTGGCCGCGGTGAAGGACACGGACCTGGCCTTCGCGGCGCAGCGTGTGTGGGACGATGCGGTATCGCTCGGCGAAGGCTTCGGCTATCGCAACGCGCAGGCGACCGTCATCGCGCCGACCGGGACCATCGGCCTCGTCATGGATTGCGACACGACGGGCGTCGAGCCGGATTTCGCGCTCGTGAAGTTCAAGAAGCTCGCCGGCGGCGGCTATTTCAAGATCATCAATCGCTGCGTGCCCGAGGCGCTGCAGACGCTGCAATACACGCAGAACGAGATCGACCAGATCGTTGCCTACGCGGTCGGGCACGGCACGCTGGAAGACTATGAGGGCGCACTCAACCACGACGCGCTGCGCAACAAGGGATTCGGCGACGAGCAGATCTCGGCCGTCGAAGGCGCGCTTGAATCGGCCTTCGACATCCGCTTCGTCTTCAACAAGTGGACGCTCGGCGCCGAGTTCTGCACCGGACAGCTGAGGATCGACGCCGCGGTGCTGGAAGCGCCGGACTTCGACATGCTCAAGACTCTCGGCTTCAGCCGTGCCGAGATCGATGCCGCCAATCTCCATGTGTGCGGCGCGATGACCCTCGAAGGCGCGCCGTTCCTCAAGGACGAGCACCTGCCCGTGTTCGACTGCGCCAATCCCTGCGGCCGTATCGGCAAGCGCGCGCTCTCCGTGGAAAGCCACATCCACATGATGGCGGCGGTCCAGCCCTTCATCTCGGGCGCCATCTCCAAGACCATCAACATGCCGAACAACGCCACCGTCCAGGACTGCGGCGAGAGCTACCTTCTTTCCTGGCGTCTCGGCCTCAAGGCCAACGCGCTCTACCGCGACGGTTCCAAGCTCAGCCAGCCGCTGGCGAGTCAGGTCTTCCAGTTCGACGACGAGGACGAAGAGGCGGACGAGCTCGCGCCTGCCGCGCGCACGACGATCGTCACCGAGCGCATCGTCGAGAAGGTCGTCGAGCGGGTCCGCGCCCACGAACGCGAAAAACTGCCGCAACGGCGCAAGGGCTACACCCAGAAGGCGATCGTCGGCGGGCACAAGGTCTATCTGCGCACGGGCGAATACGAAGACGGGCGGCTCGGCGAAATCTTCATCGACATGCATAAGGACGGCGCCGCGTTCCGCTCGCTGATGGACGGTTTCGCCATCGCCATCTCTGTCGGCCTGCAGTATGGCGTTCCGCTCGAGGAGTTCGTCGAGGCGTTCACCTTCACGCGCTTCGAGCCGGCCGGTATGGTGCTCGGCAACGACTCGATCAAGAACGCGACCAGCGTGCTCGACTACATCTTCCGAGAGCTGGCCGTGTCCTATCTGGACCGCACCGATCTCGCGCACGTTCCACCCGCCGATTCCGACGTCGGCGGCGGCGTCGACGACGGCAGCCACGACGATCGCACCCGCGAAGTCGTGCAGGCCGTCCGCAGCGTCACCTCGACGGGCTACGTCCGTGGCCGTCTGCAGCGCTCCATCGCCGTCGTGCGCGGCGGCGCGCAGCCCAAGCTGATGGAAGATCACGCGCATCACGATCACGTCCATCACAACGAGCAGGAAAGCCAGGAATTCGTGACGGTCGAGGAAACCTCGGTCAGCGAGGCGCTCAGCCAGATCCGTGCCAGCGTGCTCGAGGCGTCCAATCCGGTTGGCGAAATGGTCGACGCGCTGGATGCCCGCCTCAAGGAACGTGAGACGCGCGCCAAGCGCGCCGCCGAAGCCCGTCAGAAGGGTTATGAAGGCGACGCCTGCGGCTCGTGCGGCAACTTCACGCTCGTGCGCAACGGCACCTGCATGAAGTGCAACACGTGCGGCTCGACCAGCGGCTGCAGCTAGCCGTCGGGAATCGACGAGCGGGCGGGCGCGGGCCGATCGGTACCGCGCCCGTTCTCATTTTCGTCGCGTCGTTCCGCGCCGGACGGGCGGTGACGGGCCCGGCATTCCCTCCTATAGTTTCGCGATGAACGTTCGCGCCGCCTGCTTCGCCCTGCTCTTCACGCTCGTCTCGGTGCCCGCGCTTGCCAACTGGGACGGCATGTGGGCCGGCAATTGGGGCGGCGCGGAGCAGGACGGCATCCAGATCATCATGGTCGGGAACAGCGTCACGGCCATATTCTGGCGCGGCGACTACATGTCCAATGAAATGCACTCGACCGTCTCACCCGACGGCAATGTCCTGACCATCACCTGGAAGGACGGTGGAGCGACGCTGACGCGTGACGGCGAAAACAAAGCGAAGTTCCAGATCCACGCCGGCGCCAACAGCGCTTCCGGCGAAGTCACGCTCGAAAAATAGACGGAATAAATCTTCAGGCGGCTCTTGAACCGAGTCGGTCAAATCACCAATTCGGCTATATCCCAACAAGTGCGCGCAGAACGAACCGGTCAGGCCCGGTCGACGCGGCATGCGTAGCAACCGCGGCGCGCATAGTGGACGTGGATGTGGTCGGTCGCCGGATCGGAGAAAAACTGTGTAAAGAGATCGCGAGGGTCGCTATCTGCCACCTCCGCATGGATCATCATGCCGTCGGCATCGTAAGCGCGGACCGCCAGCAGGCGCCCCGAGAACACTTTCGGGAGTTCGTCCACGCGATCGAATGCCACGCGCGCCCGCTCGCGCACATAGATCGGTCCGCCCGCTCTGTACGGCGAATCCGCCGTCTGGTGCGCGAAGGAAAGGAGAATCACGCGCTCGCCGGGTTCGGCGTCCTCTAGCGTCACGCGGCACGGTGCTGCGTGCGGCTCGTCGATGGTTTCGCGGCGCATGCCGCGGGCGGCCAGATCGGTGTCGCAGAGCGTCGGGAGGGATTCGAACTGGGCCGGATCGAGGCCGCGGATACGGAACGACATGGGACAGGTCTCACCTGGTTTCCGGCCCAATTTGGTGCGCCGGCGCACCTGGGGCGACCCGTTTCTTGCGGTGTTCAAAGGGTTACGCCGCGGCATCGGGATTGCATGGAAAAAGGGGCCTGTTCCGGAACGAAACATGGGAAAAATCCTGGCATTTACGATCGCGCTGCTGGCGGTGACCATTTCGATGGCCCTGTCCGCGCCCGCCTATGACCAGGCGGCGGTGGCACGCATCCATGCCGGCATCGTCGACTGCGCGGGATGCAACCTGCAAAGCGCCGATCTCAGCAACACCTGCGTCAAGGCCAAGAACCTGACGGGCGCGAATTTCGACGGGGCCAAGGCCGTCCTGATGTGCATGTCCTATGCGAATTTCTCGAACGCGACGTTTCGCGGCACCGATCTTTCGGGCGCGAACCTCGCGCACGCCGATCTCGACGGCGCCGATCTGACCGGCGCGGTGATGACGATCACGTCCCTCAAGGGTACCGACCTTTCGCGCGCGAAGGGCCTGGAACAGAAACAACTCGATGAAGCCTGCGGCGACTCCGAAACCAGGGTTCCCGCGGGATTGAAAGTTCACATGTGCAGCTGAATTCGTTCCCGCATCGCAGGCGCGTTGCGAGCGCTCCCGCGATGCGGTTTTAGCCTCCCAGGACTTAACTTCAGCCCCCGCCCGCGGATGTACCGGGCGGGGGTTTTTTCTTACTCCGCCGCCTGGGGAAGCTCCGGCCGCTTCCAGCGCAACACGGGTTTCCGCGCGGCGGCGGTCTCGTCGAGTCGGCGGCGCGGGGCGTAAAGCGGCGCGCCCTCGAAGCGCGTGGTGTTCCTCGCGACCGCTTCGAGCGCCAATTCGCGCAGGACATGGATGAAGCGGTCGAGCGATTCCTTGGACTCCGACTCCGTCGGTTCGATGAGCATCGCGCCGTGCACCACCAGCGGGAAGTACATGGTCATGGGGTGATAGCCTTCGTCGATCATCGCCTTGGCGAAGTCGAGCGTGGTCACACCCGTACCTTCGAGGAAGCTGTCGTCGAACAGCGCCTCATGCATGCAGGGTCCGTCGCCGAACGGTGCGCTCATCACGTCCTTCAGGGAGGCGAGAATGTAGTTGGCGGAGAGAACTGCGTCCTCGCTCGCCTGGCGCACGCCGTCGCGGCCATGGCTGAGCATGTAGGCAAGCGCGCGCACGAACATTCCCATCTGCCCATGGAACGCACTCATGCGGCCGAAGGGCCTGGCGCCTGCCGGAACCGCGTCTCGGTCCTCGATCAGGCGCAGGCCCGTTGCGTCGCTCACCAGCAGCGGCAGCGGCGCAAATGGCGCAAGCGCCTCGGACAGCACCACGGGTCCCGCACCCGGACCGCCGCCGCCATGCGGCGTGGAAAAAGTCTTGTGGAGGTTGATATGCATCGCATCGATGCCGAGATCGCCTGGCCTGACGCGGCCGGCAATGGCGTTGAAGTTGGCGCCGTCGCAGTAGAAATAGGCGCCCGCCGCGTGGGTGGCGTCCGCCATGTGGCGGATGTCGCGCTCGAACAGCCCGCACGTATTGGGGTTCGTCAGCATGATCGCGGCGACGTCGGGGCCCAGCTTGCCCTCCAACTCAATCATGTCGACCCGGCCGTCGGCGGTGCCCCTGACCTCGTCGATCGTGAAGCCCGCGAATGCCGCCGTCGCCGGGTTGGTGCCGTGCGCGGATTCCGGAACCAGGATGCGCTTGCGGGTCTCGCCGCGCGCCGCAATCGCCGCCCGTATGGCAAGGAGTCCGCACAGTTCGCCATGGGCGCCGGCCTTGGGCGACATCGCGACCGCCGGCATGCCGGTCAGCCTCGTCAGCCACGTCATCAGTTCGCCGATCAGTTCGAACGCGCCCTGCACGGTCGATTGCGGCGCGAGCGGATGCAGATCGCCGAAGCCCGGCAGCCGCGCCATTTTCTCGTTGAGGCGCGGATTGTGCTTCATGGTGCAGGAGCCGAGCGGATAGAGCCCCGCGTCGATGGCGTAATTCATGCGCGACAGCCGCACATAGTGACGCACGACCTCCGGCTCCGAGAGACCGGGCAGACCGATCGGGCGCCGCCGGCGCATGCCGCCGAGACGCGCATCGGCCACTGTCACATCCGGCAGATCGACGCCCGTCATGCCGTCACGGCCGATCTCGAAGATCAGCGGCTCTTCGTGATCGAGCCCGCGATCGCCGGAAATCGTCGGCAGCCCGGCGATGGCGCTTGTGCCTGCCGCAGACGGGCGGCCCTGGTTGTTCATGGTCATGACAGCACCTCCCCGAGTGCCCTGGCGAGGGTCTCGCAGTCTTCATCGCTGGTGGTTTCGGTGACGGCGACGATCAGCAGATCGCGTACCCCCGGATCGTGCGGCATCAAGCGCGATGCCGGCACCCCGGCGAGGATTCCTTTCGCGGCGAGTGCGTCGACCACGTCGGAGGCCGGCTTGGAAAGTCTGATCGTGAACTCGTTGAAGAAAGACGGCGTGATCACCTCGACGCCGTTCACCTTCGCGAGCCGGTCGGCCGCGGCGCAAGCCTTGGCGTGGTTCAGCCGGGCGAGGCGCGTCAGCCCTTCTTCGCCGAGGAGCGAGAGATGAATGGTGAAGGCCAGGGTGCACAGGCCGGAATTTGTGCAGATGTTGCTCGTCGCCTTTTCGCGGCGGATGTGCTGTTCGCGCGTCGAGAGCGTCAGGACGAAGCCGCGCTTGCCGGCCGCATCGACCGTTTCGCCAGTGAGACGGCCCGGCATCTGGCGGATGAATCTCTCCCTGGTGGCGAACAGTCCGACATAGGGGCCGCCGAAGCTCAGGCCGTTGCCAATGGACTGACCTTCCGCCGCGACGATGTCGGCGTCCTGGAAGCCGGGGGCCTCGAGGAGGCCGAGCGAAACGGCCTCGGTCACGACCGCCACGAGCAGCGCGCCTTTGGCGTGGGCGGCGGCTGCGATGGGCCGCAAATCGCGGATCAGGCCGAAGACGTCGGGGCTTTGGACGACGACGCAGGCGGTCTGGTCGTCGATCAGGGCGATGACGTCGTCCGGCTTGCCGGGCGTCGCACGCGCACGCACCACCTGGCCGGACAGTTCGGCCATCGTCTCGACCGTCTCGGCGTAGTGGGGGTGGAGGCCGCCCGAGAGGATGGCTTTGGGACGCCGCGTGATGCGTTGCGCCATCAGCACCGCTTCGGCGGTCGCCGTCGAACCGTCATACAGCGACGCATTCGCCACTTCCATGCCCGTCAGCAGTGCGACCTGGGTCTGGAATTCGAACATGTACTGCAGCGTGCCCTGCGCGATTTCCGGCTGGTACGGCGTGTAGGAGGTGAGGAACTCGGAACGCTGGATGAGATGGTCTACGGCAGCGGGCACATGGTGCTTGTAGGC
>DATJZB010000006.1:0-5679 GCA_035499335.1 Rhizomicrobium sp. | reverse complement strand
TCTTGGTCGTCTGCATCCTGATCGTGGTTGCGATCGGAGGCATCGTCGAGGTTGCGCCTTTATTCTTCGTCGAGAGCACGATCGAAAAAGTGCAGGGCATGCGCCCCTACACGCCGCTCGAGCTCGAGGGGCGCAACATCTACGTCCGCGAAGGCTGCTATCTCTGCCACAGTCAGATGATCCGTCCGCTGCGCGACGAAGTGGAACGCTATGGTCATTACAGCCTGGCGGCGGAGAGCATGTACGATCATCCGTTCCAGTGGGGCTCGAAGCGTATTGGTCCCGACCTGGCGCGCGTCGGAGGGAAATATTCGGATGAGTGGCAGCGTGCCCACTTGGCCGATCCACGTTCGGTGGTCCCGGAATCGGTCATGCCTCCATACGCTTTCCTGGCCAAAACGCCTCTCGACTATCGCGACATTCAGGACATCCTGAAAGCCAATCGCGCGGTCGGTGTGCCCTACACGAAGGAAATGATCGACAATGCCAGGGCCGATCTCGAGGCACAGGCGAACCCTGACTCTGATGACGCCGCGAAACTCGCCAAGCGCTATCCCAAGGCGCAGATCCGCGATTTCGACGGCAATCCGCAGATGATCAGCGAAGCGGATGCCCTGATTGCGTACCTGCAGATGCTGGGCACGCTCGTCGACTTCTCGACCTACAAGGCCGATGCGCCGGAAAACAAGAGATAAGCCATGGATGGAATAACCTACGAGCAGGTTCTTGCCTTCTCCCAAAGCTGGGGATCGGTCTACTTCCTGGTCATGTTCGCGGTCGTCTGCGTCTACGCGCTTTGGCCTTCGAACAAGCAGACCTTCAAGGAAGCGGCCAACATTCCACTCGAAGATGATGAGGTATCGCCGTGAGCGATAAGGAAAGAGACGCCCATTCGGGAACCGAGACCACGGGCCATGAGTGGGACGGCATCAAGGAATTGAACACGCCCCTGCCGCGCTGGTGGCTCGGAATCTTCTATGCGTGTATCGCCTGGGCGTTCGCCTATTGGGTGCTGATGCCGGCCTGGCCGCTCGCCAACGGTTATACCCATGGTCTGCTCAATCACTCGCAGCGCGAAGACGTTGCGGCGGCGGTGGGCGCGCTCAAGGCGCAACGCCACGCCAATGAGAGCCGGCTGGTCTCCGCAACGTTGCAGCAAATCCAGAACGATCCCGATCTGCAGCAGTTCGCGATGGCGGAAGGCCGCTCGCTGTTCGGCGACAATTGCGCGCCGTGTCACGGATCGGGCGGGCAGGGCGGACACGGCTATCCGAACCTGAACGATGACGTCTGGCTGTGGGGCGGCAAACTGGAGGACATCCAGCACACCATTACGGTCGGCGTGCGCTCGACGAGCCCGGACACGCGACAGTCGCAGATGCCGTCGTTCGGCCGCGACAAGATCCTGACCGAAACCCAGATCGACGATCTCACGCAGTATGTCGTCTCGATCTCGGGTCGGCCGGCAGATCCGGCGGCCGTCAAGCGCGCGAAGCCGTTGTTCGCCGACAATTGCTCGGCGTGTCACGGGGCGGATGGCCATGGCAACCGCTCGATGGGCGCGCCGAACCTGACAGACAATGAATGGCTCTACGGGCCGACGCCTGCGGATATCCGCGATCAAATCTGGAACGGCCATGGCGGCGTGATGCCAACCTGGGCTGGCCGCTTGACGCCCGAAGAGATAAAGTCGCTGGCAGTTTATGTGCATAGCCTCGGCGGTGGAGAATAAGCGAGGGCGCAGCACGTCGCGCGGTGGACATGAATCAGATTAACTTGCTTGAGCGCGCCTCGATGGCAGACGAGGCCGCCCTGCGCAGCGATGCGCGCGCCACCAACTCCGCGGCGGCGCGGAAGTCGTACCAGGCGCGGATCCCCATCTACCCCAAGATGGTCCATGGCACCTATCGCAAGGTGAAATGGGCGCTGATGGCGGTGATGCTGGGCATCTACTACATCACGCCGTGGATACGCTGGGACCGCGGACCCGGTGCGCCGAACCAGGCCATACTCGTCGACGTCGCGCACGAGCGGATTTACTTCTTCTTCGTCGAGATCTGGCCACAGGAAGTCTACTACATCACCGGACTGTTGATCATTGCCGCCGTCGCCTTGTTCCTGGTCACGGCGCTGTTCGGCCGCCTGTGGTGCGGCTATGCCTGTCCGCAAACGGTGTGGACCGATCTCTTCATCTGGGTGGAAAACCTGGTGGAAGGCGATCGCAGCTCCCGCATGCGCCTCGCGGCGCAGCACTGGAGCGTGGCAAAGGTGGCGAAGCGTGGCAGCAAGCACGCGATCTGGATCGTAATCGCCATCGCGACGGGCGGCGCCTGGGTATTCTATTTTGCGGACGCGCCGACGCTGGCCAGCCAGTTCCTGCACGGCCAGGCGCCGCTTGTCGCGGTCGCGTCCGTCGGCGTGCTCGCGTTCACGACCTATTCGCTCGGCGGGCTAATGCGCGAGCAGGTTTGCACCTACATGTGCCCCTGGCCGCGAATCCAGGCCGCGATGACGGATAACGACGCACTCTCGGTCACATATCGCCGCGACCGGGGCGAGCCGCGCAAGCCCCACAAGAAGGGACAGGCCTGGGGCGCGACGAGCCATTGCATCGACTGCCACCAGTGCGTCGCGGCCTGTCCCATGGGCATCGACATCCGGGACGGTCTGCAGCTCGAGTGCATCAATTGCGCTTTGTGCATCGATGCGTGCGACGAGATCATGGACAGGGTAGGCCTGCCGCGTGGCTTGATCGCCTACGACACCGACGCCAATGTCGAGCGCCGTCTCAAGGGCGAGAAATCGGGCTTCAAATTCGTTCGGCCGCGTACGGTGCTCTATGCCGTCGTTCTGGCATTGGTCAGCGCGGTTATGCTCTACGGCCTGCTCGAGCGCTTTTCGATCGGGATCGACGCGCTCAAGGATCGCAATCCGCAGTTCGTGCGCCATGCCGACGGCGACGTCTTGAACGGCTATTCCGTCAAACTGCTCAACCATGCGGACCGGACCCGCACCTTCTTGATGACCGTCACCGGCGCGAAATTTTCGTCGGTCAAGGTGATCGGCGTAACGAACGCGACGATGCCGATCGCCATCCCGGTCGAACCCGATCGCGTTCGCGCGGTCCGTGTGTTGTTGACGGTCGCGAAAAAAGATCTGCAACCTGGCGGTCAGCCGGTCGAATTCCATCTGACCGATCCGGGCACGCACGAAACTGTGCAGTCCGAGTCGGTCTTTGTCAGCGGCGAGAACTGAGATGACGCGAACCTGGAACGGCTATCACATCCTGACGGCGCTGGTTGGCACCTTCGCCGTCGTGCTGGCGGTGAATGTATTCTTCATCGTCAAGGCATACTCGACGTTTACCGGCGAGGACGAGCAAAAGCCCTACATGCAGGGAGTCGAATACAACGAGACGCTCGCGCGGCATGCGTTGCAGGCGCAGCTGGGCTGGAAAGCGACGCTCGACGCAGCGCGGGACAATGCCTCTAACGTACGTGTATCCGTGCAGCTCGCCGACAAGGGCGGGGCGCCGGTCAGTTCGGTAGACCTCACAGCCACGCTGAGGCATCCGTCCGACGAAGCCCGCGACCGCGAGCTTGCGCTCCATCGGGTGTCGGCCGGCGTTTACGAAGGCATGGCCAAAGGTATATCACCCGGCTTGTGGGACTTGGTCGTGAACGCGACGCACGCGCCCACGACGCCGTTTGAGGCCACCCGACGCGTATGGATACCCTGAAGCACCAGACCTCGGATTCGGTCGCCGGCGCAGCCGGTTTGAAACGCCGCGAGCGTCCGGCGAAGGACTTGACGGTCGAGCTGCTCGTTCAAGGCGCCCACTGCGCCAACTGCATCGCCAAGATCGAGAAGGGCCTGTCGAAATTCGACGACGTCCGGCAGGTTCGATTCAATCTCTCAACCGGCAAGCTAACCGTACGCGGCGATAGCCTTCGGCCCATTGCGCTCATAACGCGTGTCGAGGCGCTCGGCTACAAGGCGTCGCCTTACAAGCCGTCCGAAGCGGTTTCGGCGGACGAAGAAGGCGAGCGTTTCCTGCTGCGGTGCCTCGCAATCGCCGGTTTCGGGGTCGCTTTCGCGGTGCCGCTGACCGATGCGACCCAGGCGGTCTGGCTGGGCGTGGCCGATATGGGGCCGGCGACGCGCACGATAATCAACTGGATCGTTGCGCTCATCGCCTGTCCGACCTCGCTGATCGCGGCGCGCCCGTTTTTCCGCTCGGCGCTGCGGGGCCTTTCCGCCGGCCGCGCCAACATGGACGTTCCGATCAGTCTCGCGATCGTCCTGTCTCTCGCGCTCAGCCTGTACCAGTCCGTCCTGCACAGCGCAGAGACATACTACGACGCGGCGGTCATGCTGACCTTCCTGCTCCTGATCGGGCGCTACCTCGACCTGCGCGTACGCCGGCGGGCAAGCGAGGCGGCGAGGCAGCTCGTCGCGATGCAGGCGGTCATGGTGCGCCGGATCGACGCCGACGGAGTGCTGCAAACGATCATGGCTGCGGATATCCGGCCCGGCGACCGCATCGTGCTTGCCGCGGGCGAACGCTCGCCCGTAGACGGCACCGTCGAATCGGATGGAGCCTCGATCGACACGTCGCTGGTGACCGGCGAGAGCGCGCCGGTCTCGCTCGCCCGCGGTCAGGCGTTGCACGCAGGCTCCATCGTGCTCGATCGGCCGCTCACGCTGCATGCCACGGCGGCCGTCGAGAATTCCCTGGTTGCCGACATCGCGCGCCTGATCGAAGCCGGCCAGCAGATCCGCAGCCGCTATGTTCGGCTCGCAGACCGGGCCGCCGCGGCCTATGTCCCGACCGTGCACATCACCGCTCTCGCGGTTTTCGTCGCCTGGTGGTTGTTCCTCCATGCGTCCTTCGCCACATCGATCACGAACGCGATCGCGGTGCTGATCGTGACGTGTCCCTGCGCGCTGGGGCTCGCTGCGCCTGCGGTCCAGATCGTCGCGACCGGCGCCTTGTTCAAGCGCGGGATCATCGTGAAATCCGGCGATGCCCTCGAGCGGCTCGCCGAAGCGGACGTCGCAGTATTCGACAAGACCGGTACGCTCACGACGGATCGCCAGGAACTAAGCAATCGGAACAGGCTAAACGAGGGGGATGTCCGCGATGCCGCGTTGCTCGCACGGGCGAGCCGGCATCCGCTTGCCCAGGCGATCGCGCGCGTGGCCGGTGCGGGGCCGGTCGCGGACGGAATTCGGGAAGAGGAAGGCGCCGGGCTCGAAGCGACCGTCGGCGGCGAGACATGGCGACTGGGCCGCGCCGATTGGGTGGGCGGTGCCATCGCAGAAGCGGCCTCGACGACGCTCTGGTTGCGTCGCGGTTCCAATGCGCCCGTCTGCTTCCAATTCGAGGCGCCACTTCGTCCGGATGCGCGGGACACGCTGAGCGAACTCGCCAATCGTCATATAAGCTCGCAAATCCTTTCAGGCGACCGGAGCGATGCCGTCGCCGCAATCGGCAATGCCCTTGGCGGCGTAAGCTGGAAGTCGGGCGTGGGACCGAGGGAAAAAGTCGACACGCTCAATGCGCTTAAAGCGGAAGGTCATCACGTCTTGATGGTCGGCGACGGCATCAATGACGCCGCAGCCTTGTCGCTCTCGCACGTCTCGATGTCGCCAGCGTCGGCCAGCGATGCGGCGCAA
>DATJZB010000005.1:0-50459 GCA_035499335.1 Rhizomicrobium sp. | reverse complement strand
GCGACCCGCGATGCGGACGATGAGGTTGTCGATGACGAGCATGGCGGCGCGCCGTATAGCAGACGATGTGGCGGTGCGTAAGAACGTGGCCTAACATCCGGCAAAAGGGAGAGCCATGACGGAACGGACGAGTTCGGGGCTGGTGTCGACGGCGTGGCTCGGGGAGAATCTGCGCGATCCCGACTTGCGCCTCTTCGACGTCACCGTGCATCTGCGGCCGTCGTCGAGCGGTCCCTACACGATCGAGAGCGGCCGCGCCGACTACGAGAAATCCCATATTCCCGGCGCCGCATTCCTGGATCTCGTCCGCGACCTGTCCGACGCGGACTCGAAGCTGGCCTTCACCATGCCGCGGGTCGACGCGCTAGCGCGGGCGTTGGGCGCCGCCGGCGTCGGACGCGGCTGCTTCGTCGTCGCCTACGCGACTACGACGCCGATGTGGGCGACGCGCCTGTGGTGGATGCTGCGCGCCAGCGGATTCGACGACGTCGCCGTGCTCGACGGCGGATTCGGCAAATGGACCGCGGAAGCCAGGCCGGTCGAGACCGGCTCGCGCTCCTACCCGCGCGCCGAGCTCGCGCTGACCGCACGCGCGGGCGCCTGGGCCGGAAAGGACGACGTGCGCGCCGCGATCGGCGATGGCGCCGTCTGCACCATCAATGCCTTGTCGCCAAGCGTGCACAGCGGCGAATCGTCCATGAGCTATGGGCGCAAGGGCCATATCGCAGGCAGCAAGAACGTACCCTATGCGGCGCTGCTCCGGTCCGACGGCACCTATCGGAGCGACGACGAGCTGCGCGCGCTGTTCGCCGCGGTCGGAGCGCTCGAACGGCCGCGCGTCATTTGCTACTGCGGCGGCGGAATCTCGGCGACCATGGACGCGCTCGCCCTGACGCGCCTCGGGCACCCGTCGGTCGCGGTGTATGACGGCTCGATGTCCGAATGGTGCCGCGATCCGGATCTGCCGATGGAAACGGGTGCCTGATCCCGGGGCTTGTGCCGGGGGACGTCACACGGCATAAGGCGCGCGCTTTCGCTATCAGGAGAGAACAATGGCCGTCGAGCGCACCCTTTCGATCATCAAGCCGGACGCGACGCGGCGGAACCTCACGGGCGCCATCGTCGACCGCTTCGAAAAGGCCGGCCTGCGGGTGGTGGCCTCGCGCCGCATCAAGCTCTCCAAGGAGCAGGCGGAGGCGTTCTACGGCGTTCATCGCGAGCGCCCGTTTTTCACGAGCCTGGTTTCGTTCATGACGTCCGGACCGGTGGTCGTTCAGGTGCTCGAAGGCGAAAACGCGATCGCCCGGAACCGCGAAGTCATGGGCGCGACCAATCCGGCGAACGCCGCCGCCGGCACGATCCGCAAGGACTTCGCCGAATCGATCGAGGCGAACTCGGTGCACGGCTCCGACGCGCCGGAAACTGCCGTTCAGGAAATCGCTTTCTTCTTCAGCGGACTCGACATAGTCCCGTAAATCCTTGCACCGCGCGTCGCGCCGCCTCATCCTTCTGCAAGCTCAGGACGAGGTATTACTCTTCTCCTCACCCTGAGCTTGTCGAAGGGGGAGGATTTCCATGCAAGGCAAGACAGTCGTCGTCACGGGCGGAACCTCGGGCATCGGCGAGGTCGCGGCCGTGCGTCTTGCCGGGCAGGGCGCGCGTATCGTGCTCATCGCCCGCGATCCCAAGCGCGCCGAAGTAACGATGGGTTTCCTGAAAAAGGCGAATGCCGCGGCCGACCACAAAGCGCATTGCGGCGACCTCTCCTCAATCGCCGACGCCAAGCGCGTCGCGGGCGAAATCGCGAACAGCGAATCCAGGATCGACGTGCTGGTGAACAATGCCGGCGCGGTGTTCCTGTCGCGCCAGCAGAGCGCCGATGGTCTGGAGATGACCTTCGCCACCAACCACATGAACTACTTCGTGGTGACGAACGTCCTGCTCGACCGGCTGAAGGCGACACCCGGCGCGCGCATCGTCTCCACCGCGTCGGACGCGCACAAATCCGGCAAGCTCGACTTCGACGACCTGCAAAGCGAGAGAAACTACAGTTCGTTCCGCGTCTACGGCACGTCGAAGCTCTGCAACATCCTCTTCACGCGCGAGCTGGCGCGACGCCTCGACGGCACCGGAGTCACCGCCAACTGCCTGCATCCCGGCTTCGTCGGCACGCGTTTCGGCCAGAACAACGCGACCAACGCATTCCTGAAACTTCTGGCGCGCGCGATCATGACGTTCGGCATCTCGCCCGAAGAAGGCGCCAAGACCATCATCCATCTCGCCTCGTCGCCGGACGTCGCCACGATCAGCGGCGAGTATTTCTACAAGTGCAAGGTCGCCGAGCCGACGCTGGCCGCCCAGGACGATGACGCCGCCAGGCGGTTATGGGACGTGTCGGCGAAACTCGCCGGCATCGGATAGGGCACGCATCGGAAGAACTCTCCAATGCGCTCACCCTTCGACAAGCTCAGCGTGAGGAGTTGTGCCTAGGCGCGACTCGACGGCACTCATCAGCCAAATACCGCGCGACCGCCGGCGAGTCGCACCTTGCCTTCGGCGACGAGCTTGAGGGCCGCGGGATAAAGCTTGTGCTCTTCCGCCAGGATGCGCGCCTGCAGCGTCTCCGCCGTGTCGTCCGGATGAACGGGCACGGCCGCCTGCGCAATGATCGGACCGCTGTCGAGTTCGGGCACGATGAAGTGGACGGTGCAGCCCGAGACGCGCACGCCGGCGTCGATCGCCTGCTGGTGGACGCGGATTCCCTTGAACGACGGGAGCAGCGAGGGGTGGATATTGATCATCCGGCCGACCCATCTGCGCACAAAGCCGTCGGAATGAATGCGCATGAAGCCGGCCTCGCAGATCAGCTCGATACCGGCTTCGACGAGCAGCTTGTCGATGGCGGCGTCGAAGGCTTCGCGCGTCTCGAAGGATTTGTGCGACAGAGAGCGGGTCTCGATGCCGGCGGCCTGCGCGATTTTCAGGCCTTCCGCGGTCTCGACGTTGGAAAAGACGAGCGCGATCTCCGCCGGATAATCCGGCGCGCGGCTGGCGGCGATCAGCGCAGCGAGATTGCTGCCGCGGCCCGATATGAGAACGGCGGTGCGAACCTTCTTCGTCAAAGCCTGAGCGCGCCCTTGTAGACGACCTTGGCTTCGCCCTCGCCGGCGACGAGCTGTCCGACGCGCATCGCCTTTTCGCCGTTCTCCTGGAACGCATCGATAACGTGGCCGGCGCTCTCGGCCGCGACCACCGCCATGATGCCGAGGCCGCAATTGAAGGTGCGCAGCATCTCGCGTTCGGCGATGCCTGCCTGGCGCGCGAGCCAGCCGAAGACCGGCGGCGGCGTCCAGCAGGTGAGATCGATTTCGGCGTCCAGGCCTTCGGGCAGAGCGCGGGGAAGATTTTCGGTGATGCCGCCGCCGGTGATATGGGCGAGACCCTTGACGCCGCCGGCGCGGATCGCCGCGAGTCCGCTCTTAATATAGAGGCGCGTCGGCGCGAGCAGGGCTTCGCCCAGCTTGCGCGACGCATCGAACGGCGCCGGAGCGTCGTACGCCGCGCCAGAGTCCGCCACCACGCGGCGCACGAGCGAGTAGCCGTTGGAGTGCACGCCGCTCGATGCCGCGCCGATGATCACGTCGCCGGGCTTCATGTCCCTGGTGCGCGGCAGGACGTGATGCCGCTCGACCGCGCCGACCGTGAATCCGGCGAGATCGAAATCGCCCTTGGCGTAGAGACCGGGCATCTCGGCGGTCTCGCCGCCGATCAGGGCGCAGCCGGACTCGCAACAGGCTTTGGCAATGCCTTCGATGACGATCGCGGCGTCGTCGACGTTGAGTTTTCCGGTCGCATAGTAATCGAGAAAGAAAAGCGGCTCGGCGCCCTGCACGACAAGATCGTTAACGCACATGGCGACGAGATCCTGGCCGATGCCGGCGAACAGTCCGGTATCGATCGCGATCTTCAGCTTGGTGCCGACACCGTCGGTCGATGCGACGAGGATCGGATCCTTGAATCCGGCGGCCTTTAAATCAAATAGTCCGCCGAAGCCGCCGAGGTCCGCGTCCGCGCCAGAACGGCGCGTCGACTTGGCGGCCGGCGCGATACGCGCGACGAGCGCCTCGCCCGCATCGATGTCAACGCCGGCATCTTTGTAGGTGAGACTGTTGCGGCCGGTCTTGTCGGTCATCTTGGGCCCGGCGCGACGGAGGTTGCTTCATGCTCCGTTTATGATGGCGAGAGTAAACCTGCAAGCGCCCGAATGAGGTAGCCCACATGTCGCTGGAAGGTGCAATTGCCGCGCATCGGTTCGGCCTGGGCGCGCGGCCCGGTGAAATCGAGCAGGCGGGGCGAAACCCCAGGGCCTGGCTGCTGTCCCAGATCAACACGCCGGCCGACCAGCCGGTGCCGCTGGGCGGCGGGACGCTCAAGAACAGCGGCGATCTCGTCGTCGAGATGTTCCAATATCAGCGCGACCGCGCGATGGAGAAGCGCAACGGCACCGGCGCCGATCCGGTCAAGATGTTCTTCAAAGTCAAGGCGCAGGAGTTCCTCGACGAGCTCGCCGCGCGATACGCGCTCGGCTTCACCACCGACCGGCCCTTCGCCGAACGCCTGGTCTGGTTCTGGAGCAACCATTTCGTCGTCTCGGCGCAGAATCCGCGCGCCATCACCTTCGTCGGCGCCTTCGAACGCGAGGCGATCCGGCCGCACATCGCGGGCAAGTTCGAGGACATGGTGCTCGCCGCGGCGAGCCATCCGGCGATGCTGCTCTATCTCGACAACGCGCAGTCGATCGGTCCGCATTCCGTCGCCGGACAGTTCGTCGGCAAGGGCCTCAACGAGAATCTCGGCCGCGAGCTGATGGAGCTCTACACGCTCGGCGTCGACGGCGGCTACACGCAGGCCGACGTGATCGCGATGGCGCGCATCCTCACCGGCTGGTCGCTCAGCAAGAACGGCGAGAACAACGGCTTCGCCTATTACGAAAATCGCCACGAGCCGGGCGACGTGACGCTGCGCGGACGGACCTATCCGCCGACGCTGGACGGCGGCGTGGCCGCGATCAGGGACCTCGCGCGAGATCCCGCCACGGCGCGCCATATCGCGCGGAAGATGGCGATCCATTTCATCGCCGACGATCCGCCCGCCGAGTCGGTCGCGCGCCTCGAGAAGGTCTTCAAGGACACCAACGGCGATCTTCACGCGCTCGCACGCGCCGTGGTCGAGGATCCCAATGCCTGGAAACCGGGACCCGGCAAGATGCGGACGCCGGTTGAATATGTGACCGCGGGCTATCGCCTGCTCGGTCTTCCCAAGGGCGACAATATCGAGAAGCAGGTTCGCGGCGCCGTCGCGGCGACGCGTCTGATGGGCGAGACGCCGCTCGCACCGCCCGCACCCAAGGGCTGGCCGGATACGTCGGACGCCTGGTCCGGTCCCGACGCCGTGCTGACGCGCATCGAATGGGCCCAGCAGGTCGGACAGAAGATGCCGGAAGGCTTCGACTCCGCCGCCATCGCCGAGATGGGACTCGGCGCGGTGCTGCAGCCCGCAACCAAAACGGCGATGGCACAGGCGGAAAGCCAGTCCGACGCACTGGCGTTGCTGCTGTGCAGCCCAGAATTCCAGCGCAGGTGAGTGACATGACCACACGCCGCACAATTCTGAAGACCATGGCCGCGGCCGGCGCGCTTTCGCTGTGGGACACGCCGATCCGCTACGCCTTCGCCAGCGTGCCGACGGACCGCCGCTTCGTCGTGGTCATCCTGCGCGGCGCCCTCGACGGTCTCGCGATCGTGCCGCCGCACGGCGACAAGGACTATGCCGCGACGCGCGGCGTGCTGGCGCTGAGCACGACGGGCGCCAACCCGCTGCATGATCTCGACGGTTTCTTCGGGCTGCATCCTTCGCTCACGCATGTGAAGGCGATGTACGACGCGAAGGAAGTCGCGATCTTCCACAATATCTGTTCACCGTACCGCGATCGCTCGCACTTCGACGGGCAGAACGTGCTCGAAACCGGTGGCACCGGCCCGCATGTGCTGCAGGACGGCTGGCTCAACCGCGCGCTGACGCCGATGGGGCTCGCCGACGGACAGCATGCGTTGGCCGTGGCGCAGACGCCTCCGCTGCTGCTGTCGGGCGCCGCGCGTGCGACGAGCTGGATGCCCGAAACGCTGCCCATGCCGAACGAAGCGTTCCTCGCGCGCGTCCGCCGCCTGTACGCGAACGATGCGGTGCTGTCCGCCTCGCTGGCGAGCGCGATGGAGTTGCAGACACAGGCGCATGCGGCGATGGATGATCCGTCGATGAAAAAGCCGGGCGCAGCCGGCGGCTATGCTGACCTGACGCCGCTCTTCACCGGCGCCGGCAAGCTTCTGGCCGCAGCGGACGGTCCGCGCGTCGCCGTGTTCGACGCCGGCGGCTGGGACACGCATTTCAACCAGGGCTCGAACGACGGCCAGCTTGCCCGGCGCCTGCAGGCTCTCGACGAAGGTCTCGACACGCTGAAGACGACGCTGGGCCCGGTCTGGGCCAAGACGAGCATCGTCATGGCGACGGAGTTCGGGCGCACCGTCCATCCCAACGGCAGCAACGGCACCGACCACGGCACCGGCGGCGCGGCGCTTCTGCTGGGCGGCGCCGTGCAGGGCGGGACCGTTCGCGCCGAATGGACCGGATTGGGATCCGCCGCGCTTCAGGACGGCCGCGACCAGCCGCCGCGAACCGACCTGCGCGCGCTGTTCAAGGGTCTGCTCGCCGAACAGATGGGTGTCTCGGTTGCAGCGCTCAACGGCGCGGTGTTTCCGGAGAGCGGCGGCGTGAAGGCGCTGACCGGGCTGATCCGGGCGTAATCCCGGCCGCTTTCTTAGCCAGCGCTCGCCCCTTATACTCGCCGGGTCCAACCAAGGTTCCCGATGCGACAGCATTTTTTCCGGCTTGCTCCCGCCCTGGCGCTTGCCTTCGCGGCACTCTTGCCCGGCATCGCAAGGGCAGCCGACCCGACCTTCACGGTCAGCGGCATCCATGTCGACGCGACGGCCGCTTCGGCCGCGGCGGCGCAGGCGATCGCCATCGACCAGGGCCGGCCACGCGCCTGGGACATTCTCTACAAGCGCATCGCCAAGCAGGCCGACTGGACCAAGGAACCCAAGCTCGACATCGCCGCGCTGCGCGGCCTGGCGCGCGGCTACACGGTGAGCAACGAGAAGCGCTCGACGACGCGCTTCGTCGCCGACATCACCTATATCTTCAGCCCCGAAGCGGTCGCGCGCGTCCTGCGCGGCGTTTCGCCGGGCTATGCCATCACCCAGGCAAAGCGAATTCTCGTGATCCCCATGTCGCCGACATTCTCGGTGAATTCGACCTGGTCCGAGACGTTCTCGAGCCCGCGTTTCGCCGGCAGCCTCGTGCCCTTCGTCGTGCCGTCGGGCAGCGCGCCCGACGTCGTCGCCCTCAGCCATCTGCAGTTCGACGCCACGAATTGGGCCGATGTCGAGATCGTCGCCAACCGCATCCATGCGACCGAGGCGGTGCTGGCGCTCGCCGTGCCGATCCCGGGCAAGGTCCAAGTCTGGCTGAAGCGCATCGGCGTCGCGGAGACGCCGACCAAAGCATCGTTCGACGTTCCGCTGGTTCAGAACAACCTGACGCAAACCTATCCGTCCGCGGCCGACACCGCCGTTCACGGCATCGAGGACATGTGGCGGCAGAAAAGTCCGATCGATTTCTCCGCGCGCAACAGCCTGATCGCCGACATCCGCATCACGTCGCCCGTGCAGTGGGGAACGATCCAGACCGCGATGGGCATGGTCGCGAACGTGCGCGACGTCAGCGTCGTGGCGATGGACATCGGCCTGATGCGGGTTTCGGTGAGCTATCTGGGCACCGAAGACCAGCTGCATGACGCACTTGCGCCTGTCGGCGTGGAACTGACGAAGGACGGCGACGGCTGGACGCTGGCCTACGCGCCGCCGAAACCGGCTTCCGCCGCGGCGACGCCATGACGCCCGTCCTGCGCAACATTCCCAACGTCCTGACCGCGGTGCGCGTGCTGCTGGCCCCGCTGACCGCCTATCTCATCGTGCGCGGCAGCGACTTCGAGGCGCTCGGCGTCTTCGCCGTCGCGGGTGCGAGCGATGCGATAGACGGATTCCTCGCCCGCCGCTTCGGCCTGGTATCGCGCTTCGGCGAATATCTCGATCCGGCCGCCGACAAGCTGCTCATGCTCATCTGCTTCGTCACGCTGACCATGATGCACCAGGCGCCGCTGTGGCTGAGCGCCATCGTCATCGGCCGCGACGTCGCCATCGTGCTCGGCGTACTGCTCGCGCGCTTGCTCGCTTTGCCCGTGAAGATCGAGCCGCTGGCGATCGGCAAAGCCTGCACCGTGGTGCAGGTGGGATATATCGGTCTGCTTCTGCTGCTGCTGTCGTTCAATCTCGACATGCCGCAATTGACCCTGACCGCCGCGGCGATCGCCGCGATGTTCACCCTGCTGTCCTGGTTCGCCTACGGACAGCTGCTGTTGAAGGCGTTCGCTCTCGGCCGCCGTCCGGCCTGACACGCTTGGCGTCGCAACTGATCCTTCCGCTTCAGACCGCACCGGCCTTGGGCCGCGCGGACTTTATCGTCGCGCCGGGAAATGCGGCAGCGGTCGCCTTCATCGATTCTTTCCCCGCCTGGCCGGCGCCAGCAGCCGCGCTCTTCGGACCGCCGGGCTCGGGCAAGTCGCACCTCACCGCGATCTTCGCAGCCGCCTCCGGCGCCAGCATCGTTCCCGCGTCGGCGCTCGATACCGCGTTCGTGCGCCAGCTCGAGCCGGGCCGCGCGGTAGCGGTGGAGAATGTCGACGCCGAGGCGCCCGGCCGGGAGGATGCGCTGTTCGCGCTCTTCAGCCGGCCCGAACCGCTGCTGCTGACCGGCCGCGAGCCGCCATCTCGATGGCCGGCGGTTTTGCCCGATCTCAAGTCCCGTTTTGGGGCACTTCTGGCGTTCTCTCTCTGGGAGCCCGATGACGCGCTTTTGGAGGCCCTGACGCGCAAATTGTTCACGGACCGGCAACTGGCGGTGCCCGATCCTGTGGTGATGCGCATCCTTCGCTCCGTCGAACGTTCGCCGGCCGCCATCCGGGACTTCGTGGCCCGGGCGGACGCGCGCGCCCTGGCCGAAAAAAGGCCGGTTTCCCTGGCTTTGGTGAGCCAATTGCTCGCCGAGGATGGGGAGGTCCTGTCATGACAGAGTCTTGCAAACTCGGTACGCTGACGGCCATGCGGCAGGTGAGTGTCTGATGTCGAATCCGGTCGAATCCTCGGAATCCGCCGATCTGGCCGGCTTCGTCGACGCCGAAATCGACCCGGCGTCGCCGGAGCGCTTCGTCAACCGTGAACTGTCCTGGCTCGCCTTCAACCGCCGCGTCCTCGAAGAGGCGCGCAACCTGCGCCATCCGCTGCTGGAGCGTATGCGGTTCCTGTCGATCTCGGCATCGAACCTCGATGAGTTCTTCATGGTCCGCATCGCCGGCCTCAAGGGCATGGTCAATGCCGGCGTGAACACGCTCAGCGACGACGGCCTGACGCCGGTGCAGCAGCTCGTCCAGGTCGACAGCATGGCGAAGGAACTGATCGCCGATCAGCAGACGGTGTGGCGTTCGCTCTGTCGCGAGCTGCGCGAAGCCGGCATCGCCGTCATCGAACCGGACGAGGTGACGGAAAGCGACCGCGCCTGGCTCGACGCCCATTTCCGCGAGCAGATCTTTCCGGTGCTGACGCCGCTCGCGATCGATCCGGCGCATCCGTTCCCGTTCATCCCCAATCTCGGCTTCACGCTGGCGCTTCGGCTGGTGCGCGCCAAGGACGGAAAGATCGTCACCGCACTGGTGCCGATCCCGCCGCAGCTGCAGCGCTTCATCCGCCTGCCCGATGTCGGAAAGAGCGTGCGCTTCCTGCCCCTCGAAAAGGTGGTGACGATCTATCTCGACCGGCTGTTCCCCGGACATGAGGTCACGGGCTCGGGCGTGTTCCGCATCCTCCGCGACAGCGACGTGGAAGTCGAGGAAGAAGCGGAAGACCTGATGCTGCTGTTCGAGTCGCTGCTCAAGCGCCGGCGCCGCGGTTCGGTCATCCACATGAAATGTTCGCGCTCCATGCCGGACGATCTGCGCGAGTTCATCGCCGATCACCTCGACCTGGATGCGCCCGACCTCGTCATCATCGAGCACCTGCTCGGCCTTTCCGATCTCCAGAAGCTGATCCTCGACGAGCGCCGCGACCTGCAGTTCAGGCCGTACGTCGCGCGGTTCCCGGAGCGCATCCGCGACCATGGCGGCGACTGCTTCGCGGCGATCCGCGAAAAGGACATCATCGTCCATCATCCGTTCGAGAGCTTCGACGCCGTGGTGCAGTTCGTGCGCCAGGCCGCGGCCGATCCCAACGTCGTCGCCATCAAGCAGACGCTCTACCGCACGTCGAGCGACAGCCCGATCGTCTCGGCGCTGATCGAGGCGGCCGAGTCGGGCAAGTCCGTGACCGCGCTGGTCGAGCTGAAGGCGCGCTTCGACGAAGCGGCGAACATCAAGTGGGCGCGCGATCTGGAACGTGCGGGCGTGCAGGTGGTCTACGGCTTCATCGAGCTGAAGACCCACGCCAAGGTCAGCCTGGTGGTGCGCCGCGAGGGCGGGCAACTGCACACCTACGTCCATTTCGGGACCGGCAACTACCACCCCAACACGGCGCGCATCTACACCGACCTGTCGCTGTTCAGCGCCGATCCGGCGCTCGGCCGCGACGCGGCGCAGCTCTTCAACTACATCACCGGCTATGCCGAGCCGACCTCGCTGGAAAAGATCGCCGCCTCGCCCCTGACGATGCGCGGCCACCTGATCGACGCCATCGAGCGCGAGGTGGTGCATGCCAAGTCGGGCCGCCCCGCGGCGATCTGGATAAAGCTCAACTCGCTGGTCGATCCGCACATGGTCGACGCGCTCTACCGCGCCAGCCAGGCCGGGGTGCGCATCGAACTGGTGGTGCGCGGCATCTGCTGCCTGCGCCCCGGCGTTTCCGGACTGTCGGACAATATCCGCGTCAAGAGCATCGTCGGCCGCTTCCTGGAGCATGGCCGCATCGTCTGCTTCGGCAACGGCCACGGACTGCCGTCGCCCGAGTCCAAGGTCTATATTTCCTCCGCCGACTGGATGCCCCGGAACCTCGACCGCCGCGTCGAAGCCCTGGTGCCGATCGAAAATCCGACGGTGCACCAGCAGGTGCAGGACCAGATCATGGTCGCCCTGCTCAAGGACCAGGCCCAGACGTGGCACATGAGCGCGGACGGCACCTATGCCCGCGACCCCGAGGCCTCCTCGCCGGAGGCGTTTTCGGCGCATACTTACTTCATGACGAATCCCTCGTTGTCCGGTCGCGGCCGTGCATTGAAGATGCAGCAACCGCGCCCGGTGGCAGTAGTCACCCGGCGGGACTGAATGAGCGGAACATCCACACCCTCGACGGAAGTTCGCCAACCGTCGGGGACGCGTCCGCGTCCGAAGGCGCGCGGGCCCTATGCCGTCGTCGACATCGGCTCGAATTCCGTGCGTCTCGTGATCTACGAATCCGAGACCCGCGCCGCGGCGACTCTGCATAACGAAAAATCGATTTGCGGCATCGGCCGCGACATGGTGACGAGCGGCCGCCTGCACAGCGAGGGCTGCGCCATGGCGCTGGAAGCGCTCGCACGTTTCCGCATGCTGGCGGACGGCCTGAACGCCAACGTGCGCGAGGCGGTGGCCACCGCGGCGGCGCGCGACGCCTCCAACGGCGCAGATTTCGTCCGCCGCGCGGAAGCCGCCTGGGGCGCACCTGTTCGCGTGCTCTCGGGCGAGGATGAGGCGCGCCTCGCGGCCGAAGGCGTCATCGCGGGAATACCCGGCGCCGACGGGCTGGTCGCGGACCTGGGCGGCGGCAGCCTCGACATGGTCAGCGTGCGCGGCGGCAAGACCGGCGATGCTTACACCCTTCCGTTCGGACCGCTGCGGCTGATGGACGGCGCGCGCGGCGATGCAGACCGGGCGCGCAAACTGGTCGACGAGGGGCTCTCCAGGCTCGACCTGCGCGGCATGAAGGACCGCTCGCTGTACGCCGTCGGCGGGATCTGGCGAAGCTTCGCGCGCGTCGACATGGAAGCGATCAACTATCCGCTGCACGTGCTGCAGGAATACGAGATCCCGCGCAACCGCGCGCTGCGCCTGTGCAAGGTGCTGTCGGGCCTGTCGCGCAAGTCCGTGGAAAAGATGAAGGTGGTTTCGAAGCGGCGCGCCGAGTCGCTGCCTTACGGCGCGATCGTGCTCGAGCGGCTGCTACTTTCCTGCGATCTCAAATCGATCGTCGTTTCCGCCTTCGGCCTGCGCGAGGGACTGCTCTTCGCGCGGCTGACGCCGGAAGAGCGGGCGCTCGATCCGCTCATCGATTTCGCCGAGGGCATGAACACGCGCCAGGCGCGGTCGTCGGCGCACGCCCAGGAAATGTTCGACTGGATGTCGCCGATCTTCAACGACGAGACGCCGGACATGCGGCGCGTCCGGCGGGCGGTGTGCCTGTTCTCCGACATCGCCTGGCGCCGGCATCCGGACGACCGCGCGCTCGGCGCCTTTTCGCAGGTTCTGACCGCGCCCTTCTCGGGGACCGATCACCGCGGCCGTGCGCTGATCGCGACGTCCGTGTTCCACCGCCACTCCGGCGACGAGGACTTCCCGCGTGAAATCGCCAACGCCGAGCTGCTCAACGCCGACGACGAGGCGCGCGCGCTGCGCATGGGTCTCGCCTGCCGGCTCGCCTTCTCGCTCTCCGGCTCGTCGTCGGGCGCGCTGCCGCACTATGTGCTGCGCGTCACCCCCGCCAAGATCATCCTGGAGGTGCCGCGCCGCCAGGAGGCGATCGCGGGCGAGCCGGTGCAGAAGCGGCTGGGCTCGCTGGCGGCGGCCTTCGGCCGCAAGGGCGAGATTCTGATCGGCTGAGCGCCCCCTGAAACCGTGGCTGTTCGGGCCTATATCTTGCGCTCGAACCCCCGAAAGGTCTTTAAGGGGCACGGCTTTGCGCCGGACGAGCGGAGTTGAAACGTTCAACCGGGGGAAAAGGAGAGTTTCATGGGTGCGCTGAGCATCTGGCACATTCTTATTCTGGCGGTTCTCGCGCTGTTGCTGTTCGGCGGCCGCGGCAAGATTTCGGACCTGATGGGCGACGTCGCCAAGGGCATCAAGGCGTTTCGCCAGGGCATGAACGAACCCGACGATCCGAAGGTCATTCCGGGCTCGCCGAGCAATCCGCCGCCGTCTCCCAACAAGGACCAGACGACCGTCGGGCGTTGAGCACCGAGTCATCCTCCGGCGCGCGGGACGAGGGACCGCCCTCGTCGTGAACGCACCGAAGCAGGAGGGCGAGAGAACCATCCAGAATGCTCGACTTCAGCGGCGTCCATATCCTCATCCTCCTGATCGTGGCCCTCGTGGTGGTCGGACCGAAGGACCTGCCGCGGCTGATGCGCATCGTCGGCCAATGGCTGGGAAAGGCGCGCGCGATGGCCGACCAGTTCCGCAAGAGCTTCGACGATATGGCGCGCCAGTCCGAGCTCGACGAGCTGCGCAAGGAGATCGAAAACCTGCGCTCGGAGCGTCCGCTCGCCGGCCTCGAAGACGACATGCATCAGTCGATCGTGCCGAATGACATGAAGTCGGCGGCTCCGGTCGAGATCGAGACCGCGCCGCCCGAAGTGCACATCGAACCGCACGTGCCGGAACCGGCCGCGGAACCGGTTGCGGCAGACGGCTTCAAGCCGCCCGCGCCATGAACAAGCCGACGGAAGCCGATGAAGCCGCCATCGACGCCACCAAGGCGCCGCTGATGGACCATCTGATCGAGCTGAGGCGGCGGCTGATCTGGTCGATCCTCGCCTTTGTTCTCTGTTTCCTGGTCTGCTTCTTTTTCGCCAAGCCGATCTACGCCTTTCTCACCGAACCGCTCGCCGCGGCGCTGCGCAACGAGCCGGGCCAGCACATGATCGCGACCGGGCTGACCGAGACGTTCTTCACCTACGTGAAGGTCGGAATGTTCGCCGGACTCTGCCTTTCGTTTCCGTTCATGGCGGCGCAGCTCTGGATGTTCGTCGCGCCCGGACTCTACAAGCATGAGCGCAACGCGTTCCTGCCGTTCCTCGCCGCGACGCCGTTCCTCTTCATCCTCGGCGCGGCGTTCGTCTTCTACATCATGCTGCCCAATGCGATCCGCTTCTTCGTCAGCTTCGACACGCAGGGCGGCAACGGCGCGCTCGGCATCCAGCTCCAGGCAAAGGTCAGCGAATATCTCGATTTCGTCATGACGCTGATCTTTGCGTTCGGACTCTGTTTCCAGCTCCCGGTGCTGCTCTCGCTGCTCGGTCGCGTCGGCATGCTGACGTCGGCGCAGCTGCGCTCGGTCAGGCGCTATGCCATCGTCGGACTTTTCGCCGTCGCGGCCGTGCTGACGCCGCCCGACGCCTTTTCGATGATGAGCCTCGCCATTCCGCTGGTCGCGCTCTACGAAATCTCCATCCTCAGCGTCTGGCTGATCGAGCGCGACCGCACGAAGAAGGATGCGGCGAAAACGGCCGGCACCTAGCGCGTTTCGCCGAACCTGTTTTCGCGAGGCCGGACCGGGCGCGACGGCGCGTCCGGACGGGTATGTCATCTTTGCTTTTGACGGCCTTGGCCCCCCGTGTCATTACCGCGCCACGGCGGAGAGAGGACCATGCACGACATCAAATTCATCCGGGACGACACCGATGCGTTCATCGCGGGGCTGAAGCGCCGCGGGATTTCCGACGCCTCGGCCGTCGCCGCCGACCTGCTCGCGCGCGACAAGGCGCTGCGCGATCTGCTCGGCCGACTGCAGCAGGCGCAGGCGCGCCGCAACGAGGCGTCCAAGCTGATCGGCCAGGCCAAGGCGAAGAAGGACGAGGCGCAGGCCGCGGCCCTGATGGCGGAAGTAGCGGGGCTGAAGGACGAAATCCAGACGGGCGAGCAGAAGGAACGCGCGCTCGGCGAGGCGCTGCGAAACGCACTCGCCGTGATTCCCAATCTTCCGGCCGCCGACGTTCCGGACGGCGCGAGCGAGGACGAGAACCGGCCTGTACAGGCGCGCGCCTTCGGCCGTGCACCCGGCATGAACGCGCCCAAGGATCACGTCGAACTCGGCGAGAAGCTCGGCATGATGGACTTCGAGCGCGCCGTGAAGATTTCCGGCAGCCGCTTCGTCTATCTGAAAGGCCAGCTCGCACGCCTCAACCGTGCGCTGGCAAGCTTCATGCTCGACAATCACACGACGCATTTCGGCTATACCGAGGTCGTGCCGCCCTATCTTGTCCGCGACGAGGCGATGTTCGGCACCGGACAGTTGCCCAAGTTCGAAGACGATCTCTTCGTCGCCCTGAAGGGACGGGAATCGGAGATCGTCGCGGCCGAAGCCTATGCGCGCGCGCTCGAGAAGGCCGTTCATCTCGGCATCGACGTCAACGACGAAGTCGCCATTCGCGAACTGCACGAAGTCGAATTGCACGCGCTGCCGCAATATCAGCGCTACTGGCTCGTTCCCACCGCGGAAGTGCCGCTGACGAACTATGTGGGCGGAGAAATCCTCAACGAGGCGGAGCTGCCGATCCGCTTCACGGCATACACGCCCTGTTTCCGCGCCGAAGCGGGTGCCGCCGGCAAGGACACGCGCGGCATGATCCGCATGCACCAGTTCGACAAGGTCGAGCTGGTTTCGATCACCGCGCCGGAGCAGTCGAACGCCGAGCATGAACGCATGACCGACGCGGCCCAGGCCATCCTCAAGAAACTCGACCTGCATCACCGCGTGGTGACGCTGTGCACCGGCGACATGGGCTTCTCGGCGCGCAAGACCTACGACATCGAAGTCTGGCTGCCAGGGCAGAACCGCTTCCGCGAGATCTCGTCCTGCTCGAACTGCGGCGACTTCCAGGCGCGGCGCATGAACACGCGCGTCCGCGGCGCCGACGGCAAGATCAAAGGTCCGGCGCATACGCTGAACGGTTCGGGCCTCGCCATCGGCCGCACGCTCGTTGCGATCGTCGAGAACTATCAGCAGCCGGACGGCTCCATTGCCGTTCCCGATGCGCTTCGACCGTACATGGGTGGGCTCGAGCGCATATCGCAGTAAATTGTCGGCCCGCTCTTGAACCAGCCGCGCTGAGGATTACGTTCCTACGATCGATTCGGCGTGCCAGCAGGACCGCTAACGCCGATACAGGGGAGGGGTCGGCGGAAAGTGGAGAAAATCGACGAACAATTATGTTGTCGAAGCCGAGCGGTTCGGGACGGATTGTTTCGGAGAACTTTGGAAGGCTGCTAGAAGCCAGTGGAAGGCGAGCGAATGCGTATCCTGGTCACAAACGATGACGGCATCCATGCGCCAGGTCTGGTCGCCGCCGAGAAGATCGCGCGGGCGCTTGCGGACGACGTCTGGATTGTGGCGCCGGAGACCGAGCAGTCCGGCGCGTCGCACTCGCTGACGCTGACGCTGCCGTTGCGCCTGCGCGAAGTCGGCACCAAGCGTTTCGCCGTCAGCGGAACGCCGACCGATTGCGTCATGATGGCCTGCGCCCATGTGATGAAGGACAACCCGCCGACGCTGATCCTCTCCGGCGTCAATCGCGGCTCCAATATCGCGGACGATGTCACCTACTCGGGCACCATCGCCGGTGCGATGGAAGGCTGCGCACTCGGCATTCCCTCGATCGCCATGAGCCAGTCCTATGGCTGGACCGAGGGTGCGGAAGTGCAGTGGTCGTGCGGCGAGGTCCAGGGTCCGCCGCTCATCCGCAAGCTGGTCGAAATCGGCTGGCCCGAAGACGTGCTGATCAACATCAACTTTCCCGACGCGGCGCCCGGCGAAGTGGCGGGAATAGACATCGCCTCGCAAGGCAAGCGCGATCTGCAGACGGCCGCGCTCGAGCGGCGGGTCGATGCGCGCGGCAATCCCTATTTCTGGATCGGCTTCAAGCGCGTGCGCTCCAATCCGCCGGAGGGCACCGACCTGCACGCCATCTACAACAAGCGCATCGCCGTGACGCCGCTTCACCTCAACCTCACCGAGTTCGACGTGCTGGAGAGGATGAAGCAGAAGTTCGGCAAGATGCCGCCGGCCTGAATGAGCGGCGATCCGCGACAGATCAGGCTCATCATGGAGCTGCGCAAACAGGGCATCGCGGACGCGCGCGTGCTCGACGCGATCGAGCGCACGCCGCGCGAACTCTTCGTCGATGCGCCGTTCGCCGACAGCGCCTACAGCAACACGGCGCTGCCCATCGCCTGCGGCCAGACGATCAGCCAGCCCTACATCGTCGCCTACATCACCCAATGTCTCGACGTTGGCGAAAACATGCGCGTGCTCGAGATCGGAACGGGATCGGGCTACCAGGCCGCGATCCTCAGTCCGCTGTGCCGGCGCGTGTACACCATCGAGCGTCATCGCCCGCTGCTGGATCGGGCAAAGCAGCGCTTCAGCGAACTCCGCCTGGACAATGTCGTCGCCAAGCATGGCGACGGATTCGCAGGCTGGCCGGAGCAGGCGCCCTTTGACAGGATCGTGCTGTCCTGTGCCGTGTCCGAGGTGCCGAAAACCCTGCTCGATCAGCTAAAGGTAGGGGGTATCCTGATTGCCCCCATAGGTAGTGTTCCGAAATCGGACAGTTTTCGGCCCACGGAAAGCATTTATCAACAATTAACCAAGATGATCCGTACCCAGACGGGCGTGACGGAAGAAGTCCTGATCCCTGTCATGTTTGTCCCGATGCTGTCGGGCCTACCGTGAGGTGCGAGAACGCGCATGGTTTGGAACATCGAAATTCAGCGGGCCGCCACGCTGCTGGCGGCGATCATTCTGGCCTGCATGTTCCTGGGCAGTTGCGTCGCGGAAACGCCGCGAACCCATCTGAGCTGGGGCGTGCGCGATACGTTCGAAGGAGCGCGGCCCGACGAACCGCGCTATACGCCGCCCCGTCGCGCGCCCGTGCAGAACTCTTCGCTCGATTGTCCGACGCCGCACGCCAAGCCGGCCTGGTACACGGCGAACAATCTGCCGCCGCCATCGACGCCGTCGGCGGAGCCTGCCGTCAGCTACGGTTCGTCGCCCGGTTTCGTCTGGCCGATGGCGGGACGCGTGATCTCCGATTTCGGCGTCAGCGGAAACGGCCAGCGCAATGACGGCATCAATATCGCCGCGCCGCTCGGCACGCCAATCCGCGCCGCTGCGTCGGGCACGATCAGCTACGCCGGCAACGAGCTCAAGGGCTACGGCAACCTCATCCTCATCAAGCATGACGACGGCTATGTCACGGCCTACGCCCATGCCGAGAGCATCGTCGTCAATCGCGGCGACACGGTCAGCAAGGGCCAGATCATCGCCTATGCGGGTGCGACCGGCGACGTTTCGACGCCGCAGCTGCATTTCGAGATCCGGCACGGCGTGCAGCCGGTCAACCCGCGCACGCTGCTATTGGCGTCGAACGCTAGCTGAGCCGTTTCCCCAATTCGCCGCCGAGATCCTGGATGAACTGCCAGGCGACGCGGCCCGAGCGCGCGCCGCGTCCGGCCGCCCAGGCCAGCGCGCGCCGCTGCAGCGCGTCGCGATCGATCTTCAGGCCGAAGTGCGTCGCGTAGCCGTCGATCATGGCGAGATATTCGTCCTGGCCGCAATTGTGGAAGCCGAGCCAGAGACCGAAGCGGTCCGACAGCGAGACTTTCTCCTCGACGGCTTCGGACGGATTGATCGCCGTCGAGCGTTCGTTTTCCATCATGTCGCGCGGCATAAGATGGCGCCGGTTGGAGGTCGCGTAGAACAGGACGTTGTCGGGCCGCCCCTCGAGTCCGCCTTCGAGCGCGGCCTTCAGCGACTTGTAGCTGGTGTCGTCCTTGTCGAAAGAGAGATCGTCGCAATAAAGGAGGTAGCGCCGCGCATCGCCGCGCAGCATACGCAAAAGGAGCGGCAGGCTCGCTATCTCCTCGCGGTGGATCTCGACGAGGACCAGCCGCGCCTTGCCCTTGCGTTCGCGATTCACTTCGGCATGCACGGCCTTGACGAGCGAGCTCTTGCCCATCCCGCGCGCGCCCCAGAGCAGGGCGTTGTTCGCCGGCAGGCCGTCGGCGAAGCGCCGCGTATTCTCGTGCAGCGTGTCGCGCGCCGCATCGATTCCCTTCAACAGGGAAAGGGGAACGCTCGCGATCTTCGCCACCGCGAGCAGTCCGCCATGGGCCGGCTCCCACACGAAGGCATCGCCGCTCGCCGGCGCACCGTTCGCAACCGCACCGGGAGCCAGACGCTCCACCGCCGACGCAATGCGTTTCAGCACCTCGCCATTCGCCGCCGCCGCTCGTCTACCTTTGGCCTTCGCCATCACCTAAACCCTTGTTTTTCCATAGTTGCAAAGGGAAACCGCACCGTTATATTCGCGCCCGACACGCCGCGCCAATTCCTGCGCCACCAGCGCCTTCCGGAACCAGCATGCAAGATATTCTGACAAACCCCCTGCTTATGTTCATCCCGATCGGGTTGATCTTCTACTTCCTGGTGATGCGCCCGCAGCAACAGCAGCAAAAAGAACATCGCACGGCCATCGACAATTTGCGCCGCGGCGATACCGTCGTGACGGCCGGCGGCCTGGTTGGCCGAGTCGCCAAGGCGCCGACGAAGGATGATCCGGAAGTGACGGTAGAGATCGCCGACAATGTGCAGGTCAAGGTGGTGAAGTCGACGCTCGCCCAGGTCCGGGCCAAGAGCCAGCCGGTCGATCCGAAGTCGGACAAGAGCTGATCGGCGATGCTGCAAGTCTCGACTTGGACAAGGCTGCTCGTCGCGCTCATTCTGCTGACGGGATTGTTCGTCGCGGTTCCGAACGCGCTGCCGGACGACATTCGCGCGCGCATTCCCGGATGGCTGCCGAGCCAGACCGTCACGCTCGGGCTGGACCTTCAGGGCGGATCGTATCTCCTGCTCGAAGTCGAACTCGACGCGGTGCAGAAGGACAAGCTCGAATCGCTGATGGGCGATGTCCGCCGCGCCCTGCGCAAGGCGCACATCCGCTACGACAATATCGGCGTCAACGGCGACACCTTCTCCGTCGAGATCAAGGATCCGACCCAGCGCGACGACGCCAGAACGCTCATCGAGGGGTTGAACCCGACCATGGGCACGGGCGTGCTGGGAGTCAGCGGCAAGGCCTATGAGTTCTCCGACAATGGTCAGGGAACTTATTCGATGAAGATCACCGACCAGTACAAGACGCAGACCCAGGCGGAGATCGTCAACCAGTCGATCGAAGTCGTCCGCCGCCGCATCGACGCGCTCGGCACGCGCGAGCCGACGATCGAGCGTCAGGGCGACAACCGCATTCTCGTGCAGGTGCCGGGCCTCAAGGATCCGCAGCACCTCAAGGACACGCTCGGCAAGACCGCCAAGATGACCTTCCAGTTGGTCGATGAAGCCGCCGACCGCGCCGGCGCGGCCACCAGCGGCATCGCGCCCATCGGCGACGAAATCCTGCCGGTCCAGAACAAGGATCCCAAGGCCATCCCGCAACGAATCGTGGTCGAGAAGCGCGTCATGGTGGCGGGCGACCGCCTGGTCGACGCCAGCGACGGATTCGACCAGCGTACCGGCGAACCGACCGTCAATTTCCGCTTCGACAGCGTCGGCGCGCGCGAGTTCGCCGACGTGACCAAGGCCTACCCGCCGCAGACGCAGCGTTTCGCGATCGTTCTCGACAATCAGGTCATCTCGGCGCCGGTCATCAACGAACCGATCCTCGGCGGCTCGGGTCAGATCAGCGGCTCCTTTACCCCGCAATCGGCGCACGACCTCGCCGCGCTTCTCCGCGCCGGTGCCTTGCCCGCGCCGCTCAAGGTCATCGAGGAGCGGACCGTCGGCGCGGAGCTCGGCGCCGACTCGGTTCGGGCCGGTCGCTATTCCGCGCTCGCGGGTCTGGTCCTGGTCGCGCTCTTCATGATAGCCCGCTACGGCCTGTTCGGCCTGTTTGCCGACATCGCGCTGACGCTCAACATCGTCCTGCTGCTGGCAGTGCTGACATTGTTCGGCGCCACGCTGACGCTGCCCGGCATCGCCGGCATCGTGCTCACCATGGGCATGGCGGTCGACGCGAACGTTCTGATTTACGAGCGCATTCGCGAAGAGCAGCGCAACGGCCGCAGCATGCTGGCGTCCATCGACCAGGGCTTCCGTCGCGCCATGTCGACGATCATCGACGCCAATTCCACCCACGTCATCGCCGCGCTGATCCTGTTCCAGCTCGGTTCC
Organism: Rhizomicrobium sp.; assembly: GCA_035499335.1. Lineage (GTDB taxonomy): Bacteria > Pseudomonadota > Alphaproteobacteria > Micropepsales > Micropepsaceae > Rhizomicrobium. The sequence goes on along the minus strand of DATJZB010000005.1, from coordinate 29,100 downwards.
GGGCCCGTGCGCGGCTTCGCGGTGACGCTCGGCGTCGGCATCATCACCTCGTTCTTCACCGCCGTCATGGTGACCCGGTTGATCGTCATCCTGTGGCTGAACATCCGGCGGCCCCGGACATTGGCCATATAGCAAAAAGGGCTGAAAAGGCCGGTGAATGCGTTAGACTGACACCGGACTCATAAGGGGAGGATGGCCATGGCGGCCTTTTTGGGAAATCTGCGCAACGTCGTTATCGCGGGCTTCGTGCTCGCGCTTCTCGTCCTGGTTCTTCACGGACAACGCAGCGGCTGGAACATCGATGCGGAAACCTTCGTCGCGTTCCTGATTCGCTGGGCGCATATCATCTGCGGGGTGATGTGGATCGGCCTGCTCTGGTACTTCAACTTCGTCTCGACGCCCACGATGCCGAAAATTCCCGACGAGCTGAAGCCTGCTCTCGGCCGCTTCATCACGCCGGCTGCGCTCTTCTGGTTCCGTTGGGGCGCGATGGGCACGATCATTTTCGGCATCCTCCTGGCCGGCATCAATCGCTACATCGTCCAGGCCTACACGCTGGACATCGTCGACGCGAACGGCGCGTTCTCGTCTACCGCCTATCTCACGATCGGCATCGGCATGTGGCTTGGCACGATCATGTGGTTCAACGTCTGGTTTGTGATCTGGCCGAACCAGCAGAAAGCGCTGAACATCGACAATCGATATCCCGATCTCGCGGCGCCGGACAAAGCCGCAGCGGCCAAGACGGCGGGTCAGTTCTCGCGCATCAACACGCTGCTCTCGATCCCCATGCTGTTCTGCATGGCGGCGGCGACCCATTGGCCCTAGATCGGGCTGCGTGACGAGCATGCGGGGCCGCCGGAGCGATCCGGCGGCTCTTTCATTGGCGCGAAGATGGCCAGCATCCACGACGCGATTGCCGCAACGGTCCGCAAGGCCGATCCCGACCGCTTCTTCTCGGCGCTGTTTGCACCGGAGCCGGCTCGGCGCCGGCTGCTGACGCTCTACGCCTTCAATCACGAAGTCGCGCGCGTTGCCGAAACCGTTCGCCAGCCGATGATGGGCGAGATCAGGCTCGAATGGTGGCGTGAAACGCTCGAAGGCGCGCGGAACGGGGCGCCGCGAAACCATCCTGTGGCGCTGGCGCTTGCCGAGCTGTTGCAGGACCGGCGGCTGCCGGCAGAGCTCTTCGACGCGATTCTCAACGCCCGCTCGTTCGACTCCACTCCGGAGCTGTTCGCCGACTGGACCGCCGCTGAAGCCTATGCCGACGCGACGAGCGGCAATCTGATGCGCCTCGCCGCGCATATCCTCGGCGCCGGCCAGGATGCGCTCGCGCGCGAGGCGGGTATCGCCTACGCGATCGCGGGGTTCATTCGCGCCCTCCCGTTCCACGCCGCGCGCCACAAGGTCTATCTGCCACAGGATCTGCTCGGTGCGGTCGGACTCTCGCCGGACGAAATCATGGCCGGGGCGTTCGATGTGAAGGTGAAGGCCGCGGTCAGCCAGACGGCACGGAAGGCGCGCGAGCACTATCTTGCGGCTCGGGAGTTTACGATTCCGCGGGCGCTGCTCGCCGCGTTTCTGCCGGCCGCGCTGGTGCCGCTCTATCTTCGTCGCGCCGACAAACGGGGCTTCAAGCCGCTGCGGCACTCCGGCGACGTCGCGCAACACCGCAAGCAGATGACATTGCTCGTCGCGGCCGTGCGGCGCACCCTCTGATCACTCGGCCGCCGCTGCGCTTCGGCCAAGCCAGTTTTCGACGTCCTCGATGGCCCGGCGGGACTGTGCGCGTTTGCGGTCTTTGCCGCGTGTGCCCGCGGGCGGTTCGGGAAAGAGCCCGAAATTAACGTTCATCGGCTGAAACGTACGCGCGTCGGCGCCGCCCGTGATGTGCGCGAGCAGAGCGCCCAACGCAGTCGTCGTCGGCGGCGGAGCGTCGGCGCTACCGAGCAGTTCCGCGGCGGCGAACCGTCCGGCAAGAAGGCCGATCGCGGCGCTTTCGACGTAGCCCTCGACGCCCGTCACCTGTCCGGCAAAGCGGACGCTCGGCCGGCACTTCAGTCGCAAACGCGCGTCCAGCAGCCGCGGCGAGTTGATGAAGGTATTGCGGTGAAGCCCGCCGAGCCGCGCGAACGTCGCGTTCTTCAGGCCTGGTATCATGCGGAATATCCGGGTCTGCTCGCCATGCTTGAGCTTGGTCTGAAAGCCGACCATGTTCCACAGCGTGCCGAGCGCATTGTCCTGACGAAGTTGCACGACCGCATGAGGCGGACCGGGTTTACGCGGATCCCTCAGACCTACCGGCTTCATGGGCCCGAAGCGCAAGGTCTCCGGGCCGCGCGACGCCATGACCTCGATCGGGAGACAGCCTTCGAAATAGGGCGTCGCTTTCTCCCACTCCCTGAAATCGGTCTTTTCGCCGGCGAGCAGGGCGGCGACGAAAGCCGCATATTCCTGCGCATTCATCGGGCAGTTGATATAGTCGGCGCCTTCGCCTTTGTCGTAGCGCGACTGCATCCAGCAAATGTCGAAATCGATCGACTCCCGATGAACGATGGGCGCGATCGCGTCGAAGAAGGCGAGCGAGTCCTCTCCCGTGACGCTGCGCACCGCTTCAGCCAGGGACGGCGAAGTCAGGGGACCGGTGGCGATGATGGTCGACTTCCACGACTCGGGCGGCAGGCCGGCGACTTCCTCCCGGGCGATACTCACATTGGGATGCTGCGCGAGCGTTTGGGTAACAGTCTCCGAAAACGGCACGCGGTCGACGGCGAGCGCACCGCCCGCCGGCAGGCGATGCCGGTCCGCCGAGCGCATGATGAGCGAGCCGGCGCGGCGCATTTCCTCGTGCAACAGGCCGACGGCGTTGTTTTCCCAGTCATCGGACCGGAACGAATTGGAGCAGACGAGCTCCGCCAGTCCGTCCGTGACATGAGCGGCCGTGCCTCGCACGGGGCGCATCTCGTGGAGCACCACGCTCGCGCCCGCCTGGGCTGCCTGGTAGGCAGCTTCGCTGCCGGCAAGTCCGCCACCGATGATGTGAAGGGTTCGCGTCATGCGCGCTGGATAGCACAAGGGTCGCCAGCACACTCAGATTTCGCCGGACCGCGGCGCCGTCATCGTCCAAAGGGCGCCGACCCTGGGACTTTCGGGCTGCAAAATGCGGACATTGCCAGGCCCCCACGGCGCTTTCGCACGAACCTTGACTAAGACGTCGATCCCAATTAAGTAAATAGTCCTATTTTTCTGGAGGTTTCATGAAAGGTTTCTTGACATCAGATCATCAAATGAATGATGCTTTGATGCATGAGGACAACGCTGACCGTCGACGAGGACAATGCCGTCCTGCTCGAACGCCTTCGCAAAGAGCGGAACCTCAGCTTCAAGGACGTGGTCAACGAAGCGATCCGCAAAGGGCTGGACGCGATGACGGTGCCTGAGCGGGAACGGGCTCCCTTTCGCACAGCCGTCTTCGACCCGGGTGCGCCCTACATCGCGACCGACAATGTCGCCGACGTCCTCGAAATGCTGGACGAGTCCGACCTTTCTGCGAGACGCGGAACATGATCCTGGTAGATGCCAACGTGCTTCTCCACGCGCACATGTCGAGCCACGACGAGCATGCACGAATGCATGCCTGGCTCGACGGCCAGCTGAACGGCGCGACCCGGGTCGGACTTCCTTGGGAGAGTCTGTTGGGCTTCGCGCGCATCGCAACCAATCCGAGAGTCTATCCAAGACCGCAGAGTTCCGAGGGCGCGTGGGGACAAGTGCGCGCCTGGCTGGGCTGTCGATCGACGTGGATACCGAAACCGACCGAACTTCATGCGGAGTTGCTCGGCGAGATGGTCGAACTGCCGGGCACGACGTCGAAGCTGGTCGCCGACGCCCACCTCGCGGCGCTCGCCATCGAGCATGGGCTGACGCTTTGCAGCAGCGACCGTGATTTCGGTCGCTTCCCCAAACTCCGGTGGTTCAATCCGCTGGCGGCCTGACTCGCCGATCGTCGATTCCGCGCGGCGGGCTGCGGCAAGCCCTTGAAGGGGCGACGCAATCGACGCGGCGCGGCTACGCGAAGAACGACGATGCTCGACGCCAGTCTTGCGATACACTGTAAGAGACTTTTCGCATCCGGGCTGCACGATGTCGCATCTTCGCAAGCTGATCGGCGCACTTTGGCTCTTCGCGCTCTGCGCCGCGGCGCAGGCCGACGATCAGAGCGGCGTCCGGCCGGGCGATGACTCGATGACCTGCCAGCAAATTGGTGCGGAGCTGGCGCCCTACGCGCAGCAATTGGGAGTCGCCTGGCGGCCGGTCGGCGACACGACGAAGACGCTCGTGACTACCGCACAGGCTGAAATGGCGCGCGATCTTCCGAAGCTGATGGCGATGCAGGCGGCGGCCGGCGCGGCTTCGGCCACCGGCGTGCCGGGAGTCGGCGCCGCCGCGAACGCCGCCATGGCCGCCGAGCAGCAGCGCATGGCTGCGGAAAATCGGGCCGAGCAGAAACCAATAACCGACAAGCTCAACGCGGATCTCGAGCCGGCGATGGCGCAGGGGCAGGCCATGCAAGGTAACCCAAGGATCCAGCGGCTCCTTACTCTCGCAAAAGAAAAGAAGTGCCACTGAAGACGGCGGTGCGGGCTAGCCCCAGATCGGGGGCCTTCGATCGATCCAGGGTCGGGCCTGTTCGAGCTGTGCGGCCAGTCGGAAGAGTGTTGCCTCGTCGGCGTAGCGGCCGCTGAACATCATCCCGATCGGCAGTCCGTCCGTGGAAAGGCCGACGGGCACCGACATTGCTGGTTGTCCGGTCAGATTTGCGAGAGGGGTCAGGCCGAAAATCTGTCCCTGACGGCGATTGAACTCTCTGGCGCGCACATTCATCGGGTCGAGAAATCCAAGCACGGGCGGCGGTGAGAGAGTCACGGGTTGCAGCAGCACGTCGAACTCGCGGTAGAGCGCGAGGATCTCGCGGCCGATCAGACGGATCGTCTGCAAACCCCAGGCGACGTCCTTCGGCGTGATCTGCTGCGCCGCGCGATAGCCTACGAGCGCAAGAAATTCGAGAGTCGACTCATCGAGCGGTCGGCTCATCTTCTCCGACCATTCCTCATATCCGACGACGCTCATCGCTCCGGATACAAACCCCTGGGCCTTGTAGAGCTTGCGCAGATTTACGCCCAGGGCAGGGAGCTCGATCATCGCGTGACCGAGTTCTGTGAGCAGCTTCACGGTCGATTCAAATGCATCCTTTACGTCCGGATGCAGCGGCGTATTTTGAATGTTTTCGCTGCAGTAGGCGATCCGCAAACGTCCCGCCGGCGCGGCCACTTCGTCCAAGTAGGATCGCGCCTTGCGCGGCGCGGCATAGGGCGCGTCGTCTTCGGGATAGCCGGTCCAATCAAGCATGGCCGCGCTGTCGCGCACCGTGCGCGTCACGACGTGATCGCAGATCATGCCATGGGCGCGGCCGCGATCGTCGGGACCGCCGGGATTGCGGAACTGCGTCGGCTTAATGCCGAAAAGACCGCATTGGGCGGCAGGAATGCGAATTGAACCCAGTCCGTCCGAGGCGTGTGCCAACGGGACGATGCCCGACGCGACGGCGGCCGCCGCGCCGCCCGACGATCCGCCGGAACTGTGATTGGGGTTCCACGGATTGTGGCAGTTACCGAGATGTCGCCCCTCCGTCGTTCCGGGAATACCGAACTCCGGCGTGTTGGTCTTGCCGAAGAAGACCATGCCCGCGGCGCGGTATCGTTTGGTGAGTTCGGCGTCGCCGTCGCTGACATAGCCGGCCAGCAAGGCGCTGCCGTTTGTCATCGGCCAGCCCGCGACGGGCAGGTTGATGTCCTTGATCAGAAACGGCACGCCCTTGAACGGTCCGTCGGGCAGCTTTCCAACGGCTGTTTTTCGCGCTTCGTCGTAGGCTTTGTAGACTACCGCGTTCAAAGCCGGATTGCGGCGTTCGGTGCGCGCGACGGCTTCGTCGACCAGTTCGAGCGGCGTTATCTCGCCGCGCCGCACGAGATGGGCGAGGCCGAGACCGTCGTACCTATCGTATTCCGCGAACGCCATGGCTCACACCCTCAGCTTTTCGTATCGGTCTGCCCATGGTGCCGCCTTTTCGAGTTCCGCGGCAAGCTTCAGCAGTGTCATTTCACCGCCGGTCCGCGCAGTGAACTGCACGCCGATGGGAAGCCCGTCCTTGCTCCAGTTCAGCGGAAGGTTGATGCCCGGCGTGCCGGCCGAATTCTGCATGGACGTGAACGGCACGTAGCCGAAATTCGGCAGAAAGCCCTTCTGTACGTCCGTTTCGTCGATGTCGATCGTGCCGAGCTTCATCGGCGGACGGCCCAGCGTTGCGGTCAACCAGACGTCGTAGGTCTCATGCCACTTGGAAAACTGTCGTCCAGCCGTCGTCATGACGGCGCGCGCGGCGATGAACTCGGCCGCACCGACCCGTTTGCCCATTTCGTACAAGCCGAGAGTCAGACCCTCCACGACGTCCAACGACGGCTTGACGCCGCTTTGCGCCGCGAGGGTGTCGAGCGTGTAGGCGACGTTCGAACACCAGATTGTCGAGAACGCACCTATCAGGGCGCCTGCATCGACCGGCGGATCCTTGAACTCGACGATATGTCCGAGCCCTTCGCACAATTTTGCCGCCTTCTTGACCGCCGCGGTGACTTCGGCGTCGTGCTCGGTTCCGTTCATCATCTTGGTGCTGACGGCGATCCGCAATCGCTTCGTCTTGCGCTTAATTCCTTCGAGATACGAACCCTCAGGCGGCAGGGCAAAATAGGGGTCGCCAAGGTCCGGCGCGCATGTGGCGTCGAGCGCCGCCGCCGTGTCGCGCACGCTTTTTGTTACAAAACCGTCGACAGAAAGGCCGCCTGTCGCGTCCGCGGCACCCGGTCCCTGTGTGAGTCTGCCGCGAGACACTTTCAGGCCGACCAGACCGCAGGCCGACGCCGGTATTCGGATCGAGCCGCCGCCATCCGTTGCGTGGGCGATCGGAACGATCCCGGCCGCGACAGCGGCCGCCGAGCCGCCTGATGAGCCGCCCGGAGAGTGCGCGAGGTTCCAAGGGTTGCGAGCGGGCCCGTAAAGTTTGCACTCGGTGGTCGGAAGTATTCCGAATTCGGGCACATTCGTCTTGCCGATCGGAATAAGTCCGGCGGCCTTGAAGCGTGTGACGAGTGTCGCTTCGAATGTCGATGGCGTGCCGGGCACGTAGCGCGAACCAGACCGGTTGGGCCAGCCGACAACATTGGCGCGCATATCCTTGAGCAGCATCGGGACGCCGGCGAAGGCGCCTTTGCCCGGTTTGGCTCTGGCCGCGGCGCGCGCACCGTCGTAGTCGGCGAAAATGATCGCGTTGAGCTTTGGATTGAGCGCTTCCGCGGCTGCGATGGCCGCTTCCATCACTTCGCGGGCCGAGACTTTTTTCGTCGCGATCGCCTTTGCGAGGCCTAGCGCGTCATATCGGGCGTACTCGGGAAAATTCATGTTCAGACCCTTATCTTAGCGTAGCGGTCGGCCCAGGGATTGGACTTTTCGAGTTGCGCCGCGAGTCTCAACAATGTGAGCTCATCGCCGAACGCACCCACGAATTGCGTTCCAATCGGCAAATTGTCCTTATTCCAGTAGAGCGGGACATTTACTGCAGGCTGGCCCGTGACGTTTTGCAGGGCCGTGAACGGCACATAGTCGATTTGAGGCGCAAACGATTTCAGCAGGTCGGTATCGTCGAAGTCGAACACCCCGTTGCGTTCCGGGGGCCGGCCCAGCGTCGGCGTGATCCAAACATCGTATGTCTGGTGAAATCGGCCCATCTCGCGCGATGCAACATTGATCATTTCCTTGGCCTGGAGATAGTCGCTCGCGCTCGCTTGCTTGCCGTTGAGATACATCGACCAGGTCATTCCCTCGAACATTTCGCGCGACGGCGTTTTTCCGGTGAGTTTGGCGATCGTGTCGATTCCCGCGGCTAGCCCGCCGCCCCAAAATATAGTGAAGGCCCCCATCAGACCGCTGAGATCGAGCGAAGGCGAAGCCTCTTCGACAACGTGTCCGAGCTTTTCGCAGGCTTTCGCCGCAAATTTGGCTGCCGCAGCACAGTCGGGGTGCACGGGACTGCCGTCTACCTTCCTCGCAGAAAATGCGATCCTCAGGCGCTTCGGTTTGCGCTTGATCGCCTCGAGATAGGAATTCGGAGCCGGCGGATCGGCGTAAGGATCTCCTGGCATGTTGCCGTGCGCGGCGTCCAGAGCAGCCGCGGTGTCGCGTACGGAGCGCGAAACGACAAGATCGGTCGCGATGCCGTCGAGCGCGTCGGAAAAGAACGGGCCTTGACTAATTCGCCCCCGGGACGGCTTCAGACCGACCAATCCGCAGGCGCCTGCGGGAATGCGGATCGAACCACCGCCGTCGTTGGCGTGTGCGAGCGGAACGATTCCGGCTGCGACTGCCGCCGCAGCCCCGCCGGATGAGCCTCCGGGCGAGTGCTCCAGATTCCAAGGATTACGTGCCGGACCATAGAGCTTGGACTCGGTCGAGGCCACAAGCCCGAACTCGGGCACGTTGGTTACGCCGAAGAGGTTCAGACCCGTCGCCTTGAATTTTTGGACAAGATAGCTGTCTTGCGGCCGGGGAATTGCGGGGAGGAAATGCGAGGCCTGACGCGACGGCATGCCTTGTGCCAGCGCGCCGATGTCCTTCAGGAGAAACGGAACGCCCCTGAACACACCCTTCGGCAGTCTGCCGTTCGCGGCGTCGCGCGCGCGCTCATAGTCTTTAAAGACTATCGCGTTGATTTTCGGATTGACTTCTTCTGCACGTGCTATTGCCGCATCTATCAGATCTGTGGGCTTCACTTTGCGTTTGGCGACGAGCGCCGCCAGTCCTAACCCGTCAAAAGAGCTGTACGCGCCAAATCCCATGACCCCACCCGATACGAAAGAAATTTTCCCAACTTAGCTGAGGCGTCGCGCGGCTGTCACGGCGGCGCATTGTTCGCGGCAGTGCAGCATTTGGCGCCGCCATCCGTTTGCCGCAAGGGAAAGCGCATTCTAGGATGCGTTTTGCAGGGTGGGGGACGCCATATGAAAATACCGTTCGAGCGCACGCTTGTCGGCGCGTACCGTTTCGCGTTCACAAACCTCCTGTCGATCTTCGGAATCGCGTGGTTTCCGTTCGCGATCGTGGGCTGCGTTGCCGTGGGACTTTTTTATTCCCTCCTGCCAGTGCTGAACACGGTGTTTTCGACGACAATGGACAAGTGGGATGAAACGCAGGCCGTCCCGTTCCTTTCGTCGATGTTCGGGGCGTTGGCCCTCCTGATTGTCGTAGTCTTCGTTGCGCACGCAATGGTAATGGTGGGCCTCATGAGAAAGGCACTTGGTCAACAGCCCGAGCCCGTCTACTTTTACTTTTCGCTCGGAGCGCCCGTCTGGCGGATGATCGGTGCGTACGCCCTGTTGCTGCTTCTCGCCTGGGGGGCGACGATCGCGTTTGCCGTCGGAATCGGGCTCATAGTGATCGGCTTCTCCCGGGTCTCGCAGCTGGCCCAGTCGATCGTAACTTTCGTCTTGATGGTCACGGCTATCTTCGGGGGCATTTACGCGTTTGTGCGCGTCCAATTTTTCTTGCCGGCCGTCGTTGTCGCCGAACGCCATATCGGATTGCGCCGCTCGTGGAATCTTGGACGCGGAAATTTCTGGCGTATCGTAGGGATTACTATACTCGTGACGCTCCCGGCCTACATCGTCTTCTCGACTTGCCTGTCGATCGCCATGCAAATTGCGCTTGCAGGTCACACCGCTAAACTGGCCGCCTTTAACGCACATGCGATGAACGGAAGCCCAACTCCGGCAGAAATGCGGGAGTATTTTATGACGATCGTGGCAGTTCTGAAATCCAGTTGGCCGATCTTGGTTTTGCTCGAACTCGTCTATTTTGCGGCGCTGATCGGACTCTCCGCGGGCGCCATTGCGACCGCCTATAATCTCGTAAACGGCCAATCCGGCGACGCACCAGTCGTCGGCGCAGCGAAGGCGGGTACATGAACAAGCTTCCAGTTGGGCAAACGATCCGCTACGCCTATGCCTTCACGTTCGGGGAAATCGGAACCGTCATAGGGTTGATATGGATTCCGACTCTGATCAATTCCGTCGTCAGTTTCTTCGCACTCGGCGCGTACTACACTGCTGCGGCCACCAGCTTTGAAAGCGGCCTGCCGCCCATGGGCGCCGCGGTCGGCTTGCCGTTTTTGGCCGCGTTTCTTTCGATGATGCTGGTTTCGATGATCGGTGTTGCCATCACGCAGCAAGCGCTCGGCCTGCGACAGGGTCCATCGTTCGCGCACATCGCCCTGGGCAGTCCAGAGTTGCGGGCGTTCGGCGGGTTCTTCGGCCTCTATCTCCTCGTCATCCTCTTCGTCCTGGTCGTTGCCGTCGTTGTCGGTGGGCTTGCCGCGATCGGCACAACCGTGACCAAGTCGAACCCGACGCTCGCCGGTCCGATCGGCCTCGGCGTAGTCGCCGGAGGTTTGGCTGGTGCGTGCTTCGTCATCTACGCGGCGGTGCGCCTGAGCTTCCTCATCGTTCCGTCCGTGGTAGACGGCGGGGAGTTCGGTCTGACGCGCAGTTGGCAGCTCACGCGCGGAAATTTTTGGCGCATCGTTGCCGTCGGTCTGGCGACACTATTGCCAATCATGTTGGTCGTCGGTGTTGTCGAACTTTCGATATTGGGGCGCGGAGCTTTCATACCCGATCTGAAGGCGACCGGTGAAACCGCGGATAGTTTGCGCGGCCTCGCAGTACAAATGCGCACGATGCAGTCGCACATGCCCGTTCTGATGGGGCTCAGTTTTGTCGTGTCGCCGTTTTTGTATGGGCTGATGTTTTCCGCTTCGGCCTTTGCGTACCGGGCACTGTCCGCCCGACCGCCGGATTCTCAGTCGGTCTGAGTTCGGCGAGTGCGTAATTACGTCATAGCGGATTACGAATTTGCGCAATGCTCGCCTCATCATCGTCCTGGCCGTCGTGTACATCGACATGCTCGGCGTTGGTCTCGCCTATCCGATCTTGCCGCGCCTCGTCGAACAGTTCGAACGGGGAAACGTGTCCAACGCTTCCTACGTTGTGGGTTTTCTCGCGTCGGCATATTCGTTGATGCAGTTCGTGTTCGCGCCGCTGATTGGTGCGTTGTCGGACCGCTTCGGTCGTCGACCCGTGATTCTGCTGTCGCTCTCCGGAGCCGGATGCGCATACATGCTGCTCGCCGCGGCCCCGACTCTCGCTTTTCTCGCCGCGGCGCGCCTGGTGGCTGGCGCGATGGGGGGCTCGTTTTCGACGGCTAGCGCCTACATGGCCGACATCTCCCCGCCAGAAAAGCGCGGACAGAACTTCGGCCTGATTGGCGCCGCGTTCGGTTTCGGATTTGTAACCGGTCCTGTGATCGGTGGTCTCTTGGGAGCGATCAATCTCCACCTTCCTTTTTTCGCAGCCGGTTGCCTGTGCATCGTTAATCTGACATTTGGCTATCTTGCGTTGCCTGAATCGCTCGCAATCTCGAATCGAAAGCATTTTGCATTGCGCCACGCAAACCCCGTCGGCGCGCTGCGCGAGGTTTGGCGATATCCATCAGTCTTCGGTCTGATGGTGATCCTCGTTCTGGCGATGTTTGCCAATCGCGTGCCTGAGGTGACTTGGGTTCTGTATACGGGATATCGCTTTCAATGGGGCCCGTTGGAAATCGGATTGTCTCTAGCCATGGTCGGAGTCGTTTTCGTGGCGGGCCAAGGTTGGTTTACGCGTATCCTCATTCCGCGCATCGGCGATCGACGCGCAATTCTTGTCGGACTCGCGGTCAGTGTCGTCGTGAGTCTGCTGTACGGAACGGTCAATAAGGGCTGGATGATGTACTGCGTAATGCCTTTGGCGATCTCCGGTTGGACTGTGGCACAGCCCGCGGTTCAAGGTTTGCTGTCGCGCGCCGTCCCCGCGAATGAACAGGGCTTGCTGCAAGGCGCAGTATCGAGCATCACCAGTCTTACAAGCATCGCCGGACCTCCAATCTGGACTGGACTGTTCGGATACTTTGTAAGTCCATTCGCTCCGATCATCATTCCCGGCGCGGCGTTTTTTGTTTCCGCTGCGATCTTTTGCATTGCGCTGATTCTTGCAATTGTTTGGGAGACCGGTGCGCCAGCCGGTCAGGCTGAGTTGCGGCCGTCGTAACAGTTACACGCGCAGCCGTTAGACCACTCCGGCGGTTGCAGGAACGTCGGGGAATGGGAATGCGAAGAGTGTCTATCGGCCAAAGCGTATCACGCGCCTTCGAATTTCTATTCGGACGCTTCTTCCAGATCGTTGGGCTCACATGGTTGCCGGCAGCAATCTATGGAGGAGCCAATTATCTTCGTTGGCAGAGTGTGGGGCACTGGATGCCTGTCGGCCAACAGACCGGGTTAGAACTCGGCCAAGCGGTTTTTGTGTCGCTTGCGATGCTGGCCGTGGCTTTGATGGTCCAGTCTATTGCGGCCGTCGCGCTGACTCAGGAAGCGCTTGGCGTTCGCAAAGATTTTGCGCTTGCGCATCTTGTGATCGGTCCTCGGGAGGCGCGCCTATTTGGAGCACTCGTCCGTTTCTTCGCGGCATTCTTCGTTTTGTATTCGACGTGGCTTTTGTTGACCGTACTCGCCATCTACGAAGTGAGAGATTTAGCCGGGCCGGGATCTGCTGTGGCGGTCGCGACGACGGTGCGCGGCGTTGCTCTGATACCCTTTGGCGTCGGGACGCTGTCTCTGATGCTTTTCGTGACACTCATGCTCTCAATTGTGCGCCTCGGCTTCTTTCTCGCCCCGATCGCTTCTGTCGAGGAGAGGGTGACTCTAACGCGATCCTGGGAGCTGAGCCGGGGGAGCGCCTGGTCTCTTCTGGCGGTTGTTCTAAGCATCCTTTTGCCTGTGATTGCGATTGCGTCGGTCGCAACCTGGCTGCTCGCCGGTGGCGATCTTGCGGTCATTGCGCGGGGTGTTATGGCCGACAAGACGCATGGCGGAGCCGCGGTCATGAACTTTGAGATGGCTCACGCACTTGTTCTGGCCTTCATCTCAGCGGGAATTTTCGCCTTGGGTGTGGCGTTGCAAAGCGGTGCCTCCGCCGCTGCCTATCGTTCGGTGACGGGACACGAGGAGGGCGACAGGGCCGACGATGCTGCCCTTGTTGCGCCTCTCCTCGCTCCTGCAACCGAATTGCCCGCGAGGGCAGACGACGGGACGGCACCGACTCCAACTGACATGCCAGCTGAGGTCCATCATCACGTCGCGCAAACCGAGCGCGATGAGACTGAGGCGAACGGCGCGACGACCGCGGGCGGTCAGAATGTCGGTCAAGCTGTGGACGTTTGTCCCAACGCCGACGGTCGGGCACATGCCAGTCACTCTGAAGCGCCGCACTCGCCGGAACTAAAGCATGTCGCGGCCGCGGACGTTGCGCCTCCTGACGAGCATGGCGCCGAGACGCAAGTCGGGCCCATGCATGATGCACACGGCCAACACCATGGCGAGGGTCATTCCGAGCTTCCGCATCACGCGGCGCCAGAGGATAGCGTGCTCGATACTCAGGATCTTCCGCATGTCGCAACCGAGGAGCACGTCGCCGCCTGACGGAGCGGGCAAGGCTAGCTACTCTGCGGCCTTCATCTTTTTGACGGCCAGCTTTTCCGGCACGCGGGTGCGAAGCAGCGGCTTCAGGTATTGCCCGGTATAGCTGCGCGGATTTCGCGCGACATCTTCCGGCGTGCCGGATGCGATGAGTTCCCCGCCGCCGTCGCCGCCTTCCGGCCCGAGATCAATTATCCAGTCTGCGGTCTTGATGACTTCGAGATTGTGTTCGATCACGACGACGGTGTTGCCGTTGTCGACTAGCTCATGCAGCACTTCGAGCAACTTCTTGACGTCGTGAAAATGCAGGCCCGTTGTTGGTTCGTCCAGAATGTAGAGAGTGCGGCCGGTGGCGCGCCGCGACAGTTCTTTGGAGAGTTTCACGCGCTGCGCTTCGCCGCCCGACAGGGTCGTCGCCTGTTGCCCGACGTTGATGTAACCGAGTCCCACGCGCTTCAACGTATCCATCTTCTCGCGGATCGACGGCACAGCCTTGAACAGATCTGCCGCCGCCTCCACGGTCATGTCCAGAACGTCGGCAATGGAATAGTCGCGGAACTTGACGTCGAGGGTTTCACGGTTATAGCGCTTTCCTTTGCAGACGTCGCACTGCACGTACACGTCGGGCAGAAAATGCATCTCGATCTTGATGACGCCGTCGCCCTGGCAGGCCTCGCAGCGACCGCCCTTCACGTTGAACGAAAAGCGGCCGGGCTGATATCCGCGCGCTTTGGACTCGGGAAGCTCGGCGAACCAGTCTCGGATCGGCGTGAACGCTCCGGTGTAAGTCGCTGGATTGGATCGAGGCGTGCGGCCGATCGGCGACTGATCGATGTCGATGACCTTGTCGAGATATTCGAGGCCCTCGATTTTGTCGTGCGGAGCCGGATGTTCGCGACCCTGACTGAGTTTGCGCGACGCGGCCTTGAAGAGCGTCTCGATAGTCAATGTCGACTTGCCGCCGCCCGACACACCCGTGACGCACGTCAGCGTGCCCAGCGGAATCGATGCGGTAACGTTCTTGAGATTGTTTCCCCTGGCGCCGACAACCTTCAGCCAGCGATCGTGTATTGCCTTCCGCCTCTTGCCGGGTACGGCGATCTGTTCGAGGCCCGTCAGGTATTTCCCAGTCAGGCTATTGGGACTGGACATGATGTCGTCCGGCGTGCCTTCGGCCACGATCTCCCCGCCGTGGATGCCGGCGCCGGGCCCCATGTCGATCACATGATCCGCCTGGCGTATCGCTTCTTCGTCATGCTCGACGACGATCACCGTGTTTCCCATGTCGCGCAGACCCTTGAGCGACTCGAGCAGTTTCTCGTTGTCGCGCTGATGCAGGCCGATGGACGGCTCATCGAGCACGTAGAGTACGCCGGTCAAGCCCGAACCGATCTGCGATGCGAGCCGAATACGCTGGCTCTCGCCGCCTGACAGCGTCCCCGACGCTCGCGCCAGCGTGAGATAATCCAGCCCGACATTATTCAGGAATTTCAGCCGCGCGCGAATTTCCTTGAGAATGCGGGCAGCAATTTCCGTTTGCTGCTTGTTCAGCTTCTTGTCGATGTCGCGGAACCATTCGTCCGCATGGCGGATCGACTGATCGCATACCTCACTGATATGCTTGCCGCCAATCTTCACACAAAGAGCTTCCGGCTTGAGGCGATAACCCTTGCAGGCATCGCAGGGGCTGGTGTCCTGAAATCGCTCCAGTTCCTCGCGAACCCACGCAGAGTCGGTTTCCTTAAAGCGGCGCTCCATGTTCGGGATGACGCCTTCGAACGGTTTCTTGGTTTCGTACCGGCGCAAGCCATCGTCGTAGATGAACTTGATCTCATCCTCCCCTGAACCGTGCAGGACAACGTCCCGGGCCCGTTTTGGGAGGTCGTCCCAACGATCGTTGAGTGAGAACTTGTAGTGCCGCGCCAACGCCTCGAGCGTTTGGAGATAGTACGGAGACGAACCCTTTGACCAAGGCGCAATGGCCCCTTTGCGCAGCGTCAGGCTCTCGTCAGGGACGACGAGCGCCGGGTCGAAATAGAGCTGGGTACCGAGGCCGTCGCACGCCGGACAAGCTCCATGAGGATTGTTGAAGGAGAAGAGCCGCGGTTCGATCTCCGGAATCGTGAAACCGGAAACGGGGCAGGCAAACTTCGAAGACATCATAAGCTGCTTCGCCGTACCGTCTTTCTCCTTTACGTCGGCAAACTCCGCGATGACCAGTCCGTCCGCGATACCGAGCGCCGTTTCAATGGAGTCGGGTAGGCGATTTCCGATGTCTTTTTTGACGACGATGCGATCGACGACGACTTCGATGTCGTGCTTGAGTTTTTTGTCGAGAGATGGAACGGATCCGATCTCGTAGTACTTGCCGTCGATCTTGACGCGCTGGAAGCCCTTCTTCTGCAGCTCGGCCAGCTCTTTGCGATATTCGCCTTTCCGGCCGCGCACCATTGGCGCGAGCAGGAACAGCCGCGTGCCCTCCTCGAGCGCGAGAATGCGGTCGGCCATCTGGCTGACCGTCTGACTCTCGATCGGAAGGCCAGTTGCGGGCGAGTAGGGCACACCGACGCGCGCGAACAACAGACGCAGATAGTCGTAGATCTCGGTCACGGTGCCGACGGTCGAACGCGGATTTCGCGACGTCGTTTTTTGCTCGATCGAGATCGCCGGCGAGAGCCCCTCGATGTGATCTACGTCGGGCTTCTGCATCAGCTCGAGAAATTGGCGCGCGTAGGCCGACAGCGACTCGACGTAGCGGCGTTGGCCCTCGGCATAGATGGTGTCGAAAGCAAGCGAAGATTTTCCCGAACCCGACAGGCCGGTCATCACGGTCAGCGAATCGCGTGGAATCTCGACGTCGATGTTCTTGAGGTTGTGTTCGCGCGCACCACGGATGGAGATGTTTTTCAGCATGATTTTCCCGACCAAACTCTAAGCTTGCTGTGCGCGAAACGGCCCCGCAAGCGCTGCCCCCAACGCTGCTGCCATTCCCGGAATCGGCAGAACAAAAAGGGAACCCTTTATTTCATGAGGCGGCCCCGGTGTCTATCGTCTTGGAGCCCTTCGAAGAACCGCTATGGCCGTCTTCTCCTCCACGATATAGGCAGGGCTGCTCACTTTTTCACCCAACCGCAAATCCTTATGCCACAGACAAAATCGTCCGCGCCGGGCAGCCTGACCTACCGTCCCGACATCGATGGGCTTCGCGCAGTCGCGGTGGTGCCGGTCGTCTTCTACCACTTCGGAGTGCCCGGCTTCGGCGGTGGCTATGTCGGAGTCGACGTCTTTTTCGTCATTTCCGGCTATCTGATCACCTCGCTCATCTTTAGCGAAATCGCGAGCGGCAGGTTCTCCGTTATCGCGTTCTACGAACGGCGCGTAAGGCGAATTTTTCCGGCGCTTTTTGCCGTGATTGCAGCAACGCTCGCGGTCGCAAGCGCGATTTTCCTGCCGCGCGATCTCGAACGTCTAGCGGAAAGCGCTGCGGCTACCGCTTTTTTCGGCTCGAATTTCGACTTCTGGCAACAGTCCGGCTACTTCGATGTGGGAGCCGATCTGAAGCCGCTACTTCACACCTGGTCGCTGGCCGTCGAAGAGCAATACTATCTTGTCTTTCCCGCGCTGCTCTATGCGGTGCACACGCGGAAGCGCTTCACGCTCTTGGGAATTGTTGTCGTACTCGCGATCATCTCTCTCTGCCTGAGCGTCTGGGCGGTTCCGCGCTTTCCGACCGCTGCCTTTTATCTTGCTCCGTATCGTACCTGGGAACTGATGTTGGGCGCGATCCTGGCGCTCGGCGAGTTTCCCGCGTTCAAGGTGCCGTGGGTGCGCGATGCGCTTTCACTCGCTGGAATTGCCGGCATCGGCTGGGCCGTATTCGCGTTCGATTCGACCACGCCATTCCCCGGACTGAACGCTCTCTTCCCCACTCTGGGGGCGGCACTGCTCATCTACACCGGCGAACACGACGACTGCCTCGTGAAGCGCGTATTGGCGGCGCGCCCGCTCGTATTCGTGGGGCTGATCTCCTATTCGCTTTATCTCTGGCACTGGCCCGTCCACGTATTTTCCAAATACATTTCAGGCTCTCACCAAGGCGGGTTCGAAACCGCCACGTTGATCGGCGTTTCATTCGGCCTGGCTGCACTATCGTGGCGCTTTGTCGAACGACCGTTCCGACGGCGAGATGTTCTCTCGCGCCGGAACCTCTTTCGTGTGGGCGGAGCGGCGATGGTCGTAACGCTGGTGCTGTCGGGGATGATCTATGCGGGACGGGGATTTCCCGAGCGCTTCTCGCCGGAGGTCCGTCGGATAGTTCTTGAATCGGACGACGTCGAGCCGCGACGTCACGGGTGCTTCAATCTTTCTCCTGATGCGGTGCTGGCCGGACACGCCTGCTCGATCGGCGACCGGAGTGCGCCTGACAACGCTTTTGTGCTCTGGGGTGACTCGCACGCGGACGCCATTTTGCCTGCAGTCGATGCGGCCGCGACCAGGGCAGGAAAGAAGGGCCTCTTCATCGCGCATGGTCGCTGTCCGCCGCTCTTGCATCTGTCACTTACCGATGAACCGACGGAGAGGTGCGCCAGGTTTGACGATGCGGCACTGAAAATTGCGAGCCAGCCTCAAGTTTCACTGGTTATTTTAGCGGCGCGATGGGCGTACTACGATCAAGGCGCGGGATACGGCCCGGATTCGAACGAAGTCCGGCGATTGATCGATCTCAATCCTCCCGACCATCCCGACCGTTCGCAGCATGCCATGTTTGCACGCTTGCTCGACAGGACGGTCGACGCTCTGGTCCGCGCCGGCAAGAGAGTTGCAGTGGTCGGACCCGTACCGGAAGCGGAAGTCGATGTTCCGGAGACGATGGCATTGGCAGAGATTTACCACTCAGGCACGGTAGCGCGGCTCTCGTATGCAAACTACCGCGCACGAAATTCCTATGTTCTCAAGGATCTCGCGATGTTGAAATCGAAGTACGGCGTCGTCGTGGTCGACCCGGCCCAACTCATGTGCGCGAACAGCCAATGCGAGCTGATGCGCGACGGCAGGCCCCTCTATTTCGATCATCACCATCTGAGCGTGTTCGGAGCGCTCCAACTCACGGGGCTCTTCAAGCCGCTGTTTTAGACTGTCAAATCCGGCACTTGCATGCCGAAGACAATTAGAACATAATAAGAACAAAGGAACGGACAGAAAAAAACGACTCCTGTCCACAGCGGGCGCGAGCCCCTCCCGTGGCGGTCATGGCGACGCGGGATTAGGTTCGCACGAGTGAGAAAGTGGAGACGGTCATGGCGGGCAGCGTCAACAAAGTCATTCTGGTCGGCAATCTCGGAAAAGACCCGGAAGTTCGCCGCATGACTTCCGGCGAGCCGATCGTCAACCTCTCGGTCGCAACTTCCGATACTTGGCGCGACAAGGCCTCAGGCGAACGCAAGGAGCGCACCGAGTGGCATCGTGTCGTGATCTTCAACGAGAACTTGGCCAAGGTAGCTGAACAGTTTCTGCGCAAGGGTTCCAAGGTTTATCTCGAGGGATCTTTGCAAACGCGGAAATGGACAGACAAAGACGGCAACGAAAAATACACGACGGAGGTCGTGCTTCAACGCTTCCGTGGTGAACTCGTGCTGCTCGACAGTCGTGGCGAGGGTGGCGGCGCCAGCCGGGAGCGCATCGGCGCAAGTGACGCGCCGGCAGCCTTCCAGCGGGACGAGATGGAAGACGAGATTCCTTTCTGACCCCATCATGTCCAGAATCATTGCTGTCAGCCTGGCGCTCGCGCTTGGAGGCTGCGCCGTTTCGGCGGGAGAGCGCGCCAGCGGCTTCGTCAATCAACAGATCGCGGACGCGTACCTGCCGCTCGAGAACATTTCTTTGATGGTCTTCGAGGGGAGGGCCGCTGCCTTCGTCATCGCGCCCGGCGTTGCGGTCACCAATGCGCATGCCGCCAACATCGTCGGTGGTGCGCCGATCATCGGGCAATCTCGCGACTACGACCTCCTATTCTTTCACGTCGAGAACCGCGCCGAGGTACCGACGACTCCGCCAATTGTCGGGGAACAGGTCATCGCCTACGGCCAGGGGGCCTCAGGCGAACTGCGCGAATCACACGGCACGATTGAGGAGCTGGATGTTCCGGTTGCCGCGCGCTGTGAAACCTGCCTCATCCAATCGGCTTTTACGTTCAATGGCGATGCCGGGCCCGGCTTTAGCGGCGGACCGGTCGTCGATGCCAAGAGCGGCAAATTGGTCGGTATTACGTTCGGCTATCTCGATCCCAGCGGGCGACGGACCATGTACGCGTATCCCATGAAGAGGGTGCGTAACGAGCTGGCGACAGCGCTGCACAAGCTGCCAGAGGACCTGGACTGAGCATGCTAGTTTGGGCCAGACAAACGGCCAGAGAACGGGCGCCGCGGTCATCGACTAACATATTGAATTCTTTATATTATTTATCGATCGAACGCTATAGTCGAATCGTGAACGAAGTGCTAGGTAGGCGCGTAGATTTGCCCGTTTAAGGACCCTTTTTTGAGCGACCCCAACGAGCCTGAGTCCCAGTCGCCGGGCGGCAGCAGCATCAGCGGCATCGCGATCGAAGACGAGCTGAAGCGCTCCTATCTCGACTATGCGATGAGCGTCATCGTTCAGCGCGCTCTGCCCGACGTCCGCGACGGGCTGAAGCCGGTGCATCGGCGCATCCTGTATTCGATGCACGAGAACGGTTACGACTGGAACAAACCGTATCGCAAGTCTGCGCGCGTCGTCGGCGATGTCATCGGCAAATATCACCCGCATGGCGACCAGTCGATCTACGATGCGCTGGTGCGCATGGCGCAAGACTTCTCCATGTCCGCGCCGCTCGTCGACGGACAGGGAAACTTTGGTTCGATCGACGGCGATCCACCGGCCGCGATGCGTTACACCGAGGTGCGGCGCGCGAAGATCGCGCACCTGCTGACCGAAGACATCGAGAAGGACACAATCGATTTCAAGGACAATTACGACGGAACCGAAAAAGAACCGATCGTACTGCCGGCTCGTTTACCTAACATTCTGATCAACGGTTCGAGCGGGATCGCCGTGGGTATGGCGACGAACATTCCGCCGCACAATCTCGGTGAAGTCATCTCCGCCTGTCTGGCATTCATCGAGGATCCATCGATAAATCTGGAACAGCTCACCGAAATCGTTCCCGGACCGGATTTTCCGACCGGCGGACTTCTGATCGGACGGCAGGCCGCGCGCGGCGCATTGGCGCGCGGTCGCGGCTCAATCCTGATGCGCGCGCGGTGTCACATCGAGGAAATTCGCAAGGACCGCGAAGCGATCATCGTCACGGAAATTCCCTACCAGGTGAACAAGGCGAGGATGCAGGAGAAGATCGCCGAGTTGATGCGCGAAAAGCGCATCGACGGCATTTCCGACATCCGCGACGAGAGCGACCGGCACGGCATGCGCGTCGTCATCGAACTTCGACGGGACGCGTCGTCGGACGTAGTGTTGAATCAACTCTACCGGTATTCCGAATTGCAAACGAGCTTCGGCGTCAACATGTTGGCCCTGAATTCCGGTCGACCCGAGCTCATGAATCTCAAAACGATGATCGGTTCGTTCGTCGCCTTTCGTGAGGAAGTCGTTACGCGCCGGACTCGTTTCGAACTCGCCAAAGCCCGGGAGCGTGGTCATACCCTGGTCGGTCTCGCGGTCGCGGTCGCCAATATCGACGATGTGATCGCGCTCATACGCGCCGCGCCGGACGGTGCCACGGCACGCGAACAGCTTATGGCGCGCGACTGGCCGGCACGCGATGTTGCTCCACTCGTCCTTTTGATTGCCGATCCGCGCCACGTTATGCAGGCCGACGGCACAATTCGGCTATCTGAGGAGCAAGCGAAAGCCATTCTCGATCTTCGTTTGCAGCGCTTAACTGCGCTCGGCCGCGATGAGATTGGCGACGAAGTCAAAAAGCTTGGCGAAGCCATCAAAGACTATCTCGCGATTTTGCGCTCTCGCGCGCGCGTTCTTCAAATCGTGCGCGGCGAGCTGGAGGAAATTCGAAATGAGTTTGCTGTCCCGCGCCGAACCGAACTCATCGATGCCGAAGTCGAGGTCGAAGACGAAGCGCTGATTGAGCGCGAGGATGTCGCCGTAACCGTCACTCATGCCGGCTACATCAAGCGCACCGCGCTCGACGAGTATCGGGTGCAGGGCCGCGGCGGCAAGGGTCGCTCCGGAATGGCGACGCGCGAGGAAGATTTTGTGAATTTCATCTTCGTCGCTTCGACACACGCGCCACTGGTATTCTTCTCTTCGACGGGCATGGCATACAAGTTGAAGGTGTGGCGACTGCCCGAAGCGCGCATTCAGGGAAAAGGTAAGGCGATGGTCAATCTCCTACCGCTCTCCGAAGGCGAAAAGATCACGACGATATTGCCGCTGCCAGAGGATGAATCGCAGTGGGAAAAGCTCAACGTCGTCTTCGCCACGAAATCCGGCAACGTCAGACGAAATGAGCTTTCGGATTTTGCGAGCATCAATAGGAACGGCAAGATCGCGATGAAGCTCGAAGAGGGCGACGGGATCGTAGGTGTTCAGGTCTGCACGGATCAGGATGACGTCTTGCTCACGACGAAAAGCGGAAAATGCATCCGGTTTGCACTGACCGACGTGCGCGTATTCAAAGGCCGTGAGTCGACCGGCGTACGCGGGATCAAACTCTCTGCGGGCGACGAGGTCGTAAGTCTCACGCTTCTGCGCCATTCCGACGCATCGACGGCCGAAGCCCGCGCCTATCTGAAGCAGGCCAGCGCCGCTCGGCGTGCGGCGCTCGGCGAGGAGGCGGGCCCCGTCGAGGAAGTCGCGGAGGATGAGGAGGCAGGCGAGGAGGCGACGTTGACGCCCGCGCGCTATGCCCAGCTCGGCGCGCGCGAGCAATTCGTGCTCGTCGCCAGCGAAAACGGTTTCGGAAAACGGACGAGCTCGTACGAATACCGGGTCACAGGTCGCGGGGGATCCGGAATCGTTGCGATGGCTATGGCCAAGAAAAACAGCGGCGTCGTGGCTTCCTTTCCAGTAGAGGAATCGGACCATCTCATGCTGATCACCGATCAGGGCCAGACAATTCGCGTACCGGTCGCGAGCATCAGGGTCGCGGGACGTGCTACACAGGGCGTCACTCTATTTCGCGTGGACGGCACAGAACGCGTCGTTTCGGTGGAGCGGATTGCAGACGTGACAGGCGACGGGGGCGAGTAGTGGCTCAGAGTGCTAGTGCAGACGCCGCGGGCAAGCGGCGAGTTGGTCTTTATCCAGGAACCTTCGATCCAGTCACTTTGGGGCATCTCGACATCGTTAAACGCGCGGTGAAGCTCGTGGATCACCTGGTGATCGGCGTGGCGACGAACGCTTCGAAGACCCCTCTCTTTTCCATTGAGGAGCGCATCGACATGATGCGCCACGAGGCCGCGCCCTTGGCAAAAGGGCGCGCCTCGATCGAAGTCATCAGCTTTGACAAGAAGCTGCAGGTGAAGTTCGCCGAAGAGGTCGGCGCCAGCGTCATCGTACGCGGTTTGCGCGCGGTGTCGGATTTCGAATACGAGTTCCAGATGGTGGCGATGAACCAGCGGTTGAACATGGAGATCGAGACCGTATTCCTCATGGCCGACCCGCGCCATCAGGCGATTGCGTCGCGACTCGTCAAGGAGATCGCTCTTCTCGGCGGTGAAGTTGCTGCGTTCACCAGCCCCTACGTTGCCGATCTGCTCATCAAGCGTTGCAAGGAAACCGGATAGTCGAATGAACCGCGATAAAGAAAATACTCTGATCATGGAATTGAAATCCGGCTCGGTCGTGATCGCGCTGCGCCCCGATCTTGCTCCCGGACACGTCGGGCGTATCAAGGAGCTGACACGCAAGGGTTTCTACGACGGCGTCGTGTTTCACAGGGTCATCCCAGATTTCATGGCGCAGACAGGCGATCCGACCGGTACCGGTAGCGGCGGCTCCGATCTCCCAGATCTGAAGGCGGAGTTTTCGAGCGAGAAGCACAAGCGTGGCACTGTGTCGGCCGCACGCACCAACAACCCCAATAGCGCCAATAGCCAGTTTTTTATCTGCTTCGCCGATGCGCCCTGGCTCGATCGCCAGTACTCGATTTGGGGTCAGGTTGTCGAGGGCATGGAGCACGTGGACGCAATCAAGAAGGGCGGGGAGCACAACAACGGCGCAATTTCCGGTGCGCCGGACAAGATAATCCGTATGCGGATTGAGTCCGACACGTGAGGCGGCAAGCGCTCGCGGTCTAACGTTCAGGCGGTGACGCCGGCCGCCGCACCTGCCGCGGGCGTCGCCTTCGTGAATGCATCGAGCAGCGTCAGGATCGGTGACGTCGAGCTGGCGGAGGTGCCGGCGGCGTTGCCCGCCTGTTCAAATGCGCGAATTGCCGCTGCGATCTGTCCTGCGTTGACGGATCCGGTGTTGTTGGGATCGAGCGCTCCAAAGTCCGATGCGGCTTCGGCAGTGCTGCCGCCCAGCCCTGTCACGAAAGACGTGAATTCGCCCTGGCCGACCAAGCCATCCCCGTTGGTGTCGATTGCGCTGGCCAATTGGTTCCCAAGCTCGGCGGCGGATGGCGCATGATGCCCATGGTGGCGGTGATGGGTGCCGCCCGCAGTATGTGCTTGCTGCAAGTCGCTGGACAATTGGGCCTCGGTCAGACCGCCGGAACCGTTCTGGTCGAGACCTGCAAAGAGTGCGTCGGCTTCTGCGTTCGTTCCGCCAATGGTGCGAACGTAGGATTCGAGTTCGGTCTGAGAGACGACGCCGTCGTCGTTGCTATCGATCGCGGAGAAAAGCTTGGAAAGCGGATCGATGCTCGTGGATGAAGGAGCGATTGCTGTCGAAACCGACGCCACGCTGCTGGCGCCGACCAAGGTCGAACTCTGCTGGCTGCCGCCGAGGGTGCTCGCCAGCTGCTGCAGCTGGGTCAGGAGTGCCAGTATCTCGTCGCTGATGGCTGCCTTCGTGCTGCCCGCGAGCATGCCATTTGGCGACGGGCAAGAGGTGGTCGGGGCTGCGCTCCCTGAAGTCGAACCGGTGCTGAAGTCGTTGTTAGCGGTAGCGCCGGTCGTGGGTTGCGAACTGGTAATGCTCGCAAGTAGCGCGCGAACGTTTTGCGTCAGATCGCCGTGTTGGCCAATTCCACCGATGCCCACTTCGTCTCTCCGTATCGGCCGATCGACGCGAAAACGTGCGGCGCCGGTGCAACTGACGCTGCAGAAGTCGTGCCTGAATTGCGTAGATGGAGCAGCGCCAAAAATAGGATTAGCGACTTCTTACGAGCCGATCTTTCGCGACAAATCCGGCAACTGTGACCGATGCCAGGTAAGAATTGCCCGGCATGTCTCGCTGCGAGTTTCGGCAGAAAGCTCAAGAACAAGAGATGTCAGCGTCTAAGGGCGAGCCGCGGGAGGGCGCGCCGTTTTACCGCGTGTGGTGCTCTTGGGGCTCTCTCTTCTGGGGCCGCGAATTTTCCTCGGCGCTGAGCGAGCAATCCGTCGAAAGCGTGTCCTGATCAGACCCGCTACTTCTGTGAACGGGTCGGTCCGATGGGAGTTGGTGAGGGGGAGGGGGGTAAAATTTGCGCGCGGCGGAAAAAATCTTTGAAAAAACAATTCGTCGGCATTTTTCGAGGCTTTCTCTGGCTTTTTTCAAGTTGAGCGCGCCGCAAATACCTTTCCGGTGCCTTGACCACCAATCGCCTTTTCGAGGTATTTGTATGTTTTTACAATCACTTACGTGCAGTTTTGGGTTTTGGCTCAAACCCATTCGGGGCGGGAGTGCGTCTGGTTTCACCAAGTCCTTACCAGCTTTTTTACCAGGCAAATTGGTCAGCAACTGGTTCTGGACGACAAAATATGGCCTTAAAGACAGCGCGGTCTTGGTAAAAATCCTGGTAAAATTGGGTGAAAAATAGGTAGTTTGCGAGAAGAAAAAAGAACAAAAAGGAAACATCGGAGGCGAGGGGGGGATTCGCGTGACTCGCAAGTCGGCTAGACTCGGGCCTGATTTCGGAGCTGCCCATGGAAAACCCGCCCAAAACAAAAGCGCCCGCAACGTCTTCGAGCGGCGCTCAATTAGATCAGGGATCGGTGATCGAGCTGCCAGACACCGGTCCCCCAGTTCCGATGTGGCAGAATGAAAATTCGCTGGGGCGGCTTTTAACGACGAACGCGCCGCGGGAACGCGAGCTCGCTTCGGATTTTCTGCACCTTGCCGATCAACTTGGCAAAGCGCTCGACCGCACAAAAAGTAAGGACCGGGCGAGCGAAGCCAAGCAAGAATTTGTACGTGCCTCCAGGCTCGTGACGTCATTCTTGCGCGCCGCGACGACGTTGCGCGGCTTTCGCAGTGGCGGCACGCAACGCATTGTCCGCGTCGAGATCGATCGCAACTCAATTGGGGCCGCCGCCAAGCTGGAAGCGCTACGCCATCCAAACCCGTCAGAAGCTGATGCCAGTTTCATTTTTTGGATTGACGAACTGCTTGATGAAATTCGGCGCGTGACAGGTCACTTTGAGAGGAACGCGCTCGGCACGAGGAATTGTATTGATGACATAGCGTCGCGAGATCGCGCCATCATCAACGGTCTCCCCATTGCGAGCGAAAAAGAGGCCATGTTGTGGGACGCTCTCGTCTGTTCGGCGCTCAGCTTGACGACAAAAATCGGCGCTGCCTTGGAGAAATTCGAGCGCGACGGATGCCAACTTGTCGTCACCGAGCGATCGCCAGAGACGCGCGAGCCAGAACGGGCGCGCGCGAAAACCGGAAGCGCAAAAAAGCGATTACGCCCATGAGCGTTCAAAAACAAAACGAGAATGAAGAAGAGGGTCCCCGGCGGCGCGGCGCGCCCAATAACAATCGTAATGCTTACAAGCATGGTCTCTATTCCGACCATCCCGAAAAGCTGCGCGAGTTCAAAGAGCAACTTGCGCGCACGCGACGGTTAGAGCGCGCAGCGAAAGACCTGCGCCGAAAAAAATTAAAGCCGATACCGCCGGACGCGGCTTGGCGCGGTGAGCGGCTAAAAAGCGGCTTCGTGGGTCAGATCAGTGAGCTGGAAAGAGAATTGGCGGAGCTGAAGCGAACGTTTCCCGTTCCGCAAAAGTGGCGCGAGTTGGGACGAACCTGTCAGGTCGACGCACGTGAACTCTCCTCATGGTCAACGGCACAAATCAACTTCACCAAAGTACTGGCCTTGCGCGATGTCTACGGACTTCTCGTAAATTATCCTCACGCCTTTGACTCCAAGGATAAGTTTCTGCGCGCGTTGTTGGAGATTTTCTTGGCACCTGACGACGGGCGTTGGCTTCCCAAGTATCCGAGCATTTTTTGCGACACGCAGATTTACATCCACAATTGGATCAAAGTCTGCGAGACGGTGTTCGACGTCCATTTTCCGGCTGTGCCGCGAAAAGAACGGCACCGCTCAAAGAAGTAGCGCGACGCGACACGTCCGCCGAAATCTCTGACGTCGCACCAAGAGTCGCGATGTTTAGGCGCCGAGTGTGTTTTCTACTAAACCACCAACTTTGCGTGCCGCTGCACCACGCGCTGGGCTTAAGCTTCGCGTGTCAGTCGTTTCGCCACATCGAAGTGCATCAGCAAAAAAATCTCGCAAAAAAAAGATTGGCGGTTGATTTTTCTCTTTGTGGGAGGAGGGACCAAGTTACGATTCGTGTATGGGTTCTTCTTCTCTTCTTCTTCACTCGCTTGGGGCTTACCGAGAGTGTGTGGCGAGGGAGATCGGCGAGAGGGGAAGAAGCGAGCGCGAGACGTCGCCAGGATGCGTCTTTGACGATGTCCATCTTGCGAGCTCGTGCCTGCAAAAAGCACTGCGCCGGGGAGAGCAAGAGATTGCCCGCGCCAGCGCGCTCTATCTGTTCAATGAGGATCCCGAGCGTTTGTGGCGCCGCCTGGTTGTTTGCGCCTTTGAGGATTTTGGCCTTGTCGATCTCGAGGTCACGGCCAAGGTTGTGGCCATCGCCACGAGCAAACCCTTCCGCCTGGTGGTGGGCGAGAGAGCCCTTCTTCTCTATCTGATCGAGTGCCTCGCTGGGCTCGCCAAAGACCGCCGGCTCGATGATCTCTATGCCTTGGGCCGGATCGCCCAGCGCCGGGGATCGGTGCTGCAAACGATCCAGGCCGGTCCCTTGGGCGAGAGCTTGGCGGGCCTGGTGCACCAGACCACAAGGCTCATCCAGCGCTGTGAGCGCCTGGTGCCACACCGCTCCTTCCGGGCCCTGGTGCCCAAAGCCTGCGAACAGGTGGTCGAGGGGTTCGTACGCGAAGGGCGTATCGATGGGGCCCTTGCCGAGATCGTACTCTTTGGTCTGCGCAAAGCCCGCGATCTCTTACCCCTGCTGCTGCCCCTGGTCCTCGAGCCAAGCCGCGGTCTTGTGGGCCAGCGCATCGAGCCCAAGCTCTTGGAAGTCCCCCTGATCGCCGGGGTTCCAGCCTATGCCATCGATGGCTTTACCCGCTCTGGGCGGGTGATGCTCGAACTCTTGGCGCGCCGGGCCCCGTTTGCCGCGGCGCTTCAGAGCCTGGATCTAACCACGCGAAGCCTCTTTCTGCGCCATCTCTTGTTCTTCGCCGAAGGCGGGCGCTGTCGCCCTCTTTGGGAGGACCCGCTGAGCGCAACCTTGCGCCACTGGGCCTTGCTGCTCGAACTGCCGCTCGAGCCCAGCCTCATCGCCGAGACCCTCGCTCTGGTGAGCGACGAGCTCCCCCTCATCCATGCCCTGCGAGACGAGGTTCTCGCGCAAGCCAAGGAGTAAGCCCTATGAACCAGGATGTATTGCGTATCGAAGCGGCCCATTACCGGCTGTTGAGCGATCAGCTCAAACAGGACTATGCCGCCCTCGATGATGAGACCCTCGCCGACACTCTCGAGGGCCTCTCAGAGCTTCCCGCCATGATCGAGGAGATCGTCCGCTCGAGCCTCGATGATGAGGCGATGATCAGCGGGCTCAAGAGCCGCGCCGAGGCCATGGCCGCCCGGCTCTCGCGCCTTAAAGAGCGCCACCACAAAAAGCGTCAGCTGGCCGCCTGGGCCTTAGGGGCTGCTGGTCTTGGCAAGCTCGGCTGCCCGGAGTTCTCGGTCCAGCTCTCAGAAGGAGCGCTCCGTCTTGAGATCAGCGATGAGACCAAGCTGCCAGCGGACTATCTGATCCCCCAGCCGGCCAAGCCCGATCGGGCAGGGATTACCCATGCTCTCAAACAGGGCCGGATCATCGAAGGGGCTCATCTGGTGCAGGGTCAGCCCTACATCACGGTCTCGAGCCGATGAGTGCCGGCTTTAGCCGCCACCAGCTCAAGAAGCTGGCGAGCAGCCTTGATCCCAAAAGGGTTCACAG
>DATJZB010000004.1:0-18469 GCA_035499335.1 Rhizomicrobium sp. | reverse complement strand
GCCAAAATCTGGGGTCCGGAGTCGACAATTCGGAAACGTCCCGATCTGCTTTTTAGTGCGCCGTTGGGTGACACCGTGCCGGCGGAATGGCAGGCAGATTTGGATCTCGCCTGGTTTAAAGGCTCCTTCGCGATGGATGAGGTTGTCTTTTATCACCGTTCCTCACGTACCGTGATCATTGCCGACCTAGTTGAGGCCTTTGGCGACCAGTTTCTTCGAAAATACTGGCCAGGATGGCGCAGCTGGGTCGCGTACTTGGGTGGTATCACGTCGGCAAACCCGCACGCGCCGCTTGATTGGCGTCTTTCGTTTCTGAATCGCAAGAAGGCACGCACCGCGCGCGCTAAAATGCTGGGCTGGCCCTGCGCCCAGGTGGTCATGGCGCATGGGGAGTGGCAGCGAGCTGGCGGCGACGCCTTCCTGCGACGCTCCTTTGGCTGGCTTGGCCCCTAACTGCCGCCATCTGTCTGTTCAAAGAAGGGTTCGGTTCAACATTGTAAATTTGACATTGGCTTTTCAGGTCAATGTCCGCCAATTAGGCGCCAGATGATGCCAATCCTCACTCCTCGAAGGCTGCGAGCGCTGCTCGTTCATTCCAGGCGCTGGCAGCGTCGCCTGATCTTTATTGCGGGCGGGCTCGTGGTCGGCTTTATCGCTGTCGGATTGGCGGTTGCGTCTGATTCGGCTCAACTCGCTTTTCACAAAATCATTGCGCGTTGGCCCTGGTCGCCGCTGGCGTTGACACCCATCGGTTTCGGCATTGCCGTCTTTTTGACGACCCGGTTTTTTCCCAACGCGCAAGGCTCAGGTATCCCCCAGACGATTGCCGCACGTGCGCTCAAAGAGACTTACGAGCGGGAACATCTGGTTGGTTTTCGTGTCGCCTTGGGCAAAGTGATCCTGACGCTCTTCGGACTCCTCATTGGTGCTTCGACGGGACGAGAAGGACCTACCGTACAAGTCGGCGCATCCGTAATGTTCCTGATCGGACGCCTGTCGCCGCGACGGCAGCCTGGTCTTATTCTGGCAGGCGCAGCCGCGGGCGTGGCTGCTGCGTTCAACACTCCTCTGGCGGGCATAGTGTTTGCCATCGAGGAAATGAGCCGAAGCTTCGAAGTGCGGGCGAGCGGACTTATCATTGCAGCGGTGATACTCGCGGGTCTTACAGCCCAGTCACTGCTCGGCAACTACACTTACTTTGGCTTCTCGACCGCGGCCCTGCCAATCGGGACCGCCTGGATGGCTGTTCCCCTCTGCGGCGTCATTGGCGGCTTTGCTGGTGCCGTGTTTAGCCGCATCCTCGTGGTGATACCCGATGCACTTCCAACGCAAGCCAAGCTTTGGGCTCAATCAAATCCGGTCGTATTTGCCATTTTGTGCGGAATGGGCGTGGCGCTCTGTGGTTTTGCGAGTGGTGGAGCGATTTACGGAACCGGCTATGAGCAAGCCAGAGCCGTCCTTCATTACACTGGAACTGTGCCGCTCGACTACGCGCCGTTAAAACTTCTTGCGACAGCGCTGTCGTCGATAAGTGGTATTCCGGGCGGACTGTTTTCGCCGTCCCTCTCGATCGGCGCAGGCATTGGCTCTGACATCTCTCACTTCTTTCACCACGCAGCGCCGGGTCCCATCGTGCTCCTCGGCATGGTCGCGTATTTCACTGGCGTCGTACGAGCGCCCATTACCGGCTTTGTGATTGTTTCGGAGATGTCGGGAGACCACGGGATGCTCGTTGCACTTATGGCCACCGCTCTCATTGCCGACGCATGCGCCAGGCCAATAAATCGCGAGGGGCTCTATCACATGCTCGCGAAGCGCTACACAAAGCCGATGTGATTCGCACAGATGCAGTGCGACTGTTGGATCGCGACATGCATAATAACGTGATGGCGCGCGAAAAATCGCGCGTGCTCCATCAGCATTACGCTGAGGTCCGTTGCGCCCTTAGTCGAACGTCCGCTTTCCACCCGTAGCGGTCATCGCGACCCCCCGAATCCGGCTTCACTTCACCTCGGGGATTTGTTGGTACGATCGTTGGTATTTTGAAGTTCGCGCGATCAAATTCTCGGTCTCATTTTCCCTGTTCTAGGGAACGAGTTCCCTGTTATCGCCGAATATTTCCCTGTTATTTTTTGCGCAGCTTTCGAGCAGTTGGCCCCATAAACACTGCCTCAAACGCATTTTCAGGTCGCTCAATTCGGGTCATTTTCGAGAATTCCCTGTATTTTTCCCTGTTCATGTGAAGTGTACCCGGAGACTAGCTCGCTCGTGACTGCGAGCACCACCAGTCGTTCCGCGGGCCGGACTTTTCCGCCTACATCTCGCCGCGCGGCATCGCCTTGCGCACGTCTTCGTCGAAGCCGCTGGCGACCCATTCGCCCTGCGCCGTGTTCCAGTGCGAGAAAAAGAGTCTCTCGCGCGGATCCGCGCTCAGCGCGAGGCGTTCGGGGAAAAGGTTCCAGTCGGTGAGCACGGGGCTGGGCGGGCGCACATAGCGGCTGGTCGCGGGCAGCGAACTGCGCAGCCATCCGCCGCGCGCGTAGTACTGATGCCAGGTGCGGCGCATCTTGTGCCCGTCGCCGTCGAGGCGGGTGTGATAGGTCGCGGTGTCGTAGAGGACGCAGGTCCCGGCCGGTCCATAGAGCGGGACTTCGCGGTAGTCGCCGCCGAGCGCGTCGTACGCCGCCTTCAACGTCGCAAAGCGGCCGCTGCCCGGCACGACGCAGAAGCAAGGCGCGCCCGGCTCGACATCGGTCAGGTAGTGGATGGCGCACAGCCAGTCGCAGGGCATGAAGGGCGTGCGGGTCAAGCGGTCCGGCTGCACGGCGTCGTGGTGAAAGTTCATCGCCCCGGGTCCGGCGTCCTCGGGAGTCTCGCGGAAATTGAACTCGGAGAAGCGCGCGCTTTTTTCGCCGCCCAGGAGTCGGCTGACGATCGGATAGGATTTCGGGTGGCGCGTGTAGGGGTCGAGCTCGGGATAGTCGAGCAAGGGCTGCGAATAGATGAGGCCCTGTCCGCGATGGTGCGGCTTGCGCTTGTCGGTCAGGCCCCATGCCAGCGGACGCTCGGCCTGGGTGCGGTCGCAGAAGCCGTTGAGGTGCTGCAGCTCCGCCGCGTCCAGGCAGCCGGACAGCACGACGAAGCCGTTGGTCTCGAAGAAGGAACAGGCGGCGTCGGCTTCCCGATCGGGATCGAAGAGGCGCACCGGTTCGCGGCTGACGCGCCCAAATCCCTGCGCCGCGCGCGCCGGATCGCCGCTGAGGTTCTTTTGCGTTTCGAGTCTGACTTTCATGGGGATGTGTTACCCGATCTCGCCTGCCTTGTCAGGGCGGTCGCGGCCCGTGCCGGTTCCCGCCGTTGCCGCCGAAACTCCTGGCCGGCCGGGACGAAAGCCGGATATTCCGGCATCCGCTCGAAGGACCCGGCGGCGATATTCCGACAGGCTCCTTGGCGACGCCGCGCCGATACAATTTAATGTGTCTCGGCTGGCGCCGGCAGGGCGCCGCACGGGAGCAAGACATGCTCACACGACAGGACGTTCTGAGCCGGCTGACCCAGACCGGCCAGTTCGAGCTCGGACAGGATCATTCGCTCGGCTATCCGATCCGGGTCTATCGCAATGCGCCGCCATCGATGCGCGCCATCCTCGAGTCGACGCGCCAATTCGGCGACCGGACTTTCCTGGTCTACGGGGACGAAACGATCACGTTCGCGGAGCATTTCGGCAAGGTCGCCGCGCTGGCCGAGTTCCTGATGCAGAAAGGCGTCCGCAAGGGCGACCGCGTCGCGGTCGGCATGCGCAACTATCCCGAATGGATGATCGGCTTTTGGGCGTGCCAGGCGATCGGTGCGGTGGTCGTCGCGCTCAATGCGTGGTGGACGGGCCCCGAGCTGTCCTATGCGCTGGACGATTCCGGCGCGAGCGCGCTCATCGTCGACGGTGAAAGGCTGGAACGGCTCGCCCCGGAGCTGGACAAATGGGCGTTGAAGGCCGTTGTCGTGGCGCGTCGCTCGGGCTTCGCGGACGAGGGCGTCGCGTTCTCCGAAGTCACGAGACAAGTGCCTGACCGATTGCCGGAGGCGGAAGTCGAGCCGGGCGATTTCGCGACGATCCTTTATACGTCCGGCACGACGGGAAAGCCCAAGGGTGCGGTCGCCACACACCGAAATCACGTCACGAATTACATGAACACGCTGCTCGCCGGTGCCGTCGCGAAAGGCATGCTCGGCGATTTCTCGGCGTTGAACCTCAAGGATGTACCGCAAGCCGGGATACTTCAGACCTTTCCGTTCTTCCATATTGGCGGGATGAGCGGCCTGTATCTGGCGACAGGGACCGGCGCAAAGGTTGCGCTCATGTACAAGTGGCATCCGGCCGAGGCCGTGGAACTCGTCGCCAGGCACCGGCTGAACAGCGTCGCCGGCGTTCCCTTGGTCGTGCGCCAGTTGCTCGAGCAAGCGCGGACGACGGGCGCCGACGTCAGCTCGCTGGTCGGCATCGCGTCGGGCGGTGCGTCAGTCCCGCCCGATCTCATTCGCCAGATCGGCAGGCAATTCGAGATGAAGACGTCCCCTTCCAACGGCTACGGGTTGACCGAGACGACAAGCGCCGTCGTCACTAATAGCGGCGCTGACTATCACGCCCAGCCGGACAGCATCGGACGCCCCGTCGTGACGGCAGACGTGAAGATCGTCGACGAAACCGGCAACGAATTGGGCGACGACCAGATCGGGGAACTGTTGGTGCGCGGTCCCAACGTGATTCCGGGATACTGGAACAATCCCGAGGCGACGGAGCTTGCGTTCGGCGGCGGCTGGTTCCGCACCGGAGACCTCGGCTATCGCGACTCGCGCGGCTTCCACTATGTCGTCGACCGGAAAAAGGACGTCATCATTCGCGGCGGCGAGAATGTCTATTGCGCCGAGGTGGAGGCTGCGATCCTGGAGCACCCGCAGGTCAAGGATGTGGCGGTTGTCGGTGTTCCCGACGCCGAATATGGCGAGCAAGTCGCCGCCGTGATCCAGGTGCGCGACGCCGCCCGGTCCGACATGCTCGCACGCGAACTGCAGACGGCTCTCGCGGGTTCGCTCGCGCAGTTCAAGATTCCGACCGCGTTCCGGATGACCGAAGCCGACCTGCCGCGGACCGCCACCGGCAAGGTTCTGAAGCGGGAACTGCGCAGCCTGTTCACGGAACTCCCGTCGGACGGAAAATCGGCCTGACGTTACGGGTTTGGGTTGCCGGGCGCGCGCAGGCGCGACTTTTGTTGCTGCGCACCCAAAGCGAAGCATTGCCGCCCGGCTCCGGGCTCGCATAGCATTTCGGATCGCTTGGCCTAAGTCGGAACGACGGGCTGAACCGAGGGGCAACGAGACGCCATGATCACACTGCCGCATCACGTCGAGTTTTTGTCCGACGCCTGGCTTGACGAAGCGCGGAAGTTTCTGGAGCGCGAAACGGCGCAGCGCAGAGAGAGGCTAGGCGAAACGCCATTTTCGGTGAGCGAGCGTTTCGAGCATGCCCCGCCACACCTGAAACTACCCGATGACACGGCAAGCTGGAGCTTTGCGTATGACGGGCGCGGCGTGAAAGTCGTGCGCGGCTTCGATGCCGGTGCGGATCTGGTCGTGGAGGGCGACTATCAGGCCGCGCTGACGATGGCGCAATTCGTCGGGTTGCTTGCCCCCGGCGCCCAAGAGGCGATGCTGCGCGAGGCAGGCACGATGTTCGGCGCGGACGCCGTTCGAATCAAAGGAGCCATCGATAACGAAGCCGCGCGCGAGTTGTTGTTGCTGCTTCACGATCATATGGGACGGCGGACCGTGGAGAATCCGGACCTCGCGCACCGCGCGGACCGTCAAGGCCTGTCCGCCAGAATCCGCGAAATGGAGGAGCAGGGATACACGATCATCGAGCACGCCATTTCTCCGCAATTCGCCGACGAAGTCCGTGCGGCGACGCTACGCGCGCTGTTGCCCCATCAAACTTTTTCCATGAACTGGATGCTTTATCACGGGCGCGAGTTCGAGCAGCTGATCCAGAATCCGCTGCTCATGACGTTGGTAGACGCATCTTTGGGCCGCGGCGCGGTCATCGCGTCGTTCAGTTCGATCCGCAAAGGACCGGGGCCGGGCGTCATCCCCATCCACACGGACTATGCCCATGTTCCGGAGCCCTATCCAGAATTTGCCATGACGGGCGTCGGCGTGTGGGCGCTGGAAGACTGGAAGACGGAATCCGGACCCACATGGATCGTGCCCGGAAGCCACAAGATGCGCCGTGCACCGCGCCCGGGCGAAGGGCACAACGCGGCCGTGCCGATCGTGATGCCGAAAGGTTCGGTCGTCTACTTCACCCACGGCGTCTGGCACTGGCAGGGCGACCGCACGGAACCCGGCGACCGGGTCACGCTGCATGCGCACTTCAATCGCGGAATTCTGCGAAGCCTCGAACCGAAGAAAACGGACGTTCAGATGTTGCACCGGAACGCGCCCCGGCTCGGCGAAATGCTGGGTGAGGATGACTGGTTCGACAAGATGTCCGCGGCGGGCCGTGACTATGTGCGATTCGCCTATATGAACAGGCTGCACGCCTTCACGGACACGCAGAAGAAAAAGATTCTGGAAAACGCCGAGCCGCGCGCAAAATAGTCGCGCGACCACTGGTCCGGTGCGGCGAAGGGCGTCGCGCACACGGACATGTTGCGTGCACCAGTCCATGGTTTGCACAATGGTTCCGGCCAAGTATCCAGGGGAGACGGACTAGAAATGATCGCGCCGGCATCGGTTTCTGACTTTCGCACGCTCGCGGAACGGCGTCTGCCGAGAGTCTTGTTCGACTATGTGGACGGCGGCGCATTCGAGGAGCAGACGCTGGCCGCCAATATTGCCGACCTCAAGCGGATCGGACTCAAGCAGAAAGTGCTGCGCGACGTCTCGACGATCGATTTGTCGACGACGCTGTTCGGAAAAAAGCTGTCCTTGCCGCTTGTCCTGGCGCCGGTGGGATTCGGCGGCATGATGGCGCGGCGCGCCGAAGTGCAGGCCGCCCGGGCCGCTGAGGCCGCCGGAATCGCGTTCTCGCTCTCGACCGTGTCCATTTGCTCCATCGAAGAAGTGCGCGCGGCCACGTCGCGACCGTTCTGGTTTCAGCTCTACATGATGAAGGACCGCGGAGTCGTCAAAGCGATACTCGAGCGCGCCCAGGCCGCCGGGTGCACGACGCTGCTGGCAACGGTAGATCTCGCCGCGCTCGGCACCCGCTACCGCGATATTCGCAACGGCATGGGCGCCCAGCTCGCCGGGCTCTCGGCGCTGCGCATGGCGTGGCGCTTCGCCTCACGACCTCGCTGGATCGTCGACGTGGGCCTGCGCGGCGGACCGCTTCAGTTCGGCAATCTCACTGCGGCGCTCAAACGAAATTCGCTGGCCGCCGGCATGGCTTACTCCGGTACGGCCTTCGATCCCTCGTTCAATTTCAAAGATCTGGAGTGGATCCGCAGCAACTGGAACGGAGCGATCGTCCTGAAAGGTGTGCTCGACGTCGACGACGCGCGAGAAGGCGTGGCCAACGGCGCGGACGGCATCGTGGTCTCCAATCACGGCGGCCGCCAGCTCGACGCGGCTTGTTCGACGATCTCCGCTCTTCCGCGCATCGCCGACGCCGTCGGCGACAAGACCGTCATTCTCATGGATGGGGGAATCCGGTCGGGACAGGACATCACGCGCGCGCTTGCGCTGGGTGCCCGGGCCTGCCTCGCCGGCCGGCCCTGGGTCTACGCGGTCGCCGCGCGCGGACAGGCAGGCGTGGCGCAAATGATCGAAACCATGCGCAATGAATTGCGCACGACCATGGCGCTGATCGGAAAAACCAGGATCGCCGATATCGACAGGTCGGCCGTGACGGTCTGACGCGCACGCGTTGCGGACAGGGTCGACGGCGCCGCGCGAAAGTCCGCCGCTCCGCCGCAAATCCTATATGCATTTGGAACGACGTTCGGTCGACAGATTCGCAGAATTCGTTCAGTCGGCCGCGCTCAGTCCGAAAAAGCGGGCGGCATTTTCGTGCAATATCTTGCGCAGCACGGGTTCGCCGAGGAACGTCAGTTCTTCGTCGACATAGGCGCGCGGATGCCGCGCCCAACCGTCCTTCAGGCTCGGATATTGCGACGTCGGATGCGGGTAGTCGGTCTCCCACATGATGTTGTCCGGAAGAATTTCGATCGCGTGGCGGATGCCGGCGCGCTCGGTTTCGAACCAGAAGCTGGCATGAATCTGCCGGCGAAAATACTCGCTGGGCAGCAGATAGTCCGGATGTTCCTTGCGGACGCTCCCGTTGGTGAACTGCCAGTCGCAGGTCTCGAGGAACGACGGCAGCCACCCCGCGCCGCTCTCGACCGTAAAGAGCTTCAAGCTGGGAAAGCGGTGACAGATGCCGCCGAACAGAATTTCGGCCAGGCACGAGACGTTGCCCATGAACAGCAAGGTCGACGCGGCGGCGATGTTGGCGCGCACGCCCATCTGCGAAGGGTCGTCGGTGAAACTGCCGCCGAGCGCGCCGCCTCCGATGTGAAAGCTGACCGGAAGACCGGTCTCCTCGATCGCCGCCCAGACCGGATCCCAATGCGGGTGGGCGAGGCAAGGCTGGCCGAAATCCTGTGGCGCCGTGCAGGCAAGGATGGTTTTGTGGCCGAGATCGGCGGCACGCTGGATTTCCTTCACGCACTCCCCGACATCCCAGAACGGCACCGCCGCGCCGCCAAGGAGCCGGTTGCGATCGGCGCCGCACCACTCCGCGAGAAAGTCGTTGTAGGCCCGCACGCATTCGAGCATCAGCTGCGGCTCCTTGAGCTTGAGGAACCCGCCGGAGCCGAAACCGCCGACGTTCGGATAGAGTACCTGGGCATAGACGCCTTCACGATCCATCAGTTCGAGGCGCTTGCGCGCGTCAAACGTGCTGGCGGGAATATCGTCGAAGCCCTTGGGGTGGTCGGGATAAGAGCCGTCGAATCCCGCCATCGAAACCCATCCCGGCGCGTGAATGATCTGGTCGCCGACGAACCAGCAGTCCTGCCCGTTCACGCGCCGAATGTGTGGAACGCGATCGCCCCATTTCTTCGACACGCGCGCGGTCCAGACATCTGGCGGTTCGGTGATGTGCGTATCGGTGTCGATCGGCTTGCAGCTGTCGAACATGCGAACTTCTCCTGATGCCGCGACGTGCGGAACGTCTAGGAATTCGGTGTCTCCCGCGGACCCCGCACCAGTCGGCCCGGCAGCGCTCCCGTCGGGACGCCGCCGCGCGCGATGACGGTCCCGCTGACGATGGTCGCGTCGTATCCCCGAGCAGCCTGGTCGAGGCGGCGCCCGCCGGCCGGAAGGTCGTAGCGTATCGTCGGACGCGGAAGCGCGACGGAGTCGTAGTTGATGACGTTGATGTCGGCTTTGCGGCCCGCCGAAAGCATGCCGCGATCGTTTAGGCCGACGGCGGCCGCCGGATCCGCGGCAAGAGCCTTGATCGCCTTCTCGATTGTCATGCGCCGCCCCTTCCGGTCCCGGGTCCAATGGGACAGGACGAACGTCGGGTAACTCGAGTCGCAGATCATGCCGTAATGGGCGCCGCCGTCGCCGAGGCCGAGCACGCTGTTGCGATCGCTCATCATGGCCAGAACGGGATCGAGCGTGCCGCTGGCGTAGTTGGCGAGCGCCACGAACAGCATCGCCCTGCCGTCATTTTCAAGCAGCATGTCGTAGGCAAGCTCGGTGGGCGCCATGCCGCGTTTTCTCGCCTGCGTCGCGATGCTGAGTTCGTCCGGCGGCTCGTAGTCCGGCGGGTCGTTGAAGGGATACATGCGCTCGAATGCGCGCCCGAGCTTGGACAGCGGGACGAGCGGATCGGCAGGCTCCTCCATCAACAGTCGCGCGCGAACGTCGGGTTTGCGCAGTTCGGCAATCCTGCGGTCGAACGGCATCCGGGCGAGCGGCTGATAGCTCGGGC
Organism: Rhizomicrobium sp.; assembly: GCA_035499335.1. Lineage (GTDB taxonomy): Bacteria > Pseudomonadota > Alphaproteobacteria > Micropepsales > Micropepsaceae > Rhizomicrobium. The sequence continues at coordinate 8,472 of DATJZB010000004.1, read as the reverse complement.
AGAGGCAGAACGGATGCACCGACAGGTCGAAGCCGAGCACCATGCCGACCGGTCGCGGAAAGACTTGCGCGCGAATCGCGGGTCCGCCCGCATTGGCTTCGTCCAGGTGGCGCATGACGTTGCGCCATGCCTCCGGCCGCGCCGGGTCCTGCGCCATGGAAAAGCTCGCAGGACGCCCGGAAAGTTTGGTGAGACGGGAAAGAAGGTCGATTTCGTCTTCGAACGTGCGGCCGGGCACGCCGAAGACCGCCTGGAGAACGCCGCGCCCGCAGTCCTTCAGCGCGAGGGCCATCGCCTCAAGTTCGCTTTCGGCAGCCTGGAACGAGGGGATCGCGTCACCCTTGCCGGTCTTGTGGATGATGAGCCGCGACGTCGCGAAGCCGAGCGCGCCGGCGCGGATCCCCTCGCGAACGAGCGCCTGCATCTTCTCCAGATCGTCCTGCGTCGCGGCTTCGCGATCCGCGCCGCGCTGGCCCATGACGTAAACGCGAACGGCCGAGTGGGGAATCTGCGACGCGAAATCGATGTCGCGCGGGCGACGTTCGACGGCATCGAGATATTGCGGGTAGGTCTCCCAATCCCACGTCAGCCCGTTCGCCATCACCACTTCGGGAATGTCCTCGACGCCTTCCATGACGCTGATGAGCATATCGCGATGTTCCGGCCGGCACGGTGCGAAGCCCACGCCGCAATTTCCGCCGACCACGGTGGTCACGCCGTGCGACGACGAAGGCGATAGCCGGTCGGACCAGATCACCTGGCCGTCGTAGTGCGTGTGAATATCGACGAAACCGGGCGTGACGATGCGCCCCCTGGCGTCGATTTCCTCGTTTCCCGATCCGGCGATCTTGCCGATCGCGGCAATGCGTCCGCCGGTGACGGCCACGTCCGCCTCGAAGGGCGCGCCGCCGGTGCCGTCGACAATCGTACCGTTGCGGATAACGAGATCGAACGCCCGAGCCATGGTCACCTCCCGGATACTCGCTGCATTCTGAACCCGCCTTCGCGACGTGCAAGCGGATTCGCGACTCGGCGGGTTCCTTAAGACACCGTTTCGGTGCGGCGGCCTGCGAACTGCGGAATGAGATGGTCTCCTACCAGGCGCGTGCTGCGCAAAACCGATTCGTGCGGGATGCGGCCGTACTGCAGGAGGCACATCAGGCGATCCGTGCCGATCTTCACATACTCGGCCACTTTCTTGGCGCAGTGATCGGGGTCGCCGATGATCACGGAATCGAGAGGCTCGAGAACCTCATGTGCTTCCTCGTTCGAGATATTCTCGCCCTTCGCCATCCGCTTGAGCACGGCGATCACGGGCAGTTCGTCCGGCGCGATCTCCAGGCTCGTCGGATCTTCACCCGGGAGCGCCGCGATTTCCTTGGCCGATTTTCGCGTCAGGTGCGGGTTTAGACCCGCGCGGATCGTGTCCCACCAGATCGAGCGCGGCACCTTGAAGGCTATCGGCGCGGCGTGAACGTACCAGAGCGCGGCTTTGGCGGCGCCGTTCGCAATCGCTTCCTTGCGGGATTCCGCGACATGGACGAAGGTGAAGACGCCCTTTTGGTGATTGAGAAACTTCGGCGCGGGCGACTTCTGCGCCGCAAAGCCTTTCTCATATTCGTCCAGCATCGCCTTCATCACGGACACGGGACTGAGCAGCGTGGTGCCGAGAACGCCGACGCCGAGCTGGCCCGCCATGAAGAAGGAGTCGGGACTGCTCGCCATCTGCCACATGCGCGGATGCGGCTTTTGCACCGGGCGCGGCACGACTTCGCGCTCCGGCATCTGAAACAGTTTTGAATCCCAGCTGAAGCTTTCCTGGGTCCACATCTTCGGAATCATCTGGATCGCTTCACGCATCTCGTCGCGCGCGGTTTCCGGATCGACGCCGAACGTCTCCCACTCCTTGCCGCCCGATTTCGCCAGACCCAGCTCGAACCGCCCGTTGCTGAGAATGTCGAGCGTCGCGGCGCGCTCGGCGACACGCAGCGGGCCGTTGATCCTGAACGGCGCCAGTACGCCGGCATGTCCGACATGCATGCGATGGGTATTGAGCGCTATGGCGGTGAGCAGCAACTCGGGCGCCGAGCTGTAGCTGAATTCCGGGGCGCCGTGATGCTCGACCTGCCACCAGATTTCGAAGCCCGCCTTGTCCGCGGCCCGGGCTTCTTCGATCGTGTCGAAGATCAGCTTGCGCTCATGATCGGGCGGGAACGGCTTGGCGAGCTGGACCTCGCAGAACACGTCAAATTTCACGGCGACACTCCTTGTCCATCGGCTTGATCTGCAAACGCGTCAGAGAACGGCAATCGGATTGACGGGCGAACCGGTGCCCTTTTCGACCCGCAGCGGCGCGACCGTCAGCAGGAACTCCCAACGCCTTTCGGCGCTGCACGCCTTCTCGAGGTCCGCCAGATAGAGATTGTCGAGCAGGTGCAGACCCATCGATGCCAGGCCGCACATATGAACCGGGATCGGCCAGTCCTCGATCGGCGCGGGCGAGGGAGTCGGATCATGTACCGCGTCGGAGCCGAGGACCGCGATGCGTCGCTCGAACAGCCAGGGTATGCAGGACGGATCCATGCCGGCGAGCGGCGGACCTTCGCCGGGCTTCGGCGCGTTCTTCTCGCGCCACGCATCGCGACCGACGGACACGAGGAGGATGTCGCCTTCTCCGGCGCGCACCTTCTGGCTCGCCTCGGCTGCATCGAGTTCGGCCGCCGTCACGGGCTTTGACGGTTCGACATAGGCAGTACCGCGCAGGCGCGGGATGTCCAGAAGGACCGCGCGGCCGCACAGCCCGTCGCGCGCGGCCATGATGCTGTTGCGCCGCGCACCGGTCGAGCGGACATCCTGGGCGGGGAATCCGTTGTACATCTTGCCGTCGACGAACACGTGGCAGAGCGCGTCGATGTGGCTCGACGCCAGCCCGTGATAGGCGATGCCGATGAAGTCGAGCGAGACTTCCATGCCGGGAATGCCGTGCGCGCAGGGATCGTCGCCGCCCATGACGATGTGATGCAACGCGGGCGTCGGATTTTCGGGGCCGGGGTGAACGGGAAAGTTGCGCGCGCAGCTGATCGTCTTGCCGGAACGCACGAGTTTGGCGCCGGCCGCCGTTCTCTCGGCGGTCAGGTAGTTCAAGGTCCCGCGTTCGTCGTTCGCGCCCCAGCGGCCCCAATTGGAGACCCGCTTGAAGAGCGTCTGCATGTCCGTCTTGGTCTTGAACTCCATCGCGTCGTGCCCCGCCTCGGCGTGTCGCCGGTTAATTCTTCTTCAAAAGCGCTTCGTTGGCCCTGCTATGCCGCTGTCCGGGCAGCAATTCGATGAGTTCGATGAGGTTGCCGTTCGGGTCCCAGCAACAGCAGCTTCCGACGATACCGAGCTCCGCGTCCTGGAACAGCTCGCGCGTGAAGCGCACGCCCGCCTGCGCCAGCTCGTCATAGGCCTTGCGCACGTTCTTCACGCGAAAAGCGATGATGCGCGGCACCTCCCCTTCGGCGACGGGAATGGCCGCAAATTTCGCCTTCGGTTCGATCCATTCGATGATGTCGATCATCGGTCCGTCGGGATCGTTCGGTAAAATCATCAGGACGCCCCGGCCCTTCGCGCGCTTCATGCCGAATATGGTCGCGACGAAATCCGGCCATTCCACGCCCCGGCGATCGTTCAGGACGTCGAAGCCCAGCAATCGATAGAACGCCACGGACTCATCGAGATTCCGGGCGTTGACGACGGTGTGATAGAGCCTCTGGAGCGACCAATCTCGGGACATGCATTCGCCTGTCTGATGGACGTTGAACTGGAACTTGCGTACGCGACTTGATTTCAAAAAATAACAAGCGTTATGGAAAAAGGCAATCGCCGGAGAGGACAAGTGCGCATCGCAGATGCGCGATTGATTTTGCAAGGTCGGCTGGGCAGTGTTGCGCCGCAAAATTGAGCTACGGTTGCGAGTTCGACGCCATGCCAAAAAAGGTCGACCGGACGGTGAGACGCGAGGCTTTCCTCGCTGCCGCCTACAGCATGATCAAGAAGCACGGGATAGCGGGCGTGACGGCGCGCGCCGTCGCGGCCGAGGCCGGATTTACGACCGGGGCGCTCGTTCACTATGTCAAGTCGATGGACGAATTGCTCGTCGAGGCGTCGGAATACGCCGCGCGCGACGTGCGTGCCGACATGCTCGAGATCGAGGAACTGCCGGATCCTGTGGAAGCACTGCGCGGCGTCCTCCATCTCGCCTTGCCGAGCGACGCGGATAAGCGCGGAAACTGGAACTTTTTCCTCGGTTTCTGGGAGCGTTCCGTTCACAACGCGGCCGTGCGGCGCGTCACACATTTGCGCTACGAGGAATGGATCAAACGCGTCGCGCGCCTTATTCGCCGGGCCGTCGACGAGGGCATGGTCAGCGCCGAGGTCGATGTCCTCATCGCTGCCAGGTCCGCGGTCGCGCTCATCGACGGCATCGCCATCCAGGTCATGCGCTCGGGCCGGCCTCCCTCGACACAACAGCAACGCTTGCTCGTCGATTTATGGATCAAGTCCTGGCTGATGCCGACGCGCGCCGGTGACGCGGCGCGAAGCCCGGGCCGTTGACCGCGCGCGCCCGGTGAAGGGCCTCAGCCGGCCATGACGCCGCCGTCAATTATCAGTTCGGTGCCCGTGACAAATCGGGACTCGTTCGAGGCGAGATAGACCACTCCTGCGGCTATGTCGGCGGGAACGCCGGTGTAGCCAAGGGGCGTGGCCGCGGCCCCGGCGGCGCGCACGTCCTCCATGGCGTCGGCGTTTCGGCGCCTGTCGTCCGTCGGCAACACGCCTTCATTGCCGAGTTTCAGCCAGATCGGCGTCTCGATCGCGCCCGGGTGTATCGAGTTGACGCGAATATTGTTCTTCATGCCGGCGCATTCCAGGGCGATGGCCTTGGTGAACAGACGCACTCCGCCCTTGGTCGCGCAGTAGCCCGACATTCCCGGAATTCCCTTGAGTCCGGCGACCGAGGAAATGTTGATGATCGATCCGCCGCCGGATCTGGTCATCAAAGGCAGCGCAGCCTTCGTGCCGAGAAAGACGCCATCCAGGTTCACGGCCATCTGCCTGCGCCAGCTTTCGAAGGACATGTTGAGAAGCGACTGCGAAATGCAGATGCCGGCATTGTTGACCAGGATGTGCAAGGCGCCGAATTCCGACGCGACCTGGTCGACCAGCATTGTCCAGCTGCTTTCGCTGGTGACGTCCAGCGGTTTGGCGAATCCCGCGCCGCTGTTCGCGGCGATCTGGCCGCATGTCTCCGCCGCGCCTTTCGGGTCGAGGTCGGCGACGACCACGCGCGCGCCTTCCGCCGCCAGCGCCACTGCGCAGCCTCGACCGATTCCGCTTCCCGCCCCTGAAACGATGGCGATCCTGTCTTGCAGCCGTCCCATTTTTCCTCCCAATCTTCCTTGCCGTTCTGAGTGTCTCAGGCGTCCGCTTCGCGCCAGCGCGCCACGACGAAGCGGCTCAGCGCTTCTATTGCCGCGATGGCCTCGGGCAACATGGCGTGGAACATGTGCCATACGTGGATCATGCCGGGCCAAATCTCGAGCTGCGCCGCAACGCCCGCCGCCTTCGCCGCCTCGACCAGCGCGACCGCGTCGTCGAGCAGGACTTCGTCGGAACCGGCATGGACCAGCATCGGCGGCAATCCCGACAGATCGGCGAGCAGGGGCGACGCGAGAGGTTCCCGCGCATTGCGGCCGTCGAGATAGGCGAGCGCCATTTCCTTCAGGCTGCGCCGCGTGAGCAGGGGATCGACGTCCGCCTTGGTCACGAAACTCCGGGCGCCACAACGCAGGTCGACCCAGGGACTGATGCAGATCAGCGCCGCGGGCATGGGCAAACCGCGATCCCGCGCGGCGATGAGCGTGGAAACGGCGAGGCCGCCGCCTGCCGATTCGCCGCCGACCGCAATGTCTTTCGCCGGGACGCCGGAATTGAGCAGCGCGCGATAGGCCGTGACGGCATCGTCGACGGCAGCGGGGAACGGATGCTCGGGAGCGAGGCGGTAGTCGACGCTGACGACTTTGCACGCGGCCAGTCGCGCGAACGCGCAGGTGAAGGCGCGCGATCCTGCGGGGTTGCCGAGAACATAACCGCCGCCGTGCAGATGAAAGAAAACGCGGCGCGCTTGCGTATCCTGCGTCGATATCCGCTCGACAACGACGCCGCCCAGCGTGTCCGCATCTATCGTGATTCCTTCAGGCGTGACGAACGCGGCCGCGAACTGCTCCGCCTGCGGTCGTCTCTCCATGAACGGCGTGTCGGGTCCGCCGATGAGCGCGCTCAGCATCCGACGGACTTCGGCGATCGGTTCCATGCTCACCTCTAGATCATGACAAATTGTCAGTTCAATATAATAAGCCCAGTTCGATCAGCCGTTTGCCGCCGACCGTACCTGCAAGATGGAAGCGGTCACGGGGCGTCCGCGCACATCCGACGTCGCTCGCACAATTATTTCGAACATGAAGAAAAAACTTCGAGAGCTAAGTTTGCAAAGATTCGTTGTCACTAATTGTAACAGCTGTTATATCTAAAAAAAAACAAACGATGCCAGCGGGTATCGGCGGCGGATACAAAAAGCTTATCGCAGGGGAGCGAAACGTATGCCTATGGACCTCAGGGCCTCGCTGGCAAGCGGGGCTGCGCTGTTGTGCTTGCTTGGAATTTCGCAGGCGGCGCATGCCGATTCAGACTCGACTGCCGACGCCGCGAAACCGGTTCGCGTTGCGGCGGCGTCGCCGGCAAGTTCCGCCAATCGGGCATCGGGGTCGGCCGCTTCGAGTTCCATCGAAACGGTCGTGGTCACGGCGGAACGACGCGAGGAAGTCAGCCAGAAAGTCGCGATCCCGCTCACCGCGCTGGACGGCGCCGCACTCGATTCGAAGGGCATATCGGGATTTGCCGATCTGGGAACGCGTGTCCCCTCCTTGCGCTTCGGTGCGGGCGTGACGGGCGGCGAAAACGTCATCACGATGCGAGGCGTTGGCAGCCAAAACACGACGCCGGGCGGCGATTCACCCGTTGCATACAGCGTCGACGGCGTGACGCTTCAGCGTTCGACGTCGGTCGATCCCGAATTCTACGACATCGAACGCATCGAGGTGCTGCGCGGTCCGCAGGGCACGCTCTACGGCCGCAACTCGGTCGGCGGCTCGATCAACGTGATCACGAACAAGCCGACTGACACGCTCGGCGGATCTTTCGACGCTCTGGTCGGCGATTACGCGGCGCACATCTTCCGCGGCTGGGTCAACGCGCCCCTGATCGACAATGACGGCGGACTCAAGGTCTATGCGCGCATCACCGGCGTGTACGCCCAGCACGATCCATACCTCCAGAATCTCTCGACGGTCCCGACCGCAACCCACAACCAAGACGCCCAGGATTTCCACATGCTGCGCGGACAGCTCTACGTGGAGTTCAATCCGGACCTGAATCTCTTGGTCTCGGCGAGCACGTCCTATAACGGCGATCCCGCCGGAACGGTAACGGCATGGTGGGAGACGCCGTCTCGCTATATGACGCTGCCGATCCCGCCCATTCCTGTCACGAACCCGCCCATCCCGCCGTCGCAGGTCATCGCGCCGGGTTCAGCCTGCGATTTCAGCACACAGGCCTTATTCAATCCGCGCAAGATGTGTCAGGACTATCCAGCCCTCACGCACAACCGGGTGAATTTGTACTCGGCAACGTTCAACTGGAATCTAGGCTGGGCCTCGCTCGCGGTCGTCTCGGGATACAGCGATTCGGACGTCAGCCAGACTAGCGACGGCGACGGCTCAAATCTTCCCATGGCCATTGGCTCGGCCTGGCTGCTCAGGCAGCACCAGATCTCGGAAGAGGTCAGGCTTGCGTCGGTCGACGATACGTCGCCGCTCAAGTGGATCGCAGGCTTCTACTATTTCTGGTCGAACAACTTCGAGAACTTTGCCTATTCGGACACGGGCATGAACGATACGTTCACGCCCCCGTTCCTCGCGCCACCATACGGAGCTCCGGGCGCGTATGACGATTTCAGTTTCCTCAGTCACGGCTTTACGAAGACCGAGGGCATCGCTCCGTTCGGACAAATCGACTACGACCTCGCGAAAACCTCGCTCGGCATTCCACTCACCATCACGCTTGGCGCCCGCTACAACGACGATCGCAAGTACGGGTACAACTATCTGGACTATGAGCTGCCGGTGGCGTGCGGCGGCCCCTGCCAAATCGGCCAAGGACCGTTCTCTCAAAGTTGGGGAGAGTGGACCGGCAAGGGGGGACTCAGCTACCAGATCAACGACGACATCATGGCTTTCGCATCCGCTTCGCGCGGCTATCTCGCGGGCGGCAATATCGTCGGCCTGGCCCATATCTACGGACCGGAAACCAACTGGTCCTACGACGTCGGCGTGAAGTCGCGGCTCTGGGATGATCGTCTGCAGCTGAACGTCG
>DATJZB010000003.1:0-9185 GCA_035499335.1 Rhizomicrobium sp. | reverse complement strand
ATGGTCATGCGTCCCTCTGCCGTCGCCGCGAATTGCGCAAAGCCCGCATCAGTTCCACACCAGTCCCGCGGTGTCGAAGCCGATCCACCGCGTTCCGGATTTGTCGAATCCGACCTCGACGAAGGTCGTATCGGCTTGCTTGAGCGACGAGACGAATGCATGCGCGGCCTTGCGACTGACGAAGACGATGCCCGTTGAGCCGTCCGCCGCGCCGATGGCCGGAACGGGGCGCGGCGCCGTACCGCCGAACTGCGCCCGGATCGAGCAGCCGTTGCGGCTGCACGCGATGGCGCCTGCGCTCAATAGCTGGACGTAAACGTCGACGCCGTTTTGCACCGAGCCCCTGACGCAAAGCTGTGCCGATGGCGCGGCGCCGTTCGCCGAGCGGACGCAAGCGAGCGGGCGCGTCGATCCGTGCGCCGCATCGGCGATCCGGGCGTAATGCCAGCCGGATGCCGCCGGCGAAACGCGCGCAATAGGCGCCGCCCGCGTCGTTCGCGCCTTCTGCGCCGTTTCGACCTGTTGCAGTCGATAGAGCGTGTAGCCGAGCCCGGCGAGCAGCAGCGAGAAGACGAGAAGGCCCAGGAGGCGCTGTTCGAATTTCATGGCAAGCCGCCGGCGGACGGGCCAGACCGCTCGTGCGCAGCGTCCCCCGCAACTGTCCCGTCCGCGCGCACTAGACGTGCTGGCCGCCATTGATGTGCAATTCGGCGCCCGTCACATAGCTCGATTGATCTGTACACAGATAATAGATGGCTTTCGCCACTTCCTCCGGCAGTCCGAGGCGGCGCAACGGAATCGTCTGCACGATCTTGTCGGTGCCGGGCGACAGGATGGCCGTGTCGATCTCGCCCGGCGCGATCGCGTTGACGCGCACCCCGAGTGGGCCGAAGTCCGACGCCATCTCGCGCGTCAGCGCCGCCAGCGCCGCCTTCGATGTGGAATACGCCGCTCCGGCGAATGGATGCACGCGACCGCCAGCGATCGAGGTGACGTTGACGATCGCGCCCTGCGCCTTGGTGAGTTCTTCCTTTAATCCCTTCGCCAGCCAGACCGTGGCGAAAAAATTCACCTCGAAGACGTGCCGCCAGACGTCCATCTCGGTCGTCAGCGTGGTCAGTCGGCGTCCACCCTCGCCTTTGGGCGAGATGCCCGCATTGTTGACGAGCGCCTGCAGCTTGCCCCCGGCAAGCCTGCCCTTCATCTCGGCGATCGCGCGCAGCGTATCGTCGGGATTGGCGAGGTCGACCTGGATGTGATCTTCCGGTCCCGCCGCCCAGGGACAGTTTTCGGGAAAAGCATGGCGCGAGCAGGTGATCACCCGCCATCCCGCGCTCGAAAACCGCTTCACCGTCGCATGGCCGATTCCCCGGCTCGCGCCGGTGAGGATGAGCGTTCTTTGTTCGTCGTTACCAGGCGGGGTCGATGTCATGCCGGCACTCTACCATTGCCCCGCAAGGGTTGGGAAACATCCGGATTTCCATGGGTTAGCAGGGGCTTCCGGTCTCGCGCCGGACCGAACCCCGCCGAGCCGTATTCGGGGGCCTTCATGAAAGCGTCGTACAACTGTCACTAAATGCGCGCGACGCGCAGCGCTCCTGCGCGGTCGATTTCCGGGGACATCGCGCCGGGCTCCCGCGCCAGAAAGTTATACCGCCTGCATGTCCGTTCCATCCTCCAGCATCGAGTGAAAGCGTCCCATGCAGTTCGGTAGGCATCTGCGCCTGTTCCTCAACGTTGTCGTCATCGTCGCCTTGCTCATTGGCGCCAAAGTGGCCGTGCACCGGCTGGGCTTCGAGTTCCTGGCGCTGGACTCCCTGTTTTCCAGCATCGTCGCCGGCACCATCTTCATCATCGGCTTTCTGCTCACCAGCACCCTGCCCGACTACAAGGAGGCAGAGCGGCTGCCGGCCGAAATCCGCGTTGCGCTCGAGGCCATCCATGACGACGTCGAAGGGTTCGCGCGCATCGAGCCACGCGTCGAACTGGCGCGCCTGCGCGGCGAGCTGCTCGACATTCTCGCGGCGCTCGATCGCGGACTGGGTCCGGAAGGACATCATGCGCATCTGGAGGACGCCATCGCCCGCGCCGACGCGCTGCTGCCCTTCATTTCCGATCTGGAATCCATCGGGATGGCGACCAACGCCGTGGTGCGCATCCGCGGCAACCTCGATGCGCTGCGGCGCAGTCTCTTCCGCATCAGCTACATTCAGAAGATCGAGTTCGTGCCGTCGGTGAACGTGCTGATCCAGAGTCTCGTCGGCGCGGTCCTTTTCCTGCTGCTGTTCCTCAAGACCGAAGGCTCGCTTGGCGAAGCGCTCATCTTCGGCTTCGTCAGCTATCTGTTCGTCTTCGCGCTGCACCTGATCGCGGTCTTCAAGCAGCCGTTCCGCCAGGGCGAGCATTCGGTCGACAAGGTCAGCCTGTACCTGCTGCGCGACTTCGCCGATAAGCTGGTGGCGCGGACGCAGACGCCGGACGCTTAGGTTACCGCCAGCGGAATCGGCATTTCGACTCCGGCAGGGTCCTGGTGGATGATCACTTCGGCGCGCGGAAACGCGGCCATCAGGTCGGCTTCCACCGCGTCGCTGATCTCGTGCGCGCGGACCAGCCGGATCTCCGGATCGAGCTCGATGTGAAGCTGGATGAAGGTGTGGATGCCGGCCGAACGCGTGCGCAGGTCGTGCATGCTCCTGACTTCGCCATGGGCGCGCACGATGGCCTTGATCTTCTCGCGGTCGTCGTCCGGCAATTCGCGGTCCATGAGCTGGTCGTAGCTCTGGCGGAACACATGCACCGCGCTCCAGGTGAGGATCGCGGCGACGACGATGCCGATGATGGGATCGGCGATGAGGAGCCCGAACTGCGTCGCCAGGACGATGCCGAGGACGACGCCCGCATTCGTCGCGACGTCGCCGAGATAGTGCATGCTGTCGGCGCCGACGGCGATCGAACCGGTGCGCGCGATGACGACGCGCTGGGCGACGATCAAGACCACGGTCGTTCCGATCGAGACGATCATCACGCCCAGGCCGAGCCAGGGATGCTCGATCGGGTGCGGCGCGATCAGGCGGCTGACGGACTCGATCACGAGGAACGCGGCCGAACCGGCGATGAAGGCGCCCTGGCCGAGCCCCGCGAGCGGCTCGGCCTTGCCGTGGCCGAAACGGTGCTCGCGGTCCGCCGGCTGGAGCGCGTGGCGAATGGCAAGGAGATTGACGCTCGAGGTGAAGACGTCGAGCGCGCTATCGGCGAGCGACGCCATCATCGCGATCGAATCGGTCACGATATAGGCGACCGTCTTCATGACCACGAGCAAAGAAGCGACGCCCACGGCCGCGACGGCGACGCGCATCATCATCGGGCCGTGCGTGGTGTCGGCGCCGCTCATGGAAAGAGCCGATCCGTGCGCCAGGGACCCTTGCCCTCGCGGCGGTAGACGAGCCGGTCGTGCAGCCGGAACGGCCGGTCGCGCCAGAACTCGATCTCGAAAGGCGTGACGCGGAAACCGCCCCACTGGGCTGGCCGCGGAACCTTGGCCAACGCGTACTGCGCGGCGTATTTCGCGATCTCCGTCTCGAACGCCCAGCGCGACTCGATTGGACGCGACTGCGCCGACGCCCAGCAGCCGATCTGGCTGTCCTTCGGCCGGGTGGCAAAATAGGCGTCGCTTTCCGCGGCGCTGGTCTTTTCGACCGTGCCGCGTATCCGGATCTGTTTGCGCAGGCTCTTCCAGTGAAAGCACAGCGCCGCATTCGGCTGGCCGATCAGTTCGACGCCCTTGGCGCTCTCATAGTTCGTGAAGAACACGAAGGAACCGTTTTCGGCGCCTTTGAGCAGCACCATCCGCACGTTGGGCCGGCCTTCGGCATCGACGCTGGCGATGGACATCGCATTGTGATCGCCGGATTCCGATGCTTTCGCCTCTTCCAGCCAGGCATGGAAAAGCGTGAAGGGATCGTCCTTCTCGCCGATGCCGCCATCGTCCACGGGTCCGCCGATATCGCTCATGGCTTTCGAATAGCATCTTGATTCGGGGCGCGGTAGCGTGGCCGCAGGGGAGTTGCCATGCACACGCGTCCTGCAGCCGTCTTCCTGGCCGGTTTGTGCCTCTCGCTCGCGGGTGGTTGCGCCATCGCCCATGACGGCGAGGAGCTGAAATCCATCTTCAACCAGGGCGTGGCGGCCTATGACGCGGGCAAATACGAGGAAGCCTTCAAGCTCTTCCAGTCCATCGACGACGAGGACGTCGCCGCCATGCGCAACGAGGGGTTGATGCTGCGAAAGGGTCTGGGCACGCCGAAAGACCCCAAAGCGGCCGAGGACATGCTCGAACGCGCGGCCGAGGAAGGACTACCGACGGCGCAGTACGACCTCGCCGAGATGCTCCTGAACGGGGAGGCCGGCGATCCCGATCCAAAGGCCGCCCTGCCCTGGCTCACCCAGGCCGCCGCCTCCCATCACGCGATCGCCGAATACCGGCTGGGGATTCTCTACGAAGAAGGGACCGTCGTCGAAAAGGACACGCACGTCGCCCGAACTCTGTACATGGACGCAGTCGCCGCCGGCGTCCCCGGCGCGAAGCAAAGGCTGGACGCTCTGGGCGGCCCGATTCCCGGCGCCGAGCCGCCGCAGTCCCCGCCCAGCAAACCTTAACACCCGAAATCGCGTACCTATATTGTCGGCTGGCGGCGCGATTCTCGCGCGCCCGGGAGAATATATGCGCGATCCGTACGAAGTTCTGGGTGTGGCCAAGACGGCCAGCGAGGCCGAGATCAAGAAGGCATTCCGCGCCCTCGCCAAGAAGCATCATCCCGACACGCATGCGGGCGACAAGAACGCGCAGAAGAAGTTCCAGGAGATCTCCGGCGCCTACGAGATCGTCGGCGACAAGGAAAAGCGCGCCAAGTTCGATGCAGGCGAAATCGACGCCGCCGGCAATCCGCGCGGCTTCGATCCGCGCCAGGGTGGCGGCGGATTCCATCCGGGCGGCGGACCTTTCGGCGGCGGCCAGGGCGCGCGCGACTTCCACTTCACCTGGGACAATTCCGGCGACACGGCGGAAGGATTCAGCGCCGAGGACATCTTCGCCGATCTCCTCGGCGGCCGTGCACGGCGCGGTCGCCAGCAGCCGGCGCGCGGCGAGGACTTCACCGTCTCCACGACGATCAGCTTCGACGAAGCGGCGCGCGGCGGCACGCGACGCGTCATGGTGCCGAACGGCGAGCAGATCGACGTGAAGATTCCCGTTGGCGTGAAGGACGGCCAGCAGGTCCGCGTCAAGGGCCGCGGCGGAGCGGGCCGCAATGGCGGTCCGCCGGGAGACATCCTCATCCAGATCGCGGTCGCGCCTCACCCCACGCTCTCGCGCGACGGCAACGACATCCGCATGGACCTGCCGGTGACGCTCAAGGAGGCGGTGCTCGGCGCGAAGGTGCAGGTGCCGACCCTGACCGGAACCGTCGCGCTCAGCGTGCCGCCGAACTCGAACACCGGCACGACGTTGCGTCTCAAGGGCAAGGGAATCGCTCCGCCCAATGCGACGCCCGGCGATCTGTATGTGAAACTCATTGTCACGCTCCCCGAGAAGCCCGATGCGGACCTCGCCAAATTCGCCGAAGGCTGGACGGCCGACTACGATCCTCGCGCAAAACAGAAATAGCCGCGGCGGCGCTGGGCGTTTGACATCGCGTCAAAAATTCGCGCAATCGTTTCGCGAAGGCGACTAATTGGCTGCGCAACCAGTAATGATGGATTGACGCAGGCGTCGCGTGCGGTTTCACTACGTACGTAGTCGCGACAGGGGCGGAGATTCCGGCGACGACAGATCCGGCAAACCGGATCGCACGCGCAAAACGACAGGGAGCCAGCGTATGAAGATCACCCTTCTCGCCATCGGATCGTTGCTTGCTCTCCTCGGCCTGCACTGGGTCGGCCAGGGCACGGGTCTGTTCACCTGGCCCGCTAATCCGGAAATGGTAAATCACATCGAATGGGCCGTCCTCGGCGGCTGGGCCGCAGCGCTCGGCGCCTCGCTCGTCTGGTTCGCCCGCTGGCGGCTGCAATAGCGCCGCTCTGAAATGCGCGTATCGCCTCGCTGTCACAGAGTCGTGACCGCCCATGCTTTTGCCGCTGCCCGACCCGCCCTGCTACCGTGAACGCACGAGGCTGGGGATGTGCTCATGAAACTAATTTTGCTTGTCGCCGGTACACTTCTTGTGCCGTTCGGAATTCACTGGATCGGACAAGGTACCGGTACGTTCGTCTGGCCGGCCAATCCCGTGATGGATAGCCATATCGAGTGGGCTTATTACGGCGCCGTTGCCGTGGTGGCCGGTGCGGCACTGATCTGGGTTTCGCGGAGGCGGACGAGCTGATTTGCGCATACTTCAACTCGTCGTCCTCCTTGCGCTGTTCGCGGTTCTCCTGTCCGCAGCGTTGAGCGGATTGCGCAGTGGAAAAATCCGCCTCCGCGGTGGAGCGCTCATCACCCGGGCCGGGAACCCGATGATGTTCTGGGCGAGTATCGCGGCATCGCTCTTCTTCGTCGTCGTTTTGGTGATCGCATACACATTCTCGTTCTCGCATCCGATGTTCGCAAAATAGTTTGGCGGAAATCCGGAACTTTGCCGGCTGGCCGGCGAGCGAACGCTTGCCGCCAGGAACGACTCTTTGATAGAAGGCACCTGTCGCGCGACTGGCGAGAAGATGGATCACCATCGGGGAGCGCGGCGCCAAACCGCCGATCGCCTGGGCGGCCGATCCGAGAGGACCGGCTCATCTTCCAACGAGGGAGACGCCCATGGACGCCCACCGCCGCCAGCTCGAAGCCTACGATCCCGATATCGCCGCTGCGATCGCATCGGAAGAACGACGCCAGGTCGAAGGAGTCGAGATGATTCCTTCGGAGAACTACACCTATCCCGAAGTGCTTGCCGCGCTCGGCTCGGTGCTCACCAACAAATATTCCGAGGGCTATCCCGGCCGCCGCTATTACGGCGGTCAGGAATTCACCGACCGCATCGAGAATCTGGCGCGCGAGCGCGCCTGCTCGATCTTCCGCGCCGAGCATGCGAACGTCCAGCCGCTCTCCGGCTCGCCGATGAACCAGGCCGTCTATTTCGCCTTCCTCGATCCGGGCGACACGGTGCTGGCGATGGATCTCTCCCATGGCGGGCACCTGACGCACGGCGCGCCGGTCTCGCATATGGGAAAGGTGTTCAATTTCGTGCGCTACAAGAGCGCGCCGCACCAGGGCGGTGCGATCGACTTCGAGTCGCTGATGCGGGCGGCGAAGGAGACGCGCCCGAAAATGGTGCTGTGCGGCTATTCCTCCTATCCCCGCGACTATGACTACGCCGCGTTCAAAAGGGTCGCCGACGAAGTCGGTGCGCTGACCATGGCGGACATCTCGCACATCGGCGGCCTCGTCGCCGCCGGCGTCATGCGCAATCCGTTCGACTCCGGGTTCGACGTCGTGACCACGACGACCCACAAATCGCTGCGCGGGCCGCGCGGCGGCCTGATCCTGTGCCGGAAGGAACATGCCAGGAAGATCGATCCGGCCGTGTTCCCCGGACTCCAGGGCGGTCCGCACATGAACAATGTCGCGGGCGCCGCGATCACCTTCAAGAAGGCGGCGGAGCCGGCGTTCCGCGCCTATGCCGAAGCGATCCTGCGCAATGCGCGGGCGCTCGCCGCGGCGCTGATGGCGGAAGGGGCGAAGCTGATCACCGACGGCACGGACAATCATCTGCTGGTGATCGACACGGTGGCGAGCTTCGGCCTGGACGGCCGCGCCGCCGAGGAAGCGCTCGACCGTATCGGCATCACCACCAACAAGCAGATCGTCCCCGACGATCCGCGCCCGCCGCTGCGGCCGAGCGGCATCCGCCTCGGCACGCCGGCCTGCACGACCCGCGGCATGGATGAGGACGACATGCGCCGCCTTGCGGGATGGATGGTGCAGACCTTGCGTGCGCCCGACGATGCCGCGCTCACCGAGCGCACGCACCGTGAGGTGACCGCCCTGTGCCGCCGTCACCCGGTTCCGGGGATCGCTTAGCCCGCCAGTTCGGCCACCGGACGATCAGTAACTGAACCAGACGCCCAATGCGCGACGCCGCGGATCAGGGTTTGGCTGGCGCCGCCGGCGCGGCGGGTGCCGCCGGTTGCGTTCCCGCAGGTCCCGGGCCGCGATCCCAATGATGCATCCAGCCGGGGCCGCGGTCGCCATCGTGCATCATCTCCATGCCGAACGGCTTTCCGCCGAACATCGGCATCGTGGCGACGGCAACGACCGAGAGGATGGCGAGCAGGAACACCCACAAGCCCAGCACCCGGCCGATCAAGGCGACGACGCCTTCGACTTTGGCGGCGGTCCAAAGCAACGCATAGCCGACGATGGCCAACACCGTGGCGTGCAGGACGGCTCCGATCAAGATATGCATCCTTCCCCCTTACGATCCGTGTACGGATGTTCTGCTTCAAGCCGCCATTCTATCACGGCGTCTGCGCGTGAAGCGCGCGCCGTTCGGCGCAACGACGTAAAATTTAGGCTGGGCTTACGCGACCAGCGCGACGGCCCATTTGGCAAAGCCTTGCCACAGCGCCGTCGCGGAAAACCAGTCGCGGACAGGGCCGTAGGCGAGGAACGCCAGTCCGCCCCACAACGTCGCCGGATGCAGCCGGCGCAGCGCGTGAACATCCCACGCGATGAGCGGCACGAGCAGCAACGCCGTCACGGCAAAGGCGGCCTGCTGGCTTGCCGCGATAAAATCGATCGGCCAGCGCGACACGCCCGCCTCGGCAAGCACGATCGTCGCCAGCAGCATGAGGCGCTTGTGGGTCTGCGGCGACTTGCGCCAACGGAGTCCGAACGCGGCGAAAGCGGCGAACATCCCAACCATCCACAGCAGCATTCCCAGATAGTGCAGCGGCGGGTCGAGGACGCCCGTGAAACCGGTCGGCCGGTGTGCGGCGACGAGTGCGCCATACGCGCCGATCACCACCATCAGCGGAATAAGGACGTAGCCGGCCGTGCCGAGCGTCCGGTGCCAGGCCAGATTGCCGGAGGCGATCAGCGTGATCTGCGCGATGAACAGGGCGATCCAGGTAAAGAAGATCGCGCCATGGACGTAGAAGAGCGGTTCGTGCGCGGCCTCCACGTTGGGAAAGAGCGGCCG
>DATJZB010000002.1:0-23377 GCA_035499335.1 Rhizomicrobium sp. | reverse complement strand
GAACTTCTTCGAAAAGGCCGCAGCGGGCCCTGCCGACTGCGTCTGCCTCGATCTCGAGGATGCGGTGGCGCCGGCCGACAAGGACAAGGCGCGCGACAATGTCGTCGCGGCGCTTAACGACGTCGACTGGAAAGGCAAGATCGTCACCGTCCGCATCAACGGTCTCGACACGGGCTGGTGCTACA
Source organism: Rhizomicrobium sp. (assembly GCA_035499335.1). Taxonomy (GTDB): domain Bacteria; phylum Pseudomonadota; class Alphaproteobacteria; order Micropepsales; family Micropepsaceae; genus Rhizomicrobium. The sequence goes on along the minus strand of DATJZB010000002.1, from coordinate 23,192 downwards.
AGGACGTGATCGCGCTGGTCGAAAAAGGCGGCGAGAAACTCGACGCCATCATGATTCCGAAGGTCGCGAATGCGAAAGACGTTTACGCGATCGACTGGCTGATCACGCAGGCCGGCGCATCGGTAGGGCGCAAAAAGAAGATCGGCATCGAAGTCATCATCGAGTCGGTCCTCGGCCTCAAGAACATCGACGAGATCGCCGCTTCCTCCAGGCGCATGGAGAGCCTCCATTTCGGCGCGGCTGACTATGCGGCATCCCAGGGCATGCGCACGACGAATATCGGCGGCGGCAACGCCGACTATGTGATGCTCACCGACAAGGACGCCAAGGGTCAGCGCGAGCGTCACTGGAACGACCTCTGGCACTATCCCCTGTTCCGTCTCGTGCAGGCGGCGCGGGCGCACGGCATCATGGCGATCGACGGGCCCTTCGGCGACTATCAGGATCCTGAAGGATTCCGCGCCCAGGCGAATCGAACCGCGATCCTCGGCTGCGAAGGCAAATGGGCCATTCATCCCAGCCAGGTCGAACTGGCCAACGAGATCTTCACGCCGCCGCAGAAGGAAGTGGAACGCGCGCAGGCAATTCTCGCGTCGATGAAAGACGCACACAGCACCGGTTCGGGTGCGGCATCGCTGGGCGGCGTGCTCATCGACGCGGCTTCGATCCGCCAGGCCGAGGTCATCGTCAAGCAGATGGAGATGATCCGGCAGAAGCAAGGCGGCTGAGCCGGGTCAGCTTTTCCGGATTGCGCACCAGGTAGATCGCACTGATCAGGTCGGCGTCGAATTCCATGGTGAGGACGGAGTGCAAGCCGTCCGCCGTGCGCAGGAGAACGCCCGGCGCGCCGTTGATCTCCGTCCGACTCATGGTGAAGCCCTCGGCGGGCCCGAATTTCCGCATCACGCCGAGCGCAAATCGCATGACCTTGCCCGCGCCGTATATCGGATTGAGAGCTGCGGCGACGCGCCCGCCGCCGTCGGAATAAAGCGCGACGTCGTCGGCCAGCAGCTCCGAAACCTGCGCTGGGTCGTTCGTGGCCGATGCCACAAGGAATTTTTCGACGAGCGCGCGATGCTGTTCTTTACTGACCGAATGGCGCGGCCGTTCCGATTTCACGCGTTCACGCGCGCGCGACACGAGCTTCCTGCAAGCCGGTTCGGTCTTTTCCAGCATTCTCGCGATGGTCGGGTAGTCACAATCGAACGCATCGTGCAGGACGAAAGCCGCGCGTTCCTCCGGCGAGAGCCGTTCGAGCACGTGCAGCAGCGCCAGCGAGAGGTCCGACGCCAGTTCGGCCCGCGCGGCCGGTGCGTCCGCCGCGAGCGCCTTGGTGTCGTCCGGCAAGAGAGGCTCGGGCAGCCACGGACCGACATACGTCTCCCGCCGAGCGCGCGCCTTGCGCAGCGCGTCCAGTGCGAGCCGCACCGTCACGGCCGAGAGCCAGGCCCGAGGATCGCGGACGTCGTCGGGCGCCGCGCGATGCCAGCGCAGCCACGACTCCTGGACGACATCTTCCGCGCCGCTCATTTCGCCGAGCATGCGATAGGCGATCCCCAGCAGATGGGATCGATTTGCGTTGAAGATCGTCAACCGGTCCTGGTTCATGCGGCCTTCAGCGACTCGTTCACGGCGACGTCCAGGTTGCCGATGCGCACGCGCTGGCAGGTCCGGGCGTGTCCCATAGCCCGCTTCAGGACGGGAAAGTTGCGGGCGCTCATGGCCCGCAAGGATAGCGCGACGAGTGCCCTTTTTCCCCATCGCCTTTCGACTTCGTCCCGGAGCGCATCGAAATCGCCTGTCGCCAGGAGCAGGGCGCGGCCGAAGTCGAGGCCAAGCTGAGCGTCAGCGTCCGCCGCAGTTCCGGCGAGCAGCGCGGCGATCACCTCGCCGCGCATGCCGGCCTCGAGGGCCATGTCCGACGCGATCTGAACGCAGGGACCGCAATCCTCGACGAGTGCGCCGGCAATGCCGGCCGCGCATAGTGCGTCGCGCGGGGCGCCGCCGCCGAACCCGCCGCCGGCGGTCTGCATGATGGCGAACCGTAGGAAGGCCGCTTCGGATATGTCGGCGAGCTCGTGCATGTACGTGCCGTCATACCGATAGCGCCGTTCGAAGCGATGGATATAGCGGTGAAGGAACGAGCGGAACATCATGCGTCTCCCGTCTTTAGTCTCATCCATGCCAGAAGAAGTCCCACCGCGCCGACCGCGATGACTCCCAGCCCCTCATTGAGCAGATCGATCATCGCCGTCGGCGGACCGTCGATGAACCACTCGTTGACGTGAATAAAGGCGTGCAGCGCCGGCCAGGCCGCGCCAGCCAGAGCCCAGGGTGCGAATATCGCGCCGCGGCGCGCGCTCCAGAGAAGGGCTGCCGCACTTGCCAGGAAGGCCATGCCGATATCGGCGATAAAGTGTAGCTCCAGGTGCGACGGCGCCGGCTGGTGTACGACATGGGCGGCCCACGCCAGTGGAAAAACTAGCATCATCAGTGCGTTAGCCGCATGAAACAGCCCGACGAGAAGCAACAATATACGCACGGCCATGGCCCGTTCCCCGGGGTTACCGGTGTAAGACGGTCGAGGCTCTGGATTTGTGACGGCGAAAGCGCCTATCAGGGGCGCAAGGTTGACACGCTGGAAGGGCGTTGCCAGTTTCCGGCCCTTTTTCGCCTACCGGAGCTGCCGGAACCACGCGAGAGACGATGCACACCTATCTCGAATTCGAACGTCCGATCGCCGAACTGGAAGGCAAGATCGTCGAGCTGCGCAAGCTGGCCGAAGAAGATCCCGCCATGCAGATCGAGACGGAGGTCGGCCGGCTGCAATCGCGCGCCGACGGGATGGTGCGGGACATCTATTCCAAGCTTACGCCATGGCAGAAGGTTCAGGTCGCGCGCCATCCCGGCCGGCCGCATTTTTCCGACTATGCGCGCAATCTGTTCGACGAGTTCACGCCGCTTGCCGGCGATCGCTCCTTCGGCGACGACCAGGCGATCGTCGCGGCGCTCGCGCGGTTTCGCGGCCGCGCCGTCGCCGTCATCGGACATGAGAAAGGCAACGACACCAAGTCGCGGCTGAAGCACAATTTCGGCATGGCGATGCCGGAAGGCTATCGCAAGGCCCAGCGTCTCTTCGAGATGGCCGATCGCTTCGGGTTGCCGGTCATCTCCCTCGTCGACACGGCAGGCGCCTATAGCGGCGTCGCCGCCGAAGAGCGCGGCCAGTCCGAGGCCATTGCCCGCTCGACTCAGGCCGGGCTCGAACTGCGCGTCCCGTTCGTTTCGACCATCATCGGCGAGGGCGGCTCGGGCGGCGCACTGGCGATCGCCACGGCCAATCGCGTCTACATGCTCGAGCACTCGGTCTATTCGGTGATTTCGCCCGAAGGATGCGCGTCGATTCTCTGGCGCAAGCCGGAAAAGACCCAGGACGCAGCCGCTGCGATGAAGATGTCGGCCCAGGATTGCCTGGCACTCAAGGTCATCGACGCGATTGTTCCCGAGCCGCTCGGCGGTGCCCAGCGCGCACCGGAAGAAGCCATCCTCAACGTCGGTGAACAGATCGCGCGCGCACTCGCCGAGATGGACCGCGTGCCCGGCGAGAAGCTCCGCCGCGAAAGGCGCGAGAAGTATCTGGCGATGGGCCGCAGTCTCGCGGTCTAGCCGAGGGTCCGCGCAAACGCGCGAATGTCGCTGACAAGGTCATCGGGACGTTCCAGCGCAGCGAAGTGGCCGCCTTCCTTGAAACTCGTCCAATGCGCCACGTTTATGCTGCGCTCGACCTGGCTGCGCGGCGGGAACGGGATGAGATCGACGGGAAACTCGCAAATGCCGGTCGGCCGTTCGATACGCGCACCCTTCGGCACCGGCATCGTGAATTGTTCTTCCGCACGGCCGCGGTACATCCATGTCGCGGTATTGAACGTGCGCGTCACGAGATAGATCATCACGTTCGTGAGCAATTGATCCTTCGTATAGGTATTCTCGAATCCCTTCCGGCAGTCTGACCAGCCGTGGAATTTTTCGACGATCCAGGCCGCGGCGCCGACCGGGGAGTCCATCATCGCATAGGACAGGGTCTGGGGTTTCGTCGTCTGTTCCATGAAATAGGCGCCTTCCGCCTGGAACAGGGCGCCGGCCTTCGCGGCAAAAGTTTTTTCTTCCTCCGTCTCGGGTCCGACGCCGGGCGACACCCAGCCCATCATGTTCAGGTGGATCGCGCGGCAACCCTTTCCCTCGTAGCCCATATAGGCCGAGATCGCGCTGCCCCAGTCGCCGCCCTGGGCGATGTAGTCGGGCAGCTTCAGCACGTCCGACATCAGCGCGTCGAACAGCCTTGCTGTCGTTCGCGGCCCGATGGGACGCTTCGGCTTGCCCGAGAATCCGTAACCCGGCAGCGACGGCACCACGACCGTGAACGCATCGCGCACATCGCCGCCGTGCTTTTCCGGGTGCGCGAGCTTGTCGATGATGTGGAGGAACTCGAACACGGAACCCGGCCAGCCATGGCTCAGGATCAAGGGTTTCGGCGCCGCGCCAGAACCTTTCACAAGGTAGAAATGCAGATCGATGTCTTCGACGCGCGCCGTGAACTGCGGGAAGACATTGAGCGCGCTTTCCCACTTTCGCCAGTCATAGCCGTCGACCCAATAGGCGCAGAGCGCCTTCATGAAATCGAGGTTGGCACCGAAGGCCCAGCTTCCGTCCAGTCCATCGCCGCGCGGCATTTCGTGCCATTCATAGGCGCGTACCTTCGCCCGGATCGAATCGAGCGTCGCCTGGGGGACGTTGATCTTGAAGCGTGTCATGACGATCCTTCGCGTAGAGCCGCGACAACTAGTCTGTCCGGCAGAAACGAAACCTGGAGAGCCGCGCTAGGGCGCGCGTCTCCCGTCAGGGGTTGAGGTTCCAAATGTAAACGGGACGTCCGTCCGAGTGGAACGTCGTGAACGGCGCCGGTTCGCCTTCCGGGCAGGTGGTGTCGCTGGACGACGTCATGAAGTCGTACGGTCCGGGATATTCGATGCATTGCTTGATGTCGGTGCCCCAGTACTCGTCCGAATGTCCCTGAACCTCGGCGCGGGCATAAAAGGTGCGATTGGTCGTCGAGAAGATATCGCGGCAGGCGCCTGCGTTGACCTTCGTCCATCCCTTGTTGCGCCACTCGCTGCCGCTGATCGGAATGAAGCTGGAAGCAATGAGCGTCGCCCCATTGGTGTGATTGCAGACCCGCAGCGTGATGACGTTTCCGGCGGCCAGCTCGCGCGCCCCAACCGTGTCTGCGTGTCCGGAAACGATCGCTGCCAACGACGCAGCAGCTAGGAAGGCAACAGCCATGAAGACCCCCAAGAAGGTTCGACGGTGGCCCGGGAAAATGTCCCGGGCATCGGGGTCATCCTAGATCAATTCGGCGGTTCCGGCGACCTCGCGGCGCGCTCAGACCAGGGCGCCGTGGCAGTGCTTGAATTTTCTGCCCGATCCGCACGGGCAGGGCGCGTTGCGCTGCACCTTGCCCCAGGTTTGGGGATTGTTGGGATCGACGGCCTGGTCGCGGCGCTGCACCGTGCGCTGGGCCGGGGAAGGCAGGGCGTCGACGATCTCGTCCTCGCCCGTCAGCGGATCGATGTGGGATGCGCGCATCTGCTGCATCGACGGGTCGACGAGGGCCGGCGGCGGCTCCTCGGCGATCTGGATATGCATCAGCTGGCGGATGACGTCGCTGCGCATGCGACCGAGAAGACCTTCGAACAAGGTGAACGCTTCTCCCTTGTACTCGTTCAGCGGGTCGCGCTGGCCGTATCCCCGCAGCCCGACATATTGGCGCAGATGGTCCAGATGAACGATGTGCTCGCGCCAATCATGGTCGAGCGTCTGCAGCAGAATGGTCTTCTCCGCATAGCGCATGATTTCGGTACCGAAATTCGCGGTGCGCTCGGCGGCCCGGCGCTCGACGGCGTTGTGAATGCGCTCGCGGACCTCTTCGTCGGCTATGCCTTCTTCCTTGGTCCAGTCGATCACCGGCAGTTCGATCCCGAAGATCCGCACGACTTCGTCGTGCAGGCCCGCGGCGTCCCACTGTTCGGCGTAGGCCTTCTCGGGAATGTGGCGGGCCACGAGGTCGTGCACGACCTCTACGCGGAACTCTGAAATCTGGTCGCTGACATCGTCGGCGGACATGATCTCGCGGCGCTGTTCGAAGATCACCTTGCGTTGGTCGTTGAGAACGTTGTCGTACTTCAGGATGTTCTTACGCATCTCGAAGTTGCGCGCCTCGACCTTCTGCTGCGCCTTCTCGAGCGCCTTGTTTACCCACGGATGGGCAATGGCTTCGCCCTTCTCGAGGCCGAGGCGGCCCAGAACCGAATCCATGCGCTCCGTGCCGAAGATGCGCATCAGGTCGTCCTGCAGGCTCAGGAAGAATTTGGACGCGCCGGGATCGCCCTGACGGCCCGCGCGGCCGCGCAGCTGGTTGTCGATGCGCCGGCTCTCGTGGCGTTCGGTGCCGATGATGTACAGGCCGCCCGCGGCGAGCACCTTCTCCTTGGCGATGCGGATCTCCGAGCGGATCTCGTCCGTGCGCCGCGCCAGTTCATTGTCGTCGACGACACCGCCGAGCTCCACGCGGATGCGCATGTCGGCGTTGCCGCCAAGCTGAATGTCGGTTCCGCGGCCCGCCATGTTTGTGGCGATGGTCACGGCGCCCGGCGCGCCGGCCTGTGCGACGATAGCGGCTTCCTGCTCGTGATATCGCGCGTTCAGAACGTTGTGCTGCACCTTGCGCTTCTTGAGCAGGTCGGAGAGCTGCTCGGACTTTTCGATCGAGGTCGTGCCGACCAGCACCGGCTGGCCTCTCTTGCGGCAGTCCTCGACCAGCTTGATGATCGCCTCGTTCTTCTCGTCCGCGGTGCGATAAACCTCGTCATCGGCGTCGACGCGCTTGACCGCCACGTTCGTCGGAACTTCCATGACGTCGAGCTTGTAGATGTCCATGAACTCGGCCGCTTCGGTCATGGCCGTGCCGGTCATGCCGGCGAGCTTGTCGTACAGACGGAAATAGTTCTGGAACGTGATCGACGCCAGGGTGACGTTCTCGGGCTGGACCTCGACTTTCTCCTTCGCTTCGAGCGCCTGATGCAGGCCCTCGGAATAGCGCCGGCCTTCCATCATGCGGCCCGTGAATTCGTCGATGATGACGATCTTGCCCGCCTTGACGATGTAGTCGCGGTCCTTCTGGAAGATCTTGTGCGCCTTCAGGGCCTGATTGACGTGATGCAGCAGCGAGATGTTCTCGATGTCGTAGAGATCGCCGACCGTCATCAACCCGGCGGCCCGCAGCAGTTCGGCCATGTGCTCGTTGCCGGTCTCGGTCAACGTAACGTTGCGCGCCTTCTCGTCGACTTCGTAGTCTGTCTTGACGAGCTGCGGAACCATGGCGTCGACCGCGACGTACATCGCCGTGAGATCGTCCGTCGGACCCGAAATGATGAGCGGCGTACGGGCTTCGTCGATGAGGATCGAGTCCACTTCGTCGACGATCGCGTAGGAGTGACCGCGCTGCACCATCTGGTCGCGCGAATACTTCATGTTGTCGCGCAGATAGTCGAAGCCGAACTCGTTGTTCGTCCCGTAGGTGACGTCCGAGTCGTAGGCGACCTTGCGTTCCTCGTCCGTGAGGCCGTGGACGATGCAGCCGACCGACAGCCCGAGGAACTTGTAGACCTGGCCCATCCACTCCGCGTCGCGCTTGGCGAGGTAGTCGTTGACCGTCACCACATGCACGCCTTCGCCGGCGAGCGCGTTGAGATAAACGGGAAGGGTCGCGACGAGGGTCTTGCCTTCGCCGGTTTTCATTTCGGCGATGTTTCCGAAGTGCAGGACCATGCCGCCGACGAGCTGGACGTCGAAGTGGCGCTGGCCGAGTGTCCGCTTGGCCGCTTCGCGAACGACCGCGAAGGCTTCGGGCAGTATGTCCTCGAGCGTTTCGCCCTTGGCGAGGCGCTCCTTGAAGGCGGGGGTCAGCGCGCGCAGATCTTCGTCGCGCATCGCGGCGTATTTCGTCTCCAGCGCATTGATCGCGGCGACACGGGCCTGGAACGGACGCAGCTTTCGCTCGTTGGCCGAACCGAAGAGTCGTTGAGCTATGCCGCTGAAACCCAGCATGAAATCCTCATAAAACCGCCTGATGGTGCGGGCCCTGGGGCGCGTATCCGGCATGGCAGCCGCGGCGGAGAGATAAGAACGCCTCACCCCCTTGTCAAATCAGGCGATTCCGGTCACATGCGCGGCCAGTCATCGCGGGGTAGGGCGCGTCCATGCCAAAGGCGAAATCAGCAGCCAGTTCGGCCAAGGCGGCCGGGCACGCCATCTCGCCGCTGGCGCCGAAAAGTCACCCCGTTTTGCGCCCTCTGGCGGGCGTCCGCTTGAGCACGGGCGCCGCCGGTGTCCGCTACAAGGATCGGACCGACGTGCTTTTGGCCGTTCTGTCGCCCGGCTCCCAGGTGGCGGGAGTGTTTACCAAGTCAAAAACGGCGTCCGCTCCGGTTGACTGGTGCAAGGCGAGCCTGAAGAACGGCTCGGCGCGCGCGCTGGTCGTGAACAGCGGCAATGCCAACGCGTTCACCGGAAAAGCGGGCTTCGAGGGGGCGCGACAGATTGCCGAATCCGCAGCGGCGGTCGTCGGCTGCCGTCCGGGCGAAGTCTTCATCGCCTCGACCGGTGTCATCGGCGAACCGCTTCCGGCGGGCAAGATAACGAAATTGCTGGGGACGCTCGCCGAGGAGGGCGCGGCCGACGGATGGCGCGCCGCCGCCGAGGCCATCATGACGACGGACACCTACCCGAAGCTCGCGACCGCATCCGCGACGATCGACGGCAAGCGGGTGACGATCAACGGCATCGCCAAGGGCTCGGGCATGATCGCGCCGGACATGGCGACGATGCTCTCGTTCGTGTTCACCGACGCGAACTTGCCGTCGGCGGTGCTGCAGGAATTGCTTTCCGCGGCGGTCAAGCCGTCATTCAATGCCATCACGGTGGACAGCGACACGTCGACGAGCGACACGCTCCTCCTCTTCGCGACCGGTAAGGGCGCGCATCACGCGCCGATCGCGAAGGCGAACGACAAGCGTCTGAACGAGTTCCGCCAGCGTCTCGATGCCGTGCTGCTCGATCTCGCCCTCCAGGTGGTGCGCGACGGCGAGGGCGCCCAGAAATTGATCCGTATCGACGTGACAGGCGCGGAGAGCGACGAAGCGGCGAAGCGCATCGCGCTTTCCGTCGCCAATTCGCCATTGGTGAAAACGGCCATCGCTGGCGAGGACGCCAATTGGGGCCGCGTCGTCATGGCCGTCGGCAAGTCGGGCGAAGCCGCCGATCGCGACAAACTCAAGATTGCCTTCGGCAATCAGGTGGTCGCGGAAAAGGGCGAGCGCTCGCCCAAATACAACGAAGCGGCAGCCAGCAAGGCCGTGAAGGGCCGCGAAGTCGAGATCGCGATCGATATCGGTCTCGGTAAGGGCAAGTCTCGCGTCTGGACCTGCGATCTCACGCACGGTTACATCGACATCAACGGCAGCTACCGAAGCTGAGCCCGCATGCTGGTTGAAGCGGTCGACGCGCATTTTGCCTGGATGCTCGGCGAGGTCCCGGCGCCGTTTCCCGGACTGAAGCTGCCGCATGACGGCGTCGACTCGCCCGGAATCCTCCGACTGCTTCGGCAAATGACGCGCCGCCTCAACGAAGCGGGCTGCCGGGGCAGCTGGCTGATCGTGGCGGGAAACGAGGTCGTCGGCCTCTGCGGCTACAAACAACCGCCGACGGACGACGGCACGGTCGAAATCGGATACGGAATTGCTTCGGGCCGTCGCGACCGCGGCTACGCATCGGGGGCCGTCGCGGAAATGTTGCGTCTGGCGCGGCTCGATCCGTCCATATTCGTGGTTACCGCCGCCACGGCGACGTCGAACGTCGTCTCGCAGCGCGTCCTCGCGCGAAATGGCTTTGTACAAACAGGCACTTCGTACGATGCCGACGACGGCACGCTGATTTGGTGGCAGGCCAAATTGCGCTAGTTTTACGGACCTGTTTAATCCCACCTTAACGGGGGCCCCCTCATCGTGACCGCGTCAGTGCAAAAGCTTGTCCTTGTGGTTGCTTGCGCGCTGATCGATCCGGACGGCCGCGTGTTGATCGCGCAGCGCCCGCCGGACAAGTCGATGGCGGGCCTATGGGAATTTCCAGGCGGCAAGGTGGAATCGGGCGAGCGTCCCGAGGACACGGTGATCCGGGAACTCCGGGAGGAACTCGGGATCACAATCAGGGAACCGTGCTTGGCGCCGTTCACGTTCGCCTCGCATACCTATCCGGACTTTCATCTTCTCATGCCGCTCTACGTCTGCCGGCGCTGGGAAGGAACGGTCACGGCGCGCGAGCACGCCGCGCTGAAATGGGTCAAGCCGCGCGAGCTGGTGCAGTTTCCGATGCCGCCCGCCGACTTGCCGCTCGTGCCAATGCTGCGCGATCTGCTGTGAACGCGTTTGCCGCAAATCGAAGCGGCGCGACGGCGATCGAATATGCGCTGATCGCTGGACTGGTTTCGATCATCATCGTGGCGAGCGTGACGCAGATCGGAACGACGCTGAGCGGATTCTTTCAGTCGCTCACGCCCTTCCTCTAGGATTCGGCGCGGCCTCGCCCGCGCTCTGCTCGCTCGTACGCAGGGCATCGGCCAGGCGCGCGGTGGCGCTCCCGGGTCTGAGCGGCTGTTGCTGGCTTTCGTGCGGTGACCAGCCTGTCAGGAACACGATGTCGAAGGTCGCCTTCAGGCGGCCGGCTTCGTCGGAATGGCTGTCACCATAGTGCGCGATCGCGGCGGCAAACGTCAGCCGCGACAAGGGCCGCCGGTCGCGCTCGACCAGCGCATTGGTCTCGCCCATGGCACGCAAATCCGCGACCAGGCGTGTCAGCTCCCGATAGCGGACTACGCTGCGCTCGACATCCGCGACCGGAAGCGCGAAATCGGCACGCTGCAGCAACGCGCCCAGGTCGCGCACATCGGCGAACGGCGCCACACGCGGACTGACGCCTTCCTTCGTCTCGATCTCAGCCGCCGCCAGCGCCGCGCGAAGCTCATGCAGGGTCTCGCCGCCGAACAGCGCCGCGAGAAAGAGGCCGTCGGGCTTCAGCGTACGACGGATCTGCAGCAGGACGCCTGGAAGATCGTTGACGCTGTGCAATGAGAGAACGCTGACGACCAGGTCGAATCCTTCGCCTGGTGGCGCCACGTTTTCATGCGCGTCGAGTTCCGCGCGGGTCCAATGCATGGCGAGCGGTCGGAGGATATCGAGCGCGGCATCCGAACCGTCGAGCAACAGCGCGTTTTCGAATCTACGCTGTACCGCTTCGATCCTCTCTGCCAGTCCAAGCATGGCTTCCCGCTCGAGGAACGCGTCGCCGGCGATGCGCCGGGCGCGCGCGCGATGAAGCGCGAGAACGTGTCGGTCGAAAATTCGGGGCGGCCCGTCGCTCATTTTGTTAGACTAGAGCAAATGAACAGCGGGATGGAGAGGTTGATCCGGGGCGGTGCGAAACGCGCCCTGGATTTGCTGTTTCCGCCCCAGTGCATCGCGTGCCGCGCGCATATTTGGGACGAAGGGGCGCTCTGTTCGGCGTGCTGGCAAAAGATCCGGTTTCTGGACGGACCGGGATGCGCCTGTTGCGGGCTGCCGTTCGCTCTGGATCCGGGTGCAGGAACGCTGTGCGCGGCCTGCCACGCGAGTCCGCCCGCCTTCGACAAGGCCAGGGCCGTTATGCGCTACGACGAACAGAGCAGGGGCCCGATTCTGGCCCTGAAGCATGCCGACCGGCTCGATCTGACGCCCGCCTTCGGACGCTGGCTGCGCCGCGGGGGCCGGGATTTGCTGGCGGACACCGACATCATCGTCCCCGTTCCCTTGCATGCCAGGCGCCTCTGGTCGCGGCGCTACAACCAGTCGGCCGAACTCTCCCGCGCCCTCGGGCGGCTCACCGGCAAGCCGGTGAATTTCGAGGTGCTGATCCGCGCCCGGCACACGCCCAGCCAGGGCGAGATGCCTTCGGCCCGTGCGAGGCGCCGAAACATGCAGGGGGCATTTCGGGTACCGGACGGCCACAAAAGCGCCGTTGCCGGGCGGAATGCTCTGCTCGTAGACGATGTCTTAACCACGGGAGCCACCGTCGAAGCCTGTGCGCGGGCGTTGAAACGGGCCGGTGCGGCAAAAGTTTTTGTGCTGGCGCTGGCCCGCGTTGTCCGGCCGTTAGCAAGCGATATTATATAAACGTCACGAAAGGGTGCCGCTGAGTCGACCAAAATGCCGAAGATCAAAATCTACACCACGCCGATCTGTCCCTACTGCGTCCGCGCCAAAGCGCTGCTCAAGAAGAAGGGCGCGGCTTTCGACGAAGTGGACGTCTTCATGGACGCCGATGCGCGGCAGGAAATGGAAGACAGGTCGCACGGTGCGCGGTCGGTGCCGCAGATCTTCATCGGAGAGACGCATGTCGGCGGCTGCGACGATCTCTATGCGCTCGACAGCAAGGGCCAGCTCGATCCGCTGCTGGCCGGATGAGCAGCTTCCGCGCCGCTTGCGTGCAGCTCCGCTCGACCGACGACGTCGAGGAGAATGTCCGCACCGCGTCGGCGCTCATTCGCGAGGCGAAGTCTAAGGGCGCCGCGCTCATCGCGACGCCCGAGAACACGACGCTCATGGCGCCCGACGGAGGCGCGAAGCTCGAGCGCAGTTTCGACGAGGCGCACGATCCCGCGCTGCCCAAATTCTCCGCGCTCGCCGAAGAGCTCGGGGTTTGGCTTCTGATCGGATCGTTGGCGATCAAGGTGAGCGAAACGAAGACGGCCAACCGCTCCTTTCTCATCGATCCGAAAGGCCGCATCGCGGCTCGCTACAGCAAGATCCATCTTTTCGACGTCGATCTGCCGTCGGGCGAAAAATATCGCGAGTCGAACACGGTCGCCGGCGGCGACGCCGCGACGCTCGCGGAGACGCCGTTCGGCAAGATCGGCATGACCATCTGCTACGACCTGCGCTTTCCGCATCTGTATCGGTCGCTGTCCAAGAGCGGCGCCAGCATGCTCACCGTCCCGTCTGCGTTCACCGAGACGACAGGCAAGGCGCACTGGCATGTGCTTCTGCGCGCGCGCGCGATCGAGAATGGCGCCTATGTGCTGGCGCCGGCCCAGGGCGGGACGCACGCCAACGGCCGCAAGACCTACGGGCACTCGCTGATCGTGGCGCCATGGGGCGAGATTCTGGCCGAAGCCGGAACCGAACCCGGCGTCATAACCGCCGACATCGACCTGGCTGCTGTCACCGATGCGCGCACCCGCGTGCCAAGCTTGCAGCATGACCGGCCCTACAAAGCGCCCTGAGCGAGACCGCGCCGCCCTCGGCGTGCGCTCGCACTCCGGCTGGGCGGCCTATGTAGTGCTTGTGGGCGATGCGAAGAATCCCGAGCTCGTCGAACGCGGGCACCTCGAACTCTGCGATCCATCGATCCACGGCTCGAAGCAGCCGTTTCACTGGGCCGAACCGATGCCGGCGCGCGCTGCCGAGAAATTCATCGCGCGCTGCACGCAATCGACGGCCGCGCTCGCCGAAGCCGCCGTCGCGCAGCTTGTCGAGCGTTACCCAATTTCGGCCTGCTGCGTTCTCGCCGCGTCCGGCAAGCCATTGCCCGATCTGAAATCGATTCTGGCGTCGCATGCGCTCATCCACGCCGCCGAGGGCGACTTCTATCGCGACGCGGTCGCTGCCGCCTGCGAGCGACGGTCGGTCGCGGTGCGACGGGTACGGGAGCGCGATATCGAAAGCGAACTCCAGGCGCTGCCGCAGACGGCCGAGCAGGCCCGCGCTCGCATCGCAGAGATGGGCAAAAAGCTTGGCCCTCCATGGACGCAAGATGAAAAATTCGCCGCCAGCGGTGCCTGGTTAACGCTCGCATCCTTGCCATCGCGCCGCCGTCGAGGGTAAGGCTTGCGAATTAGGGTTCCGGATACCAGATTGGCCCCGCAACTTCGGGAACTGGCTTAGAGGCACTGGCGTGATCGTCTACAACCTTCGCTGCAAGAACGGCCACGAGTTCGAGGGGTGGTTCAAGGACTCCGCCGCCTTCGACGCGCAGGCGAAGTCGGGACGGCTGGTCTGCCCGATCTGCGACGTGCGGAGCGTGGAAAAGGCGATCATGGCGCCGGCGGTTTCCGGCGCGAAGAAGTCCACGGTGACGGATGCCGAAGCCAAGAAGATGCGCCAGTTCATGACCGGCTTGCGCAAATACGTCCAGGAAAACGCCGACTATGTCGGCCCGAAATTCGCCGAGGAAGCGCGTAAGATTCACCATGGCGAGTCCGAAGACCGCCACATCTACGGCGAAGCGACGCTCGAAGAGGCCAAGGAACTCGTCGAGGAGGGCGTCGACGTCGCGCCCTTGCCGCCCGACCTCGAGAACGCGAACTGATGGCGAAGGACTTCGCGTCGATCGAGGATTCGCATCGGGAGTTCATCGCGCGACAGAAGATATTCTTCACCGCCTCGGCAGCCGGCGGTTCGCACGTCAACCTGTCGCCGCGAAGCACCGACGCGCTTCGCATTCTCGGTCCCAACCAGGTCTGCTATCTCGATCTGACGGGCAGCGGCAACGAGACGACGGCGCATCTGCGCGCCGGCGGCCGGGCGACGATCATGCTGTGCGCCTTCGAGGGTCCGCCGATGATCCTCAGGCTGTACGGCCGCGGCGGGGCCGTTTCCCGCGGCAATGCGCGGTACGAGCAACTCATTCGCGACGAATTCTCCGCGTCCGAGCCTCTGGGCGCCCGCCAGATCGTCATGCTCGACATCGACCTGGTGAAGACGTCGTGCGGCTATGCAGTGCCGCTCTTCGGCTATCAGAAGGAACGCGAATCCCTGGTCAACTGGGCCGAGAGCAAGGGCCCGGAGGGCCTCGAACAATATCGCCGCGAGAAGAACGTCCTCAGCATGGACGGACTTCCCACCGGCATATTCGACGCGGAATAGCCCGACAAAAAAGGGCGCCCGCGAAGGCGCCCTTTCTCGTTCAAGCGATCGGAATCGATCCTATCTCAGCGCCGTGCGCAGCGGGTCTGAATTGCGGTTGCATGCACGACCCATGAAGACGTCGTCGAACGGAACGGCGCGGTCGTAGTACTCGGCATTCATCGCCGGTTCCTGCTGCAGCGTCGAGTCGTTGATCGTCAGCCCGACATAGGCGCCGGCGGCGCGCGCCCAGCCGATGATGTCGCCGTCGTAGCTGGTCGCACCCGCATTGCCGCCGGCCATGAGGATCGCCAGGCCGGCTTCGGTGCCCAGCCGGAACCGTTCCTGCTGGACTGCGGCGAGCGCGCGGTCGGTCATGATCACCAGCACCACCTGGGCGCTGCTGATTCCGGCCTGAAGGCCGAGCGAGGGCGAACCGAGCGAGTAGAACGCCGGGTAGCTCCAGACCTTGCCGTTGCGGCGGAGCAGAACGGCATCGCCGCCTTGTCCGCCGATGATGAACCCGACCTTGACCAGCGAGGGAACGATGATGACGGCCTTGGCGCGCTTCAGCACGCTGTCGGGGATGCTGCTGCGGAAATCGTAGAACGTCCGGGTCGCGTCGGAGACGAGCTTGCCGGTTTTCTGCGGCGAGATGTTCAGCGAGCAGACTGCCGGTTTCGGCTTGTGAGACTTGGTTTTCGCCGCGGCTGGCGTGATGAGAAGCGCGGCGGCGGCAATGGCGACGCCGGCTAAGGCAAATACCGATTTCATGGAACCCCCACTAAATGGTCGTTGAAATACCCATTTAGCGTAACTTGTAAATCAACGGCTCGCTACCACCATGTAATTGACGTCGACATCGCCGGACAGCCGCCAGTCCCAGGACATCGGATTGAACTCGACACCTTGCGTTTTCAGAGGGTTGAGGCCGGATTCTTCAAGCATCCTGCGAAGATCGGCCGGCGCCACGAACCGGTTCCAGTCGTGCGTGCCGGGCGGCAGCCAGCGAAGAACATACTCGGCGCCGATCTTCGCCAGGGCGAGCGACTTGAGCGTCTTGTTCAGCGTGGCCACGACCATGATTCCGCCCGGGCGCACGAGCTTGGCGCACGCCCGCAAATAGGCCCGAAGATCGGCGACGTGCTCGACGACTTCCATGTTGAGCACGACGTCGAACCGGGCGTCCTCGGCCGCCAGGCTTTCCGCTGCGGCGGTCCGGTAGGCGATGTCCAGTCCGGACGTTGCGGCATGGGCTTTCGCCGTTCCGATGTTCCGCTCCGACGGATCGATACCCGTCACGGCGAAGCCGAGCCGCGTCATGGGTTCGGTCAGGAGGCCGCCACCGCAACCGATGTCCAGCAGCGTCAGGCCGGCGAAGGGCCGAAGGCTGCGGGAGTCGCGGCCGAAATGCGCGGACGCGGTGTCGCGGATGAAGGTCAACCGGACCGGGTTGAATTTGTGCAGCGGCGCGAACTTGCCCGACGGGTCCCACCATTCGTCCGCCAGCGCGGAGAATTTGGCCACTTCGGCTTCGTCTACGGTTGCGTCACTCATGTCAGATTTCGCGTTGAGCGTGGGTCGACTGCCGTCTATGTATGCCCCCGGCATGCCAACGGCAAACGGAACGGGTTAATGGCGAAGATTGCGATGAAATTCGGCGGCACGTCGGTGGCCGATCTGGACCGCATTCGCCATGTCGCCACGCTCGTGAAGCGGGAGCATGACCGCGGCAACGACGTCGCGGTCGTGGTCTCGGCTATGGCCGGCGAGACCAACAAGCTCGTCGGCTGGACGAACGAGATCGCCAAGCTGCCCGGCTCCAACGTCCTCGGTGTTCCCGACCAGCGCGAATACGACGTGATTGTCGCATCGGGCGAGCAGGTCACGGCCGGACTTCTCGCGGTCGCTCTGGGCGCGCTCGGCGTTCCCGCGCGCTCCTGGATGGGATGGCAGATTCCGATCCGCACCTCGGCGGTCCACGGCTCGGCGCGGATCGAAGGCGTCGACCCCGAACTGATGAACGAGAGCATGGCGCGCGGAGAGGTCGCGGTCGTCGCGGGCTTCCAGGGCGTCGCGCCGCACGACCGCATTTCGACCCTTGGACGAGGCGGCTCGGATACCTCAGCCGTCGCCGTTGCGGCGGGCCTGAAAGCCGACCGGTGCGACATTTATACCGACGTCGACGGCGTCTACACGACCGATCCCAGGATCGTGCCGAAGGCCCGGCGTCTCGAGAAGATCGCCTACGAAGAAATGTTGGAAATGGCCTCGCTCGGCGCAAAGGTTCTGCAGACGCGCTCGGTCGAAATCGCCATGCTCCACCGTGTGCCCACCCGCGTGCTTTCGACGTTCGATCCGGACGCGGGCGGCACGCTTCTCTGCGACGAGGAAGATATCGTGGAAAAGAAACCCGTTACCGGCATCGCCTATTCGCGGGACGAGGCGAAGATCACGCTGCACAAGATTCCGGACCGGCCCGGAATCGCAGCCGCCATCTTCGGTCCGCTCGCGGACGCCGGCGTCAATGTCGACATGATCGTCCAGAACGTTTCGGAAGACGGCAAAAAAACCGACCTGACCTTCACAGTATCGCGCAGCGAACTGGCGCGCGCGCTTGCCTCGATCGAGAAGGCCGCTCCGCAGATCGGCTATCGCGAGCTGACGCACGACGCCAACGTCGCCAAGGTCTCGATCATCGGCATCGGCATGCGCGCCCATCCCGGCGTGGCGCAGACCATGTTCCGCACATTGTCCGAGAAGGGCATCAATATCCAGGTTATTTCGACGTCGGAGATCAAGGTCTCCGTTCTCATCGCCGAAGAATATGTCGAGCTGGCGGTGCGGGCGCTGCACTCCGCTTACGAGCTGGACGCCGTCTGATGGCCGTCGCGGCGGGCGGACCACGTCTGCTGCTGCGCCGTCTGCGCGAGATCATGGCCGAACAGACGAGCGCCCAGACTCGTCTGGACAAGCTCGTCACCGTCATCGCGACCAACATGGTCGCTGAAGTCTGTTCGATCTATCTGCGCCGCGCTGGCAAGGCGCTCGAGCTTTTCGCCACCGAAGGCCTCAATCGCGCCGCGGTCCACAATACGCGCCTGAAGGAAGGCGAGGGCCTGGTCGGCCTCGTCGCTGAAACGGCCGAACCGGTCAATCTGAGCGACGCCCCGTCCGATCCCCATTTCTCGTACCGGCCGGAAACCGGCGAAGACCCGTACAAATCGTTCCTCGGCGTTCCGATCGTGCGCGGCGGACAGGTTTTCGGCGTGCTCACCGTGCAGAACCGCGCGGCCGTCCTCTACGCCGAGGAAGAAGTCGAAGCGCTGCAGACCGTTTCGATGGTGCTGGCCGAAGTCGTCGCTCAGGGCGGCCTGTTCAACATCTCCGAGCTCGACGAGCCGGAGCTGCGCATCGATCGCCCGCGCGTCTTCCACGGCGAGGGCCTTTCGGAAGGCGTCGCGGTCGGCCGCGTCGTGCTGCACGAGCCGCGGGTAAAAGTCGAGCGCATGATCGCCGACAACCCCGCCGAAGAACTTACGCGGCTGGAAGACGCCATCGGCTCGCTGCGCGAATCCGTGGACGAGATGCTGGATTCCAGCGAACTCGACCTGACCGGCGAGGGGCGCGAAGTCATCGAGGCCTACCGCCTCTTTGCCCACGATCAGGGCTGGCGCCAGCGCATGCGCGACGCCATCCGCACCGGCCTGACGGCCGAAGCCGCGGTCGAACGCGTTCAGGACGAAATGCGCGTCCGCGTCCATCGCCTGGACGATCCGGTCCTGCGCGAGCGTTTGCACGATCTCGACGATCTGGCGCGCCGTTTGCTGCGCCACCTGACCGGAGAGTCAGCGGCGCAGGAGCTGCCGATGAACGCGGTCATCGTGGCGCGCGCGATGGGGCCGGCGGAGCTTCTGGACTGCGGCCGCGAACGGCTCGTCGGTCTTGTCCTGGAAGACGCGGCATCGACGTCGCATGTCGCGATCGTGGCGCGCTCTATGGGTCTGCCGCTCATCGGCTCGGCGGAGGGGATTACCGACTCGGCGCGCGTCGGCGACAGCATCGTCATCGACGGGGAGTCGGGCGAAGCACATCTGCGTCCGCAAGCGGAAATCATCGCCGCGTTCGAAGCCAAGCGCACGCTGCGCGAACATGCGCAGGCACGGTTCGCCGCTTTGCGCGACCTTCCGGCCGTGACCCGGGACGGCGTCCAGATCAAGCTGATGATGAACGCCGGGCTGCAGTTGGACATGCCGCACCTCGATGAATCGGGCGCCGACGGCATCGGACTGTTCCGCACCGAATTGCAGTTCATGATCGGCGAGACGATGCCGCGCCTCGCCGACCAGGCGGCGTTCTACCGTTCGATCATCGAGAGCGCGGGCGAAAGGCCGGTCGTGTTCCGCACGCTCGATCTCGGCGGCGACAAGGTACTGCCCTATGCGCGGTGGGAGCGCGAGGAAAATCCCGCGCTCGGCTGGCGCGCGATCCGCATCGCGCTCGACCGGCCGGCACTGCTGCGCTACCAGGTGCGCGCTTTGCTGATGGCCGCCGCCGGCCGCACGCTGCGGATACTCCTGCCGATGGTTTCCAACGTCGACGAGTTCAACCGCGGGCGGGCGCTCGTGGATCGCGAGATCGAGCGGGCCCGCTTGCTGGGGATGGACCGGCCGCGGCAGGTTCTGGTGGGCGCCATGCTCGAGGTCCCGTCGCTCGCCTTCATGCTGCCGCAGCTCATGCGAAATGCCGACTTCGTCTCCATCGGTTCGAACGATCTGCTGTCTTTCGCGTTCGCCGTAGATCGGACCAATCCGAGGGTGTCGCGGCGGTACGACAACCTCAATCCGGCGGCGCTGACTCTCATCCGTTTGATCATCAACAGTTCCGCCGAGGCTCACGGGGAGCTTTCGTTGTGTGGTGAGATGGCAGGCCGACCTCTGGATGCCATGGCCCTTCTGGGGCTGGGGCTTCGTACGCTGTCCATGCAGCCGGCGAACATCGGACCGATCAAGATGATGATCCGCAGCATGGACCTGAGCGAAGTCTCACCGTTCGTCGACAAACTGTGCGGACGTACCGATCACAGCCTGCGCACGCGGCTGACCGCCTTCGCGGCGGAACGGGGTATAGTGCTCAAATAGGTCCGGTCGATTCGTGGGCGTCGGAAATGGTGCCATGCGCGATGGCTGGTCCAATATGGTTCTGCTGTCAACATTTGTGGTTTTCCACGGCCGCAAGTGCACGAAAATGCTGATTTCTCGCCGGATTCAAAGAATTGGCTAGCTGGCGCGCTGCGGTGCGTATATTTGTTGCCCGATGACCAAAGTGACCCGTCTGACGCTCGATGACAGCGGCCAAATGAAGAGCCGTCGCATCCATTTGCGCGAAATTTCTGGCGATAGCGACACGCCCCTCGAAACGGTCGGGCAGGACCTCCGTGCCGCGCGCCTCCGCCGCGGCGACGATCTCGCCACCGTTTCGAAGGTGCTCAAGATCCGCAAGGACCATCTGGAAGCGCTGGAAGAAGACCGGCTCGACGCGCTGCCCGGCCGGACCTATGCCGTCGGTTTCGTGCGGTCCTATGCCGACTATCTCGGTCTCGACGCGTCGCAGTGCGTCGAGCGCTTCAAGGCGGAAATCGCCGGCCGCTCCGACTCCGACGGCATGCCGCA
Source organism: Rhizomicrobium sp. (assembly GCA_035499335.1). Taxonomy (GTDB): domain Bacteria; phylum Pseudomonadota; class Alphaproteobacteria; order Micropepsales; family Micropepsaceae; genus Rhizomicrobium. The sequence continues at coordinate 2,473 of DATJZB010000002.1, read as the reverse complement.
GGTGACCGTCATCGACGAGGACGATCAACGGCGTCTGCCGCAGGGCTGGAAAATCGTCGCGACCGTCGGCGTGCTGCTGATGCTGTACGGCCTTTACTATTTGGTCTCGTCGGCGACGTCGATGTTTTCGCAGCCGGCCACGCCGCCAGCGCCCGTCGCGCCGAAGCCGGTCGCCGTGCGCGCCGCTCCGCATCCCGCTCCAGTCACGCCGGCGCCGGCAGCAACGCCGGCGAATAGCGCGACGCCCCAGCCGGCCGCAACGGCGCCCGCGGCGGCTCCAGCCACCAATGCCGCCGCCACGCCTGCCGAAACACCGCTTCCTGCCGGCACGGTCTACGGCCAGCAGAACAGAAATGCGCGCGTCGTTCTGCGCGTGCACGTCGCCACGCGTATCCTGGTCCAGGGGCCCGACGGGCTGGTCTATATCAATCGCACGCTCAATCCGGGCGATACCTTTCAGGTTCCGAACAAGGTCGGGGTTACGCTGACGACGACGAATGCCGGGGCCGTGGAAGTCGAGCTCGACGGTCAGTCGATGGGATACGCCGGAAAGGGATCGGGCGTCGCGGAAGCCGTTTCTCTCGATCCGCAGGCCATCGTCGACCGCTCGAACAGCAGAGGCACGGGACAATGAGCGTTCGCGCTTATCGGGACATTCATCGCCGCAAGTCGCGGCAGATCATGGTCGGGAGCGTGCCGGTCGGCGGCGACGCGCCGATCAGCGTCCAGACCATGACCAACACCGTCACCGGCGATGCGCGCGCGACCATCGACCAGATCCGCGCCATCGAAGATGCAGGCGCCGATATCGTGCGGGTTTCGTGCCCGGACGAGGACGCCACCAAGGCGATGAAGGCTATCACCCGCGCCGCGCGGATCCCGGTCGTTGCCGATATTCACTTCCACTACAAGCGCGCGATCGAAGCCGCCGTCGCCGGCGCGGCGTGCTTGCGCATCAATCCTGGCAATATCGGCTCGGAGGCGCGCGTCCGGGAAGTGGTGAAAGCGGCGCGGGATCACGGTTGCTCGATGCGCATCGGCGTCAATGCCGGCAGCCTCGAGAAGGAACTGCTCGAGAAATATGGCGAGCCGTGCCCGGAAGCGATGGTCGAGAGCGCTCTCAACCACGCCAAGATCCTCGACGATCTCGACTTCCGCGAATACAAGATTTCCGTGAAGGCGTCGGATGCATTCCTCGCCGTCGCCGCCTATCAACAGCTTGCCGACGCGGTCGACTGTCCCATCCATCTCGGCATCACCGAGGCGGGCGGCATGATCTCCGGAACGGTCAAGTCGTCGATCGGCATGGGCATGCTGTTGTGGAGCGGCATCGGCGACACGATCCGCGTCTCGCTGTCGGCCGATCCGGTCGAGGAGGTTCGCGTCGGCTTCGACATCCTGAAGTCGCTCAACCTGCGGCATCGTGGCGTGAACATAGTCTCGTGCCCGAGCTGCGCGCGCCAGGGATTCAACGTCATCGAGACCGTCAAGCTGCTGGAGGACCGTCTCAAGCACATCTCCACGCCGATGTCGCTGTCGATCATCGGCTGCGTCGTCAATGGACCGGGCGAAGCGCGCGAGACCGACATCGGCTTCACCGGCGGCGGTGCCGGCAAGGGCCACGGGCAGATCTATCTCAACGGCAAGCCGTCCTATCGGCTCGAGAACGAGGACCTGGTCGAACACGTCGTCCAGCTCTGCGAGAAGAAAGCCGCCGAAATCGAAGCCTCCCGCGGCAACGTTCTCGAACCCGCCCAGTAGCTCACCATGATTGTCATCCCCGCCCAGCGATGCGATGGCGTCGCGCGAGCCGGGACTCATCTGGACATGTGCTGACAGGTCATCCGAAATGATCCCCGCCGCCAAACTCGAACGACTTCTGGACCGCTTTCACGCGGTAGAGGCCGAGCTTGCCTCCGGCGCCAGCGGGGCGGGCTTCGTGAAGCTCTCCAAGGAACATGCCGAGCTCTCGCCGGTCATCGAGGTCGTGCGCGAATACCGTTCGATTCAGGACCAGCTCGCGGGCGCGGAGAGCCTCATCGCCGATCCCAAGACCGACGCAGAGATGCGCGCGCTGGCCGAGGAGGAGCGGGCCGAGCTCAAGAAGCAATTCGCCGAGATCGAGCGAAAGCTGCAGATTCAATTGCTGCCCAAGGATGCTGCCGACGATTCTTCGGCGATCATCGAGATCCGTGCCGGCACCGGCGGCGACGAGGCGGCGCTGTTCGCCCACGATCTGCTGCAGATGTACACGCGTTACTGCTCGCTCCAGGGGTGGAAGACCGAGCTCATGTCGATCACAGAGAGCGACCTTGGCGGGATAAAAGACGCCGTGCTGGAAGTGAACGGACACGGCGCCTACGCCAGGCTCAAGTTCGAGAGCGGCGTGCACAGGGTTCAGCGCGTGCCGGTTACAGAAGCGAGCGGCCGCATCCATACGTCGGCGGCTACCGTCGCGGTGCTGCCTGAAGCG
>DATJZB010000001.1:0-43015 GCA_035499335.1 Rhizomicrobium sp. | reverse complement strand
CCGTCGCCCGGCTCATCTCGCCCCGGACGAAGGCCATCGTCGCCGTCGACTACGCCGGACAACCGGCCGACTACGACGCGCTACGCGTTCTGGCCAAGAGCCGGGACATTGCGATCGTGGCCGACTCCTGCCACGCGCCGGGCGCGACCTACAAGGGCCGCATGGCCGGGACACTTGCCGACATCAGTTGCTTCTCGTTTCATCCGGTGAAGCACTTGACCACGTGCGAAGGGGGCATGACGCTCACGGACGATCCCGATCGCGCCGCCCATATGCGCCGCTTTCGCAATCACGGGATCGACAGCGACCACCGCAAACGGGATTCGGAGGGTACCTTCGCCTACGACATGGCCGAGCTTGGCTACAATTACCGGCTCCCCGACGTTCAGTGCGCGCTCGGCATGGCGCAGCTGCAACGTTTGCCGCAATGGGTCGCCAAGCGCCGCACCGTGGCCGCCTGGTACGCCGACGCGCTCGCGGACATCGAGCATGTCCGGCCGTTGCGGGTACACGCCGATCGTACCAACGCCTATCATCTCTATGTCGTGCGCCTGGATCTCTCGAAGCTCGCGATCGATCGCGCGCGCGCCTTCCGGCATCTGCGCGAAAATGGCATCGGCGCAAACGTCCACTACGCGCCGGTCTATCTGCACAGCTACTACAGAAGTCTAGGCTACGAGCCGGGCCTTTGCCCCGCGGCCGAACGGGCCTATCGGGAAATCCTTACGCTCCCGATGTTCCCCGCGATGTCGCAGGGCGACGTGGCGCGGGTCGCCAACGTCCTGCGTGAGCTGTCCAAGCTCCGCTGATCACCAAAGCGACGGCGTCAGTATCAGCGGGTCATTAAGCGCGCAGGCTGCCCAGTCGAAATCCGGTATCGGACGATCTGCTGCGCTCAGGATTTCGTCCAATTCCCGCGCCGAGGTGACGCCGACCAGCCCGACATCGATCGCGGGCGTCTTCGCGGCAAATGCCAAAGCCGCTTCCAACGCCGATGCTCCGACCGCCTTCAATCGCCGTTTCAATTCACGTAAGTGCGGCGCCGCCGGTTTCAATTTTTCCGGCAGCAAGTATTCGTCGAGGAACAGCAGCCCTTGGAGGAACAGGGAACGGGCGTGAACCTCGATGCCCAGCTCCTTGATTGCGGACAAAGCGCCGCTGCGCAGCAGCCGTTGGTCGAGAATGCTTGCCGGCACCTGCATTGCGGCCGGGCGAAACTTTCGCGCCAGCGCAAGCGGATCGTCCGCAACATAGGCGGAAATACCAATTCCGCCGAAAAGGCCCTGGTCACGGAGCGCCAACAACCCGTTCCATAGGGCCTGGCCATCCTCGCCTACCAAGTCGCCCGCGGAATGCACCAACAGGAGTTCGACAGGCTTGCGGCCCAGTGTTACGGCCGACTGCCGCGCGCGCGAGAGCACCGCGTCAAGGCCATGTCGTAGAGGAATCGTTTTTGTGACCAGTCGAAACGGCCGCGTCAGCGGCGATAGCGTTCCCAGGACGTGTTCCGCCTCGCCATAGCCTGCTGCCGTGTCGAGCACCCCCATGCCGGCTTCGGCTGCTCGTTTCAGGATCGCTTCCACCTCGCCGGCCGGCACGCGGCCGCGCGTGTTGGAGATGCCGTAAGCTTGGCCGAATTGAACCGTTCCGAGGCCGAACCGCGTTGCAGGGCGAGTCATGTGCCCATGATGGGCGCTTTCACGTTCCGGTGAAAGCGTCGGCGGCCGGGTCGGCGCTGGCGCGCAGCGCCGCTATATCGTCATATTGACGCCCACTATGGTGAGAGTCGCGCTGCCGGTCCCTCATGATAGAAGTCGAAAACCTGGTCTACGAGTATCCGACGGCGCGCGCGCTCAAGGGTGTGTCCCTGCGCGTGCCCGACCAGACGATCACCGCGCTGGTCGGTCCCAACGGTGCCGGCAAAACGACGTTGCTCCGCTGTCTGGCGGCCCTCGAATATCCTTATTCCGGTAAGGTTCTGATCGACGGCCTCGATACCACCCAAAGTCCGCGCGAAATCCACGCCCGCATGGGATACTTGCCCGATTTCTACGGCCTCTACGACGATCTGACGGTCCGCCGATGTCTGATCTATGCGGCCCGGTCGCACGGTATCGCGCCCGACGTGGCGCCGCGTGCCGTAGACAAGGCGGCCGGGCGGGTAGGGCTGCTCGACCGGCTCGACTCCAAGTCGGGCGAACTCTCACGCGGCTTGCGCCAACGCCTCGGTATCGGTCAGGCCATCGTCCATGAGCCGCGCGTGCTGCTGTTGGACGAGCCGGCGGCGGGCCTCGATCCCCAGGCACGGCGCGACCTTTCGAGTCTGCTGCTGACGCTCCGCGACGGCGGCATGACGTTGGTCGTCTCGTCCCACATCCTCGCCGAGCTCGAGGACTATTGCTCCGAGATGGTCATTATCGAGAACGGAATGATCGCCGGCGGCAAGGCGATCAAGGTGCGCGACGACGACCGTCCGCGCTACATGATCGAGCTGGCGACCGCACGCGCCGATCTTCGCGAATTTCTGGAGGGTCGGGGCGCCGACGTGATCGAGGCCGATCAGATTCACGCGCTGGTCGCCTTCACGAGGAATCCCGGCGCGCGCGCCAAGCTTGTCCGCGATCTGGTGGGCGCCGGCTTCGATCTGGCTAGCTTCGGCGAGTCCAACAAAGCGCTCGAGGACGCCTACTTCGCGCAAGTGGGACGGCGAGCATGAATCCGGAATTGGAACGCAATATCTGGCTGGAACTGACGCCGCGCCGCGTGCTGATGATGGTTGGACTTCTCGGTTTGACGTTTTTTGCGGCGTCGCTGGCAGAGGGCCTCGAGCGCGGACCGGCGGGCGCGGCCTCGATCCTCTTCTACGTTCTGGTGGTCATCTGGGGTTCGCGCAATGCTGCGCTGAGTGTCGTCGGCGAAATCCGCGATCGTACCTGGGACATGCAGCGTCTGTCGTCGCTCAGCGCCTCGACGATGATGTGGGGCAAGTTGTTCGGTTCCACGATCTACAATTGGCTCGGCGGCGCGATCTGCCTCGCGGTGGTCTTGTCCGATCTTGTCGCCCATCAGGGTCCCGGAAGCGCGGCGATCGAGCTGGTGTTTTATGTCGGCATCGGTGTGGTCGCGCAGTCGGCAAGTTTGCTCGCCAGCCTGATTGCGATCGGACGGCGGCAGGCCCACTCCCGACTCGATCAGTTCATTTATCAGGCAATCGGGCTGCTTGCAGCTCTGGCCGTCTATCATTTCTGGAGCCAGGCCGATCCCGTCGGCGCCGCGGCCAGGCAGCCTGACGCGATCGACAAGATCGTCTGGTGGGGCGTCGCGCTCGACGCTCCTGCGTTCCTCCTCACGTCGATCGCGGTGTTTGCAGGTTGGACGTTGCTTGGCTTCTATCGCGAGATGCGGCTCGAGCTCAAAATGCGCAACGGCCCGATCGTATGGCTCGCCTTCCTTCTCTTCATGGGTATCTACGTTGCGGGATTCGATGAGCTGCTGGTGCCGGCGTTGAAGCAGTGGGACGTGGTGGCGCTGCGTCTGCTGCGGGCAGGATCGACGTTTGTCTTGCTCACCTATGTAATGGTCCTGCTCGAACCCAAGGACCGCGTGCACTATCGCTGGATGTCGGGCCAGATTGCGGCTGGCTACGTCGTCAACGCGCTGCGGGGCGTTCAGGCATGGATGATGAGCTACGCGGGAACGCTCGTCGCCGGAGTTGCGCTGTCGCTTTGGCTGCTTCACGATATCGCGGCGGCGGCGTCCGGCCTGCCGCTCGTGCTCTCGGAACTCGGCTTCGTCACCCGTGATGTCGCCCTCTTCGTTTTGATGCAGACGCTTCCGGGCAGGCGGCGGGGCGACGTCGGCGCGCTCGCGGCTCTCTTTGCCCTCTACGTCCTCCTGCCGGCGATCGTCGACGGGCTCGGCGCGAAGGCGTCGCTGTTCCTCTTCTATCCCCAGCTTCAGGCGCCTGGCTGGTTTGGCGTACTGGCATCCTGGCTGGAAGGCGCCATCGTCGCCGGTGCGGCCGTGACGCGTCTCGCCCTGAGCGAAAACGAGCGGTAGCGGGATAGTCGGGTCGCGTTAGACGTCGACCGTTTCGCCGTCCGCCAGCAGTCTCTTGAGGCCAGAATAATTCGGCTGGTCGATCGAGACCTTGTCCCGGGTCGTGATCGTCAGATGCTCGGCCAGGCCCGGTGTGTCGAGTGAGATCTTCCCCTCACGGATCCGCTTGCAGAGCTCGCGGTTCAGATCCATGAGCGTGCCGTCGTGACCGAGAAGCTTGCGCAACCGTGCGATCTCGGCGTCCGCCGAGGGGCCACCCTGGTGCAGCTCGCGCGCAACGATGCTGAGCGCGTTTGCCGCGACGCGCGCGTGAAAGGCGGTGTGCCCCTTGAGTTCCGGCATGGCGCGCTGCTCGATGAAGTCGCGCACTGCCGAGACGAGTTCGAGCATCGAGGGTTGGTCCATCATGACTAGATCTTGCCTCTGATGATGAGATTGATGAGGTCGACTTCGGTCTCGGACGAACGGCGTCCGATGGCCGCGCGCTCGACGGAATGGTCGCGCACGAAGCCCTGATACATGCTCATGCACATGACGCCCCATTTCAGCGAGCCGTAGACGATCCAGGTACGCGCGTCCTCCTCGCTCACCTTGCCGCCGCCGGCAGACTCGTAACCGGCGAGCAGGTCGGGCAGGTCGCCGAAGCCGCCGACAACCTTTTCCTGGACGCCGAAGCGCCACGAATTGGTGCAGATCCAGCCGATGTCTTCGAGCGGGTCGCCGATGTGCACGAGCTCCCAGTCGAGAGCTGCTTCGACGCCTTCGGGCGAAATCAGCAGATTGCCGTGCCGGAAATCGCCATGCACGAGCGTCTGGCGTTTTGCGCCGGCCATGCGCGGCTCGAGCCACTTGAACGCCATCTCGAAGACGGGGTGCGGATAGTTGTAGAGATCGTATATCGCGCGATACCGATTGAGTTGCGTCGGCCCGTCGACGACCGGCAGAACGCCCCGCAATTCGGGCGTGAGCGTCACCGCATGGATGCGCGCGAGGATCTGGCCGCACTGGCGTGCCAGGCTCGGCCGGATCGCGTCGAACTCGCGGTCGCGCAGAATCTTGCGGGCGATGGTTTCGCCGCGTAGTCGGTCCATGACATAGCCCTGGCCGATCCCGTCGCCTTCCTGGAGCACGTAACGCACATGCGGCGCCTTCACGCCCGCGGCGCGCGACGCCTCGATCGCGATGGCTTCGGTCTCGAGCGGGACCGATGTCGACGTATCGGTCGCCGCGCGCGGCAGTCCGCCCGGCGAGCGGCGCAGTATCAGCGGGACGACACCGCCTTTGCAGACGGCGTCGAAGGACCAGGTCTCCTGGCTCGCGCCGCCGGACAACCGCGTCGCGCTGTCGAGTTGCAGGAGCCCGGGAAGTATCTCGCGCAGCTTGTGTTCTAGGATCGGCAGGAATTCGTTCATCTGGGAAATCTACACCTTATCGCAACGGAACGTTCAACCTGCCCGCAGGTAACGCACCGCTTCGTCACGGCCGAACAAGTACAGCAGCGTGCGCAGGGCCTCGCCGCGCGCCGACTGAAGCTCGGGATCGCGCGTCAATACAAGCTGCGCATCGTCGCGGGCGGCCGCGAGAAGGTCGGCGTGGGCCGCCAGGTCGGCCATTCGGAAGAGCGGCATGCCGCTCTGCTGCGTGCCCAGCAATTCACCTGCACCCCGCAGCCGAAGATCCTCTTCCGCAATGACGAAGCCGTCATCCGTGTCGCGCATGGTCTTGAGGCGCGCTTTGGCTGTTTCGCCCAGACGCCCGTGATAGATCAGCAGGCAGCTCGACTTGTCCGCGCCGCGTCCGACGCGTCCGCGCAACTGATGCAATTGCGCGAGGCCGAACCGTTCGGCGTGTTCGACGACCATGATGGTCGCCTCGGGCACGTCGACACCGACTTCGATCACGGTCGTAGCGACGAGGATGGCCGTTTCACCCGACTTGAACTTCGCCATCGCGGCGTCGCGTTCGGATCCCTTCATGCGGCCGTGCATCAGGCCGACCCTGGGTCCAAGCACCCGCCGGAGCATGGCGGCTCGTTCCTCGGCGGCCGCCAGATCGATCTTCTCCGACTCTTCTACCAGCGGGCACACCCAATAGGCGCGGGCGCCGCGACCGATCGCCTTGCGCAGATGTTCGATGACTTCGTCGAGCCGCTCGGCGGAGAGTATCCGGGTCTCAACCGGTTTTCGGCCGGGCGGACGGCCCGTGAGCCGCGACACGTCCATGTCGCCATACACGGTCAGCGCCAGCGTGCGCGGGATGGGCGTCGCCGTCATCACCAGCACGTCGGCAGCCCTGCCGCCCTTACCCTGCAACTGCATGCGCTGGTGCACGCCGAAGCGATGCTGCTCGTCGATGACGGCCAGGCCGAGGTCGGCGAATGCCACGTCCTCCGAAAACAGGGCGTGCGTGCCGATCAGGATGTCTATCTCGCCTCTCGACAGGGCATCGAGAGTCACGTCGCGGCCGACACGCTCGCGGCCCGTGAGCAATGCCATCCGCACGCCGGCTGCCCTCGCGAGCGGCTCGAGCGACGCCAGGTGCTGGCGCGCGAGGATATCGGTCGGCGCCATCAGGGCGCCTTGCGTGCCGGCTTCGACGGCGCCGAGCAGGGCGAGGAACGCGACGATGGTCTTGCCGGCTCCCACGTCTCCTTGCAGAAGGCGCAGCATGCGTTGCGGCGCCTCCATGTCCGCCTCGATCTGGCCGATTGCCTTCAACTGCGCATCGGTCAGCGCGAAGGGTAGGGCCGCGACAGCTTTTGCCTTCAATCGTCCGTCGCCCTTCAGGCTGCGCCCCTTCTTCACGCTGCGCATCTGTCGGCGGATGAGCAGCAGCGCGAGCTGGTTCGCCAGCAGCTCGTCATATGCCAGGCGCTGGCGTGCCGGCCGATCGGACAGCAGATCCTGTTCGCCCATCGGCGCATGCGCGGCGCGCAGCGCCTCGTCGAAAGGCGACCAGCGGCGCGCCTTGAGAAAGGCCGGGTCGTTCCATTCGGGCAGCACCGGTACCTTCGCCACCGCGGCGCGGATCGCTTTCATCAGCGATTTTCCGGGCAGACCTTCCGTCAATGCATAGACCGGTTCATGCAGCGGCATCTCGGCCAATTGCTCCGGCGCAAGCACGTGATCGGGATGCGGCATCTGGAGCTTGTCCTTGTAGCGCTCGATCTTGCCGCTGATCACGCGCTTCGCGCCGACCGGCAGGGTGCGGTTGAGATAGTCCGCGTGCGCATGGAAGAAAATCAACTCGATCGTCCCGGTTTCGTCGGAGCAGCGAACGCGATAGGGCTGCCTGCGGTCGCGCGGCACGATGTGATCGAGTACCGCAACCGTCACAGTCGCGATGCGTCCGGATTCGGCATCCTTCAGCTTCGGTTGGTACGACCTGTCGATCAGCCCGACCGGCAAGTCGAAAATCAGGTCGACGATGCGCGGCCCGGCGACGCGCGCGATCAGCTTCTCCATCTTGGGGCCGACGCCACCAAGGGTCCGCGTTTCGGCGAAGAGTGGGAACAGAATCGACGGCCGCATCGACGCCTAGGATAGGGGCGGCGCCGCGGGCCGTCATCGACTTATCCCCGCGGCCGCACGCGACGAACCCGTAAAGTATGCGCAAATTCAATCTGTTCACAAGAATTGCGCAACATAATTGTTCGGCGAAAATGCCCGAACCGCACGGCTCAGGGGACCCTTCGTGGAAGACCGGCTCGACGTATATGCCCACCCCCAACGCCTGGTAGAGATCGGCTCCGGTCGCCGGCTTAACGCGTACGCCACAGGCAACGGCTCCCTTACGGTCGTTTTCTTCCACGGCTTCGGCGGTTCCACGCTCACCTGGCGCAAGGTGCAGCCTGCGGTCAGTACGTTCGCGCGCGCGATCTCGTTCGACATTGCCGGCGCCGGTTTCAGCGATGCCGGTCCGTTTCCGAGAACGGCCTCGAAGCATGTCGAGGACGTTCGAAGCGCGCTCCGGACGCTCGGTGCCCCACCACCCTATCTGCTCGTCGGCCATTCGGCGGGCAGCCTCGACGTCCGCTACTTCGCCTTCCGTTACCCCGAAGAAGTCTGCGGCATTGTCGTCACCGACGGCTCAAGCGAAGGCCAGGCCGCGCGATACGAAGCCGCCGTCCCGAACTATGCCGCGCGCACGGCAGCGGCCGGGGCGCTTTATGTGCGGAACGCGGCGATCGCGGAAGCGGGACCTGGCCACCCGGAATTCGAGACCCTCCTGCCGCCCCCGGATCCCGAACTCCCGTCGGCGGTGAACACGGTGCTGCGGTCCTGGTACGCAAAGCCGGAGAGCTGGCGTCTGCTCGCCGACGAGCATGCGTGCCGCTACGGCGCGAGCTCCGACGAAGTGCTCGCGATCCAGCGCGACCTGGGCGATCTGCCCATCGTCGCGCTGCTCGCCGGACGCCGGAGCTGGGACCTGCTGCCGGCGGAGGACAGCGCAAAGTTGCTCGCGATCTGGCAGGACATGCAAAAGGAGTTCGCACGGCGTTCGTCCCGCGGCACCTGGCGCATCGTCGCCGACAGCGGCCACGCAATTCCGCTCGAGCGTCCCGATTCCGTCGTCGAAGCCATCCGCGAAATCGCCGACATGTCGCGCTAGCGCGGCGAGGCGTCTGGCGCTATATCCGGCCCATGACGACGGATGGAAACGGTGGCTCTTCGGAGGCCCGCCGCAAACGGCTATTGTTCAGGGCGCAAAGACGCGGCTTCAAGGAAGTCGACCTGATTTTCGGCACCTTCGCGGCGGCGGAACTCCACCGCCTGTCCGAAGCCGAGCTCGACCAGTTCGAGGCCTTGCTGATCGCGCCCGATCAGGACGTCTATGCCTGGCTGCGCGGCGCCGAACCTGTGCCCGCAAGCCACGACTCGCCGCTCTTCCATCGCATGAAGGCCCTCTGCCAGCGCCGGAACCCGAAATGGAGCGTCTAGACTACATCGCGCGCCAGCCCGGCCGCTTTGCCGTCACCGGCGCGCCGTCGGGCTACGACGCCTTCCTCGCGGCGGAGGCGGCGCTCCGTCTTGACGGGCTCGTCGTATTCGTCGCTTCGGACGACGTGCACGCGGCGAGCGTGATCGAGGCGATCGGGTTCTTTGCCCCGGCCGTTTCGATACTCGCATTTCCGGCATGGGACTGCCTTCCCTATGACCGCGTTTCGCCCAAGCCCGATATCGAGAGCGCACGACTGGCGACGCTTGCGGCGCTCGCGCGGCGCACGGCGGACTCCGGTCCGGCGATCGTGGTCACGACCGTCAATGCCATACTTCAGCGCGTGCCGCCGCGCGACTGGATCGCCAGGGCGAGTTTCTTCGCCAAGGTCGGCCAGGACATCGATCGCGATGCGCTGGTGACGTTTCTCGCCGGCAACGGCTATGTCCGCGCCAGCACCGTGCGCGAGCCCGGCGACTTCGCACTGCGTGGCGGTATCGTCGACCTGTGGCCGCCTGGCATCGAAATGCCGCTGCGGCTCGACTTTTTCGGCGCCAACCTCGATGCCATCCGCCGATTCGACGCCGAGACCCAGCTTTCGTCGGACCAGATCGAGGAGATCGAGCTCCTGCCGGCGAGCGAAGTGCCTCTCGACAAGGACTCGATCAGCCGTTTCCGCGCCGGCTATGTGGCGCAGTTCGGCCCGGCCAACAACGACGATCCGCTCTACGAGTCCGTGAGTGCGGGCCGCAAGCAGCAGGGCATGGAGCACTGGCTGCCGCTGTTCTACGGCAGGCTCGACACGCTGTTCGACTTCGTGCCGCGCGCGCTTCTGATGCTCGGCCACCAGACCGAAGAGGCCAAGACGGCGCGGATCGAACTGGTGAACGACTACTTCGAAACGCGCGAACAATTCCGGCTCCAGCGGCACGATGCCGAGAAGAACGTCATCAAGGCGCCGCCCTACAAGCCGCTGAAGCCGGACCAGCTCTATCTCGGCGACAAGGAATGGAGCGACGCGCTGGCTCGACACGACGTGCGCGAGCTGTCCCCGTTCCAGGCGCCGGAGTCGACGAAATCCGTCGATGCCGGCGGCAAGGTCGGCCGCGACTTCCAGCCCGAGCGCGCGGCGGGCAAAATCAACGTCTTCCAATCCGCGGCCGACCATATATACGCGCTTCAGGCCGCCAAGAAGCGCGTCATCGTCGCGACCTGGAGCGCGGGATCGTCCGAACGCATGGGCGGCGTTCTCTCCGATCACGGCGTGACGGCGATCCGCAGCGTCGTCAACTGGCCGGACGCGGCCGGTCTCCACGAAGGCGCGGTCGGCATTGCGGTACTCGGCGCCGAGAAAGGTTTCGAAGCGCCGGACTTCGCCGTGGTTTCCGAGCAGGACATTCTCGGCGATCGCATGGTGCGCGCCGCGACGCGTGCGCGGCGCGCCCAGAATTTTCTCTCCGAGGCTTCGAGCCTGGCGCCGGACGACCTGGTCACCCATATCGAGCACGGCGTCGGGCGCTATATGGGTCTCCAGACGATCGACGCGCTCGGCGCGCCGCACGATTGTCTCGAGATCCAGTATGACGGCGGCAAGCTGTTCCTGCCGGTAGAAAACATCGAGCTTTTGACCCGCTACGGGGCCGACGAAAGCAACGCCCAGCTCGACCGTCTCGGCGGCGCGGGCTGGCAGCAGCGCAAGGCGCGCATGAAGGAGCGGGTGCGCGAGATCGCCGCCGAGCTCATTCGCATCGCCGCGGCGCGCGAATTGCGCTCGCTGCCGCCGATCGATCCGCCGTCGGGCATCTACGACGAATTCTGCGCCCGGTTTCCGTACCAGGAGACGGAGGACCAGGAAAAAGCCATCGCCGACACGATGGAGGACATGGCGCGCGGCCGGCCGATGGACCGGCTGATCTGCGGCGACGTCGGCTTCGGCAAGACCGAGGTCGCGTTGCGCGCGGCATTCGTCATGGCGATGAGCGGTCAGCAGGTCGCCGTCATCGTCCCCACCACGCTGCTCGCGCGCCAGCACTATCGAAATTTCGCCGAGCGGTTCTCCGGCTTCCCCGTGAAGGTGCGCCAGCTTTCGCGCTTCGTCGACACCAAGGACGCGGCGCTCACGCGGGCGGAGCTCGCAGACGGGGCCGTCGATGTCGTCGTCGGGACGCATGCGCTTCTCGCCAAGTCGGTCCGTTTCAAGAATCTCGGGCTCGTCATCGTCGATGAGGAACAGCATTTCGGCGTCACCCACAAGGAACAGCTCAAGGCGCTGAAGGCCGACGTGCACGTCCTGACGCTAACCGCGACGCCGATCCCGCGCACCCTGCAGCTCGCCCTGTCCGGCGTACGCGACCTGTCGCTCATCACCACGCCGCCGATCGACCGGCTCGCCGTGCGCACCTTCGTCACGCCGTTCGATCCGCTCGTGGTCCGCGAGGCGTTGCTGCGCGAACATTATCGCGGCGGCCAGAGCTTCTACGTCGCCCCGCGCATCGCCGACCTGCGCGAGGCGGAGGAGTTCCTCAAGATCACCGTTCCCGAGATCAAGCCGGCCGTCGCCCACGGCCAGATGTCGCCGAGCGTGCTCGAGGAGGTCATGACGGCCTTCTACGAACGCAAGGTCGACGTGCTCGTCTCCACCAATATCGTCGAGAGCGGTCTCGACATTCCCACCGCCAACACCATGGTCGTGCATCGCGCCGACATGTTCGGCCTGTCGCAGCTCTACCAGCTCCGCGGCCGCATCGGACGCGCCAAGCAGCGCGCCTATGCGTATTTGACGACGCCGCCGGACCGCAAGCTCAACGACACCGCGACGCGCCGCCTCGAAGTGCTCCAGTCGCTCGACCAGCTCGGCGCCGGCTTCTCCGTCGCCAGCCACGATATGGACATTCGCGGGGCCGGCAACCTGCTCGGCGAGGAACAGTCCGGCCACGTCCGTGAAGTCGGCATCGAGCTCTACCAGGAGATGCTCGAAGACGCGGTCGCGCAGATGCGGCTGGGCGAGGGCGCCGCCGAGATCGCGGAGCAATGGTCGCCGGCAATCAACATCGGCGCGGCGGTCCTGATTCCCGAGTCCTACGTCGCCGACCTCAACGTCCGCATGTCGCTCTATCGGCGCCTTGCCACCATCGAATCGCGCGAGGATATCGACCGCTTCGCCGCCGAACTGATAGACCGCTTCGGCCCTCTGCCGGAGGAGGTGAAGCACCTGTTCGACATCGTCGCCATCAAGCAGCTCTGCCGCGTCGCCCTCGTGGAAAAGATCGACGCCGGCCCCAAGGGCGGAACCATCGCCTTCCGCAACAACCAGTTTCCCAATCCGCTTGCGCTCGTGAAGCTCATCAACGAACACTCCGGAACCATGAAGGTGAGACCCGACCAGAAAGTCGTCGTCGCGCGCGACTGGCCTTCGCCGGAATCGCGCCTCAACGGCGTCAAGAACCTGATCGGCCAACTCGCCGCGCTCGCCGCCAAAGCCGCCTAGTCGGCGCGCAAATACAGTCTGCGGCCCTGGACTCCGAACGATTTCAGCCGCCTCAGGAACGCCATGCCGAGCAGCGAACTGTCCATCGGCGCCTGATTGACCGACACGGCGACGTCGTTCAGGAGGAACGATCCCACCCGCAGAGTGGCGACGCGCGCCGGGGCGCTGTGGCCGACACCGTTCGCGGTCTCGGTCTCCTCGGAATAGTTCAGGTTCCTCATGTCGATGCCGGCGCGCTCCGCATCGGCGGGGCTGAGCACGATGTCGCTCGCGCCGGTGTCGACCGCAAATCGCACGCGCACGCCGTCGACCTCGCCGGTCGTCAGGAACCCTCCACCTTCGGATTCGGTCAGCACCATCGTGTGCGCATCGATCTGTATCGGCTCGCTCGGCAAGACTTCGCCGCGCAGCCGCGTCGCGACGTCGGACAGCACATCCTGGTAGGCATACCCGATCGCCACGACCGCGGCGATCGCGAACCAGATCGCGACATTGCGAACACTCTCCTTCAACGTGAAGCGGCGCGAGAACACGACCCCGCTGGCGACGAGGGCGAGGACCGCCACCAGCCGCACCAATCGCGCCTCGTTCATGCCGTCGAACCTGACTTCCGGGAACAGCCGGAACAACTCCCAGACGCCGAGCGTGACGGCGAGCATAACCGCGAGCCAGACATAGACCCGGTGGCGCGGCGGCGTCGGTTCTCGGTGCCAGGGATTGTCGGGCGTACTCATGCAAAACCGCGCCTAGGACTCGGGCGCGTTCCGCAGGTACGGCTCGACCGTTCCTTTCAGCTTGACGGTCATCGGGTTGCCATGGCGGTCGACCGAACGCCCGGCAACCACGCGCACCCAGCCTTCGCTGACGCAATATTCCTCGACATTGTTCCGTTCCACGCCGTTGAATCGGATGCCGACACCGCGTTCGAGCAGTTCCTGGTTGAAGAACGGGCTCTTGGGGTCGTTGCAGAGGCGGTCGGGGAGGGGTTCTGTCATGGCCGTTTCTTCGGTGACGCTCCTTCTGATAAACGATCCGTCGTTCCAAACCAACCGGCTCTAGCGTGACCGACAGCGAGGCCTTCATCGATGCGCTCCAGCGCTGCGATCTCGCCGCGATCCGGCGGGTTCCGAAAGCGGATCTGCACAATCACGGGCTGGCCTCCGGCAGCCGCGGCTACATCCGCGCGCGCACCGGCCGGGACATCGCGCCGGTGACGCGGCCGCTGCGCTCGATGGCGGAGATGCACGCCTGGTACGACGCGAACATCGCGCCGGTCTTCAAGAGCCTTGCGCCCGCCGACGCGCATCGCCTCGGCCGCGAGGCGCCGTTCGTCCAGGCCAGAGAGGACGGCGTGACGCGCATCGAATTCGGCGAGGACGTCTGGATGGTCACGCAGGGCCAGGGCACGGCACGCGAGCTCGCCGCGACGCTCGCCGATATCCACGCCCAGACCGCGCCGGACATCGCATTCGTTCCGCTTCTCGGCCTGTCGCGTCATTGTTCCTTTCGCGCGCTCGATCTGTGGCTCGCACCGTTTCTCGAATTCGATTACTTCCGGACGTTCGACCTGTCGGGCGACGAGTTCGCCCAGCCGATCGACGTGTTCGTTCCCCTCTACCGCAAGGCGCAGGCGCACGGACTGCGCCTGAAAGCCCATGTCGGCGAATGGGGCACGGCCGACGATGTCTGGCGCGCGGTCGAACTGCTCGCGCTCGACGAGGTACAGCACGGCATCGCCGCCGCGGCCTCGCCGCGCGTCATGCGCATGCTTGTCGACAACGCCGTCCGCGTGAATGTTTGTCCAACCTCCAATTTGCTGCTCGGTCGCGTCGAGAGCATTGCCGCCCATCCGATCCGCAAACTGTTCGATGCCGGCGTCAAAGTGACCGTCAACACCGACGATGCACTCGTGTTCGGCGCGAGCGTGTCGGACGAATTTCTCGGCCTCTACGAGGCCGGCGTTTTTACCGCCGAGGAACTCGACACGATCAGGCTCAACGCGCTCGGCGATTAGCGTATTGCGTTACGACGGCGCGCAATTGCGGGGATATAGCGCAATTGGTGATTTCACCGACTCGGTTCAAGTAGCGCCTGGATTTTATACATGGCCACGTGATTACAGTTGCGTCAGCTCGAGCGGACCGGCGCCGCTCAATTGAACTGCATCACGGTCTCGCTGCCCGCCTGGATGCGCTCCAGCAACATGGGCGTTTCGGGCACGAGGCGTTCCATCCAGTAGCGCGCGCACATCAGCTTGTCTTTGTAGAACGCCGCGTTCGGCGGATTGGCGGCAAGCTTGGCATTGGCGATCTTGGCCATGCGCCCCCACATCCAGCCAACGACCGTGATGCCCATCATGCGCAGATAGTCCGTCGCGCCGGCGCCGGCATTGT
Source organism: Rhizomicrobium sp. (assembly GCA_035499335.1). Lineage (GTDB taxonomy): Bacteria > Pseudomonadota > Alphaproteobacteria > Micropepsales > Micropepsaceae > Rhizomicrobium. The sequence continues at coordinate 28,138 of DATJZB010000001.1, read as the reverse complement.
TGGGGTTCTGCAGACCGTTCGAGGCGAGCCAGACCGTGGCTGCCTGCAGGTTTTCGAGCGAACGCTTCACGCCCTTCACATACGGCGCCATCGCGGCGTCGCTTTCGTTTTCCGTCAGCCAGCCGTTGATCTGGCCGAACAGCGCCAGCGGCGCGGCGCCGCCGCGGCGCCCGAGCTTGCGCCCGACAAGGTCCATCGCCTGAACGCCGTTGGCGCCCTCATAGATCAGGTTGATGCGTCCGTCGCGCACGAACTGTTCCACGCCGTTGTCGCGGATATAGCCGTGGCCGCCATAGCACTGCATGGCCAGATTCGCTGCTTCGAAACCCATATCGGTGCAGAACGATTTCAGCACCGGCGTCATGAGATCCGAGAGCAGTCCTGCCGCTTCCGCTTCCGGGCGGCTGGAGCGCGCGATCGACATGTTCAGCGTCGTCCACATCGCCAGTGCGCGGGCGCCTTCGACGAAGGACCGCGCGTGCAGCAGCATGCGCTTGACGTCGGGATGCACGATTTCGAGATCGGCCGGCTTGTCCGGCTCCGCGGGACCGGTCAGCGCGTGGCCGACGCGGCGCTCGTGCACATATTGGTAGCCGTTCTGGTAAGCGATCTCGCCGATGGAAATCCCCTGGATGCCGACGCCGAGACGTGCCCCGTTCATCATGCCGAACATGCCGGCCATGCCGGCCGAGGCGGAGCGCTTCTCGCCCGGCTTCGGCGGCGTCGGCTTGGGGCCGAGGCGCCAGGCGACGGCGTTGTCGAAATTGAGCACGCAGGTCGCCTGCGCCTTGATGCCCATCTTCTTCTCGATGCCGCCGGTGGATACGCCGTTGCGGGCGCCCATCTTGCCGTCCTGACCGACGATGAATTTCGGCACCATGAAGAAGTTCACGGTAGAGAGATCGTCGAATATGTGCCCGTTCTCGTCCGGGATTTTGGCGATCACCATGTGAATGATGTTGTCGGTGAGGTCGTGATCGCCGCCGGAGATGAAGATCTTCGTGCCGGTCATCCGATAGGTGCCGTCGGGCTGTTCGACCGCACGCGTCTTCATCAGCCGCAGATCGGTGCCGCAGCCCGGCTCTGTCAGGCACATGGTTCCGGCCCACTCGCCGGACACCATTTTCGTGGCGATATGCTCCTTCATCCAGGGCTCACCCGTCGCGGCGAGCGCCGAATAGGCGGCGCTGGTAAGCCCGGGATACATCGCGAAGGACTGGTTCGCGCTCATCGCCATCTCGGCGACGGCCATGGTGATCGTCATCGGCATGTCGGCGCCGCCGAGCGACGCCGGCGCGCCGAGCCCGCCCCATCCCGCTTCGGCATAAGCCTTGTACGCTTCCTTGAAGCCCTTGGGCGTGAATACGGCGCCGTTCTCGTAATGCGCGCCTTCCTCGTCGCCGGGCTGGTTCAGCGGATGCAGCACTTCCTCGCAGAATTTGGCGGCATTGGTCAGGATGTCCTCGACCAGGTCGGGCGAAAGATCGGCGAATTGCGGCAGGTCGCGGTGCTTGTCGATCTCCAGCAACTCGTTCAGCACAAAGCGAAAATCGTCGAGAGGGGCGCGGTAGATCGGCATGGCGAATCCCGGTCAAGGTTCGCAGCGTTTCTACGCCGGAACCGTGACAGGTGTCGATAAGTCAGATGTCGAAACGGCTTCTCGCGGCCGATGCCGCCTTTTCGGACGCGGATGGGTCTGGAAAAGCGCCGCCCCGCACCGTACAGGGGTGCGCCGCAAACAGCACGATTGGTCGCGCGATGAACCCCGCGAAGCCGGACCGGACATGGTGAGACGCTCGCCCGGAAGCCTTGCCCGCGCCGCGTGTGCGATCTTCTTCCTGTTCGGCGCCGTTGGCGCCGGCCCTTCGGCGGCCGCGCCGTTACGCGTCGTCTCGACCTTCCTGTGCACCGACGAATATGTCTTTCGCCTCGTGCCGCGCGACCATATCGCGGCGTTGTCGTTTGAGGCAGGCGACCGCCATCCCGTGGTTTCCACCATCGCAGACAGGGTCGGCGGCATCGCGCAGATCAGACCCGACATCGAGACGATCCTCGACCTGCATCCCGATCTGGTCGTGATGTACGAGAATACGTTGCCGCGCGTTCATGCCAGCCTGGTCGCACTGGGCGTGCCGGTGCTCGACGTGCCTTGGGCCAACTCCGTCTCGGACATCCGCCGCACGACGCTCCTGCTCGGCGACAGGCTGGGCGCGCACGCGAAGGCGCAGGCCATGCTCGCGCAGATGGAGGCGAGGCTTGCCGCCGTTCGCGCCGCCGCGCCGCATCCTGCGGTGCGGACGCTCCTCTATGAACCGAACGGTTACGCGACCGAGGGCGACGTCACGGCGGAGCTGATGAACCTCGCCGGGCTCGTCGACGCCGCGCCGGGACTGCATCCGACGCGGGCGGGCACGATCGCCGTCGAGACCGTTATCGCCGCCGCGCCCGAATTGCTCATCTACAGCGGCGACAAGGACGAAGCGGATTCGCATGCGACGCTCGTCCAGCACCATCCCGCATTCGCCTCGCTCGAGGGCCGGACGTTCTCGGCCTGGGCGACGCTTCTGCCGCTGTCCTGTCCCGGACCCTGGTCGGCCGAAGCCGCCGAAACCTTCGTGAAACTGGGACAAAAGGCGCGCGCGCTTGCGAAGGCGCGTCCGCGCAACTAGAACTCTCGGCGACGCGACGGAATAGGGAACGCGGTTCAATCCGCGGCTGCCCCCGCAACTGTAGACGGCGCAACGCGCATCCAAGTGCCACTGGGAGACCGGGAAGGCGGATGTGGCGGCCGTGAGCCAGGAAACCTGCCGGCGCGTGTCGTCCTTCCGTGCGCCGGGGTTGGCGCGTGGTCTGCGGTGTTCCGCACGCGGCGACTGGGAGAGGTCGCATGGACGCAACGATTTCCATCCAGGAACTGCGCACCGCACCGGATCGCGCCGCCGTGACGACGCTGACTCTGGCGATCCTGCTCGTGCTCTTTGTCGGGGCCTCGTTCCTGCTCGGTCCGTCCCACCTTTCGCCGGCCGACCTATTTTCGGGACTCGTTTCCGGCCGCGGACCGGCGGGCGTGATCGCGCGCGAGATCCGCTTGCCGCGGGCCGCACTCGCGATCGTCGTGGGCGGCGCGCTCGGCGCGAGCGGCGCGGCGCTTCAGGGTCTGTTCCGCAATCCGCTCGCGGAGCCCGGCGTCACCGGCGTGACGTCGTCGGCGGGCCTTGGCGCGGTGCTGGCGCTCTATTTCGGACTGGCGTCGTCAAGCGCATTCCTCCTGCCGGGATTGGCCGTTGCGGGCGCGCTGGTCTCGGCGGGCATTCTCTACCTTCTCTCGCGCGGCGGCGCTGGGGCGGTCGCCCTGGTCCTGTCGGGCGTGGCGATTGCGAGCTTCGCAACGGCGCTGACGGCCCTGGCGCTCTCGATGGCCAAGAACCCCTATGCGATGAGCGAGATGGTGCTGTGGATGCTGGGTTCGCTCAAGGACCGGACGCTTTCGGACCTGGCTTTCTCCGCACCGCTGACGCTTGCGGGCCTCGCGCTGCTGATGTCGGCGGCGCGCGGTCTCGATGCGCTGACGCTCGGCGAGGAGGCGGCGCAGAGCCTCGGCGTCGACGTCGCGTCGGTGCGCGGCCGCATCGTCATCGGCGTCGCGCTGGCCACGGGCGCGGCGACCGCCGCCGCGGGCGCGGTCAGCTTCGTCGGCCTCGTGGTGCCGCACGTCCTGCGCCGCTTCTACGGCTACGAGCCGTCGCGCCTGATCCTGCCGTCCGCTCTCGGCGGCGCCGTGCTGGTGGCGGCCGCGGACATCGCAGTGCGCCTGATCGCGCCGGACGGGGAACTGCTGCTCGGCGTCGTCACCGCCATGCTCGGCGCGCCGTTCTTCCTCTGGCTGATCGTCAGCCTGCGGAGCGAATCATGAGCGCGGCCGTCGCCTTCGAGCGCATCTCGGCGCGCTACGGCACGCGCCTGGTCTTGAACGAAGTCCGGGCCCGCTTCGCCAAAGGCGCGGTAACGGGAATCGTCGGGCCCAACGGTGCGGGCAAGACGACCCTGTTCCGCGCGGCGCTCGGCCTCCTGCCGTCGTTCGGCGGCATGATCACCGTGCTCGACAAGCCGCTGTCCGACTGGTCACGCGAGGGGCTCGCCCGCACCACCGCCTATCTGCCGCAAGGTTCCGACGCGCATTGGCCCATTCGGGCGCGCCAGCTCGTCTCGCTCGGGCGCCTGCCGCATCGCGGTCCATTCGCATCACTGTCCGGCGTCGACGCCATCGCGATCGACGAGGCACTGGTGCGCTGCGACGCGCGTCAGTTCGGCGAGCGGCGGATGGACGAGCTCTCGGCCGGCGAGCGGGCGCGGGTGCTCTTCGCCCGCGCGCTGGCGACCGCCGCCCCGATCCTTCTCGCGGACGAGCCCGCCGCCTATCTCGATCCCGCCCATCAGCTCCGGCTCATGGAACTGCTGCGCGAGGAAGCTTCGCGCGGGACCGCCGTCGCCGTCACGCTGCACGACCTCGCGCTCGCGTCGCGTCATTGCGACGAGATCATCGTCCTCGACCGCGGCCGCGTGGCCGGGCAGGGCGCGCCCGAAGTGGCCCTTTCCGATGCCGCGCTGGCGCGCGTGTTCGGAATCTCGGCGATGCATACGCGCGATCCGGCCGGCGGCCGCGGCGCGCTGACACCCTGGCAGCGCCTCTAGCTTGCGCTTCGCCGCCGCCGACCCTCTAATCCCGTCGGGATCCGGAGCAGGTCATGTACGACGACAACGACGAAAACGGCAACGGGAACGTCAAGCACTACAAACGCGACCTGCGCGCGCTTCAAATCGAACTGGTGAAGTTGCAGCGTCATCTTTTGAAAAAGAACGCGCGCGTCCTGATCATCCTCGAAGGCCGCGACGGGGCGGGCAAGGACGGGGCGATCAAGCGCCTCACCGAACATATGAGCCCGCGCGACACGCGCGTGCATGCGCCGGGCAAACCCTCCAACCGAGAAGAATCGCAATGGTATTTCCAGCGCTTCGTACCGCACCTGCCGAGCGCCGATGAGTTCGTGATCTTCAACCGCTCCTGGTACAATCGGGCGGGCGTGGAGCGCGTGATGGGATTTGCCTCCGACGACCAGGTCGAGGCCTTCGTCGAGAACGTCGTGCGGTTTGAGCAGATGCTGGTGCGCGACGGCGTCATACTGCGCAAATACTATCTCGATATCTCGCGCAAGGAGCAGAAGAAGCGGCTGGCGGCGCGCGCGAAGAGCCCGCTCAAGCAGTGGAAGATCTCGCCGATCGACGCCTGCGCGATGGAAAAGTGGCACGCCTATTCCAGGGCGCGGGACGACATGTTCCGCCGTACCAGCCACCCCATGGCGCCGTGGCGGGTCGTCCACACGGATGTCAAAAAAATTGCCCGTCTGGAATTCATGCGAGACCTGCTGGAGGGATTTTCCTATCCGCGCAAGACCGGGAAGCTGCTGCGACCGGACCGATCGGTCGTCTTTCCCTGGAGCGCCGAGGCCGAGCTGCGCGGTCATATCGCAAAATAATCGCCGCCGGATGACCTTCCGGCATCTTCGGCCTGTGGTAAGGGTAGGCGTCGGACGGGGAAGGAATCGGGCGGTCCATGCGCAAAGGCACGCTCGCGAGAGTGGAAATCTATGTCGGGCTCGCGGCCATCGCGGCGATGTTCGTTCTGGCCGGCTACGGGCTCGTCTCCGCCTTTTCGGACCGGCTCGATCCGCGGGTGCGCGACTGCATCGCGCGCAACATGCACGGTACCTTCGACGAAAAGCCGATGACGCGCGACGTGGCCAAGGCCCTGTGCAAGCGGCTCGAGGCCGAAGGCGCGCTCGAGGACCAGCACTAGCGCCCGGCGGCCCTCACTTGTCGCCGCCGTCGATCAGCTTGGCGATGGCCTCGAGATATCTTGCGAACGCCTTGCGTCCGTTCGGCGTGAGGCGCGCGCGCGTCAGGGGCTTGCGCGCCAGAAAGCTCTTCTCGATCTTGATATAGCCGGCTTCCTCGAGCTTGCGCAGATGGATCGACAGGTTGCCCTGGGTCGCCTGCAGCACGGTTTTGAGTTCGTTGAAGTCGGACACTTCAGCATTGGCGAGATACGCCATGATCCCCAGCCGCAGGCGGCCGTGGATGACATCGTCGATCTTGCCGATGTCGAACTCGGTCATGGTCTCAGGCGCTTCCCTTGGCGTTGCGCAGGACGATCCAGCCCGGCAGCGCCATGCAGAACCACAGGCCGATCCCCGCGAAGAGAATGAAGAGCGGGCTCGCCGCCACGCAGACGGCCATCGCGACGGCAGTCGCGAACCAGCCCAGCGCCACGGCGAGATGCCAGCCATGCTTGCGCATCATGAAGCTGAACAGCCATGCCGTGCCCTGCAGCACGAACACGCAGCACGGATAGATCAGCCAGGTCGAGACGCTCTGTTCGCGCCAGGCGACCGATCCGATGACGACGATGAGGAACAGGTTGGCGATGCCGATGGTCCCGAACACCGCGCCGATCGAGCGTCCGACGACGCCCGCCGGTCTCTTGCTGCGGTTGCGCCAGATGATCCATGCCATCACCGGGATGAAGAGGATCGTCGGGCCGATGCCGATCAGGAGCGCATAGACGCCGCTGCCGGGAAGAAACCCCGCCGCCTGCAGCGCATGCAGGATCATCTGCCCGCCATAGATGAGACCGGCGGCGAAATAAGCTTCGCCGAAGGATCTGGTTCCCGAATACTCGTCCTCGCCCAGAAGCGACTTGAGGAAGGCGAGATCGTCGCGGGCGGATTGTGCATCGGCGGTCATGGCAGGGCCTCCTGGAGGGCGGCGGATGCGGCCGTCTTATTGGACAGCGATTCGCGCGGTCCGTTGAGAGTGCGCCCGATGAAGCTGTGGCGCACGAAAAGCTGGTAGCTCGCGAACATCAGCGGAAAGGCGATGGCGAGAATGAGCGGGAACTTCACCCACCAGGGCCAGGAAAGCTGGGACAGCAGGATCTGCAGCGCCATGATCAGCGGGATGTGGATGAGATAGAGCCAATAGGACGCGTCGGCAATGTAGCGGCGCACCGCACTGTGGTTCGACAGGAATCGCAGCGACAGCCCGATGAGCCCGAACGTCCAGCTCCAGGCGGCGAGCGCATAGGAGGCGGCATAGAGCGCCGTGCGCCCGTCGTGCGGGGCGGGAACGATCACGGGCGCCGGCCCGGTGAGAAAGAGTCCGAAGCCGGTCAGACCTACGGCCATTGCGAGATTCATCAGCCAGCGCCGCTTCCAGATTTCGAGCAGTCCGGTCTGACGCTGCACGAGCCAGCCGAAAACGAAGGCCGTGCCGAAGCCCACCACGGCGGCAATGTTCGGCACGAGCGAGGAGTCGGGCGTCGGAATGCCGAACCAGGCGAGCCAGGAGGGCAGCGCATAGAGCGCCGTTGCCGTCGGCGCCGCGAGAACCACGAGACCGAGCGGATGGACGATCACGCCGCGGACGATGCGATCGGCGGCGTCGCGGAGCTGCTCGAACGGCGCGAGCCGGACCAGCGCGGCGCGCGCGGCCAGCGTCGCGCCGTAGAGCAGGAGCAGCATGTAGAGGAACCAGAGATGCGTCAGCGGGAACGCCGGGAAGCCCGGATAGGGCGGCGGCGGGGGCAACTTCTTGCCGTGCGCCATCACCACGGCGCCCCAGATCGAGGCTGCGACGATCAGCGAGAACAGGATCGGCCAGCCGACGAGGAGGGGAATGCCGATCCGCTTCAGCCGGTCGCGGATAAATCCGCGCGTGCCTTTCTTGTGAAAGCTCATATGGGCGAAGAAACCTGCAATGACGAAGAACGTCGTCATCCGGAAGATGTGCAGCACGTGAAACAGCACGCCCAGTGTGAGGCTGCGCTGATTGTCCATGACGATCCAGAGCGCGGCGCCGGGAGGTCCGGGCAGAAAGGACAGCGTCGCGTGAAAAACGATGCCCAGCAGCAGGGCGAAGCCGCGGGTCGCATCCAGGGCATGCAATCGTTCGGTGCCGTTCGGGTTCATGGGACTTCCTCGCAGGCTGGCGCCGCGGACATCGCGGCGTCTTCACGAGGTCAGTATACACAAACTGGTTTAAAACACAAACCAGTCTGTGAAGTGTGGAATTTCAGGCAGTTAGCCCGGCGCCGGCGGGCGGGCGACCAGGATGGAGAGCGATGCGCGGAGGAATGGCGACCCCGGCCCGATTCGAACGGGCGGCCTACGGTTTAGGAAACCGTTGCTCTATCCTGCTGAGCTACGGGGTCTGCGCGCGAGTTGAGCACGCGTCGCGGTCCGGATTCAATGATCGGGTTCGCGCGAAGAGGTTCCGCCTGGGATTAACTCTTCGCACCGGCGGCTGTTGACGCGGCCGCGTCGGCGCTAGGCTAAGGGGAACGCGCCAGTCAGGAGGCTTTTTTGGGTCACATGCATCGTCTGTTTTTGGGAGTCTGCTGCGCGCTCGCGCTCGTCGCGCCGGCATCGGCGACACCGGTCTGCCTGAAGACCTACTTCATCAAGAGCACGAAGGTGATCGATGCCAAGACGATCGATTTCCAAATGCGCGACGGCAGCGTCTACCGCAACAACATGCCGGCGTCCTGCACGGGCCTTCTGTTCAACGGCTTCAGCTATCGCGTCCACGCCGACGAAATCTGCGACAACTCGCAGTCGATACGCGTGCTGCGCAGCGGCGAGGTTTGTCTCCTCGGCGCCTTCACCAAGCTGCCGCCGCCGAAGCCGGACTCCCACTAGCCTGCCGCAGCGGCCATATCCGCGAGCTTGAAACGCAGGCCGACGCGTAGGCCCGGCGCGCGTCCGCACGCCTCGATCGCCAGTCCGTGCAGGCCGGCGATCGCGTCGACGAGGCTGAGACCGAGCCCGTTGCCGGGCGCACCGCGGCTGGGTTCGAGCCGGTAGAAGCGCTTGAAGATGTTCTGCAGCTCTTCGGGCGGAACGCCCGGCCCATTGTCCGAAACGCTCAGAACGCCCTCTTTGCCGACGCGTTCGAGCAGAAGCTCGATCGTCGTCCCGGCGCGCGTATGGGCGATCGCGTTCTCGACCAGGTTGATGATCATCTGGGCGAGCAGCTCGCGGTCGCCCTCGATGAGCACGCCGGATGCCGCCGCGGCGACGAGCGTGCGACCTTCGTCCTCCGCCACCGGGCGATAGGTTTCCGCGATCTGCTCGACCAGTTCGCTGAGATCGACCGTGCGGAAACCGCTCTTGCGCGATCCGGATTCGATCTGGGCAATGCGCAGCAGCGCGCCGAAGGTCTCGAGGATGTCGTCGGATTCCGCGATCGCCTGGTCGATGGCGCGTTCGTAGTCGCCGGATGCGCGCGGCAGGCGCCGCACTTCTTCCAGGTCCTGCCGCAACCGGCCGAGCGGCGTGCGCAGGTCGTGCGCGATGTCGTTCGAAACCTGGCGCAGCGATTCCATGAGGTCGCTGATGCGGTCGAGCATGCGGTTGAGCGTCGCGGCGAGACGATCGAGTTCGTCGCCGCCGCTGCGCAGGGGAATGCGGCGGCGCAGGTCGCCGGCGATGATCGCTTCGGCGGTGTTCGAGATCGCCTCGACCTGGCGCAGAAAGCCGAGGCTGATTACGACGCCGCCGATGATCGCGATCGTCACCGACAGGAGCACGACGACGCCGAAGGCGCGCAGCACGACCTGTCCGAGGACGGAGACGCGCCCGATATCGTCGGCGACCAGTACCCAGTCGTTGCCGGGCAGTTTGAGGCCGAGCACGGCGAGTCTTTCGGTTTCGCCTTCCGGCTCGTCGCCGTCCGGCGGGCCGCGGACTTCGCTCCAGCCTTCGATCAGCGAGGAGGCGGGCAGGGTGCCGAACAGACGATGTCCGCCGGCGTCGAAGATGGAATAGACGAGCCCGTCGCGCAGGCGCCCGCGCCGCCGCTCTTCCACCGCGCCCATCAGGCGCGTGAGACCGCCGCTCATAAATTCGTCGCGCAAGCCATCCGACTCCGCCTGGATGCGGGCGCGGATCTGCTGGTCGAGCGCGCTGGTCGCCACGAAATAGGTCAGCGAGGCCAGCGCGAGGACCGACGCGCTGAACACCAGAACGTAGAGCAGGACGAGCCGGAAGCTCGTCGTTCTAGTGAGATTCCGTAGGAGCATGGATGCTGTATCCCGATCCGCGGATCGTGTGGATGAGCGCCGGCCCCCGGCCCTTGTCGACCTTCGAGCGCAACCGGCTCATGTGAGTCTCGACGATATTCGTCTTGGGATCGAAATGGAAATTCCACACGCCCTCGAGCAGCATGGTGCGTGTCACCACCTGTCCCGCGCGCTGCATGAGGAACTCGAGCAGCGCGAACTCGCGGGCCTGCAGGTCGATGATGTCCGCCCCGCGCCGCACCTTGCGCTTGAGAAGGTCGAGTTCCAGATCGCCGACGCGCAGGACCGTCTGTGTCCGGGACAGCGGCGGCCGGCGCGCGAGCGCGTGGACGCGCGCCATGAGCTCGGAAAACGCGAACGGTTTGACCAGGTAGTCGTCCGCGCCGCTCTCCAGGCCGATCACGCGATCTTCGATGCCGCCCATGGTGGTGAGGAAAATCACCGGCGTGTTGATCTCGGTGCTGCGCAGCATCTTGACGATACTGAGCCCGTCCATTCCCGGCAGCATGCGGTCGACGATGAGAACGTCATAGTTCTCGCTGCCGGCGAGGAACAGCCCGTCGCGGCCGGTCTTGGCATGATCGACCGTATGCCCATGTTCTTCGAAGCCGCGAACGATATAGGCGGCCGTTTGGGCATCGTCCTCGATGAGCAGCAGCTTCATTGACGCAATCCGCCACGGCCGGCAGCGACACCGAATGCGCGCCAGCCCATAGCGCGCATGAAGCTCAGAAACGCGGCGATGCGGCTATGATCTGGGTCAACGAAGATGGCCACGCGCGCGCCCGACTGCCAGCCGGACGCGCGCGCTTCGGGCCGGTTCAGGCGAGCAGGTTGACCTTGGCGCCAACGCCCGGAGCGGTGGCGGACAGGACGGACCCCTGCGACGAAACCGACGAAGAGTCGTCCGAATCGCCGTCGTGGTCCGGACCAGGTCCCTCCGCCGCTTCGGGCGCGCGTGCCACGGACGATGCCGCCTGCAGCCACGCGGGCGAACCCGCTGCGCTCAGTGATGCGATGCTCATGGTTTTTCCTTTCCATTGGACCGCGCGCTCAGGCTAGGGATTTTGGCTTAATGCTTCGTACGATCAACATTGTGTTCTTGTATAGTTTGGCGGGGCATCGCGTCTCAGCGATCTCTTTGCGCGATCTGCGCGCCGTCGAGAGCATTGAGAACGATTCCCGGTGTCAAAATCTGTGGCAGGACCGTGGCGGGTCCCTCGCGATGCGCCGGATAAAGCAGATAGAGCGGCACGCCGCTGCGGCCGTAGCGGCCGAGTTCCGTCGAGATCGTGCCGTCACGGTTGGTCCAATCGGCTTTCAGCAGGACGACGCCGTGCTTTTGATAGTCCGCGACGACATCGGGATTTTCCAGCGCGACGCGCTCGTTCACGAGGCAGGTGACGCACCAGGCGGCGGAAAAATCGACGAGCACCGTCTTCCCGTTCCGCTGCGCATCGGCGACGGCTTGCGGCGACCACGCCTGCCATTGCGCGGGTGAGGGGACGCTGCCGATTTGCGAGGCGCCGCCCACCAGGACGACGACGCCCATGACGCCCACGGCGCGCCGCGGCCAGGAGGGCAGCAGCGGCAGGAGCCAGAACAGGAAGACGAGGCCGAGACCGGTGGAGAGCGCGATGGCAAGACCCTTGGTGCCGACCTGTTCGCTCAGCACCCAGCTCAGCCAGATCGCGGTGGCGAACATCGGAAAGGCGAGGAACTCGCGGAACCGGATCATCCACGGGCCGGGCTTCGGTATCAGGTGCACGAGGCGCGGCGCGAAGGCGAGCGCGGTGAACGGCAGCGCAAATCCCGTCCCGAGCGCGAGAAACACGGCGCTGGCATACAGGCTCGATTGCGTCAGCGCGTAACCGATCGCGGTACCCATGAACGGTGCGGTGCAGGGACTTGCGACGAGCACGGCGAGCACGCCGGTGAAGAACGCACCCTGGCCGCCTTCGGCGCGGGTGAACCGGTCGCCCATTCCCGCAAAGCTGAGCGGAACCTCGAAGACGCCGAGAAGGTTCAGGCCGATCGCGCTCATCAGCAGGGCAAGAGCGAAGACGACCGGCGGAGACTGGAGCTGGAAGCCCCAGCCCAGCGCCGCGCCGCCGGCTTTGAGCACCAGCAGAATGCCGGCGATCAAAGTGAACGTCAGAAGTGCGCCGGTAAAATAGAAGACTCCGTCGCGCCGCAGGGCTTGCTCGCTTTCGCCCGATTGCGAGAAAGCCAGCGCCTTCATCGAGAGGATCGGCAGGACGCAGGGCATGAGATTGAGTATCAGGCCGCCCAGAAAAGCGAAAAGGGTAGCCTCGATCAAAGTGAGATCGGCGCTCTCGGCCGGAACTGCGGTCGGCGCAGCCGGTTTGGCGACGATCGCGAAAGCTCCCGCGCCGGGAACCTCGAGAACGCCGGCGAGCGTGCGCAGCCGCGCCGCGTGGGGCGGCCTCGCCTCGGACCAGACGAGCGTCGAACCCTCGATGTGCGCGCCGATGTGCGCATCATAGTCCACCGCGCCGGCCGTTTCCGGAAAGAACGCCACGCGGGTTGCATCGGCGTGCGCGAGAGACGGTTCGGTGACGGAGAGGATCAAGCGATTGGCGGCAAACGAAAGTGTCGCCGGGCCGGTGAACGGTTTCGGCATGGCCGCGCGGGCGGCGCGGAAAAGCGCATCCGCGGCCGGCGGATCGCTGAGCTTCAGGTCGAGGTCGACGGTCTCGGGAATGCACATCTCCTGACATTCCAGGAGGAAGAGTTGTGCCTGCACCGTTCCGCTTGCGCGGGCGTCGGGCGCGAGGCGCAACGGCACGAGCGTCGTCACGCTGCCGCGATAGCCGAAATTGACGATCGGACCGGTGGTGAATCTCTCCGGCGTCGGCCATTGCGGTTCGCCGGCCGTGATGCCGGCGGGAAGCTTCCAGCGGATCGAGGTCGCCAGGCCCGTGTCGCCCGGATTTTGCCAGTAGGTGTGCCATGTCGGCTCGATCGTCTGGCGGATGGCGACCCAGACCGTTGCGCCGGGCTGCGGAGTCGAATCCAGCGCGATGTCAAAGGTCACGTGATCTGCGCGCACGCGCGCCTGCGCGCCAGCCTCGCCCGAGAAAACCAGCACGAACGCGCCCAGTATGGCGGCGAGAAATTTCATCGACATAAGATCATCGGATGCACCAGGACCGCACCCCTTCGCGCTTGAGAAATTTTTCTGCGTTCTTGCCCTGCAAGACCGCAAGCGTTGCGATCAGTCCCGCTTCGACGCAGGTCGCCGCTGCGACCGTGACCGAGCGCGGCGCATGCGCCACCGGCCGTCCGGTCCGCGGGTTGAGGATATGGCCGTAACGGACGCCGTCCTTGAGCAGGAATCGCCGCGAGTCTCCGCTGGTCGCGATGGCGCCGCCGGCAAGTTCGAGCAGTCCCGCGAGACGACCGGCCTCGTCGACCGACTCGATCGCAACCTTCCATCGCGCGCCATGTTTCCGCAGTCCCGAGACGCGCAGGTCACCGCCGAAATTGACGAGCGCGGGTTCGTTGGTGATCGCCTGCACGGCCGCCATGGCCTTATCGACCGCATATTCCTTTGCGAGGCCGCCGAGATCGATTTCCATGCCGGGAGGCAGCGCGATCACAGGCGCGCGCCAGGTCACTTTGTTCCATCCTACGAAGGGCTTGACCGACCTGATCTGCGCCGGCGTGGCGAGCCGGTCCGATCCGTCGAACGTCCAGACGCGGCGCAGAACGCCGGAGGTGATATCGAACAAGCCGTCACTCAGCGCAAAACAATTGGCGGCGAAGTCGAGCAACTGCGCCGTTTCCTGGTCGACGATCACGTCCCGGCCGTTGGAGGCGTTGATCTCACCGACGACGCTGTCGGCGCGATAGCGGCTGAATTTCCGCTCGATGCGCCGGGCTTCGCCCTCGACGGCGCGCGAAGCGGCAATCGCCACCGCGCGATCCCCGGTCTCGAGGCGCAGTTCGCAGGGCGTCGCCATGGCGTGGAACTGGAAGTGGAAATCGTCTCCAGACCGCTGCAGCGACGACGCCGGCGGCGATGCAGCCTTGTCTGTTGCAGCCGTTCCCAACTAGTGGAAATCCCATGTGTAGCCGACGAAACCGAACACGGCATTGGTTCCGGAAAACAGATTCTGATGTGCGAGCTGACCGATCGCGCCGGCGGGATGCCCGTTCCCCTGCTGCTCGTAGTAGCCGCCGCGGAAATAGAGCTCGGTGCGCCCGGTCAGGTTGACACCCAGCTTCATGCCGAACGTCAGCGAGGTGAAGGCTTCGAGACGCGAGTCCGACGATGCGTAGGTCGGCAGCGCCTGACCTTGGACCAGATAGTTGCGGAAGAAATTGGCCGACGATTGCTGGTACCAACGCGCGCTCGGCTCGAGGTACCAGGCGCGTCCGATGTCGACCCGTTCCGACAGCTCCGCGGTCTTCGAACTGATGCCCCAGTCGTCGGTGAAGTACCGCAACGAGATGTCGGTCACGCTGGGACCGAAATCGAATTTGTTGTCCCAATAGAGGCTGTGCGACAGGCGATGGTCCGGCCTGTTTTCGTAGAGATAGGCCGTCGGTTCGCCGCCGACCGGATCGACGACCGAAAGAATGCGATACGGATCGTTCTGATATCCGCTCTGACTGTCGAGCGAATAGTTGAGCTGCATCAGCCAGTGCCGGCTCATCACTTCCGTCAGTCCGAGCACGAAGCCGAGCTGGGTCTTGTTCTTCCCGGCTGGTTTCTTCCAGTCGCCGCTCATCGGCGTGAACGGCGTCGGAACGCCGCCATAGGGCGAAGACGAATCGAACTCGCCGTTGAGCGCGAGGCTGAGCGTGGTGTTGTCGGTGTTGAGGTTCTGTGAGACGTGCGCGTTCGCCGTGATGGCGCGATAGTCCTTTTCGGTCGAATATCCCACGCCGAGACCGATGTCCGACAGCGCGCCGAGCGGCTGCGACCAGTTGAGGTTGAAGCCTTCGCGGCGGTCGTTGAAGCCCTTGTCCACCGGCAGCGTGTTCGGCGCGACCGTATAGGTGCGCGTTCCGTAGCTCACGGAGCCCGGCGATCCCGGCAGCGTGATGACGGTGCTGCCGCCGGACGAGCCGGTGACGGTCGTCGTGCCGCCCGAAGTGCCTGGCGTGACGATACGGACGGGCGTGACGAAATTCTGCGACAGGTTGGACGGCACGGCCCCGTTCGGCGTCGCGCCCGAAACGGCATCGAGCACGACTTCGACGCCCAGCTGTGCGCCCCATGAGCCGTGCAGGGTGAGCGTTGCCGCCGGCTCGATCGCCGACACGCGACTTCCGGCTTCCGAGTAGACGAGGAGCGCGGTGTCGAGTTCGGTGTAGTTCACGCCCGGCCCGAAGCTGTCGGCGGCGCTGGCGTCCTGAGCCTGGGTCGGGGACGCGATCGTTGCGGCCAGCAGGCCGGCGGACAATGCACCGATCTTTTCGCGAACCTTGTGCGGGCGGCGACGTTTCGTCAGTTGCACCCGCAACCTCCGCCGGCAAATCCGCGCCCGCCGCTCGAAGCTTCCTTGCTGAAGTAAATATGGTCTTCGGCCGCCGCCTGCAGCGCGTAGGCGCCGACCTGCATTTCGCGCCGCGCCATCAGATCTTTCTGCCAAGGCTTCGGTCCGACCGACGTACAGGCGGTGCACGCGAGGGCCATGGCAAGACAGGTCAGAGTCTCGAGGGCCTTGCGGCGCACAAGGACAATACGATGGGGTGACACGTTACTGGGCCCTTTGGTTGAGGAGGGACGTGATGTCGGCGAGGTAAGAAGGCTCTTTCGCCTGGAAGAATCCGTTGTGCGTGAAGTGCACACGGCCGTCGCGCCCGATCAGGACCGACGTCGGCATGTCCTTGAAGTCGTAGCGGCCGGCGATTTCGCCGTTGGGGTCGTAGACGATCTTGAACGTCGGGCTCGTCGAACGCAGGAACGCATCGGCGAGCGCCCGGTCGTGATCGACGTTGACGCCGATGACCACGAGTCCGTCGCGCTCGTAGGCCTGCTGCATATCGCTGAGCCAGGGGAACGACAGCCGGCAGGGCGTGCACCAGGAGGCCCAGAAGTCGAGCATCACCACCTTTCCGCGATAGGCGCTGAGGTCGAGACCATCGGCCCGGGCGGGCACAGCGAGGGTGAAGGGCAGGAATGCCAGGAGGGGAAGAAGCGTTTTCGCCTTTTGGCGCAGGTTCATGGTGAGCAGTTTCCTCTGCTTTTTTCGCTCCCCCGCCCGCGCGCAGAAGGCCACCCCGGACCTTCGGTCAGGGTGGAGTGAACCTGAACTTTTTGTCGTATTTCGCGCCGCTGCGCCGCGGCCGCGTATCTGCGACTAACTCTCAGCCGCGGGCGGGTTTTACGTGTGGATCGATCCACAGCCAGCGCGAACGATTGAAATCGCGCACGTTCGGAATCCAACCGCGGACATAGGGCTCGACGATGTCTTCCGTGACGCGGAAACGCGTCGGGATGACGGCATAGTCGTCGAGCGCGACCTGTTCAGCCTCTTGGAGGAGTTCGCCGCGCAGCTTGATGTCCGGCGTCTGGTTTGCTTGCGCGACGAGCGCATCGTAGCGGGGATTGGAGTAGTGGCCGTAGTTGTTGCCGCTGTCGGACAAGAGCAGATCGAGGAACGTGCCGGCATCGTTGTAGTCGCCCTGCCAGGCGGCGCCTGAAATGTCGAACTGGCCTTCCTGCAATTTCTTGTAGAAGATCTGCGTGTCGGAATTGACGATGTCGATGTCGATATAGACCCGGCGCAAGATCGCCTGGAGAACGGCGGCCGTACGCTTGGCGTCCGGCGTCGTCGTCGTGTCGAACGTCGTGTGGAAATGGTTGTCCGGCCCATAGCCCATCGCCGCCATCAATTGCCGCGCCTTGGCAACACGCTTGTCGTACGGCAGCGGACGGAACCACATCTGGGCTTTGCCCGGATAATTTGCGGCGCCCCAGGGCACGAGCGCGTACGCAGCCGGTTCGCCGAGCTTGATGATCTTGGTCGTCACCGTCTCGCGGTCGTAGACGAGCGCAATGGCCTCGCGCAGCCGGACGTCCTGGAACGGCTTGTGGCGGAAATTCACCATCAGATAGGAACTGGAAAGCGTCGGATAAATCTTCAACGCCTGGGGCATGTGTGCCCGCATCCAGTCAATCTCCGAAGTGGGCAGCAGGTTCTGCGTGTCGAGCTCGCCCGCGCGGATCGATTTGAGTGCGGCGAGGGTGTCGGGCGTCACCTTGTAGATCACGCGCTGCAGGCGGACGTGCGCGGCGTCGTAGAATTTCGGATTCTTCACGAGCGTGATGTGATCGTTCGGCACCCACTCCTTGGGCAGGAAAGCGCCGTTGCCGACATAGTTCTCCGGCTTCGCCCAGCCGTCGCCTTTGGCGAGCACCGCATGGCGCGGAACGGGAAAGACGGACTGGTGCAGCAGATATTGGAGCAGGTAGGGCGCGGGATGCTCCAGTTCGACGACGAGTGTCTTGTCGTCCTTTGCCGTCACGCCGAGCGCCGTGGTGGGCATCGTGCCCTGGCTGACGGGTTTGCCGTTCTTGATCAGCCACAGATAGTAGGCGTACGGGGCGCCGCGCGCCGGTTCCAGAATGCGTCGCCAGGCGAAGACGAAGTCTTCCGCCGTCACGGGCACGCCGTCCGACCAAACGTGATCGCGCAGATGGAAGGTCCAGGTCTTGCCGTCCGGCGACTCATCCCAACTGAGGGCTGCCCCCGGAATCGGATTGCCGTCCGCGCCATCCGTCGTCAGTCCGGTCAACAATTCGCCGACGACGTTCGCTTCCCAGTTTCCGTCGATATAGTGCGGGTCGAGACTTTTGATCTCCGAGCCGTTGCCGCGAACGAGATAGTCCGGCGCATGCACGGTTTGACTGGACGAGCCCGAGCGCGAACAGGCGGCCAGGAGGACAAGCGCCGCCAGCGATACGAAACGGAATAACCTCATGCGAATGCCCCGATCCCCCATGACCCGCGCCGCGGCCCATACACTCTATAGCCCATGGAAACGATGCGCGGGCAAGCCAGGTCAGCGGCCGCCGGGCTTGCCGTCGATCCACAACCATCGGGTACGGTTAAAATCCCTTGGATTGTCGATCCAGCCTTTGACGTAGGGCTGTACGAGGTCCTGCGTCGTGCGAAAGCGCAGCGGAATCCAGGCGTAGTCGTCGAGCGCCATTTTCTCGGCCTTCTGCAGCAGAAGGCCGCGCTTTCCCGAGTCTGGCTCGGCCTGCGCGGCGTCCAGCGTCGCGTCGAAGGCCGGGTTGTCGTAGCCGCCGTAATTGTTGCCGCTGTCCTTGCGCAACAGGTCCAGGAAATTGCTGGCATCGTTGAAGTCGGCGAACCAGGACGCCGCGCCGATGTCGTAGTTCCCCTGCTGCATGTTGCGACCGTGCACGGCACCGTCGGCGACCGAGACGTCGAGGTCGATCCAGATCTGGCGCAACATAGATTGCGTCACCGCCGCGACACGCTTGCTGTTCGGTTCGTTGAACGTTTCGAACACCAGGTGGAGGTGCTTGTCCGGACCGAAACCCGCTTGCCGCATCAGCCACTGCGCCCTGGCCAGACGCTCGGCAAAGGGCATGGCGCGAAAATCCAGCGCCGCGCCGTGCGGATAGTTCGCGATGTTCGGCGGCACCATGCAGTAGGCCGGCGGCTCGCCGAGTCGCAGCACTTTGTCGGTCAGCGTCTCCCGGTCGATCGCGAGATTCAGCGCGCGTCGCACGCGCCGGTCGTTCAAGGGCGGCCGTCGCATGTTGATCGAGATGTAGGACAGTCCGAGAAACGGCTTCGTGTGAAGCGCCGCGGGCATGTTCTTGCGCAGCCAGTCGATTTGCGTGAGAGGGATCGGCGTCTGCGTATCAAGCTCGCCGGTCCGGAAGCGGCGCAGGCCCGAATTGCTGTCGGCCATCGGAAAGTAGTTCACCACATCGATGCGGACGTGCGCAGCGTCGTAGAATTTCGGGTTCTTCACGAGCGTGATGTGGTCGTTGGCGATCCATTCCTTCGGCACATAGGGACCGTTGCCGACGAAATTGGCGGGCTGCGACCAGGCATTGCCCTTCGCCAGAAGCACATGGCGCGGCAGCGGGTACGTCGTGTCGTGCGTGAGCAGCTCGGGAAGATAGGGCGCGGGATGTTCGAGCGTGACTATCAGCGTCCTGTCGTCAGCCGCGCGAACGCCGAGCGCGGAGGGCGCCAGCTTTCCCTGGCTGATCGCGTGCGCGTTCTTCACCACCCAGAGATTGTAGGCGTAGGCCGCACCGGTGCGCGGGTCTAGCAGCCGCTGCCAGGCGAAGACGAAGTCCTGCGCCGACACGGGTCGTCCGTCGGACCAGACATGGTCGCGCAGATGGAACGTCCATACGAGGCCGTCTGGGGACGTGCTCCAGCCGGTCGCCGCTCCCGCGATGGGCGCTGCCGCCGGATCCATCGTCAGCAGTCCGATCAGCAGGTCGCCGTCGACGTTGGATTCGTTCAGCCCGTCGATGAAGTGCGGATCGAGACTCTTGATCTCGCCGTTGTTGCCGCGATTGAGAACGGTCAGGGCGGAAGCTGGCGCGGCGGTGATCGCCGCGAGGAGGCACACAAGCGCGGCCCGCTTCATACTGTCCTGATCGAACGGTCGAGCGACATGTAGCGCGTGCGATGCACGCTCACATTGTTGTCGACCCAGCCTTTCACCTGCGGCGACACGAGATTGCGCGCCACGCCGAAATAGACCGGAATCAGGGCGGAATCGTCGAGCAGTAACTGTTCCGCCCGGCGCAGGATGACGGCGCGCGCCGCGACGTCGGCCTCATTGTCCGAGCGGTCGACGAGCGAGTCGTATGTCGGGTTCGAGTAGCCGCCATAGTTGAGATCGGTCGTCGCCGTCTGGAACAGGGTGAGATAATTCTTGGCGTCGCGATAATCCGCAATCCAGCCGGCCCAACCCATCGCGAAATCGCGCTTGCGCAGGAGGTTGTAGTGAATCTGGCTGTCGGAGGGCACCAAACGCGCCTTGACCCCGATTTCGTTCCACATTCCTTGCAGCGCCACGGAGACGATGCGCGCCTCCGTCGTGTTCGTGGTATTGAAATCGAAGCTGAGGGGATTGGACGGGCCGAAGCCCGCCTCGCGCAGCAATTCAACCGCGCGCGATAGTCGCTGCGCGACGGGCGTCTTGCGAAATCCGAGCTCGCCGCTTGCATAGTTGGGCAGGCCGGGCGGAACGAACGCGTAGGCGGGCTTTTCGCCGGCGCGCGTGACTTTCGAGACCATGATCTCCCGGTCGATGGCGAGCGAGAGCGCGGTGCGCACGCGCAGGTCGTCGAACGGCTTGCGGTGGACGTTGAACTGCGCGTACTGCGAAAGGATGTAAGGAGTCAGGCGGGTCTCGCGCGGCAGGTACATTTCGAGCCAGCGGATCTGCTGCGGCGGAACCGAATCCGTCACCAGATCGAACTCGCCGCCGCGAAAGCGTTTCAGGGCCGCCGACGAATCCTGCGTAGGGTAGAAATAGACCGTCTTGATCGGCACGTTCGCGGCGTCGAAGAAGCGCGGATTGCGTTCCAGGCGGACGAACTCGTTCGGTATCCACTCCTTGAGGATATAGGGCCCGTTGACGACGATGTGTTCCGGACGCGTCCAGCTTTCGCCGAACTTCTCCACCACGTGACGGGGAACGGCAAAGCTCGTGTAGTGGGTCAGAAGCTCGCGGATGTACGGCACGCGGAAGCGGAACGTCAGCTCGAGGGTGCGCTCGTCGATGGCGCGCGCGCCCACCGCTTCGGGCGGCACGCGGCCGGCTGCGGCCGCCTGCATGTTCTTGACCGGATAGAGAATGGAAACGTACTGCGCCGCGGTTTTCGGATTCGCCATGCGGCGGAACGAATAGACGTAGTCGTGCGCCGTCACGGGCGTGCCGTCGGACCAGACATGGTCGCGCAGCCGGAACGTGTAGGTGAGGCCGTCGGCGCTGGCGGTGAAACTCTCTGCCGCGCCCGGCACGGGCCGCGAATCGGCCGCGTCCGTCATCAGACCGATGAACATGTCGCCGATGATGTTGTTTTCCCAATTGCCCGATGCTTTGTGCGGATCGAGCGTGTCGGGTTCGGCGCCGTTGCCGCGCGTCAGCGTCGACGCGTCGGCGCGCGAGAAGTTCATTCCCGGTCCGGACTTGCCCTTCAGCGCATAAGCAGCGCCGCCGATGGCGACGGCCGTACCGCCCGCCATCACGCCGCGCCGTGTCCACCTGCTCTGTTCCATCTCCGTTCAGACCCTCGCAGGCCGTCCTTCGATATCATATAAGCGTGGCGGGCTATGTGCCCGCGTTTGCCGCCCCAGGCAATCAGGATACGGATGAACCAATTATGAACTTGTTGAAATGCGGCTGGATTGTCGCGCTCACGCTCGTTCCGGCCGCCTCCCTGGCGGGTCCGCGCGAGGATATTGTCGACGGAATGGCGAAGTGCGCGGCGATCGCGGACAACTCGGCGCGTCTGGCGTGTTTCGACGCGCTGGTTCCGCAGGTCAAAGCCGCCCAGGCCGCGCCGCCCGAAACGGCGCCCCCGGCGGACACGCGCGCCTGGTACGACCCAAGCCGCATCTTCGGGATCAGCCCGTCGCAGCAGACGACCCCGGAACAGTTCGGAAGCGAGAATCTGACCGCCCCGACGCCGCCGCCGCCCAAGCCGGGCGAACCCGCTCCGCCCGCGCCGCCGCAGGCACTCAACAGCATCACGGCGAAGGTGACCGACTACGCACTCAATCCCTTCGGCCGCATCACCGTGTTCCTCGACAATGGGCAGATCTGGCGCCAGCTCGACGGCGACACGGACCACGCCCATATGCACGGCGGCGGCGGCAACACGGTCGAGATCTCGCGCGGGATGCTGGGCTCCTACGACATGGTGATCAACGGCGTCGGCGTCGCCCTAAAGGTCCAACGCATCAAATAAGGCGTTCAGACCGGATCGTGTTCGGCCACGAGATGGCCTGGCGCGACTTCGACGAGTTTGGGCCGGTACTGCTCGGCGTCGAAATCGTCGATCAGCTTCGACTTGAGGAAGCTGAGTTGCGCGCGCGTGTCCAGCGGCGAGGGCAGGTCGCCGGTCAGGCGCACGCGCTTCTTGGCGCGCTCGGCCCGCGGGTCGGGAATCGGCACCGCCGAGATCAGCGCCTTGGTGTAGGGGTGGCGCGCGTCCTTGTAGATCGCCTCGCGATCGGCGAATTCGACGACGCGGCCCAGATAGAGGACCATGACGCGGTGTGAAATCTGACGCACCACGGACAGGTCGTGGCTGATGAAGATCATCGACATCCCGGAATCGGCCTGGAGCTTGACGATCAGATCGATGATCTGCGCCTGTATCGAGACGTCGAGCGCACTCACCGCTTCGTCGCAGATCACCAGTTTCGGCTTCACGACCATCGCGCGCGCTATGCCGACGCGCTGGTTCTGCCCGCCGGAAAATTCGTGCGGATAGCGGTTGATCCAGGCCGACTCCAGGCCGACCTGTTTCATGATCTCGCGGACGCGCGTTTTGACCTGATCCCGGGTCAGCCCCGGCTCGAGCGTGCGCAGCGGCTCGGCGATCGATTCACCGATCGTCATTCGCGGATCGAGGCTGGCGAGCGGGTCCTGGAAGACGATCTGCAGTTCCTTGCGCAGCAGTCTCTGGTCGGCCTCGCTGATCTGGCCCAGGTCGCGCGTCATCCAGACGACCGTCCCGTCCGTCTTGGGCAACAGTCGAAGCACCGCGCGCGCAAGGGTCGATTTTCCGCAGCCGGATTCGCCGACGATGCCGAGCGTCTCGCCCTGGTGCAGGGTGAAGCTGACCCCGTCGACCGCGCGCAGCGGCTTTGTCCGCGCGAAGAGGCCCGTGCCGCGGATCGGAAAGTAAACCTTGAGGTCCTCGACGTTGAGGAGAATGTCGGGCTTCGTCGCGTCCGTAGGGTGGGCGTGACCCTTGCGGTCCGGATTGTCGACGCGCGGCATCGAGTCCAGGAGCATCTTCGTGTAGTCGTGTCGCGGCTTGTAAAAGATGTCGTCGGTCGGACCTTCCTCCACGATGTCGCCGTTGCGCATGACCTGAACGCGGTCGGCGATGCCGGCGATCACGCCCATGTCGTGGCTGACGAGCACGATCGCCGTTTTGAGTTCGGTCTTGAGGTCGCGCATGATTTCGAGGATTTGCGCCTGCACTGTGACGTCGAGCGCAGTCGTCGGTTCATCCGCGATCAGCAGATCGGGTCCGCATGCCGTCGCCATCGCGATCATCACGCGCTGGCGCATGCCGCCGGACAATTCGTGCGGATACTGGTCCATGCGCCTGCGCGCTTCGGGTATCCGCACGAGTTCGAGAACTTCGATGGCGCGCTTCTGGGCCTCGTTGTAGGGAAGCCCGGTATGCGTGCGCAGAGACTCGATGATCTGCGCTCCGACCGTCATGTGCGGCGTCAGCGAGGTGAGCGGATCCTGGAAGATCATCGTGATCTTGGACCCGCGCAGCTTGTTGAGCCGCGGCTGGCTGATGTTGAGGATTTCGCGGCCGCGATATTTGACGCTGCCCGTCGCTCTCCCGTTGGCGGCCAACAGTCCGATCGTCGACATGAAGAGCTGGCTCTTGCCAGAACCCGACTCTCCGACGACGCCGAGACACTCGCCTTCGCCGATCTGGAAATTCGCGTCCCTTACCGCATGGATGATGCCGTCGGGAGTCGAGAACTTCACGTCCAGGTTTCTGACTTCGAGGATGGGCACGGTCATGCGGTCAGCGGTCCCTCGGATCGAGGGCGTCGCGCAAGCCGTCGCCGATGAAATTGAAGCAGAACAGGGTGATGGCCATGAAAAGCGCCGGGAAGATGAGCATCCACGGTGCGGTTTCCATCTGGTTCGCGCCTTCCGAGATCAGCACGCCCCACGAGGTCAGCGGTTCCTGGATGCCGAGGCCGAGGAACGACAGGAAGCTTTCCGCGAGGATCGCCGCGGGTACCGTCAGCGTCACGTAAACGACTACCGGACCGAACACGTTGGGGATGATGTGACGCGTGATGATGCCGAAGCCGCCGACACCGCTGGCGCGCGCCGCCTCGATGAACTCCTTCTGCTTGATGGAGAGCGTCTGGCCGCGCACGATCCGCGACATGGTGAGCCACTCCACCGCGCCGATGGCGACGAAAAGGAGAAAGAAATTCCGGTTGAAGATCACCATCAGGATGATGACGAGGAAGATGTAGGGGATCGAATAAAGGACGTCGACGAACCGCATCATCAGCTCGTCGATCCGGCCGCCGAGATAGCCGGCCGTCGCGCCGTACGCGACGCCGATGACGAGGCTGACGAGCGTCGCGATCAACCCGACCGCGAGCGAAACGCGGGCGCCGTAGAGCGTGCGCACCAGGAGGTCGCGTCCGACCGAGTCCGTGCCGAACCAGTGCGTGCCGCCGGCATTGCAGAGCACGGAGGGATCAGGCCACCAGTCCGGCGCGCAGGAGACGACGGAATAGTCGATATAGTCGTACGGATAGGCGAGGAAGAACGGTCCGAACACCGCGAGCAGCGCGATGATGCCGAGGGTGACGATGCTGACCACGGCGGCGCGGTTGCGGAACAACCGGCGCATCGCGTCGTCCCAAAGGCTCCGTCCCTTGACGTCGAGGGCGCGCCCGACGAGCTCCGCGGTGCGTTCGGCGCTCATTTCGCATACCTCACGCGCGGATCGAGCACCGCATAGAGAATGTCTGCCAGGAGGTTCAGAAGGATCACGAACGTCGCGTAGTAGATGAGCACGCCCATGACCAGCGTATAGTCGCGGTTGAGCGCGCCCTGCACGAAGTATCGGCCGATGCCGGGAATTCCGAATATCTGCTCGACGACCAGCGATCCGGTCAGGATGCCGGCGATGGCCGGGCCGAGATAGCTGACCAGCGGCAGGATCGCGGCGCGCAGCGCGTGGCGCACCACGACCTGGAAGCTCGAGAGGCCCTTGGCCCGCGCGGTGCGAACGTAGTTGGAGTGCAGCACCTCCACCATGCTGCCGCGCGTCAAGCGCGAGATCACGGCGATCTGCGGCAGCGCGAGAACGATCACGGGCAGGATCATGTTGCGGATCGCCCCGCCGTTCCAGCCGCCCACGGGCAGCGAAATGTCGTAGCCGAAAACGGTCAAGCCATAGACGCCGAAGATCAGGGTGAGGATCGGTGCGGCGACGAAGGTTGGAATGGTGATGCCGATCATCGCCGCGGTCATCACCGTGTAGTCGGTCGCCTTGTTCTGTCTGAGCGCGGCAACGGTGCCCAGCGTCACGCCGATCAGGACGGCAAGCAGGATCGCCGACAGGCCGAGCTTCGCGCTGACCGGCAGGCCGTCCGAGATCATCTCGCTGACGGTGAAATCCTTGTTCTTGTAGGACGGGCCGAGATCGCCGTGCGCCAGCTTTCCGAGGTAGATGAAGTATTGCTGGTAAACCGGCTTGTCGAGGTTGTAGGCCGCCTTGATGTTGTGCTCGATCTCGGGCGGAAGACGGCGCTGGCTGTCGAACGGTCCGCCCGGCGCGAGTCGCATCATGAAGAAGGCAAGGGTGATGATGATGAAAAGGGTCGGGATCGCGCCCAGCAGGCGTCGGATGGCGTACGATAGCATCTGCGTTGCTGGTCCCGCGCGCGATTGTTCAGCGTCGCTGAAACTCCTGTAGCGTCAGCACTATGTCAATCCATGCGACTGTGGAAAGAACGCAAGATTCCGGGAATCCGTCGGTTCGCGAAATAAATCGATAGCCTCAGTTCAACGAGGCGATCCAGGTCTGCCAGACGGGCTCGACGTCCTCGCCGTGCAGCTGCCACCACTCGTCGTCCACCGCGAAAGCCGTCGTAAAATGCGATTTCTCGGTCGGCAGAAACGGCTTCATCGCGACGCCCAGTTCGGGATTCCTGCCGACGAAGGCGAGGGCGGAGCGTCGCGCGGGACCGTAGGGAACCCAGTCCGCTACGCCGGCCAAACGCCGCGATTCGGTGGCGAAGCGCACGAA
Organism: Rhizomicrobium sp.; assembly: GCA_035499335.1. GTDB lineage: Bacteria > Pseudomonadota > Alphaproteobacteria > Micropepsales > Micropepsaceae > Rhizomicrobium. The sequence continues at coordinate 1,976 of DATJZB010000001.1, read as the reverse complement.
GTCCATGGCCCTGTCCTTCCGCGGATCGCCCCTCGGCACGCCGAACACGTCCAGTTCGTAGAGCTGTCGGTCCCAGATGACGCCGACGGCATGCCCGTGCTGGGCCGCATCGTAGATGTCCCCGTTCAGCGCCGTCGCGAACGCGGCGCGTCCGTCGTTAAGCATGGCGATGGCGTCGGCGGAGTTGTTCCACCACACGAGCGCGTTGCGGATCGAGTTCAGCTTGGCGAGCGCGCGATGGACGCCCTCGGGCGTCGACAAGACGCTATAGACGTCCGCCGGCTTCACGCCATCAGCAAGCAGCGCCATTTCGAGATTGAACTTCGCGCTGGAGCGGCGCAGCGCGCGGGGGCCGGGAAACCTGGCCAGATCGAAGAAGTCGCCGATCGTCTGCGGCCGGGCCTGCCCGAAACGGTCCTGTGCATAGGCGACGACCTGGGCATAGACGACGCTTCCGACCCAGCAGGGCCCAACAGCGTTCGGCACGAAGTCGCGCATGGCAGGCGTTCCGTCCGCGCCGGCGGAAAGCGTATGCGCGTCGATGGGCTCCAGAAGGCCGGTGCGGCACGCGGCGATCGCGTCCGGGAGCTCGAAATCCATCACGTCCCAGTCGTAACGGCCGTTGCCCACCATCTGGCGTAGCTCCGTGAGGCCGCCATCGTAGAGGGCGAGATGCACGTCGATCCGGCGCGCCTCGCCGAACGGGCGGAAGAGGGCATTCTGCTGTGCCCGGCTGTAGGGCCCCGACCAGGTCGCCACGGTCAGGATCGGCAGCGGCCTGCTGAGCCAATACAGAATGGCCGCCAGGGCGATGATGAGAATGGCGCTCAGGCTCAGGATGATCGTCCAGCGTCGGCTCATGCGGTCCTCTGCGAGGGGGCGGGCGGGGTCTCGGCGCCCGCGCGGCAACTTATAGTAACTGGCAGGCGGACCGCCAAAGCCGCGCCGAACGCGCTCCAATCGCACATTCCAGCGGCTTGCTTTTGCGGGGGGCGGGCCATAGTTTCCGGCCCTCTTTTTGAGACGTGCAGTTGTAGCTCAGTTGGTTAGAGCGCCGGATTGTGGATCCGGAGGTCGGTGGTTCGAGCCCACCCAACTGTACCAGCAATATCAATATCTTAGACAAATACGCCAGAGGACACGCGTTCTCTTTCGTCTGGCTTTTTGCGGCAAGGGAGCGTTGGACCGCTTAGCGGCCGGCGGCATCCGCCGGACCCGAGCCGGCGCGACATCCCTCCGCTCAAGCCGAGCAGTAGGAGCTTATTAACCCGCCTGATGTTTACTCCGTAAATCTCAGGTGCACCCAACTTCCTGAGGTCCCTACCAGCAGTCCCTCGACCTTCAGGAATGAAGTCGAGGGCTGTCTGTTTTTGGCGCACCCGTTTGCGCGCCGCGCCCTCGATACCGACGACGGCAAACCCGCGAAACGTCGAAACGTACCTCCGCTTCGTCTGGAGTTTGACGCTTGGAGACGTCGCCCGCTTTGCGCGCTCGCCCGGCGGGTCTTTTCCCGCGGGTGCAGGACGTGCCAACTGCCGGTCCATGCGGGACACAGCGACCAAGGAGGCGCCATGAGCAGCATCGTTCGGTTCGTCACGTCCGATGACTACGAGCAGTGGCTGCCCTTGTGGGACGGCTACAACCGCTTCTACGGCCGCTTCGATGCGACCGCCTTGCCGCCCGAGATTACGCGGACGACGTGGCAGAGATTTCTCGATCCGAACGAGCCGATGCACGCCCTCGTGTCCGAGACGCGCGGCAAGCTGGTAGGCCTCGTGCACTATCTCTTCCATCGCAGCACGACGCTGCTGAACGACATTTGCTACCTGCAGGACCTTTTCACGAGCGAGCATTCGCGCGGCGAAGGGGTCGGTCGCAAGCTGATCGAAGCGGTCTACGAGGAGGCGCGGAAGGCCGGATCCGAGCGCGTCTACTGGCAGACGCACGAGACGAACGCCCGGGCCATGGTGTTGTAC